>JBQCGX010000083.1:0-81854 GCA_051955255.1 Agriterribacter sp. | reverse complement strand
GTGGGACTGCGCGGCGAGATAACTGATGTAACAACCACGCTCAAACAAACAAACGAAGTAAATCCAAGAAAATATACCAACCTGTTCCCAAGCGCGCATGTAACCTACGATTTACCCAAGGGGCACGCGTTGCAGCTCAGTTACAGCAAAAGAGTGCGTCGCCCGCAATACAACGATCTGAGTCCTTTTATGACGTACAGCGATAACCGAAATTACTGGAGCGGCAATCCCGACCTCAACCCGGAATTTACGGATGCGTTCGAAATAGGACATATCAAATACCTCGACCGGGCTTCTATCAGTTCTTCGCTGTATTATCGTTATACAAAGGGAAAGATCATTTCTGTAAGGAGGGTAGACGACAACGGAAATTCTATTACCATACCCGAAAACCTGGCCACCGAAAATTCATTCGGGGCAGAGTTCACAGGTTCTTATTCGCCTTATCCGTGGTGGAAGCTTGACGGCAGCTTTAATTTTTTCCGCGCCATTACCGATGGCAGCAACCTGAGCGATGAATTTGAAAGCGATACTTACAGCTGGATGGTGCGTTTGCTATCGAGAACAACCGTTTGGAAAAATACAGATATACAATTGCGTGGCAACTATGAAGCGCCCCAACAAACGCCACAGGGTAGACGAAAATCTTTAGCCACGCTTGATCTGTCGATAAGCAAAGATGTGATAAAGAATAAAGCAACTATAACGCTGAATGTACTGGATGTGTTTAACTCCCGCAGGTATCGTTCCATTGCAGAGGGCGCTAATTTTTATGCGTCGGGCAGTTCGCAAGGCAGATTGAGACAAATCAATCTCACCTTTCAATACCGCTTAAGGCAGGCAAAGAAAAAAGCGAAGGAAGGGTTGGATGCGGAATCGTAAAGGTGAAGGGTGAAAAATGAAAGGTGAAAGTTGTGCGTGTTGATTAACGCCGTATCCTGCCGTTTGCCCTGGCTCGTGTCTCAACATAGCCGTCAACTTAAGAACATCAGCGAGCCAGATGTCTCATTCATTGCCAATGACATGTTTTCAGTATGATGTTTATCAGTTGGTTATAAACTTAATTTTTGTTTGTACAAACGCGGTTTTACTTTCAGCTATACACCCTCTGCTTTTTGTTACTTTTTTGCGGAAAAAAGTAACGCAAAAAGCCGCCCGAAATCGATTACAGCCGATTTCGGGAACGCCCTGATTAAGCTTTAGTACTACTGTGAACTCAACAACAGAATCTTGAAATGCTCCTGCCAAATCGTTACCGACTTGGAGCGTACCATTTCGAAGTCCAGGGTAGTATATAACGTTTGTCATTTTCAAAGAGCTTTAGTTCCACTAATTGTTTACCCGACATGGCAAGCGGTAGTGCAAAGCTGAACATCAGAACAATTGCTTAACCTTTATTCTACTGCTTGTCACTCCGACGAAAGGAGGAGTCTACCTTGCCCGGAACAACCTACATTAATCTAATTCCAAAGTTGACGGCTATGGTGGGACGAACCTTGGCGGGTAAATTTTTGCATGCTCAACTTATTGGCCTGTATTTATTAAAGCCGTAACTTTTAGAAAATATCAGTCATGAAAAATCTACGCTTTCTTTTATTACTGATTGTTTTAACTACGGTTGCAATCAACATCTGCTTTGCCGAAGAGCATCCTACGTTGGCTATTGGAGCCAAAGCCCCTGAATTCAGTTTAAAAGGCGTAGATGATAAAACCTATACCCTTTCTTCCTTCAGCGATAAAAAAATACTGGTTGTAATATTTACCTGTAACCATTGTCCAACCGCACAGGCATACGAAGACCGTATCATCAAAATAACAAACGACTATGCAGCGAAAGGAGTAGGAGTGGTAGCCATTTCGCCTAACGATCCTAATTCCATTACATTGAGCGAATTGGATTATACTGACCTGAGCGATTCATTCGAGGAAATGAAAATCAGGGCCAAGGAAAAGAATTTCAACTTTCCTTATTTATACGATGGCGATCATGAAGTGGCGGCAAAAGCCTACGGGCCTGTGGCTACGCCGCATGTTTTTATATTCGACGGTGAGCGCAAGCTTCGCTACCAGGGAAGGATAGACGATGTGGAAGATCCTACCAAAACACCGAAGAACCTGGATACACGCAACGCTATCGAAGCCTTGCTGGCGGGCAAAAAAGTTTCACCTGAAACCACCAAGGTGTTTGGCTGTTCTGTGAAGTGGGTGGAAAAAAGCGACTGGATCACCAAAGCAAAAGAGCAATGGGCGAAAGAGCCAGTACAATTGGACGCCATTGACGAAAAAGGTATTAAAGATTTGTTGAAGAACGACTCCAAAAAGCTGCGGCTGATCAATGTGTGGGCTACCTGGTGCGGTCCCTGTGTAAGCGAGTTTCCTGATTTTATTACCATTTACCGCATGTACAGGAAACGCGATTTTGAATTCATCAGCATCAGTGCCGATTCCCCTGGCAAAAAAGAGAAGGCACTGGAATTTTTAAAAGAACAGCAGGCATCCAACAAAAATTATATTTTCAGCGAAGACGACAAGTACAAACTGATTGAAGCCGTAGATCCGAAATGGCAGGGCGCACTGCCCTATACCATCCTCGTTGAACCAGGTGGCAAGATCGTATACGCCAAACAAGGTCCTATTAATCCCCGCTTAATGAAAAAGATAATTGTGGAGAATAGGTTGATTGGGAGATACTATTGAGGTGAAAGGTCAAAGGTGAGAGGTGAAAGCAATTTCGCCGATAGCTGATTGCTGATTGCTAATTGCTGATGGCTGAAAGCTGACGGCTGACGGCTGACCGCTGACCGCTTCCCGCTCACTGCCCCATCCACTGAACCGCATTGGTCAGCAATTGCATTACCCATTTTTCTTTGAAGATGGGATAGGTTTCGTGTCCCGGGCGGAAATAAAAAACTTTTCCCTTACCAAGTTGCCATAACATACCCGAGCGGAACCATTCACCACTTTCCCAGCATTCTTCCAGTATTAACTGATCGGGTTCCGGTACATGGAACGGTTCGTTGTACATTTCTGTTTTAGCCAACTGCAAAATAGGAGGCAATCCTTTTACAATTGGATGTTCTTTTTTTTGCACCCTGATGGTGCTGGGCTTGCCATCGTTTGCCACATCAGGAAAGCAGCAGTTGGGCAAATGTACCTGCAGCTTTTTACTGCCATCAGGAAACTTACGGATATCCGTATACGGAGCAATGCGATCGGTTCTTTTGGGCAGCGATTTTCTTACTTCCGGCGCTATAAATTCTACATCTCCTTTCTTTAACGATCCGTCTGCAAACACCCGCCGTCTTGTTACTTCATTCATCGCTTCAATAAAAGGCACCGACCAGTGTGCTGAGTGCAAACCTATAAATGATAAATTGCCCGATGTAATGCGTTGCACAATTTCCTGTCCTTTGGCGGCTGAAATTTCGCCGTGCCGGATATGCCCCCACCATATTAGTACATCGGTATTTTGCAGTGCGCTGCTGCTAATACCTTGTTCCGGGCCGTTGAGCGTAGCCGAACTAACGGTAAAGGCTGGGTGAGTACTTAGCTGATCGGCAATGGATTTACCGAGATAGCTCTCATACGCTTCTTTCTGCGCATCGCCTGTTTCGTCCCATACCAGGACCCTTATCTTTTTTGCATTGGGAGCACTTAATAAAGATGATGGAGAGATCATACCCGAGGCAGCCAGCAGGGTAGAAGTTTTCATAAAATCACGTCTGTTGTGAGGCATATATGATTTTTTATTTTGGCAAACAGGTTGTACGGTGGTTTACATATCATTTAAAACCGCGAATGAATATAGCCAATTATGGACAATTGGGCCAGATCAATTTCTACTTTGTTGCGCAGGTTGAATTTGCAAGTGGCAAAATGCCACTGGTGCTGCAACGCTTTTTCAAAAAAATGCAACAAATATGAAAGCTGCATTGTAACTTGGAACCCTCACTTTTTAAATGCTAACAAATGAAAACATTATCTGTTTACTTCATTAATGTATTCACCGACAGAATTAAAGAATGGCTGACTGCGTTTGTTGAGCATACTCCTAATATCATAATAGCCCTGCTGGTATTTTTGTTGGGATTTTATAGTGCCCGCATTATTAAAAAGGTGGTGGTAAAAATATTGCGGCTGCGGGGTGTGAAACCTTCAGCCCGAAACATGACAGCTAATATTGTCTCCATTGCTGTGGTAGTGATCTTTTTCTTAGCGGCGCTGAACATCCTCAATCTCGACAATATATTAACCACCATTCTTGCCGGAGCCGGCGTAGCAGGGTTGGTCATTGGTTTGGCTTTGCAGGGAACGCTCAGTAACACCTTCTCGGGTATGACGCTTTCTTTTATCAGGGATCTTCGGATTGGCGACCAGGTTGAAACGAATGGTTATGTGGGCGTAATAGAAGATATCAACCTGAGAGTGGTTAAACTGAGAACGATGGACGATAACCTGGTGTTTATTCCCAATAAAATGATCATCGAAAATCCGCTGAAGAACTATTCCTACAACGAAGTGTCGCGGATAAAACTCTCTTGCGGTGTAGCCTACAATTCCGATTTGCCTTTTGTAAAAGAACTGGTTATTTCCACCATACGTGAACGGGTACCCCAGGCCGTTGGGTCGGCTCCCGTTGTTTTAACCTATACCGAATTTGCCGATAGTTCTATCAACTTTGATGTAAGGTTTTCTGCCGTTTCGAAAACAATTACCGAAATAGCCATGGTAAAATCCGATGCCATTATGGCCATTAGGGCAGCCTTTAACGAAAACGGTATCAATATTCCTTTTCCCATCAGAACATTGGATATTCCAAAAGAGATTATGAATAAGCTATAGGGAACTGTCAGCTATCACCTATTAACCTTCAGGGTGACCGATACATAAGTTTTCTTTTACTGATCCATTGCAGTGCTAAAGAAAAAAATAAGCCGGATAAAACCAGAAACCGATTAGCTTACTATATTTATCAAAACGTTACTGGCACTATGAATATAAACAGGTTTAGCAGCGCTGCCCCTTTTTACTTATTGGCTTTGTTTTCTATTACAGGTATTTTTATTCCCCTTGTTGGCGATTTTGATGGTTCCAAAGTGTACAACTCCGCAGATATTACCTGGGTATTGATATCATCTGCCCTCGTACTTTTAATGACACCCGGGCTGGCCTTCTTTTATGGAGGAATGGTGAGCAAGAAAAATGTCATTTCCACCATGCTGCAAAGTTTTATTGCAACCGGGCTGATCAGTGTGTTATGGCTGGTATTCGGATTTGGACTGGCGTTTGGAGATTCATTCCACGGTTTTATTGGCAACCCGATGGAGTTTTTATTTATGCGGGGTATTAACGGTCATGCGCCGTGGGAACTCGCGCCAACCATTCCTATTTTATTGTTTGCATTGTTCCAGTTGAAGTTCGCCATTATTGCGCCTGCACTGGTGGTAGGCGCCACTGCCGAGCGCATCAAGTTTACATCGTATGTGTTGTTCATGATCCTTTTCAGCTTGCTCATTTATGCACCTATTGCGCACTGGACCTGGCACCCTGAGGGATTGTTATTAAAGATGGGCGTGCTCGATTTTGCGGGTGGTACTGTAGTGCATATATCGGCGGGTTGCGCAGCTTTGGTAGGAGCAATTGTGCTAAAGCAACGCAAAGTGCATATTAACAGGGAGGCATTAAAACCTGCAAGAATAACGTATGTGCTATTGGGAACCGGTTTATTGTGGTTTGGCTGGTTCGGTTTTAATGGCGGTTCTGCGCTTAGTGCCAGCAGTTTGGCAGTAAACGCTTTTGCCAATACCAATATCGCCTCTGCCGCCGCTGGTTTATCGTGGATATTTTTTGATGCCAGGCGTGGCAGGAAACCTTCCGCACTTGGATTTTGTATAGGCGCTGTAGTAGGGCTGGTGGCCATTACTCCCGCAGCCGGATTTGTCGGGTTGCCCCAAAGCTGTTTTATTGGTTTTATATCTGCCATAATATCCAACCTGGCGGTGCATTGGAAAGGTAAAACCACCATTGACGATACGTTGGATGTTTTTCCATGTCATGGCGTGGGCGGTATTGTTGGTATGATATGCACGGGTATTTTTGCCAGCAAAGACATTAACCCCTTAGGGGCTGATGGGCTGTTTTATGGCGGTGTACGTTTTTTCTTCGTGCAGTTATTGGGCTGTGTGATAGTCGTTGCCTATTCGTTAATCATGAGCTTTGTGGTATTTAAGCTTACCAATCTTATCCATCCAATACGCGTAACCGAATTAGAGGAAGAGGCGGGGTTGGATGTGTCGCAGCATGATGAGAGACTGTAAGTCGTTGCATTCCTCTGCTTGTCACTCCGAGTCGTCGCCTTGCGCGTGGGATACGAGGAGTCTATTACGATTACAATGTTTGTCCGTATTGTCAGCAGGTTGTCGCAGCGAAGACAGACGCCTCATACTTCGGCGTGACAGGCAGGAGTACTAAATGGAGCATCAGTGCAATTGCTCAGCATTCATTCCTCTGTTTGTCACTCCGAGGTGTCGCCTTGCGCGTGGGATACGAGGAGTCCATTACGATAAACATTGTTCATCCGTATAGACGCATGCTGTTACTCCGAGCGCAAATGCTTTACTGGATTCGTTAACGCCGCCTTTATAACCTCTTTGCTGATTACTAACAGGGTAACGCTCAACAACAGTATAATGGGAATTAAAAACATCCACCAGTTGAGCGATGTATGATAAGCATATCCCGATAGCCATTTGTGCATTAAAAATCCTGCTACCGGTAATGCAATCAGTGTTGCCCATATTAACAGCTTTACAAAGTCTTTTGTAAGAAGAGTGAGCAATTGTTGAAGATAACAAGTTCACGCCTGATATTTCAAGCCATTATTGGATAAAACTCACGGGTTGCGCCATGGCCTGCGCTTTCAATGCCAACTCTGCTGCAAGGAAACATTGCTCCTGCGATATGGTAGTTTCCGTACGATTCAAAATATCGTTTATATACGATTCACTAAAGGGAAGCGCTTCATTGCTGCAGTCAATGTATCTCGTCTCTTTATTATTCACCAAAAAAAGATGATTACCGCCATCGCGTCCGCCTAAGTCTATGTTCTTTCTTAGTTCAATATATCCTTCGGTGCCCAATATGGTCATCCTGCCGTCTCCCCACGATTTCAATCCATCGGGAGTAAACCAATCTACCCGAAAATAGCCTGTTCCTTTATCACCTCGCAGCACAACATCTCCAAAATCTTCAAATGCGGGGTATTGCGGGTGATTGATGTTGCCCACCTGCGATGAAACAATCTCTGCTTTAGTGGAACCGGTAAAATAGAGGAACTGGTCGAACTGGTGCGACCCGATGTCTGTAATGATGCCACCAAAATATTGCTTGTCGAAAAACCATGCAGGACGCGATGAAGGATTGATGCGATGCGGCCCTGTGCCCATGGTTTGAATTACTTTGCCGATAGCACCCTCACGTATAAGCGCTCCTGCTTTCAAAATAGTTTTGCTTTCGAGCCTTTCAATAAAGATGGTGTACATCCGACCGGTGTCTTGCTGAACACGTTTTACATCCGCCAGTTGTTCCAGCGTGGTAATGCCAGGCTTGTCTACTAAAAAGTCTTTTCCATGATGCATTACATCAATGCCCAGTGGAGCCCGCTCTACGGGAATACCAGCGCTCAGCACAACCTGTATGGATTTGTCTTCCAGTATTTCTTTTTCGTTACGCGCTGGTTTTGCCTGCGGATATTTTTTTGCAAAGGCAGCCACAAGCTCCGGCTCCTTTGCATAAAAAGAAACCAGCTCGCCTCCGCCTTTCATAACAGCCTCTGTCATGCCATAGATATGCGAATGATTGATGCTGATAACGGCAAACCTGATGCGGGGTTTGATGGTCGGAGCAGCCAGCGACAACTTCGGTAATGCAGATAAAAAGGCAAAACCCGCGGCTGCTTTTGAACTGTCTTTTATAAAACGGCGACGACTAAACGAAAAACTTTTCATGTGCCTGATTTTGGTACTTGAGCGCCAGCTTTAAATTTAGTTCAAGAAAGTCCAATACGCCTAAAAAACTGTGAACCTCCGTGTGTTTGTGGTTTGAGCCAAAAGCCTCACCTAACCTCTCCCAAGGAGAGGAACCACGCGCAGTGTCCCGCTTATTTGATGCTCATTATAGTATTATGCAGGCACAAACGATAAACAACAAATCCCCCGTGCCCCTCGGTGTCTTTGTGCCTCCGTGGTTTAAGCCTCACCTAACCTCTCCCAAGGAGAGAAACCGCGCACAGTGCCCCGCTTATTTGATGCTCATTATAGTATTATGAACAAGGCACAAACGATAAACCGCAAACGATAACAACAAATCCCCCGTGCCCCTCGGTGTCTTTGTGCCTCCGTGGTTTCTATCGGTTAAAATTTTTATTGATTTTCAATCAATTATAAAGGTGCCTGTAAAAAATAGTCGCTTATTTGTTGGGAATGAATCATTATTCCACCTACCTTTGCGCTCCAATTTTTAACCAGGATACTACCGGGATGGCGATAGGTCCGCCCTCCGGCAAGGAGGAAAAAACTTAAAAAATGAGCAAATTACATTTCACTACCAAACATGCGAACGAGGCTACCGTGCAACATAATTGGTATGTTGTAGACGGCACCAATCAAACCGTTGGTCGCATGTGCGCCAGGATCGCGGCTGTGCTGCGCGGCAAAAACAAGCCTTATTACACTCCCAATGTTGATTGCGGAGATTATGTTGTGATCATTAATGCCGACAAGGTAAAGTTCACAGGCAACAAACTGGAAGACAAAACTTACATCAACTTTTCGGGTTACCCTGGTGGTAAAAGAGAGGAAACAGCTAAAAGCCTGTTGAGCCGTCGCCCCGAAGTGGTGCTGGAAAGAGCCATCAAAGGCATGCTTCCCAAAAATCGCCTGGGTCGTAAGATCTACAAAAAATTATTTGTGTATGCAGGTGCTGAGCATCCCCATACTGCACAACAACCCAAAGAACTTAAATTTTAATTAGTAAACTGCTAATAGCGGTTTCGCTAATAGCCTAAAGCTTAATATAAATGGAAAAGCAAAAAAATGGCGTTGGTCGTCGTAAAGAAGCAGTGACAAGAGTATTCCTTTCGAAAGGAAACGGAAACATCACTGTAAACGATAAAGACTACAAACAATATTTTTCTCTCATTTACCTGCAAAACCAGGTAGAACTTCCTTTAAAAACGGTTGAATCTTTAGATAAGTTCGATGTAAAGATCAACGCAGCCGGTGGAGGTATCAAAGGTCAGGCAGAAGCTGCCAAGCTCGGCATTGCACGTGCATTGCTCGAGATCAGCGCCGACTATCGTCCCGCCCTGAAAGCAGCCGGTTTGCTGATGCGCGATCCAAGAGGTGTTGAACGTAAGAAATTCGGTAAGAAAAAAGCAAGAAAGAGCTTCCAGTTCAGCAAGCGTTAATCGTTATCAAACTTTATTACTCAAATTATTCAAATCAATAAAATGGAAAATAGCACTTCATTGCAACAGCAATTACTGGAAGCCGGTGTACATTTCGGTCACCTGCGTAAGAAGTGGAACCCAAAAATGTTGCCTTACATTTTCGCAGAAAAGAAAGGCATACATATTATAGACCTCAACAAAACTGTTGAGAATCTGCAGGAAACTGCGGCAGCATTAAAAAACATCGCTAAAAGCGGTAAAAAAATAATGTTTGTTGGTACCAAAAAGCAGGCTAAAGAAATTGTAACCGAATGCGCTAAGCGTGTTAACATGCCTTATGTTACTGAAAGGTGGCTGGGTGGTATGCTTACCAACTTTAACACCGTGCGTAAGAGTGTTAAGAAAATGCAGAGCATTGAAAAAATGCTGAACGACGGTACTTTCGACAGCATTACTAAAAAAGAAAGACTGACGCTTACCCGCGATAAGGAAAAGATGGAAAAAGTATTGGGCGGTATTGCTCAGTTAGGTCGTGTGCCTGCAGCATTGTTCATCATCGATATCGGGCATGAGCATATTGCGCTGGCTGAAGCAAAACGCCTGGGCATTACCACTTTTGGTATGGTAGATACCAACTGCGATCCTAACAAAGTAGACTTTTCTATTCCTGCGAATGATGATGCTACAAAATCAATAGCCATCATTACCAACTATATTACTGCAGCTATTGCAGAAGGTTTGGCAGAGCGCCAGAGCGAAAAAGCTGAAGAAGAAACGGAAGAGGAAGTGGTGGAAAGAGGCCCTCGCTTTGATATTGATGAAGCTGGTGGTGGTGACAGAGAGAAAAGCGCTGGCGGCGGCGGTCGCGGTCGCGGACCGGGTGCTGGCAGAGGCAATGCTGGTGGTGGGCAAGGACAGGGTAGAAGACGCACTCCCTTTGGTGGTGGCGGAGAAAGAAGACCAGGCGGACCTGGTGGCGGAAGATAATAACGCGCCTGATTATGAAAGCTTGAGTTTTAATTTTTAAAAAGAAGAACGACATGTCTACAGTAACAATAACAGCAGCAGATATAAACAAACTGCGCCAGATGACAGGAGCAGGTATGATGGATTGCCGCAAGGCGCTTACAGAAACCAACGGTAATTTTGAAGAGGCGATTGACTGGTTGCGTAAAAAAGGCGCTAAAGTAGCAGCATTGCGTGGCGATCGTGAAGCGAAAGAAGGTGTGGTAATAGCACAAACTACTGCCGACAATAAAACAGGTATAGCAGTGTGTATTAGCTGTGAAACCGATTTCGTTAGCAAAAATGCAGACTTTGTAGCTTTTGCAAAAAGCATTGCTGATGCGGCTATCGAAAACAACGTAAAAAGTGCAGAAGAACTGAACAACGTTACCATTAACGGCGCTAAAATTGCCGACCTGGTAAACGATAAGCTGGCAAGCATTGGCGAAAAAATTGGCGTTAGCAAATTTGAGCGTGTAGATGCTGAGTATGTAGCGTCTTATATTCACGGTTCTTACCGCATTGGCGTGCTGGTTGGTTTAAACAAGGCAGCAGACGAAGCTGGTAAAGATGTGGCTATGCAAATTGCAGCGATGAACCCTGTAGCAGTAGACCCTGAGTCTGTAGCTGCAGATGTAGTTGCCCGCGAAAAAGCCATTGTTACCGACCAGATCAAGAACGATCCTAAAATGGCTGGTAAACCGGATGCAATGATTGATAAAATTGCTGAGGGTAAGCTGAATGCATTCTTTAAAGAAAATACCCTGGTTGCCCAGGCTTTTGTAAAAGACAACAGCAAAACAGTAGGTGATTTCCTGAAAAGTGTTGATAGCGGGTTGAAAGTTACCGAGTTCAAACGCGTAGCTTTAGGATAAGCAATTTCATTCCACTTTTAAATAATAAATCCCGGTAAAAATTACCGGGATTTTTGTTTATAGCCGAAGATTCGCAGATTGGTTGTCGGAGACTAAAGTCTCCGGAGAACATAGTGGATGCGAAGCCAGAGACTGCTATAGCCAGTAGCCAGCTTTTCACGGGTCAGACCGCCTGCGGCGTGCCGACCGAGGTTACCCCATCGGCACGCCGCAGGCGGTCTGATGGATTTAGCTACAAACCTCCGCATCTGCGGTTACACCTTAACGTAATTGTTTGGTATCGACTCTCGAAGGTGTATCTTCTCCGCTTACAATCGTGCGCGAGCTGAGTGCTATCGACTTGATGATCTCGGTCATATTCTTCAGATCCAGCGTTTCTATTTCATCTCCCTGTGTATGGTAAAAAGGTTCGCTGTCCATTTTTGAAGTAGAGATAGTATGCGCCGGTACTCCCAGTCTTGCCAATGTAGCATTGTCGGAGCGGTAGAACAATTGCTGATCTGGATAGGGATCTGGATAGAATTTAAAGGTCGTTCCTTCCAGGTTTTTCTCCAGTATCTTTCCCATATCTGTTTTTTCGTAACCGGTTATATAGGCAGAGTTCTTTCCCCATTTACTATCGGTGCCTATCATTTCAATGTTGAACATCGCCATTACTTTTTCAGGACTGAACTGTTTGCTGAAGTACTGTGACCCAAAGCCACCAATCTCCTCCGCAGTAAAGGCAGCAAATACAATGGTGCGTTCGTTGTTTTTGATTTTTGAAAAATATTTCGATAGCATGATCACCGCTGTAGTTCCGGCAGCATCGTCGTTGGCGCCATTGAAAATAGTATCCCCATCTTTATCGGCTTCACCAATGCCGAGGTGATCGTAGTGCGCTGAAAAAATCACGTATTCTTCTTGCTTGCTCTTGCCTGGCAAAATGCCAACCACATTCTTTAGTTTTTTTTCTGTAACCATATGTTGCGCGGAAAAGGAATATGCAGCAGAACTTTTACCGGTTAGCACAAAAATGACACTATGATCTGATTTGAAACTTTCCTGCTTGAACCGGATCATGTTGCCGAAACTTTTTGCGTGGGCTGTATCCACCCACACAATTAAGTTTTTACCGGAAGTAATATAGCCGTATGCCTTATTGAACAAACGATCGCCCGATGCTATCGTTCCAACTTCGTATCCCGATTGTTCGTTTACCGTGAGTGTTTCTTTCGTGGTAAGCACTACCATGTTCGATTCGTTTACGGCACTTCCGTCTATACTGCCGCTGATCGCGGTTTGCTTAGCTTCCACCAACGCAAACTCCTGGAAATAACCGTTGCTTCCTTCAGCGGGTACCAGACCTGCCTTTTTAAAGGCTGCAGCAATAAAATCAGCCGCCTTGTCTATACCCGGTGTAAAAGTGGCTCTTCCACTCATATCATCGGCAGATAGCGTTTTCTCAATTTTACGAACTGCCTTTTCCTTAATGATCTTGTCAATTTTTTGAGCCTGAGCCTGCGCCTGTTCAATTACCAATAATGCCAGTGCTGCTACAAATATTTTTTTCATGCAGTGCTAGTTGTTGTATGTTTTGGAGTTTAAATATCAGTTTATGTAAATCTAAAAAGAAAGCCTGCCTTTTAGCAAGCTGATACGAGCCTCTCCCTCTATTCCCTCTCCAAAAGAGAGGGACGGTACAGCCTCACCCTCTTATCCCTCTCCTATAGAGAGGGACGGTGCTGCGGAATATTTCCCAACTACATATCTACCACATCATCTATGAATAAAGGTGGGCAACATTTCAAATCTCAAATCCCCAATCTCAAATTCTACAGGCTCATCATTTCCTTAAACTTCACCGCCTGTCTTCTGCTCACCTCAATTTTTTCGCCGCCTTTTATTTCCAGCAATAAGCCGCCGTTGAAATAGGGTTCTACTCTTTCAATCATCCGAAGGTTTACAATATGTTTTCTATTGGCCCTGAAGAATACTTTATCATCCAAACGTTCTTCCAATGCATTCAGCGATTTTAATATAAGCGGTTTGTGCGTGCTGAAGAACACTTTGGCGTAATTGCCCACACTTTCAAAAAGCCTGATCTCGCTCAGTTTTACAAACCAGCAGCGTTCACCATCCTTCACAAATACCTGGTCGTTTTCTCCCAGTATACCCCTGTTTGTTGTTGGCATTCCGGTAACGGGGGCAGTAGACGAAGCAAAACCGTTTTCCTTTTCTTCCACATATTCCAGTTTTTGCAGCGCGTCTGCAAGCCGTTTGGGTTCCACCGGCTTCAGCAGGTAATCCAATGCATTTACTTCAAAGGCCTTCAGCGCATATTCGTCGTAGGCGGTAGTGAATATTACCTGCGGTAGTCTGTCCAGCTCCGTTAGTAAGTCAAATCCTGTTTTGCCCGGCATTTGAATATCCAGGAAAACCAGGTCCGGCGCCATGTGTTCAATTTTTTCAATACCCTCATTGGCGTTGGCAGCTTCGGCTATCACTTCTATTTCAGGATGATCCTGCAACAATTTTTTCAATTCGCTCCGGGCCAGTCTTTCATCATCAATAATAATTGCTTTCTTAGTCATACTTGTACAGTTTATCTTATCATGTTATTAACCGGCATTACCACTTTTGCTTCCACCATATTACCGGGTATATCTTTAATTTCAAACGAAGCTTTTTGTCCAAACAGCAGGCTCAGCCTGTCCTGCGTGCTTTGCAAGCCAAATCCTTTGTGTTGTGCATGCCCATTCAAAATGCCGCTGTTGCGGATAATGATCTCATGATGATCGCCCACAAAATCAGATGAAATAGAAACAGTGCCCCCATTTACCTGTTTGCTGATGCCGTGTTTGATAGCGTTTTCAGCAAGCGTTTGCAGCATCATGGGCGGAATGGGCTGACTGAGCGTATCTTCATCAATATCAAAATCAACTTTCAGTCTTTCTTCAAAACGCATTTGTTCCAGCGCCAAATAGTCTCGTACAATATTCAACTCCTGTTCAAGCGGCACGGTTTCCAGTTTTTCGGTTTGCATGCTACTGCGGAGTATGTTGCTCAGCTCGGTAATGGCGCGTCTGGCCCGCTCGGGATTTTCATCTACCAAAGCACGGATGCTGTTAAGCGAATTGAAAATAAAATGAGGGTTGATATGCGATTTGATGGTTTTAAGCTCCAGTTCCTTTACCAATGATTGCAGGCGAAAAGTGTCTACTTCCTGTTTTTTGTTCTTCTGGAAATAGTGATACACATAGTAAATCAATATCCATACCATCAGGAAAAGGCTGCTGTCGAAAGTGCGCAGCACCACCCGGTCAATAAAGGGAGCTTTTTTCTGCGGATCAACTTCCGAAAGGTTGAACCACTCAAAGAGACTGAGCAGGCTGAGTGAGTAAATAAAGCTGGCTACAACCAAGCTTAAAAAAAGCCGGGTAATTACTTTTTCAATAGGCAGTACCAGCCACTTTTTTCTTATGATCAAATTGCGCAACAGGTGCGTAATAGGAATGCCCAGCGCCAGGCTGATGAACAAACGCATAATGAGCTTCCACGTAATGTCTTGTCCGTAGGTATAGGCGAAGAAAACACTCACTAAACCGAACACCCCCCAGCCACAAATCTGGCACCACCAATATCTGGATATATTTATTCGCATGTTCAAATCTAAACAATTCCCTTACGCGCCAAAAATATAGTGTTACTAATGGCTGTATAATGTGCCTGGCGGCGGCGTTTTATTCCTGAGTTTACCAATTTGTTGCTGATAATCAATTAATAGTGAGCGGCTGCTGTTTTCGCGAATATCTTTAAAAGGCGTGGATTTTATGTATTAAATTTGCGGGTTCCTGGTTGAGTAGGTCAAATAAGTTGAATAGTTGATTGAGTGAAATAGGAAACCTCAATTAACTGAATCAACTCAATTAACCCAATTAACTTAATTAACTTATTACCCAATAAAGGCATGGAAATAACACCGGGTCCACTGCTACAGCAGATCAACAGTCCCAGCGATCTCAAAAATTTGAGCAAGGAACAATTGCACCAGGTGTGCGATGAATTGAGGCATTACATCATTGATGTAGTAAGTGTGCATGGCGGGCATTTTGGGGCGAGCCTTGGAGTAGTAGAGCTTTCGGTGGCACTTCATTATGTGTTCAACACTCCTTACGATCAATTGGTATGGGATGTAGGCCACCAAGCTTATGGACATAAAATCCTTACCGGGCGACGCGATAATTTTCACACCAACCGCAAGTACGATGGTTTAAGCGGATTTCCGCGCAGGGCAGAAAGCGAATACGACAGCTTTGGCGTAGGGCACTCTTCTACTTCTATTTCTGCTGCGCTGGGCATGGCCATGGCAGCAAAGTATAAAGGTGAAAATCGTAAATCGGTTGCCATTATTGGCGATGGAGCTATGACGGCAGGCCTAGCTTTTGAAGGAATGAACCATGCAGGCGTTGCCGATGCGGATATGCTGATTGTGCTGAACGATAATTGCATGAGCATTGATCAGAATGTAGGAGCGTTAAAGGAATATCTTACCGACATTACCACTTCTCAAACCTATAATAAGTTTAAAGACGACATTTGGCATGCACTGGGCAAACTGCCCGTGGGTAAACGATTTACCCGAGAAATAGCCAGCAAGCTTGAGCATAGCATCAAAGGATTTATCAGCAAAAGCAGCAACCTTTTTGAAGCGTTGAAGCTTAGGTATTTTGGCCCGATTGACGGACACAATATTACCAAGCTGGTAGATGTATTACAGGACCTTAAAAAAATTCCTGGTCCCAAGCTTTTGCATATACTAACGGTAAAGGGCAAAGGCTATTCACTTGCCGAGCAGGATCAAACCAAATGGCATGCGCCCGGTCTGTTCGATAAAATAACCGGTGAGATCTACAAGAAAAAATTTGATCTGCCCCAACCCCCCAAATACCAGGATGTGTTTGGACATACCATTATTGAGCTGGCAGAAAAAAATAAAAATATTTTAGGTATAACGCCTGCTATGCCTTCTGGTTCATCGCTCAAATTTATGATGGACAAAATGCCCGACCGTGCTTTTGACGTGGGCATTTGCGAGCAGCATGCCGTTACCCTGAGCGCCGGCATGGCTACACAAGGTATGAAGGTGTTCTGCAACATTTACTCTTCGTTTATGCAGCGCGCCTATGACCAGGTAGTGCATGATGTGGCGATACAAAACCTGCCCGTTATTTTTTGCCTCGACAGGGCGGGACTGGTAGGAGAGGATGGCGCTACCCACCACGGTGCGTACGATATTGCGTACATGCGTTGCATTCCCAACATGATTGTGAGTGCGCCCATGAATGAGGCTGAGTTGCGCAATCTCATGTATACGGCACAGTTAGATTCCACCAATAGCCCATTTGTAATACGCTATCCGCGCGGCGAAGGCACGATGCCCGAATGGCGTACGGAAATGAAGGAAATAAAAATTGGCACCGGCCGAAAGCTGAAAGACGGTCAGGAAATTGCTATTCTTTCGCTCGGTCATCCCGGTAATTTTGCTGCTGCCGCTATCCGCGATTTAAGAACAGACGGCATTCAGCCTGCACACTACGACATGCGTTTTGCCAAGCCGCTCGACGAAGCCATGCTGCATGAAGTATTTTCTAAATACAGCAAAATCATTACGGTTGAAGACGGAACGGTAACAGGTGGTTTTGGAAGCGCTGTGCTGGAATTTATGGCAGCGCATCACTATAAAGCCGAAGTGAAAATACTGGGCATTCCCGATATTGTAATTGAACATGGTACACCCAAAGAATTGCAACGTGATAGCGGCTACGATGCCAATGCTATTGCCAATGCTGTGAGGGAAATGATGAAGACAACGGTAATCGTACCTGCCTGATAAACAAACTTCCTTAAGTTCATAATATTTCCTGGTCGGGCATTTGGTTGACGACCAGGATTTTTTTATTTGATGAAACTATTCGGTATTTAACTACAATAAACCTGTATGAAATTATCTGCTTCTTCCATTTTATATGTTGCAGCAATTGTTATAATTTCCTGCAATACACAAACCACTGAACAAATGAATCATTCTTGGCCCGAGGGAATAAAACCGCCCATTGCTGAAATAAAACCTTATACACGTACGCTCCACAACGATACGGTTACCGACAACTATTATTGGTTGAACGATTATTTTAAGAAAGGCTCCGACAGCAGCAAAGTCGTTTCTTATCTCGAACAGGAAAATGCTTACCTGGACACGATGATGGCTTTTACAAAACCCTTGCAGGAAAAACTCTTCCAGGAAATGAAAGCCAGGATAAAAGAAAAAGATGAATCCGTGCCTGTGTTTAAAAACGGTTACTATTATTACACAAGAACCGAAGACGGGAAGCAATACTTTAAATATTGCAGGAAGAAAGGAAGCCTGGATGCTCCAGAAGAAATACTGCTCGACGTAGATGCAATGGCACAGTCGCACCCTTATTATTCAGCAACAGGATTTAACATCAGTCCCGATAACAAACTGCTGGCCTTTGGTGTAGATACCGTATCCCGCAGGCAGTATAGCATACACGTTAAAAACTTAGAAACAGGGGAGCTGTATAATGATGTCATCAAAAATACAAGCGGAGGTTCGGTTTGGGCTGCAGATAATAAAACCCTTTTTTACACCGAAAACAACCAGGCAACATTGCTCTCCGAAAAAATAAAACGTCATGTATTGGGAGCGGATGCGGCGGACGATGCCATTGTATACCACGAAAAAGATCCATCCAATTATATTGGCGTTGGTAAAAGTAAATCAGGAAACTTCATTTTTATTGTATCCCAGGCTACGCTGTCTTCCGAAATACATTTTATACGCGCCGATCAACCCGCCGAAAAATTTGTTGTATTTCAGCCGCGCATGAAAGATGTGTTGTATTCTGTAGTTGACCAGGGAAACAGGTTCTACATCCGTACCAACCTTAATGCCAAGAACTTCCGGTTGATGGAGTGTGCTTACAATAACACACAAAGTGCTGCCTGGAAGGAAGTGATTCCACACAGAACCGATGTGTTACTGGAGGATGTAGAAGAGTTTAAAAATTTTGTTGTGATCGATGAAAGGAAAAACGGGCTAACGCAGTTGCGTATACGCAGCACCTCCGGGGAAGAGCATTATATTGATTTTGGAGAAGCGGCCTACAGTGCCGGCACGGGAGCAAATCCTGAATTCAATAGCGAAACGCTGCGTTACAACTATACATCCCTTGTAACGCCTGCATCTGTATACGATTACAATATGGTGAGCAGAGAAAAAAAATTGATGAAGCAACAGGAAGTTGTAGGCGGGTATGATCAGACACAATACGCCACCGAGCGTTTATACGCTACTGCAAAAGATGGTACAAAGGTTCCTGTTTCGCTGGTATATAAAAAGGGATTTGTCAAAAACGGCAAAGCCCCTCTATTGCTATACGCCTATGGTTCGTATGGGTATAGTATGGATGCCAGTTTTAGCAGCAACCGTTTAAGTTTGCTTAACAGGGGATTTGTATTTGCTATAGCGCATATACGTGGCGGACAGGAAATGGGAAGGCAATGGTATGAAGACGGAAAGATGATGAAGAAGAAAAACACCTTTACTGACTTTATAGATTGCGGAGAATTTTTAATAAAAGAAAATTATACGTCTGCCGAGCATTTATATGCACAAGGCGGCAGCGCAGGTGGCTTGCTGATGGGCGCGGTAGCAAACATGGCTCCAAAACTGTGGAATGGAGTAATAGCACAGGTGCCTTTTGTAGATGTAGTTACTACCATGATGGATGCCAGTATTCCTTTAACCACTAATGAATACGATGAATGGGGCAACCCTGCCGATAAAGCAGCTTACGATTATATGAAATCTTATTCTCCGTACGAGAATATAGAGAAGAAGGATTATCCCAATTTGCTGGTAACAACAGGTTTGCACGATAGCCAGGTGCAATATTTTGAACCCGCTAAATGGGTAGCTAAACTGAGGGCTACCAAAACAGGTAACAACCTGTTGCTGCTGCATACTGATATGGACTACGGGCATGGCGGCGCATCGGGCCGGTTTGATTATTTGAAAAACATTGCGCTCGAGTATGCGTTCCTTTTTGCTTTGGAAGGAATTCAGGAGTGAGCTGATAAGCCGCAGATCCGCAGGTGAAACTTTTTCTGCGAATCTGCGGCAATAAAAAAAACGAGTTTCTTTCATTAGTGTATATCATATTAAGATGATGACTATGTAATATTTTTCAATGGAATCATCTTTGTTTCTTTCGAAAATATCTTGCTAAAAGTTAAACAGGTTGATTTTTCTTGAATAAACAGCTATTTTATTTTGAGAAGAACAATTTCAACTATACCTTCGCGTTATAACAGTACACGGGCGTACAATTAACTTGCTCTTAAGACGCACGTCACATTCGGTTCACATTTGCCATTCAATTTTGCACTGCCATTTCAACCATCGCTTCGCCAACCCTTAGCTTGTCATTCATTGTTTTGACAATTGCCTACAGTCAGTTTTTCTGAGCCATATTTAATGTTTGCTTCCATACGAGGAAAGATTTACCGCAGGGTAATACATGTTTTGGTGTGTATGGTACAGTGTTGTAAACCATAAACGAAAAACTCCAAACGATGAACCCGTGGTTACAATCAGTAAACAAAAACAAATACATATGGAATCACGTACAATTTTAGCAGCTATCCGCAAATCTTTAGTTGCTATTGCTATCACGGTTATTACAGTTCCTGCTTTTGCAAATACAGGTATTGACCCTGTAGAAAAAGTGGCAGATGTAAAATATCTCGGAGCCGAAAACCAGTCGCTCGTATTTAATGTAAAGTATGATAACGCTAAAGGCAGCCGTTTTATAGTAACTATTAAAAACGAAGATGGTGTTACTATTTTTCAGAATGCTTTTACCGACGCCAAATTCGACAAAAAGTTTGTGTTGCCTAAAACCGAGGCGGGCAAAGTAGTATTCATTATCAGCGACAGGAAAAACAGCTACAGCGAGTCTTTTGAAATAAGCACACGTACCCGCGTAATCGAAGATGTAGTGGTAGACGTGAAGAAACTGGATTAGGAGAACGGGGAAGTAGGGTATAGGGCGTAAGGTGTAGGGTATAGGGTGGAAGGTGTAGGGTGTAAGGCATAAGGCATTTGTTCAACCAATCAACTCACTCAACTTATTTCCTATTTCCCAAACATTTGCTTTTAATTTTTGCATAGGTTTGTTATGCAAAAATTAAAGGCACTATGAAAAGAATTTTCGTTACACTGTTGTTGTTCGTTTCGTTCTGCAAAACGTATGCAGACGAAGGCATGTGGTTACCGCTTTTGCTGGGTCAGCAGGTATATGCGGACATGGTAAAGCGTGGGTTAAAGCTCACTCCCGCCCAACTGTACGATATCAACAAAGCTTCTATCAAAGATGCCATTGTAATTTTTGGTGGTGGCTGCACCGGCGAAATAGTGAGCAACGAAGGATTGATCTTTACCAACCACCATTGTGGTTACGATGCCATTGCCACTGCCAGCTCGGTCGAGCACAACTACCTGGCCAATGGCTTTTGGGCCTATAATAAGTCGCAGGAAATTCCGGCTAAAGGGCTCAGTGTTCAGTTCCTGCTGAAGATAGAAGACGTTACCAAAGAAATAAGCCCTGCCCTGGAAGGGCTTTCTGCCGGCGAACGTGCTAAAAAGCAGGCTGAATTAATCGCTGCCCTCAATCAGAAATATGCCGATCCTGCAAAAAATATAGAGGCACGGGTAAGTCCTTTATTCCGCAATAACCAGTTCCTCGTTTTTGTATACCAACGGTATACCGATATACGCCTGGTAGGGACGCCGCCAGAAAGCATTGGAAAGTTTGGAGGCGATACAGACAACTGGGAATGGCCAAGGCATACGGGCGATTTTTCTGTTTTTCGTGTATACGCCGCTAAAGACGGAAGTCCTGCAAGTTATGCAGCCGGCAACGCTCCTCTTAAACCTAAATATTTCCTGCCTGTTTCTATTAAAGGATTCAAAGACGGCGATTATGCCATGATCTTCGGGTATCCCGGCAGCACCAACCGTTATGAAACTTCGTATGGTATAAAGCTGGCAACCGATATCAACAATCCCTCGCTGGTTAACCTGCGCGATGTGCGCCTGAAAGCCATGTTTGAGGAAATGAAAAAAGATCCCGCAGTGAAACTGAAGCTGGCATCGATGTATGCAGGCGTAGCCAACTACTGGAAGTTTTACGATGGCGAAACAAAGCAATTGCTCAAGTATCATATATACGAGCAAAAGCAGGGTGAAGAAGCTAAGTTCATACAATGGGCAAAAGGAAAACAGGAGTTTGAAAATATTTTTAGTGAGTGGCCAAAAGTATACGATGCCTGGAAGCCTTATGCCAAACATCGTGTATACCTGAACGAAGGCATACTGGGTTCGCAGTTGGCTAAGTTTGCAGCCACATTGGTGAAGCTCGAAAGCGACATGATGAAACAAGGTGTAGACGCAGCTGTAGTAAAGCAAGGGTTGGAAGCCGCCACAGATGCCCGCAAAAGATTTCTCGAGGCAGAAGATAAAACATCCGACCAGCAGGTGCTGGCTGCAACAGCCCGCATGTTTTACAACGACATTGACAAGAACCAGCATCCTATTGGCTTTTATGAAAACATACGTACTGCTTACGGCGATCTTAAGCAACCAGAAACTTTTAATAAATGGGCTACGGCAGTTTTTAGCAACACCCTGTTGCTGAACGATGCCAAATGGCAGGCCTTCGTTTCAAAACCGGATGCTGCTACGCTGCAAAACGATCCTGCTTATGCATACGCAGGTGGCTTTGTAAAAAACTATACCAGCAAGTACGATCCCTTTTTCCAGCAGTTTGTTTTGAAGAATAATGATCTGAGCCGCTTATACCTGAAGGGCATTATGCAGATGGACCCTAAAAAGAAAATGTATCCCGATGCTACGTTTACCATGCGCGTAAGTTACGGCAGCGTAAAAAGCTATACCCCGCGCGATGCCGTTAAATACGATTATGTATGCACTATGAAAGGTGTGCTTGAAAAATATGTACCCGGCGATTATGAATTTGACCTGCCGGCCAAGTTGCTGGAACTGGCAAAGAAAAGAGATTACGGACAATACATTGATAAGCGGGTAAACGACCTGGTGGTTTGCTTTATTACCAACAACGATATTACCGGTGGCAATTCGGGTTCGCCGGTTATAGACGGCTCAGGTAATTTGATCGGATTGGCTTTTGATGGCAATTACGAAGCATTGAGCCACAAACTTGCGTTTGATAAAGACATGAACCGAACCATATGCGTTGACGTGAGATATGTGTTGTGGTGTATTGATAAACTGGGCGGCGCTACGAATATCATTAACGAACTGAAGCTGGTGAAGCAATAAATACTTGCTCAGCATGCTGGAATTTTTGCCTGTAGCATTTTAAGATTTCCCTTTCTCGTAAAACTATTTCCGTTGTGGTAGGCATGTTCTGTTGCATGCTTACCAATTTTGGCCTCAAATTATTGTACTTATGAGGCATTTCATCAGCTCTGTATTTTTTATTTCAACCTTTTTTTCTCTTCAGCCATTTTTGGGGAATGCCCAGGAAAGCACCGGTTCTATAAAAGGTACAGTGTTAACATCCGACAATCAACCCGGAGCATATGTTACTGTAACACTTAAAGGAACAAAAAGAATAACCAATACCGATGAAAATGGAAAGTTCGCATTCAACCGTTTGTTGTCTGCATCTTATAATATAGTGATTTCTGTAGTGGGCTATCAAACTGTTGAACAAAACATAACGGTAACGGCAGGCAAAGCCAGTGAAATATCTATACAGATACATGCTACCGAAAAAGAACTGGAAGAAGTAGTGATAGTGGGCGGCAGGAACAAATTTGCAAAAAAGGAAACAGAGTTTGTTGCGCGAATGCCCTTGAAAAATCTTGAGAACCCACAGGTTTATTCAGTGATCAGCAAAGAAATAACACAGGAGCAGGTTGCCACCACCATGGAACAGACTTTAAAGAACGCTCCGGGTATATCGAGTGTAGCCGCAGGGCCTGGTGGCGGCGGTAGCAGTGTAGCTTTTGTGTCGAGAGGATTTGTAACCAATTATACATCTACCCGCAACGGGCTTACTGCAGGTTCTGTTACGTTGGTAGACCCTGTGAATATAGAAAGACTCGAGGTTATAAAGGGACCCTCTTCTACATTGTTCGGTTCCTCTGTTATTTCCCATGGAGGACTGGTAAATATTGTTACCAAACAACCCTTCAACACCTACAAAGGCGAAGTTGCTTATACCACAGGTAGTTTTGGTTTTAACCGTTTAACGGCCGACATTAATGCTCCTCTCAACAACGATAAGACAGCGCTGATTCGTGTAAACGCAGCCGGCGAATGGCAGGATGGTTTCCAGGATTATGGCAAACAAAGCCTGGTGAATGTAGCGCCCAGCTTTTTATACCATGTCAATGACAAGCTGACCTTGCGTTTGGATGCCGAATTTTTTTCTACCAGCCGGCCAATTGTATTATACGCGCCGTGGGGAGGTGCAGGGGTAAGCAACTGGAGCGAACTGAATATCAATCCACGGCATTCCTTTATCCACGAAGGGTTTAACAGTATACAACGCACCAGCAATGTATTTGCAAGAGCCGATTATAAAATTTCGGATAAGTGGACATCACAAACCAATTACTCTTATACATCAGGCAATAACCATACCCAGTATCTGTTTCTCAATATTGAACCCAGCCAGGATGGCGGGCATTATGTAGCAAGAGAAAATTATGATGTAAGAGGAAGCCTTAACACACTCGATATTCAGCAGAATTTTATTGGCGATTTTAAAATAGGGAACGCCCGCAACAGGTTGCTTGTTGGGGTTGACTATACAAGGTTTAAAGGAAGCTCGGTAAGAAGAGATGCTTATTTTGACACGGTTGATATTCATTACGAAACCGTTACACCCATCAACACAGGCAAGGTAGAACAGCTTCTTTCCGAATCTTCGGTAGGGCATTATCCTTATGCAGAAAATATTTACAGCGCTTATGCGTCGAACGTTTTAAATGTTACAGACAGATTGCTGGCAATGATGAGCCTTCGTGTAGACAAGTTCGTGAGTGTGGGAGATTATAACCAGACAGCTTTGTCTCCAAAATTTGGTATAGTATACCAACTGGTAAAAGACCAGGTGTCTGTTTTTGGTAACTATATGAATGGTTTTCAAAATGTAAGTGGCGAAGATTATAATAAGAACAAGTTTAAGCCTCAGCAGGCCAACCAGGTAGAAGGCGGCGTGAAAGTTGAATTGCTGGATCATAAACTGAACGCTACCATCAGTTATTACGATATTCTTGTAAAAGATATTCTTCGCAACGATCCCGAGCATGCTACTTTTTCTATACAGGATGGAACTCAACGGAGCAAAGGTTTTGAGTTAGACATTATAACCAATCCCATCACTGGTTTAAACATTGTAGCCGGCTATGCCTATAACGATAATAAGTATGTGAAAGCAGATGATTACCTGGTTGGCAAAAGAGGATTGAATACACCACGGCATGTGGCCAACTTTTGGGCCAGCTATAAAATAGTGAACGGCGCCGTACGTGGTTTGGGTATTGGCATTGGCGGTAATTATGCCGATAAATCTTTTTTGATGGATGATGCCAATTCAACCATTATTGACGGCTATACAGTATTGGATGCAACTTTATTTTTTGATCAGCCCAAATGGAGGGTAGGGCTTAAGGTAAATAACATAGCCGATAAAAGGTATTGGGTAGCCAACTATTATCCCGTTCCGCAGGCTCCACGCCAGATACTGGCCAGTATAGCATATCGATTTTAATTTTTTATGAAAGCACTCTTCAAATTGTTAAACTATAACTCCAAACAATAAACTCCAAACGATAAACAATAAATAGCGGTTACAACTTCAGCAGCTTGCTAAACTTTTGCAGTTCACTTACTTCAGCGGCAGACAGCGGTTCGTTGTTATCGTATTTCGCTTTCAAAAACAACACGCGTTTGTGTTGCGGATATTTTGCAAGAATACCTTCTATTAATTTCCCTGAAGCTTCATCTTTAGTATATAAGGGTGTAGGCGGTGGCGCCGCTGACTTATAGCGGGTAGGCTTCTTCTTAATAATGGCTTCCAGCGTAGTGAGTTTACTGTCGGAAATGCTGGTTATTTTTAAAGATTTTTGATACAACCCTTCCAGTTGTTTTTTGCTCAGACCGCCGCGCTCCTGGTATTGAAACAGCAGGCTTTTTATAAAGGTGGAATCCGGGCGGGCTTCTGCCGCTGTTTTCAGGATGTCAAGCACCACATCTACGTCTATTTTCTTCTTCTGGATCATTCGCTATTCTTTCTCTTTGATCAATAAAACGGCATCGGCTACCATGCTTCCCTGTTGTGCCCCGCTTACCTCAATATAAGCCGCTTTTTTCTTTGAGAAGGTATGCACACCTATGTCTACCCACTCACCGGAGGTTTGCCCCTCTACCTTTAAATCGGCAGGCGAAATGGTAATATTTTTTTCGGCTGTTCCATCAAATACTTTGATGTTCATTTGCGACGCCGCGTTTTCAATTTTAGGAAGGTAAAAATAAAGATGGTAGCTGCCGGATGTTTTAACAGCAGGCAAAAACCTTACCGATGCTGCTTCAGCGTTTTCACTGCTTACAAACATCGATGTACCATAAGACCCTCTGGTTACCCGGTTCCATTTTCCTTTCACTGCTATGTGTAAAGAGTCATCATTGTCTACCAAAATTTCAGGAATGCTTCCGTCCATTAATGGATTTTGAGCCATTAATTGTTGAACCTTCGCTATGTTAATGTCCTGCACTGATCTTTTTGTTTTTATTGCTTCTGCTGCGGCTAAGGCGGCAGACTGCGCCAATACCATAAACACAGGCTCCATTCTTATAGAACCATAAGCAATATGACTCGCAGATAAACACACGGGTACCAGCAGGTTTTTACATTCTTCGACTTTTGGTATAAGGCTCCTGTAAGAAATTGGATAAGGACCAAAACCGCCTACCTGCACATCGCCTTCATTTTTCACCATACCGTTTACCACTATGCGCTGGCAGTTGTGAGAGTCCATCGTATACGCTGCCATGCCAACCACATCCGTTACTTTTTCTTTTCCTTCGCAGTTCGCCTGGGTCATTACATAAGCACCTTTCATTCTCCTTGCTTCTCTTACATACATCTGCGGCGACCAATGATTGTTGTCTGTGTATTCATCTTTCGGGTATCCCCAGCGTTTCATTTCGTTACGCAAATGTTCCGGAACGCGGTTGTCATTCCCAATAAAATACAGCAACCCTTTTACATAATCTTCATGTGTTTTGGCAATGCGTTGGCGGGTGGCATAACCTGCTTCCGGGTATTGGTAGTTCATGCCAATCATGTCTGTTGAAAACGCACCATTATTGTTGATGTCCGTTTTGTTATTGGGCATCCGGTCTATTTTGAGGTATACTCCTAACGGCTGCGCTTGTTGCTTTTCAATAACGCGCAGCAACAACTCATATTTGGCGGAGTCGTAATTTTCGGGTTGGGCAATGGGAATGCTGTTAGAAGGATCATCGCTCAGGCATATTCTGAAATTATAAGCCTGTACTTTTTTGTCGCCCGATCCTTGCTCGGCCAACGTTTCATTGCTGATGCCCCACAGTAAACCACTCTCCGGTTTGCCAGCGATGCGATAAGGGTCAACACCATCCGGAAACTGGTGTTTGTCGCGCAATTGCACGCCATTATAAGTTTCGTTGTAAACATTGTTGGCTTCGCGGCCAACGGTATAGCTAACGCCGGCTTTTGCCATCAGGTCGCCTTCGTAGCTGCAATCAATAAAAACTTTTGCGGTAATAACCTGCTCCTGGCTGGTTTGTGCATCTCTTATACGGATGCCTTTGATAGAGGCTTTTTCATTTTGTGCGTGAATAATATAATGATTGTAGAGTACCTGTATGCCTGCAGCATCGAGATACTGTTTAAATGTTTCTTCGGCCACATGGGGTTCAAATATCCATTGCTCCAGCTTACCATAATGCTTGCCAATGCGGCGGTAGAAGTCTCTTGCAATGCCGGAAATCACGAACTTATTTCCAATATCGGTATAGCCCAGCCCGCCGGAAGTTAGTCCCCCAACGTGTTTACCCGGCTCAACCAATAAAACAGATCTGCCCGCCTGCTTTGCGGTATAGGCTGCTATAACGCCTGCCGAAGTTGCGCCGTATACGCATATATCCACTTCCTGTGTATTGGTTTGGGCGAAAGAGCCATTGATTAGAAAGCTACACGTAACAAAAAGGAAGCTGAATAGTAAACGCATGGGCTTGATTTGAAGTCTCAAATTTAAAATTTCAAATCTTAATGGTTCAGCAATTTTTGCAAGCAGTTGTGCAAGCGCGATTTTTTTCATCGGTCAGACCGCCCACCTGAATACAATGGCAGGCTCCAGGGCGTGCCGACCGGATTTTCCATTGTTCCGTTTAGATAGAGCGGTCTGATGGATGCAGATAGTACAGACCCACTGGCATCGAAATCTCAAATCAGAATCTCAAATTTCAAATCTCAATATTTGAGCAATTTTTGCACGCAATCGTGCAGGCGCGATTTGGCAAGGAAGTTTTTTTCGAGTTCTATATTGAAGGGAACAGGTGTATCGAGCGAGGCGCAACGCATAACGGGAGCGTCTAATATCGAAAAGCAATGTTCGCCTATCCATGCGCTGATCTCGGCGCCTATGCCTCCGGTTAAGGTATCTTCATGAAACACTAAAACCCGTCCTGTTCGCAATACGGAAGAACGGATGGCTTCATAATCTAACGGCAGCAATGTACGAAGGTCCAATATGTCGAACGATATGGATGCATGTTGTGCTGCATATTCCAGCGCCCAATGCACGCCGGCGCCGTAGGTAATAACGGAGATGTCTTCGCCCTCTTCTACCAGGCGTGCTTTGCCAATGGGTATTTCATACAGTTCTTCCGGAACGGGCCCCGTAATACTTCTGTACAAGGCTTTGTGTTCAAAGAACAGCACGGGGTTCGGATCGTTTACTGCGGCAATGAGCAGGCCCTTTGCATCGGCAGGAGTGGAGGGATATACTACTTTTAAGCCGGGCGTATGTGTAAACCAGGCTTCGTTGCTTTGCGAGTGAAACGGTCCTGCGCCTACTCCCGCTCCGGTGGGCATGCGGATCACTACATCGGCACGCTGTCCCCACCGGTAATGTATCTTGGCAAGATTGTTCACTACCTGATTGAAGCCGCTGGTAATGAAATCTGCAAACTGCATTTCAACAATGCTCTTAAAGCCTTCTATGCTCAAACCAAGCGCGGTGCCAATAATAGCGCTTTCACATAAAGGTGTATTTCTAACTCTTTCTTTGCCAAATTTGTTTACCAGCCCTTCTGTAATTTTAAAAGCACCGCCGTATTCAGCAATGTCCTGCCCCATCAAAATCAAATTATCCCAGAACAACATGCTTTGATAGATGCCTTCGGTTATGCCTTCCAGTAATCTTTTTTCGTTCAGGGTAAACAGCGAGGGGTGTATGCTGCCGGTATCTGTAATTACAGTTATTTCCCGGTTATCGGCCACCTCAGTCAGATCCGCGTATACATCTTTTGTTTCTTCTGCAGCAGAGGGAACTATTGCGCGTGCGTCAAATCCTTTTTCTATCTCTGTGTCAATGTATTTTTTAAATTCTGTTTTGGCGCTTTCTATTTCAATGGTGGTAATAATGTTTTCTTTCAACAGCCATTGCTCAAATGTTTTTACGGGATCTTTTTGCTCCCACAGTTCAAACAATTCCTGCGGTATATATTTGGTGCCGCTTGCTTCTTCGTGCCCTCTCATTCTAAAAGTGAGGCATTCTACCAGGTAGGGCTTTTGTTTTTCAATGCAATATTCCCTTACGCCTTTAATAGTATCGTATACCGTTAAAATATTGTTGCCGTCTATCTGCACGCTTTCCATTCCATAACCTTTGGCCTTATCTGTTAGGTGCTCGCAACGGTATTGTTCGTTGGTAGGTGTGCTGAGCGCATAGCCATTGTTCTCAACCAAAAAAATGACAGGCAAATCCCAAACGGCAGCTACATTTAATGCTTCGTGAAAGTCGCCTTCGCTGGTGCCCCCTTCTCCACAAAATACCAGCGTTGCTTTATTTTCCTTCTTCAGTTTGGCTGCCAGGGCCATTCCGTCGGCAACTGCCATTTGCGGTCCGAGGTGAGAGATCATGCCGCATATACGATGTTCTGTACTCCCGAAATGAAAGCTTCGTTCACGTCCCTTGGTAAACCCTTCCTTACTGCCCTGCCATTGCATAAACAGTTTGCTGAGGCTGATGCCACGCGTAGTAAAAACACCCAGGTTGCGGTGCAGCGGTAAAATCCATTCGTCTTTTTCAAGCGCCAGCGATGCTCCTGCGGCAATTGCCTCCTGCCCGATTCCGCTAAACCACTTGCTGATGCGCCCCTGACGGAGAAGGAGCAACATCTTTTCTTCAATCATTCTGGGTAGCAATAACGACCTGTAGAAATGTTCGAGTTGCTGAGCGGTAAAGTTTTTCCGGGTGAAATGCATATACAAACCTATTGGTTTTTTAAAATATGCCGGGGGATTATAATGGTTATTTTGCTTGCTAATGACCGGAAATTTGCTGTATAAACGAATTTCATGGCTTTGTTATGATATTGTTACCACCTGTATTTTAAAGAATTATTCATCTTTTCCGCTGAACAAAACGGAGGAAACGATGGAAAGCAGCAGGCTGAAGAGCAGGGCCCACCAAAACCCGTCTACCTGGATGCCGTCTACCAGCTTCGACGCCAGCATTACCATAAGGGCATTGATAACAAGCAGGAATAACCCGAAGGTGATAATGGTGAGTGGTATGGTGAGTATTACCAGCAGCGGGCGAACAATGAGGTTTACAATGGCAAGCACCAGGGCAAATATCAATGCAGTCCAGTAAGAGTTTATGTGAATGCCTTTCAGTAAATGAGCCAGCCCAAAAGCTACAGCCGCGGTTACCAACAGTCGGATGAGAAAATTCATAGTGTTAATTTTTAAAAAAGATACAAAAAAATAAGAGGCGACAAAAGCAGTTATAGCTTTTTCAATAAATTCTTACTATTTTTCGTACGGTAACATTCATTTTTTAATGGACGAATGGAATACCTCCTGTAAAAAGGGTGCCGTGTTCCGTTTTAATACAGTACTCACATGTCCAGATCGTCTAAAATAATACTCGGTATTATTACGCTTCTGCCTTTTCTGTTTATGGGAGGATATTTCGTATGGTTCATGTCCTTCTTTATGCAGATGTCTCAGCATATGAACGCAGGTGATCCGGACGCAATGCCGCAACTTATGTTTGGCAATATGGGGTGGATGTTTTTGTTTATAGGGATGGCGATGCTTATTTCATTTGGACTGATGATTTATTACATCGTACATGTGGTAAACAACAAGCGGATTGACAGCAATGAACGGCTGGTATGGATACTGGTTTTCATTTTTGCCAACATGATCGGCTACCCTATTTATTGGTACATGAGGATATGGAAGGAAGAGAATGCTGCTCCTGCTGCCACAGGCATCTCTTGAAGTCATTACCGTGCAGGTTAGCAGCATACAATTTTTACTTTATGAAAGCGGCTTCCTCTACCTTTTTTCCACGTTCATACACTAGTATTTTCAAAGGACGTTCTTTTGCACCCGTAACAAATTCAAAAACAAGGTCGCGCTCTTTGCTGAAAAAGCGGTGCTCCGTTTCGGGGTAGAGGGTGAATTTTTTTTCTCCAATCATCAATACCAATTCGTTGGGCCCTTTTTCAATTGCCATTTTACCTGTTTGAGCACCCTCGTACTGACCCACATACCGCTGCAGTATTTTGTCTGTCACAGTAATTGCTTTCCGCTTGTTTTTGTAAGGTGCAGGGCCATGGTCATAGCTCAATACCCGCTTCATTTTCCAGGCATTGTCTTTTAGCAACCACAAATGTGTAAACTTCGCCAGTCCATCCAGCCTTTCGTCGCCATTTTCAATAATGTAAAAAACATGTTCACCAGAAAGAATGGCACCGTATATAACACCGTTGTTTTGCAGCGGAAATACTTTTACTGTTCCTTCAACAGCTTCTCTGCGCAAACGGAAATTGTTATTGCTGCAAAGGTTATTTTGAAGCGATTTTGCAAGACTTTCCAGACCTATGGTAATACCGCCTTTGTCGTGGTAAAACTCTACATCTTCCGAAAAGAAAGAGCTGAACTGATTTATATCACATTCGTTGTAGGCTTTCCAGAACAAGCTGTCTTTGTGTAATATAGTATCGGCCAGTTGTTGCTGCTGGTTGGTTTGGGCCAAAGCGGGAAATCCAGCAGTAATGGCTGCAAACAGGGAAAAAATTATTTTGTACATAATGAATAGAATTATTTATCTAAAATGAATATTAGCATCGCTATCTTTCACTATTAGCTTTTCACTTTTGCTCTTAAACAAAACTACCCCACAGGTATACCGCAGGGCAGTTTTTTGTTTCAACTTCAACCTGTATTGAAACGAGTTTATGGTAAAAATTACAAGAACCAAAATACAAGAACCAAAGGTCAAGAACCAAGAGCTTAGCCCAGTCGCCGCTGATGGCTGACTGCTGATAGCTCATAGCTGATCGCTGATCATCTTCCCGTTAAAAACAGGAACGGTGTATGCAAATCGGTTTCAGGTCTGCCTCTTACTGCTTTTTCCTTCTTCACATTTTCAGCCGATGCTGAGGCTTTTTTCTCCGGTGCGTCGGTATTGGAAGGCTTGGCAGGTGCCGGCGTTTCCTTTTGCTCAATCTTTATTGAATCGCCCTGTTTTTTATAACGGTAAGTGCCGCCGCCTTTGTTTTCTAACTCACCTTCTGCTTCTATTTCAATACCATTCTCATCTGCCTTCAGCTTAAACTTACCGTTCTTCAACTTGCTTTCGCTTTCGTCTTTTTCCTTCCTGTCGGTTCTTTCCAGTCCGTCGTTCGTCATAATGTACTGAACGTTGTTGTTCCACGAGTAAGAGTTGTCCCATCTTTCGTCCCAATCAATATTTACACCTCTTCTTCCATCAATGTTAATATTAAACCAGTCGTACCAATCTATGCTTCTGTCTATCATTATTTTTTTGCCAACCGGAACTTCAATGATTACCAGCACCTGCTGATTGCGGAATTTGTTGTTCTTTGAAATCGGAAAGCCTTTGCCTAACAGTATTACACTGTCGTTCTGGCTTACTGCTAATTGAATACTCGAAGCATTGTTTTCAGCCACTGCCGGCGTATTTCCCCTGGCAAATTTTACTGTTTGAAGATGATAAGCCGAGTCGGTGCTTTTCACCACTTTTAATCTTACTGTATTCAACAGCATGCTGTCTTCGTTGATAGAAAGGAAAGGAAATTCACCTTCAAACCAATCGGAAGTGTAATACTTCATTTTTCCATCGGCTACTTTTACGATCATGCTTCCTTTAGATGGCTGTGTAATGGTAACATTTTCGCTCACACTTGTCCTGGTGCGGAAATTCCTTCCAACCATTCCCACTAACACAAACACGCTGATCAATCCAATAATCCACAAGCTGCCGAAAGTGTATCCCAGGTATGGGTTTTTCGATTTCACCCGCATTATCCTGCGCACTATCCAAACTACCAATGCTATAATGGGTACGCCAAGAAAAAGCGTGAGTACACTCCAGGCGAAAAAGTTCTGCCAGAAGCCTTGCAATAAAAAGTTCTTTAACGGAAATACACCAATACCGCTGTACAACAAGCCAATAAACACCATCATTAACACAAATGCAATGAACCCTGCAATTACTAAAAAGAAAGCCTTAAACAATATACCGATCGCGTTGCCAATACCTGTACCTGCTTTTTTAGCCATAGGGCCTACTTCTGCCGCAAACTCCCTCGATTTTTTTTGAGCAATCTCGTTGATCTCTTCTCCTACGTTCTGTGCTTTTTCTGCAAAGCTGGCTCCCATCTTTTCGGTACGCCCTTTAACGTTCTGCAATTCTTCCTGCACCGTGGTTTTTATACTGGCAAGGTCTATTTTTTCTCCACGCATTTCCAGCTTTTCACTGGCTGTTGTTGCTTTAGGCAGCACAATCCACAAAATGATATACGTTATGAAAAAAGTACCACCCAAACCGCTGAATGCTACCCAGGGACCTCTCCAATGATTCCAGCCCCAGCCACCATCAAAAATATTGGGTATCACACTCAACAGGAAGGGGAGCAGAAAAATCAACCTCGGTATCCACGTGTCTATATTAAAGTAAGCACTTAAACCGCCGGCAACGCCACCAATCATTTTATTATCCGGATCGCGATACAGGCGTTTGCGCACATTGGTTTGCAAAGCCCTGGCGGGCAGAATGATCCACAGAACAATGTACAGCAATATGCCAAAGCCAAAGCCACCAAATGCTATTACCGCGAAAATAATGCGTACTACTGCTGGATCAATTTTGAGGTAATGCGCTATGCCTGCACACACGCCGCCCAGCACTTTATCATTTTCTGCACGGTGCAATCTCCTCACTTCTTCTTCCGCTACGGGTGGAACAGAAGACGTATACTGTTGTTTTCCGCCCGAAGCTGTGCTGCTGTTTGCGGTGCCGGTTCCATCCTGCTCTTCAAAATCTTCAGGCCGGCCCATGCTTGCCATCACCTCGCTAACGTTTTCATCTGTAATGCAAACCGATCCCTTTTTCAGTCTTTCATCAAACAATTCGGCTATGCGGTTTTCAATATCGTTGATGATCTCGTCTCGTCCTTCTTCCTGGGCAAAGTAGCGGCGCAGGCTTTCGATATACTGCTTCAGTATTTCGTAGGCCGTCTCCTCTATCGGTATTACCCGTCCCTGGAAATTTATATTTATTACCTTTTTCATGATCAGTTCAATTTTTATTGGTTGAAGTTGTCGGGCTGGCTGATAACCTGTCCATTCTGTGTCAGCGCCTGTACGGCGTTTGCCATTTCATTCCAGGTTGCCTGCAATTCTGCATAAAATGCAGCGCCCTTATCGGTTAAAGAAAAATATTTCCTGGGTGGCCCCCCGGTGCTTTCTACCCATCTGTAAGTAAGCAGGTCTGCATTTTTTAACCGGGTAAGCAGTGGGTAAAGTGTTCCTTCCAGGATGTTGAGGTTGGCTTTTTTCATTTCCTCAATAATATCACTCGGGTATACCTCGCCGCGTTTTATTATTGAAAGGATACAAAACTCGAGCACTCCCTTTCTCATCTGACTCTGCGTATTCTCGATATTCATAAACTCCGCAATTTTTTCTCTCGGTACCGGCCGGGTTAGAGAGACGTTAAAAATTTTGTTCTAGTGAAACCTTTCATTGTAAGAACTAAAAAAAGAAAACCCATTCTTTTATGCCTTATCGTCTGCTGGTTCATTCGCTATTCTGGAACAAATATATACACTCTTTTAATACTATGCAATACATAGTACCATCTTTATTTTAGTAGCTGGCAGTGGGATAGTACTCTTAATTAACTGAAATGCAATGCAGGCAAGGGTTTGAGCGGATTGAGCCAGTTTAAAATTTTTTTTAGAAATAGATGGGCGGGTTATTAAAATGATAACTGGTAATAAATTTTGGGTGGTTTGAAGGCACAGTAATTACTTTGCGGGCGCCCCGGATGCTTTTGGTGCCGGGGCAACAGCTTCTTCTAACTAAAAATCAGCAGCTTATGAACAGGTCCTTCCTTGTTACCCTGGTATTGACATTTTTTTGTGGCGCTGCCGTTATTGGCCAAACCGGCGCTTACAGTGTTGCGAACGCACACGCGCACAACGATTATGAGCATAATATCCCTTTTACGCAGGCCTTCAGGCTGGGTTTTGGGTCGATAGAAGCGGATGTGATATTGCAAAACGATCAGCTATATGTGGCGCACGATGCCCGCGACATTCCGAAAAGAACGCTCTTATTTGAAGAGACTTATATTAAACCTTTAAACAGCGCTGCTGCATCGGTACGCAACGAACTGGTGTTATTGATTGACTTAAAAACAGAAGCGGTTGCCACCTTGCAAAAAGTGGTTGCGATCATCCAAAAGTATCCTGAACTAACGGGCAACAGCAAAATAAAATTTGTAATAACCGGCAATCAGCCATCTGCTGCTGATTTTAAACAATATCCCGCATGGATTTATTTTGATGGTAATATCAATAATGCCGATCACATTCAGCAAATTGATCGCATCGGTATTTTCAGCGATAACTTCAGGAAGTATACACAATGGAATGGCAAGGGTGTTATTCCCGGTAAAGAAATACCTAAGCTGAAAGAAGCCATCGAAAAAGCGCATTCACTCCACAAAAAAATACGTTTTTGGGGAGGTCCAGATAATATTAATACGTGGTATGCTTTTATGGATCTTGGGATAGACTACATTAATACTGACAGAGTGGAAGAGCTGGCTGTATTCCTCAACAAACTGGGCAATACTACCTCCTTGCCAGCCAATCAATACGAGTTGTATCATCCCACCTATGCTGTTGATGGTAGCAATAAACCTGTTAAGAATATTATTTTAATGATAGGCGATGGAACGGGCCTTGCTCAATGGTATGCAGGATACACAGGAAACAAAGCAAGGCTGAATGTGTTTAACATGCGCCGTATTGGTTTGTCGTTAACGCGTTCGGCAGACAGTTATATTACCGATTCCGGCGCCGGCGGCACGGCTATGGCTACGGGTAACAAAACCAACAATGCTTTTATAAGTGTGCTGCCCGATAGTACGCCGGTACCTTCTATTCCGGAGCTGCTGATCAAAAAAAATATTCATTCTGCCATTATCAGCACCGGCGACATAACCGATGCTACGCCCGCTGCTTTTTATGCGCATGTGCCCGACCGTAATGCTTCTCAAAAAATTGCTGAACATTTCCTGCAATCGGATGCAGATATATTGATCGGATCGGGTGAGGGAAGTTTTATCAGCCGGAAAGACGGAAGAAATTTGTTGCAGGAGCTGAAGGAGCAAAAGGGCTATACCGTTATTACAGATATAAAAGGAATTGACACTGTTAAAAACAGGAAGCTGGTTTTGCTGGATGAAAAAGCCGGCAGTCCTTCTTACAAAGGCAGGGGCAGTTTACTGCAGCAGTCGCTTGCTTTTAGCGTAAACAAGCTAAAACAAAATAGGAACGGCTTTTTTATAATGGCTGAAGGGGCGCAGGTAGACTGGGCGGCTCACAATAATAAAATGGAATGGATGGTGCAGGAGGTGCAGGACCTCGACAAAGCCATTGGCGATATGATGCGTTTTGTGGATGAAAACAAGGAAACGCTGTTGATTGTAACAGCCGATCATGAAACGGGCGGCCTTACTTTGTTAAACGGCAATCTGCAAACGGGTAAAGTGGCTGGCCAGTTTGCAAGCGATGATCATTCTGCTATATGCGTGCCGGTGTTTGCTTATGGTCCGCAGTCAAATTTGTTTATGGGTGTTTATCCTAATACCGATATTTTTAAGAAGATCATGGAACTGTTTAATAAGGAGAGGTGAGAGGGGAAGGGTGAGAGGTGAAAGGTGAAAGGTGAGAGGTAAGGGGTGGAGAAAGATCCCGGCTGTGCGAGGCGTCTTCGCCTCGTACGTTTATGTTGTCGCCTGTGGCGACTATGATGCATTAATAGTCGCCACAGGCGACAAGAAATACTTGCGAAGCGAAGACGCTTCGCACAGCGGTGAAGGTTCTTTTACAGACCTGTTAGCGTTGCAAACTGCATTTTGCCTGTGTCCCGGTCGGCACGTCCCGGTTGGCTTCGTGGGAGGGAATACCGGGACGGTCTGACCGATTTGGATAAAATGCGAAAGAAGGAGAACGCATTCATAAGAGTGTCTGCTTTTTTCAGGACAAGACAGACGTTGTTCATGGCTGACTGCTGAAAGCTCACCGCTCACCGCTGACATCACTGTTCCCGGCTTTCTGCCGGTTCTTCTTCCGTATCGGCGGTTTCTTGTAATACCCTGCCCGATTTATCTCTTTTCAATTTAACCTGCGGGTTATCGCTTGTGCCCGATACATTAAACGGAATACCAATAATGCCCAGTGGCGGCAACCCGATGCGGCCTTTCAGGTTCAGCTTGCCATCAAGACTTGCCTGTCCTTCAAACCTGGGTCGAAAACCGGCGATGCGCATTTTCACTCTTTCAATGTTGAGGATGTTATTGGCAACTTTCGATTTTAACTGGATGTTTTTTACGTCGCCGTCTTTTAGTTCGGGCTTCTCGGTGCTTTGACTAACAGCATTCATCAATTTGAATCCTTTCAGTTTTACATTTTTCAGCGATAACACACCGCCGCCTTGTAAAGAAGGATATACCGGGCTCATGTTTTTATCCAACCGGCCTTTAATCGTATAGTCTAGTCCAACAATGCCTTGCACACCCGATGCGGATGAGGCCATTTCGCGAAACATAGGGATTTCGTTGTATGCGGTGGCAATTGAAAAGGAATCTGCTTTTACCGTAAAATCAAACTGGGCATTGTTGGGCGCAACGCCTGCGTATACTGCATTCATTTTAAAAGCAGCATCTGCCAGCCGGAATGTTACATCATTTAATTTCATCTGCCCCTTGTCCACTTCCAGTTTGCCTTTCAGGTTTTTTATAAGAGTACCGTTGTAGTTGATGGTGTTGGCAGCGGCTGCAACAGTTACCGACAGGTTGTCCGGTATCATTACCACTCCTGTGCCCGAAGCGGTATCTGCCGCTGTGTGTACTGAGTCTGTATTCGCGAACGCGGTAAATTCATTGAGATTGATATGATTGGTCTGCAGCGTAAATTGTCCATGGAGTGTTTCATCGTTTCCTGCAAAATAGTTGATCACATTGCTCATATAACCATTCAGGGTAACCGCAGCATTGCCATAGGTAGTTTCAAAGGCATCAAACCACATTTTGTCCTGCTTAAAACGAAACCTGCCATTATTGATCAAAAAAGGTTTGGGAAACGATTCGGTTTGTACCGTTATATTTTTTACGTTGAGTGTGCCTTCGTTTAAAAGCAGGTTGTAACGTCCCGCCTGAGCATCGCTTTGTTTTCCTTTCAGCGAAAGGTTGGCTTCTATTAATCCTGTCACATCATATCCTTCTACAGCAAACACCTTGTATATTTTTCCCAGGTTAAGCGTGCCTTCCGATACAATATCGTATTCCAGATCGTCTGGATTTTTTACAACTGCTTTTACTAAGAATGGCTGCTCTTCAAATTCAAAACTCACCGGTTGTATATGAATGTTTGTGCCCGATGCCTGCCCGGTTGTATTAACGATTTCAGAAATTATTTTTATTTTTTCTATCGGTCGCGGATAATACGGCGTTTGAATGACCCCGTTATCCATTGCCAGCCTGGCTTTTGTTACCGGGAACAATTTTTTATCAGGGTTGTATACTCCTTTACTTTCTACCATAACCAGGGCATCGCCGGAAAGTTTTATGCTATCAACCGGAAGAAATTGAGTAATGTCCTGCAAACGAATATTACCGGTGAGCGAAGCTTCTATATATGGTTCCTGCGGTGAGCTAATGCTCAGCTCGCCTTTAATGGCATTCTTCAGGGCAATGGCATGCAGGTTTTTAATTGTTAAAACGGTGTGTTTGTAATTACTGTCGGCGCAGGAACTCGTTAGTTCAAAATTAATATCATGAATAGATTCCGGCAGCGAAGCGTATTTGAAATAACCATCTTTGAGTGTTGACTGCAATTGGAAGCGTGGTATGCTTGTAATCACAATGTCCTTACGCCATTTTGCAGGATTTTGTCCTTTTGAATATTTGCCTTCAGCTTCCAGATCGGCGGTATAGGTTCCTTTGATTGCTATTTCTTTTAATCCCAGCGCCTGGCTCCATTTTTCAAGATCAAGCGAAGTTTTTACGCGCGATTTTATATATGGCTGTTCCAGCCCTACGGTATGCGAAGCCGCATTAAAGTATCCGTTACCGAGCGTAAAATGCAGTGAGTCGATCCTAACATCCATACTATCTGCATTGAGCGATGGAATATGGGCCTGCATGGTCAGCAGCAGGTTTTCCACCGGCAACGGTGCCCCTTTGTAAGCAATATAACCCTCTTTAATCTTCAACCCCATGTCCAGCGTAGGCATCACATTGTTTTCGGTTATGTACTGACCTTTCAATGTCATATTAAAATCTGCCGCACCTTTCACTTTGGTGTCGTCCAGCCAGGCATCCATGTCCGATGGAATAACGCTGATAATTTCTTCCAGCGTGGTTTTGGGCGATGCGAGATGGAAATCCATGTCGTACCCGTTTTTAAGAAAATTAAAAGAGCCGCTGAACTGAACAGGCAATCGATTGATGCGGATCCTGTTTTTTTCGAACACCAACGCCAGGGAGTTGGTATTGACCTTTGTAATAAGCTTGGCCCGAATAGATTTTTTATTTACATAGGGGTTTCCACTGTATATAAAACTAAAGCTATCAGCTTTTAGCCGGGTGGTAAGATCGAATATGTCTTTTGATAAGTCGCCTTTGCCCGTGTAGTTGAGGTTGGAGGCAACAATTTGTAATGGAATAGAACGGTCGGTATACTCCAGGTTGCTGTTTTCAATCACAATACTTTCAAGTTGTAATCCAGTGCTGCCGGCGCTGGTGTCGGAAGTAGCTGATTTTTTGGATTGATAGATGTTGTAATTGGCCTGCCCTTTTTCATTTACCTGGACGTTCACATTTGCCTGGGAAAGAAATATCTGGTTGATTTTGATCGATTCGGAAAACAGCGTCGTGAGGTCAATGCCAAATGCTATTTCCCTGGCGTTGATGAGCGTGTCTTTTTCAAATGGCGCAGATCCGGTAAGACTTACTTCGTGTAGCGTGAGCGTTAGTGCCGGAAAATAATTGAAGAACGAGAGCCTTGCTTTTGAAAACTCCAGTTTGCTGGTGATAACGCTATTGGCCCAGCCTTTGATTTTTTGAGCAATTGTATCGGGAAATAAGTAAGGAAGTATAAAAAGCAAAATAATAAAACCGGCAATAGTAATGCCGGCTACCCTGGATATTTTTACCAGCGTCCGCCTGAAAGTAGATTTCATGGTATTGCGATATAATCTGCAAAACTACCGTTTATTAGTATCTCTTTTGCATAGCCGCTGTTTTACCTTTTAATAAATATGAGATCAACAGTCAGACTTTATCCGTATGCAATGTGCCGGTCGTCGTCCTGTGTATATAGTGATTAAGTTGAGTCTTGTCAGGATCGACTGCCTGCCTTTTTATAGAATTGTATTTAACTATCAATAAACTTTTAAAATACCGTACAGCAAGCTTGCCTTATCTTGCGCCATCAACTTGTCAGCATGCGCATCATATCATACAACCTCAATGGCATCAGGGCAGCCATCAATAAGGGCTTTCTCGACTGGTTAAAAACAGATCCCGCAGATGTTATTTGCATCCAGGAAACAAAAGCTCAAAAAGAAAATGTGGATCATACGCTGTTTAACAGCCTGGGCTATACGGACTATTGGTTCAGTGCGCAAAAGAAAGGCTATAGCGGGGTGGCTGTATTCACTAAAATTAAACCAGACAATGTAGTGTATGGTACCGGTCACCAGGTGAGCGATGATGAAGGAAGAGTAATTCAATTGGATTTTGGCGATACCCGGCTTATCAATGCCTATTTTCCATCGGGTACTAGTGGAGAAATAAGGCAATCATATAAATATGTGTGGCTAGACGAAATGTTTGAATACCTGGAAACCATAAGGCAAACACATCCAAAACTGATTTTGTGTGGTGATTATAATATAGCGCACAAAGAAATTGATATTCACGATCCAAAGGGAAACAAAAAGTCTTCGGGCTTTTTGCCTGAAGAAAGGGCGTGGATGGATAAATATTACGAGAGTCAATGGATTGATACCTTCCGCGTATTTCATCCTGAACCGCACCGCTACAGTTGGTGGAGCCAGCGCTTTCCCGGCGTACGTTTAAATAATAAAGGGTGGAGAATCGATTACATCAACGTAACTGAACCTTTAAGAGATCGTTTGGTAAGTGCAGAAATTTATCCTGATGTAAAACACAGCGATCATTGCCCGGTGTACCTGGAGATAAAGTGATAAGTGGTAAGTGATAAGTGGTAAGCAGGCAGAGCGCAGTAGTAAGCAGATGTTTCTGCCGTCACTTCTTCCTCCTGCTGCTCGGCGCTGATAGCTGATAGCCCGTAGCTGACAGCTCCCCGCTCATCGCTTTTTTTGACTTTAGTCAAATGCTGGTATTCCAGAAAAAGTAATTTTGAGAAAGACAGTTATAGCTGATGGCTGATTGCTGAAAGCGGATAGCTCACCGCTGTCCATCATCCATTTTACGTAATTTACTCAACGTTATGTCGTTTAAGTAAAGCGTCCGTATATATTTGCGCCCCAAAACCTTAATCGCCTGAATCATGGAACTTTTAATCGCTATATTATTCATCGTTATTCTGGTACTCATAATAAGGCAAAAGAACAGTTTTGCTAAAGAGTCGGAGTTGCTGCGTGAAGAGGTTAAGTTGATGCGCGAGCAAATTTCAAAACTAACCGTGCCTATACCGGCAGATAAACATACCCCGGCACCGGAAAAGAAGGAGACGCCCAAACCTGCACCACCTCCTGCGTATGAAAAGCCAATGGAGGAAACCCTGTTTGTCATTCCCGAAAAACCGGCACCTGTGGTAGATATTTCTGAAGAAGTGATTTCCACGCCGGCATTTAAAAAAGAAACGTCCGTAGCAAAAGCTGCCGGTATTGTTCCGCCAGCGCCACCCAAGCCTCCCAAGCCTGGCTTTTTTGAAAGAACCCCCGACCTGGAAAAATTTATTGGTGAAAACCTGGTAAGCAAAATTGGTATCGCCATACTGGTATTGGCCATCGGGTTTTTTGTAAAATATGCTATTGACAATAACTGGATAGGATCGGCAGGAAGGGTAGCTGTTGGTATTGCGTGCGGAGGTATTCTGGTTGCTATAGCACACAAACTGCGCAAGAACTATCACGCCTTCAGCTCTGTGCTGGTAGGGGGCGGTTTAGCGGTTTTCTATTTTACCATTACGCTCGCCTATCACGAGTATCATTTATTCAGTCAGGTTACTGCTTTTATTATCATGCTGGTAATTACAGCTTTTGCTGTATTGCTCTCGTTGTTGTATAACCGACAGGAACTCGCTGTTATTGCCCTGGTGGGCGGGTTTGCCACACCCTTTATGGCAAGCAGCGGTAGCGGAAACTATAAATCATTGTTCATTTATCTTATTATCCTCAACAGCGGGTTACTCGTTATTGCATATAAAAAAGCGTGGCGATTGCTCAATTTGCTGGCGTTTATTTTTACGGTTATTCTTTTTGCAATGTGGCTTGTAACGCTGTCGGTTGAAAGTGCAAAATCAGTCTACATCAACGGGTTTATTTTTGCCACTGTATTTTACCTGTTGTTCCTTGCCATCAACATTGCCCATAATATTAAGGAGAATAAAAAATTCATTGTATCCGACTTTGGTATTTTACTGGCAAACACCTGTCTTTATTTTTCTGCAGGCTTGTACCTGATTAATGAGGCAGGCGCTACCGAGTATCGCGGTTTGTTCAGCGCAGCTATGGGTATTTTTAACCTGGCATTATCGTATGTTCTTTTCCGTAATAAAAAGGCAGACGCCAATGTGCTGTATTTGCTTATCGGTATTACATTGACTTTTGTTTCGCTCACAGCGCCCCTGCAGTTGAAAGGAAATTACATTACCCTGTTTTGGGCGTCGGAAGCGGTGCTGTTGTTCTGGCTGTTCCAAAAGTCCCGCATTGTGCTCCTACAGCTTTCGTCTGCCCTCATCTGGGTAGCTATGCTGATCAGCCTCGCAATGGATTGGGTGAACATATATGGCAACGTCCGGCAACTTCATCCCATATTGATCAATAAAGGTTTTATTACCACCTTGTATGCATCGCTGGCCAGCTTTGTGTTGTGGAGGCTGGTAAAAAATGAGAAAGAAGCTGGCGTGGGAGCGCATGCAGCGTTTGCCGGCAAAATGGTGGTGCTGATAGCCGCCTGCGTATTGTTGTTTGCAAGCGGCGCATGGGAAATCAATCACCAGTTCCTCAGCCGGTATCCCGGAACAGGCTTTAACCGCTTATACCTGTTACTATATACACTTGCATTTATTGTTGCTTTTGCCACGGTAACGGCCGGGCTCAGGTTGTTTGGTAACAACAATATTCATCAGGCGTTGCTGTATGCCGCCGGGTTGCTGTTATATCTTGTAGCCATTGGCGACGTTTTCAATATGCAGTATAACATATTAGTCAATAAAACTTCGGGGCAGCATTTTATTGCTCACTGGTTAAGCGCATTGCTCGTAATGGCAATTGCTTACGGGCTGATACGATACGTGCGCAGCAATGCAGCAGCCAACCATTCAATAATAAGCTGGCTTATTTGTTTGTTCCTCGTAATATTCATTAGTTGCGAAGGCAGCTTAATAAGCAATGCATTGTTTTACAGCGCCAGCAATCCGCTTTCCGATATTCAACGCGTATATGTTAAAACCGGGCTGCCCATTCTTTGGGGACTTTCTTCCTTTGTATTGATGTGGTTGGGCATGCGATTTAAATACAGGCCGCTCCGCATTATATCGCTGGTGCTATTTGCAGTTACGCTTTTGAAGTTGTTCCTGTTTGATATACGCAATATACCTGTGGCGGGAAAGATAGCAGCATTCTTTAGTTTAGGTGTATTATTGCTGATTGTTTCATTTATGTATCAGCGCTTAAAAAGGATAATCATTGAAGATGAAAAGATATCTGGCACTGTATAGCATACTGCTAACCAGCATAAGTATACCAGCTTTTTGCCAGTTTACTTATAAGGCAAACGTTGGCGAAATAAAACAATCAGGCTTTCATAAAATATTAATTACGCCTGAACTGGCTGCTAAAAGCAATGCGGATTTGTCTGACATAAGAATTGCAGACAGGACAGGAGAGCAGTTGCCTTATATTCTGAACAGGGACCAACCCCTGTTCGAGGAAAAAGAGTTGCGAGAATTTCCTATTGTTTCCATCAATAAAAATAAAGATAGTAATACCCAGATCATACTTCAGGCAGTTTTGGATGGCATTCCCGTTGCCGAGCAGGAAAATTACAGTTTTGTATTGGTGATGAAAAAAGCCGATGCTTATCGGATTGCTTCTGTAAGTGGCGGCGATGAAAAAGACAATTGGTATTCGATAAGCGACAGGATCATCCTGAACGCCGGAAGCAATCAACCCGGCAAAGAGTATGCGCAGGTAATATCGTTGCCTCCATCTAATTATCGATACCTGAAGATTGTAATGTTTGATAAAGGACTACAACCCCTTAACGTTGTAAAAGCGGGATTGCTGCTCAACAAAAATGTTTATGGCAAATACATAAATATTCCTGCTCCGCGCATTGTTCAAAAAGACAGCAGCAATCATAAATCATATATTGGTATTCATTTCAATGACTTTTATCCTGTATCCAGGCTGCAATTTTCTGTTAAAGGCCCCGCTTTGTACAAGCGCAATTTTGCTGTGTATGATACAGCAGGTAGTCAAAACACGATGAAAGCAAACGGGATAGCAATACCGGGCATGGACAGCGTAATACTATCCGGAGAAAAGGTGAAAGACCTGGTAATGGTTATAGATAATAACGACGATCAGCCGGTACAGTTAGACGGTGTGCTGGGCTTGCAGCTACAGCATTTTATTGTAGCCAATCTTCAGCAAGGCAGCGAATACCATATACTCACCGGGAATAAAACCGTTGCGCCGCCGCTATATGATCTGCGCTATTTTGCAGACAGTATTAAATTAATAGCCGACCAGGCAATTGTGCCTGGAAATCCCGTGCATTACCAGGACCCCAATCAACCTTTGGTAAAGCAGCCAGATCAAAGTAAAGTGCCTGTTGCAGTGGTATGGGTTGTTATAGCCATTGTGTTGGCATTTCTTATCTGGTTAAGTTTTCGCCTTATTAAAGACCTTTCAAACAAGCCACAATCATGATCGTTTATAATATTACAGCTAAGGTTACCTGGGCAATTGTTGAAGACTGGTTGAGCTGGCAAAAGCTGGAGCATATTCCGGAAATGCTGAACACCGGTTTAATAAATGATTATAAAATATTTCGCCTGCTGGAGCAGGATGAAGACGAAGGTCTCACCTTTACCATGCAATTCTTTTTTGCTTCATGGGAAAATTACGAAACATATATTCGTGTTTTTGCGCCTGCATTAAGAGAGAAATCATTGCAACGCTGGAACAATCAAACTATTGCATTCCGTACGGTGATGCAGCTTGTGAACTAATTGTGGAAAACAATTAAATAGTAGTTACTGAATTGATTTTTATTGTAAATTCCCTGAAACCCTTCGCTGGCAAGACTTTCACGGCACATCTTCTGAAACCCTTGGTGGTATTGATTTTCAAGAGATTGAATGGAAAGATAGCTGAATTGCAAAAACAGATGAATGTTGTACAATCCTTGCCCCGTGCGGGTTCGGCGTGAATTTGAGAATGATGAAAAAATTTTGTTGCAAGTAAAAACCATCTATATTTGTTCACCAAATTAAATTCTAAAAACGCTCATTATGAACAAAGCTGAATTAATCGCAAAGATTGCAGATGATGCCGGTATTACTAAAACGCAGGCTAACGATTCTCTCGATTCTTTTATTGAAGCAGTTACCAAAACCCTGAAAGGCGGTGGTAAAGTAACCCTGGTTGGCTTCGGTACTTTCTCAGTTTCTAAGCGTGCTGCACGTAACGGCCGTAATCCTCAAACTGGTGCGGTTATTAAAATCAAAGCTAAGAAGGTTGCACGCTTCAAAGCTGGCAAAGAATTATCTGCTAAATTATAACAGCATATTCAACAACATTACAAGCAGGATGCATTTATGTATCTTGCTTTTTTTATTTTTGTCCCGGTTTTTATTTATTCATTTACAATCGTCAATTTACTACTATGGGTAGAGGAGATAAAAAAACAAAAAAAGGAAAAATTGCACAAGGATCTTTCGGCAAAAGCCGCCCCGCAAAACCTGCTAAAAAAGCTGCAGCCAAGAAAGAGGGAAAATAGTGTATTGAGTTAAGTAAGTTGAATGAGTGGAGTTGGTTAAGTAAGTAAATTACCTGCTCAGCTTGCTAACTTAATCAACTTACTTAACCTATTTAACTCACTCAACCTGCTCAACTCACTCAACCACTACGGTGCAAGCCGCTCTATCTTCCATTCACTGTTGTCCTGAAGTGTGTATTGTATCCTGTCGTGCAAACGGCTCGGTCTTCCCTGCCAGAATTCAATGATTACCGGTCTCACTACGTATCCTCCCCAATAGTCCGGCCGTTGAATATTTTTCCCGCTCAGCAATGCTGTATTCTTTTCATATTGAGCATCTATCCATTCCCTGCTTTCAATGGTGCGGCTTTGTGGCGAAGTGATGGCTCCTATACGGCTGCCTTCCGGTCTTGTTCTGAAATATTCATCGCTTATGGCGGCACTGGTAGGTTCCACCAGCCCGGTAATACGCACCTGGCGTTCCAGCTCTTTCCAGAAAAAAACAAGGCATGCTTTGGGGTTTTCTGTCAACTGCTGCCCCTTAAAACTTTCGTAATTGGTAAAAAAAACAAATCCTCTGTCAGAAAAGTCTTTTAATAACACAATGCGTGCCGATGGTATTCCATCAGTCGATGCGGTTGCGAGCGTCATTGCATTTACTTCGAGTATCTCCGATGCCATTGCTTCCTGCCACCATATATCAAATTGTTCAACAGGATTTGGACGGACATCGCTTTCAGAAAGACTTTTCTTTGAGTAGTTGATCCGCAGATCGGCAATTTCTTTTTTTATCATATGTATGCTTGAGCTACACAAAGGTAGAGGCAAAATTCGTTTCTTTAATTTTTCCCCGCCGCAGCCTCTATTTATAGCGTAATCCTTTATTTTGCAATTCGCATTATGAGTAGTGGTACAGAAAAAAAAACGCTGCCGGTTTTGTTGCTATCACCATGGTTAATGGGAGAAGGCGTTCCGGCTGTAAGCATGCTTTCAATTGTTAAAAAAGACAAGCTGGTAAGCTATTCAACCAACAATCTTGAGTGGCCATTGGTGCGCAGGGAGTTTAAAGAATTTCCTAAACCGGCAAGAGATATTTTAATGGACTGTTGTGCCGAAGCTTTGGCCGAAACCAAACAGCATATTAAACAGCGCCATGCTTTGCAGCGCAGCAATATTGCCTTTGAAACATTCTTTGCAAAGGATATAGTGAAACACTGGCATAAAATGCTGGATGGTTTTAAGCCTTATTTGCCGTTGGTAAAATGGTATTACCGCAAACCCAAAAACGATGCAAAACATTTTACCACTGCACCATGCAGCTTCAGTAAATTAAGACCATCGTTGGCCTTTGATGTGAAAAAAGAAGATAGGAAGTTCGGATTATCCGTACGTGTTGTGATTGGAAGCGAAACATATTTGCTGAGCGAATTTCACCGGTCGTATTTTTTATTGGAAAGCAAAGGCGAATTTTTTATACTTTCTTACACCGATTATCTTGCCCTTGAAAAATTGTTGCAAACAGATATGTCTGCCTTTGCGCACGATGGCGATCTTTTTTCAACGCATATACTGGCAGAGCTGGAAGAGCATTATCCCGTAAACAGGTTCGATTTTTTCCCAAAAAGAGAAATAGCAGTTAAACCAGTTAACCGGCTGTTGCTTACGGAGCTGAACAATGCCTTCCTGATGCTTACTCCACAGTGGTTGTATGAAGGCAATCTTATAGACGGACCGTGGACAGAAAGTTTTGAGGTGCTGAAGGAAGGAGTAGGTCACGTTGTTAAAAGAAACAAAGAATCGGAAGCTTCTTTTATACAAACATTGCTATCGCTCCATCCCAATTTCAATAACCAGCGTAACGGTTATTACTACCTGTCGTTTGCAGATGCGCAGAAAAAACAGTGGTTCCTGAAAGTGTATCACCAGTTGCTGCAAATGGATATTGAAATAGTGGGAATGGATATGCTGCAGCATTTCAGGTATTCGCCGCACCAGGTGGAAACAAAAATGGAGCTGGTAAGTGAAAATGACAACCAACTGGAATACAAATTAGAAGTATGGTTTGGTAAAGAAAAAGTGCCTTTGAACGAGTTGCAGAAAATGTTACTGGCAGGGCAGAAAGCGGTATTGTTGAAAGATGGATCGCTGGGAATATTGGGAGAGGAATGGCAGCAGCAATATGCGGCATTGATCAAACACGCAAAGATAAAAGGCGATAAACTGGAGGCCTTGCGATGGATGGGCGTAACGGAGCAGGATAACCCGGAGCAAACCGCTGTATTAAAACCAGCTATAGCACAAAGCTGGTGGAGCAAATGGAAGCGCTGGCAGGAGGGGAGCATTGAATTATTTCCGTTAGCGGCAAATTTGAAAGCCACCCTGCGTCCCTATCAACGAAAAGGATACGAATGGATGCTGCTGTTGCAGGAGATCAGCGCCGGAGCCTGCCTGGCAGATGATATGGGGTTGGGTAAAACATTGCAGGCCATAGCCGCTATGGCATATTACATAGAAAGCCATTCAACAGTAAAAAATATTGTAGTTGCACCCGCGTCGCTTGTATACAACTGGCAACAGGAACTAGAAAAATTTGCACCCGGTGTGAAGGCGGTGGTATATCATGGTGCCAACAGGCAAAAAGAGCAATTAAAAGATAAGGACATCCAGGTGATTATAACTACCTACGGTACCATGCGTATGGATGCAGAACTTATCTGCGAAGACCGGTATGGCATAGCCGTGATTGATGAGAGCCATAACATTAAAAACCCCACTACGCAAATTGCCCAGGCGGTAATGAAGCTGAGCGCCTTATTTCGGTTAGCCCTGAGCGGTACTCCGGTGGTAAACAATACGTTTGACCTTTACAGCCAATTGAATTTTGTAGTACCGGGTTTGTTCGGCAGCCGGGAATTTTTTAAAAGGGAATATGCAGACCCTATTGACTATCGCCAGGATGAGGAAAAAATACGAGCACTAAAAAAACTGACTGCTCCGTTTGTGCTGCGCAGAACAAAAGAGCAGGTGGCAAAAGACCTCCCTGAAAAAACAGAAAGTATTTTGTGGTGCGAAATGAATGGCTTGCAGCGAAATGTATATGAAAGCATCCTCGAAAAAACAAGAGGCAGCATTTTTCTTGATATCAAGAAAAATGGATTGGCAAAAAGCAAGCTTTCTATTTTACAGGGCCTCACGCGTTTGCGGCAGGCATGCAGTTCTCCGTTGCTGTTGCCGGAAGAGGAGCAGCAGGCTTGCCAAGAATCGGTTAAAACCGAAATTTTGCTGGAAGAACTGATGAATATAACTGTGGATCATAAGGCGTTGGTTTTTTCACAGTTCAGTTCCATGCTGCAATTATTAGCCGAAGAATGCAGAAAAAAGGGGCTGGCTTATTATCATTTCGATGGGCAAACGCCACCGGCTAAACGATTGGAAATGGTAAACGCCTTTCAGCAGGCAGATAATAAAGTGAATGTTTTTCTCATAAGCTTAAAAGCGGGTAACACAGGACTTACGCTTACCGCGGCGGATTATGTATTCCTGTTCGATCCCTGGTGGAACACCGCGGTGCAGGAGCAGGCAATAGACAGAACCCACAGGATAGGACAAACGAAGAACGTATTTGCCTATAAAATGATTTGCAAGGACACTATCGAGGAAAAAATTATTAAACTGCAGGAAAAGAAAAAAAAGCTTTCGGAAGACCTGGTAACAGCAGACGAAGGCTTTGTAAAAACACTTTCGGAAGAAGATGTACAGTATCTTTTTAGTTAAAGATTGTGCAATTGAGCTGAGATAGTCGCCGGCGTGTAGTAGCTTTATTTGTCAATGCAACGATATGTTCAGGAAAATAAGTTTTGTTATAGCGGCGCTCGTTTTTTTCATTTCCATGTTACAAGCGCAACCCCAAAGCAGCTACCAGTATTTAACCGGAAAAATCGACAAGTTTCCGATAGTGCTGCACCTGCATAAAGCAGGTCATCGCTATGCAGGCTATTATTATTACAGCAGTGCTCAACAGCCTGTATACGTTACAGGAAATGATACGGTTGCCGGTAACGGTAAAGTAAAATTGTTTGCTTTTGTGCCTGGCGACGACGATAATGAAATATTTACTTTGCAAATTGAAACCTCGGGATATACAGGTGAATGGCAGAAAAATGTTCATGGAAAGCCCTTAGCTGTTAAGCTGGATAATACAGATCAGCCTCTGCAATTCGACTACGTGTTTACCACCGGCAACGCTACACTCCGAACCGATATGAAGGAATCGCCGTCAGCAGATTTTGAAGTGGCTTCGATTTGGCCCAGGCAGCAAACACCTATAGCCGAAAGCATCAAAAAAATGATTCGTGCATTTTACAATGACAAATCGGGCAATGCCGACCTTTCAAAAATTTTTGCAGAACAGAAAACGAGCTTTATCGATGATTACCTCACTGAGCATAAAGGAGTGCCGGACAGCGAAATTGTGGCATTTCCCAGTGCGTATAGCCTGGCAGAGAATCAGTATGTAGGCGTGTGTTATCAATCAAACAAAATCCTCAGCGTATACAATTTCGTGTACTCCTATACGGGAGGTGCGCATGGTAATTATGGAACAAGCTATACGTCAATCAATCTGTCAAGTGGTGCAAAAATTCAATTAGAGGATGTACTGCTTCCCGGCCAAAAGGCAAAGCTGAATGCATTGCTGGAAAAGCGTTTCAGGAAAAGCAGAAATGTAAAGGCTGGTGAATCGTTAAGCGAAGTGGGCGGACTGTTTGAAAATAAAATAGAAGCTAACGGCAATTTTTATATTACCGGCAAAGGTATCGTTTTTAGTTACACGCCTTACGAAATAGCGCCTTACGCCGCCGGGGAAATACAGGTGTTTATTCCTTTTTCAGATATGAAAGGCATTCTGCAACCCGGCTTTAAAAGGCATTTCTTGTAAGGGTTGATTTCCTGGTCATTTTTTCTCCTTGCATAAAATATGGCTGAAAGCTATTGTATCGCCTCACCCCAGCCCTCTCCTCCCGGAGAGGGAGTAGAACTTCTATCTGCAAGGACTTACTATTTTGTAGCGTTGGTTGGATGAGAATCAGCCACAAATTTCAAATCTCAAATTCGAAATCACTTCACCAGCGTACCCACTTTTTCACCCTGCACCACTTTCAGCAGGTTGCCCGGCTTATTCATGTCGAAAACAATAATCGGGAGTTTGTTTTCCATGCACAGGGTAAAAGCCGTCATGTCCATTACCTTCAGGTTTTTGTCAATGCAATCTTTAAAACTGATGGTTTCGTATTTCGTAGCCGAAGGGTCTTTTTCAGGATCGGCAGTGTAAATGCCATCTACACGTGTTCCCTTCAGGATTACGTCGGCTTTTATTTCGATGGCCCGCAAAGAGCCTGCGGTATCGGTAGTAAAATAGGGGTTGCCTGTGCCCGCGCCAAAAATAACCACTCTCTTTTTTTCAAGGTGACGCATTGCGCGCCTGCGTATATATGGTTCCGCTATTTGTTCCATTTTTATAGCGCTTAGCAAACGTGTATACAGCCCTTCTTTTTCCATTGCTGCCTGCAGCGCCATGCCATTGATAACTGTTGCCAGCATTCCCATATAATCGCCGTGAGCGCGCTCTATGCCTGTCTCCGATTCATTCATACCACGGTAAATATTACCGCCACCAATTACCACAGCAACTTCCACACCGGCATCCAGCACAGATTTGACTTCGAGCGCATATTGCTTTAAAACTATTGGATCGAGACCAAAACCACTATTGCCTATCAAAGATTCTCCGGAAAGCTTAAGCAGGATGCGTTTGTACTTTTGCATGGGGTTTGAAATTTGCGCTGCGAAGATAGGGGAACTAACGCTGTCGGGCAATTCTTTAAAATTGTAGTCGTTTACCGGGATTATTTAAGCTTATTCCAATAATATTTTATAAACCATTTGCTGAATTCTTTGCTTTTTAACGAATCCCATATTTTTTTATTACCAGTTCTTTTAAAATGATTTACGAGAATATATGGTTTGTCGTCGACGGAGTTGTCAAAGAAAAAACACTGGTAAGCAAGCTCAGCCGCCTCATATAAGAGATCTAGCGATCGGTAATAACGAGCTTCAATTTTTTCATCAGAAACGTCATGTCCTTTTTGGGTAACCCTGAATCGTACCCTGAACTTATTTATTTCCGGCGACTCTGTAGACACAAAATAAAGGTAAACTTTATAACCAGCTTCGCTAGCCCGGCGCATAATATCCAAATTAGACGGATGCGAGAATACAGTTTCAAAAGTGAATCTTTTCCTGGTCTTCAGCATCTGTTCCCTTAAATACCGAGCAAGTAATTGAGCAATTTGCTGATATGCTTCGTTTCGAACGAGTTTGACTTTATTTTGGGAAAGTTTAAAGTTTTGTTCCAGGTATTTTTTGTCGAATTTATCATTCAATAGCCCTGAAGTTTCTGCAAAAAGCACAATATCTCTGTGAGTTGGTTTTATTTTATAAGAGTTGAAGGAAAAGCTATTTTTAAAAAGTGCTGATGCAATATCATCTGCATTTATATAAATGCCAAAATCTATTTTTTGTCCATTAATGATTGCATTTTTAACCGATTGGATAATTGTAGTTTTCCCAGATCCGTTAGGCCCTGCAAAAACACGAAGACGAAGTTGTTTGGTGTGAGAATTTGTTGCCAATCAAAGCCATTGTTAATGCGAAATTCTGGATACTTTTTCTATCCTTCCATCCTTGAATTTCTTTACAACCCATTCCCCCTCAACCGTAATAACATAGCCCATTGTGCGCATAGCTTTTAAAGCTGCAAGCCTTCCGGCTGATCGTGCCCTTCTTATTATTGTGCGTTTTGTAAGGTATGCATAGCCGTCGCTGTTGGCATCAGCATTTTTTTTCTTTTCACTTGTGTTCATTTACTAAAGTTACAAAAAGTAGAATAAAATTAAAATCGGCGCATCCCGGTATACGACCATGTTTAATGATTGCCTTTGAGATGGCTGATAAAACGCTGGTCATACTACAAATTGACTAGGAGATAAGGAAGGTATGGGGTGTAGGGCGTAAGGCAAGAAACAAAAAGCAAGAACCAAGAACCAAAGCAAGATACCAAAACAGCAAACCGTGCCTTGACCTTATACCCTACACCCTGGGCCCGTACACCCTGCTCTACCAGCTTGCCAAAACAGTAATCCCCCCTTTTACCACCTGGTTCAACTCAACATGTACTTTGGTGCCAACGGGTAACAGCACATCAACGCGGCTGCCGAATTTGATGAAACCAAGCTCGCCGCCCTGCTCTACTTTTTGGCCAGGCTTCAGGTAATTTACAATTCTGCGGGCTACTGCGCCTGCAATTTGTTTTACCAGTATTTCTGATTGTGGATGTTTGATAACTACAGAGTGGCGTTCGTTTTCGGTAGATGATTTTGGGTCCCAGGCTACGAGGTATTTGCCTTTGTGGTATTGACTATACACTACTTCGCCGCTTACCGGGTTGAGGTTTTGATGTACATTGGCAGGGCTCATGAATATAGAGAGCTGCAAACGCTTGTCTTTAAAATATTCCTGGTCAACAGCTTCTTCAATCACTACCACCTTCCCGTCTGCCGGCGCTACAATTTTGTTGTTGTCAACCGTGAGTGTGCGCGATGGCACTCTGAAAAAGGAAATGATGAATAAGAAGAACAGGAAGGAAACAATAAAAAGCGTCCACGACAACCATATCATGCTGTATGGCAAAAAATAGAACAACACAATATTCAGCACCACAAAAAATAAACCGCATAATGCAATCGTCTGGTATCCCTCTTTATGTACCGTCATTTATATACAAATTAAGAGGGCAAAAATAGGCAATGCGCTCCAGAGCTTCAAATTTATGGCAGTGCTGTTACAATAGCAGCATCACATACATCCATACAACAGGAGTGGCGAGCAACAGGGAATCGAACCTGTCTAAAAAACCACCATGCCCTGGCATGATCTGCCCGCTGTCTTTTACATTGGCCATGCGTTTTAATTTGCTTTCCAGCAAATCTCCGGCAGTACCAATTACGGCGGCAATGGCCGCAATGGCGCAGGTATGCAACACCGATAGTTGCAGTGCCCATGCCAGCACTCCCATAGCAACCACGCACAATACAGCGCCGCCAATGGTTCCTTCAATTGTTTTTTTAGGGGATATTTTTGAGAAAGGCGTTTTGCCAATAAGCGAGCCCGTTATGTAGGCCATAGTATCGTTGATCCAGATAGAAAAAATAATGAGGAGTGGAATAACTAAACCTGCTTCATACAATTTGCCTGTTCCGGAGGTCCAGTTATTGGTTAAGGAACGAATGTGGATCATGAGCGACCAGCTCAGAGAAATGTAAAACAACCCCAACGCTGAATAGCCAATGTGTTTTAAGTTGAATTGTTTGGAGAATAATATCTCTATCATAGGAAGGGCAAATGCAAACACCAGCCCCAGGGCCAGTCCAATGGAAGAAAGACTGATTTCCCAATTGTCGAATTCGCTCCCTGTGCTGAACAGCATGAGCGACCAGCCGGCTACCATAACGCCATATCGGTGGAAAAAGGAAATGTTTTTGTAGGTCGGATCAATTTTGCCGATCAGTTTCTGGTATTCTATCCAGCAACCAAAATGAATGACAGTGAACAGCAGGAAGAAGCTCCATCGGTTCCACAGCAATCCCACCATCATCACCGCCACAAAAATTAATGCGGTCAATGCCCGGGTTCTGAATACCTGCCAATTCATTGCCATAACAGAATATTAAATTCCAAACTCCAAATTTCAAATCTCCAATTTTCTTGATGCTGATATTTTTTTGAAAACGATAAACAACGCATATAGTCCTGCGATAGCAACCAATCCCCACCACAAGGGCAGCTTGTCGTTCATAGCCTCTCTTATGGGTTTGCCTTGTTGCAACAGGATATACATTTGAGTAACGGCGATAGCGTTGTTAAAACAGTGTGCAAAGATGCTTAGCCACAGGTTCTGGGAATAATAATAGATCAATCCCAATACAATGCCCAGGCAAACACGAGCCAGAAATCCGTAGTAAGAAAAGTGTATCACACTGAAAATAATACTGGTAAGTATAATCGCTACCCAATGGTTGTCGATGGATCTGTTCAAAATATTTTGCATGCCCCCTCGAAAAAATGTTTCCTCAAAAATGGCCGGCAGCAGCGCGATCATAATAAGCGACACCAGGTAGTCGCCAAATGTTTTCATATTGGTGATGGCTTCAACCTGTGCAGCATACTGCTCTTCGAGATTTTTAAACAAAGCTGCCAATGCATCGGGTATAGGAATCATTTCATTCAATTGTCCTAAAGCCCCCGCGGTAACCGCTCCTAAAAACATGATGGCGAGTGCAAGCAAGGCCTGTTTCACATCAAAATTACTGTTGAACCCGAGTAATTTTAAGGGCTTCCGGTTAAGTATAAGTGCAGTAAAATAGGCAGGAAGAAAGAAAGCAGCAAAGGTGGTTACCACCTGTATTACGCGAACGGCGTTTACATTTTCGGGCTTCAGCATATCAGTTGCAAGGGTTGCTATTCCTCCAGTGCCCATCAATAGCCAGATGGGCAAAGTAAGGATAGCGCCGATGATGAAGCCAACCAGCCATAAACCTAATAGTATGAAAAAGCCGGCGCCGTAAGTAACGCCTTTCGAATCGTCTGTATACATATGCACTTTTTTGAGCGATCAGCTTCCTACCTTATACCTTCTGCCTTCCACCCTACACCTTATACCTTCTGCCTTTCGCCTTCACTCCACGAACATACGGTAATAGCATAAAAAAACCGGCAAATTTTTGCCGGCTTTTTTATAGCTGAAATTTTTTAGTTGGTTGCAGATGCTGTAGTATGCCCGTTCAGCCACTTGCTTACTTCTGCGCAGCTCTTATACTCATCGTCTACCGAAATATAAAAAGTAGGCATTTTGGTACGGAACCATTTGTCGAGCAGTTCCGCTTTTTTCTCTTCCATTACGCGTTGGGCTATCCTGTTGTAGTCGTCTTTAATATTTTCGCGGTGAGGCTCGGTTTTAGATTGAAGGAACAGGATACGGGCTCCTTTTTTTCCTCTTTCATCGGTAAACGGCATTGGCTTGGAATATTCTCCCACCTTCAATTGATCTAAAACACCTACAAGGCTTTTGTCTAACTGATCGATGGTGAGATAAGGAGAACCCTGCTGATTGGTTACCGAACCCGCTGTAAACTTACTGTTCTCGTCTTCGCTGTATTTATCTACTGCTTCGCCAAATGTAAGTGTATTGGCAACGAGTTTCGATCTTACGGTATCGAGCTTTGCAATGGCGTCATTGATTTCAGTATCGGTAACCTGTGGTATTTTTAAAATATGTCTTACCACCACGTCATCACCCGAACGGCTTACCAGTTGAATGATGTGATAGCCGAATTTTGATTTTACAACCCTTGATATTTGTCCTTCTTTCAATGCAAATGCAGTGGACGAAAAAGTTCCGTCTACATTTTTGTCGCTGCGGTTAAATTCAAACCTTCCGCCCATTTCCTTTGTTCCCGGGTCATCGCTGTACAGCTTAGCCAGCTTGTCGAAAGAAGCCACACCGCTTTCTACCTGCCTTTTGTATTCTGCCAGTTCATCCTGCGCATATTTTTCCAGTTCGCGACTGGCTTTGGCGTAGGCTACCACCTGTTTGATTTCCAGTTCTGTTTCGTAAAAGAACAAACTGTCTTTAGGAATTTTATCGTAATAAGCTTTTACTTCTGTTGGAGTGATCCTTACATTTTCGATGATGGACTTCTGCATGGCATCGGCGAGCTTTTGCTCTTTAATGGCAATGCGGTTGTCTTCTTTGATCTGGTAAATGGTTTTACCTGCAATCTGCTCCAGCGATTCTTTTCCGCCGTAGGCACTGATAAAGTAACGAATACGCTGATCGAGTTCCGCTTCAATTTCATCGTCGCCCACCGGCAAAGAGTCTTTTTGCGCCTGCAACATCAGGGCTTTGCGTATCATCATTTGCTGTATGAGCATGCAATTAGCCCCCGGCGGCAATTCGCGCCCCTGCCGCTTTTCGTCTTCTATATAATTGAGAATGTCTGAACGGAGTACAATCTTGTCACCCACAACCGCTACAATTTTATCTGCCAGCAGTTTATGCGACTGACCTTGTGCAACTGCACCGGCAGCAGCCACCAGCAAACATCCAAAAACCAGTAGTTTTTTCATAACAAATAAAAATTCAAGCGCCTCAAAAATAACCGTCCTTTATGCAGCACGGCTGGTTCGCTGTTTATTTAACAAAGGTTTATACCGGGCAACTCACTAAGCCATTTGTATTACAGGCTGCGTTTCACTTCTTCAATTTCAAATGCCTCTACTATGTCGCCGGGTTTCAGATCGTTGTAGTTCTTGATGGTAAGACCGCACTCCATGCCGCTGGTTACTTCCTTCACGTCGTCTTTGTAACGTTTCAGCGATCCCAGTTCTGCGCTGTTTCCTTCTCCACTGGGATACACCACAATACCTTCCCTGATGAGTCGCACTTTGGAGTTGCGGAGAATTTTACCATCCAGTACCTGGCAACCGGCAACGGTAACCTTGTCGAATTTGTAAACTTCTCTTATCTCTACGTTCGCAATTATCTTTTCAGTAATGGTAGGTTCCATCATACCTTCCATCGCGCTCTTCACTTCTTCAATAGCGTTGTAAATGATGGAGTAAGCTTTGATCTGCACACCTTCCGATTCTGCCAGCTTTGATGCCTGCGGCGAAGGACGTACGTTAAAGCCTACGATGATGGCATCGGACGCAGTTGCGAGCAATACATCGCTTTCGGTAATGGCACCAACGGCTTTGTGTACTACTGCCACGGCAATCTCTTCTGTAGAAAGTTTTTGCAAGGAGTCGCTCAACGCTTCTACGGAACCATCCACGTCGCCTTTAATGATCAGGTTCAGTTGTTTAAAGTTGCCCAATGCCAAACGGCGACCGATTTCGTCGAGTGTAATGTGTTTTTTAGCGCGTATACCTTGTTCTCTCAATATCTGTGCGCGACGGTTGGCAATGTCTTTCGCTTCACTTTCGTCATAGAACACTTTAAATTTCTCACCCGCCTGCGGCGCACCGTTTAAACCAAGTATCTGCACGGGAGCAGAAGGACCTGCTTCGTCCAGGCGCTGGTTGCGTTCGTTGAACATGGCTTTGGCGCGGCCATAGAACTGTCCGCTCACCACAATTTCACCTTGTTTAAGGGTACCGTTTTGCACCAGCATGGTGGCTACATAACCGCGTCCCTTATCAAGCGAAGCTTCAATGATGGTACCAACAGCTTCCCTGTGCGGGTTGGCTTTCAGTTCCAGCAGCTCTGCTTCCAGCAATATTTTTTCCAGTAAAAGGTCAACGTTTAAGCCGCTTTTGGCAGAAATTTCCTGGCTCTGGTATTTACCGCCCCAGTCTTCTACCAACAGGTTCATGCCTGCAAGCTGCTCTTTGATCTTTTCGGGATTGGCTCCTTCTTTATCAATTTTATTGATTGCAAACACCATTGGCAGGTTGGCTGCCTGCGCGTGGCTGATGGCCTCACGTGTTTGTGGCATCACCGCATCGTCTGCCGATATTACAATAATGGCTACGTCGGCAGCTTTGGCACCACGGGCACGCATAGCTGTAAATGCTTCGTGACCGGGCGTATCGAGGAAGGTGAGTTTTTTGCCCGAAGCGGTAGTTACCTGGTAGGCACCAATGTGCTGGGTAATGCCACCCGCTTCGCCGGCTACCACGTTGGCGCTTCGTATATAGTCGAGCAAGGAAGTTTTACCGTGGTCAACGTGTCCCATAATGGTAATTACCGGTGCACGAGGCTCCAGTTCTTCCGGTTGATCTTCTATTTCCTCTTCCTCCTCTTCATCCACATCGTCTACTCCAATAAATTCCACTTCAAATCCAAACTCGGCAGCTACCAGTTCTATTACTTCAGCGTCGAGACGTTGGTTGATAGACACCATAATGCCAAGGCTCATACACTTGCCAATTACTTCGGCAAAGTTTACGTCCATCAGGTTGGCAAGCTCGCTCACGGTAACAAATTCTGTTACCTGCAGCTTGTTGTCCTGTGCGGCATCGCCTGCCATATTTTCGGCCATCTCTTCGCGGCGTGCCCTGCGCATTTTAGATTTGGCGCTTTTGCCGGTGCCTCTTGATCCGCCGGCAAGTTTTGCCTGCGTTTCCCTGATCTTATCCTGTATTTCTTTAGCGTCAATTTCTTTAACCTCGCGCTGATGATCGCGTCTGCCGCCGCCTTGCCTGTTGCCTTGTCCAAAGCGATTGCCACCGCCGGCATGGTGTCCGCCACCATGTCCTTGTTTGGCACGATCGCCCTGTTTTTGAATAGGGGGACGAGCGCTGCCATCTCTGCGTTGCTGCCTGTCTTCAGGACCTTGCTGGCGCTGCGGAGGCTGCTGATCCCTCTTTTCGATGGGGATGCGCTTTCTTTTCCGCTTTTCTTCCTGTGGTTTGTTGGCGGCGGGCCTGGTTTCGTTATCGGCAGGAAGGGTTATTTTACCTACGATTCTTGGTCCTTCGAGTTTTTCTGCTCTTATATTTTCAATTACCCTGTTGTCTTCTTCAACGCCTGCGGCTGGTTGTTCGTCGGGTTCTTCTTCTTCCACTTTGGGAGTTTCTTTTACCTCTTGCTCAACCGGCGGCTGTACTACTTCTTCCACTACAGGCTGCGGTTCTTCTTTAGGTTGAACCGGTTGCTGCGGCTCTTCTTCTTTCTTCTTAACATTCTTCTTTGGCCGGGTAGAGGAGTCTATGGCGCTCAGGTCTATTTTGTCCAGCACTTTTGGCCCTTCTATTTCCGGAGCTTCAATTTTAGTTATTTCAGGCTGGGCTTCCGGTGCTTTTTGCACAGGCGCTTCCTGCTGTTCAACAACAGGCGGAGTTGCCGGTGCCGGAGGTGTTTCGGTTACAGGAGGAGCTGGCGCTGCTTCTGCTTTCTTTTTAAGCTCTTTTTTGAAGAGGATCTCTTCTTCATCCTTCTTTTTCCGGGCTTCCAGCACATTCCCTTTAGGAATTTCTATCTGGTCACTTTTAGCTTTGGCAGCTTTGTCAGATGAAAACTCCTGTTGCAGGGAATAGTACATGTCTTCCGTTAGCTTACTCGTGGGTTTCAGCTCGTCTTTGGAAAAACCTTTCCCTATCAGGAAATCAATTAAGGTTTCCTGTCCAATGTTGAACTCCTTGGCCGCTGCAAGTAAGCGTGGTAATTTAATTTCCGCCATATTTTTTTGCTCCTGCGCATCCATTAACGCGCACGGAATTGTTTATTTTTCTGTTCCTAAATATCACCTGCCTCCGGAGAGGATGTAATATTAACCTTTTTGAAACTCTTCTTCCAATACCTTCCGCACTTCTTCAATGGTTTCTTTTTCCAGGTCTGTTCTTCTTTCCAGTTCTTCTGTGGTGAGGTCGAGCACGCTGCGGGCTGTATCGCAACCAATGCGTTTCAACTCATCAATCACCCATGTATCAATTTCATCTGCAAATTCATCCAGATCAATGTCGAACTCTTCGTTCTGTCCTTCATCGTCGCGGAATACATCAATTTCATGCCCGGCCAGCTCGCAAGCCAGCTTAATGTTTACTCCACGACGCCCGATAGCAAGAGAAACCTGGTCGGGTTTGAGATATACACTGGCATGTTTTCTTTCAGCATCAATCTCCATAAAGCTCACTTTAGCCGGTGTTAATGCACGCTGTATCAATAACTGGGTATTGTTGGTCCAGTTAATTACATCTATATTTTCATTTTTCAGTTCGCGCACAATGCCGTGTATACGGCTGCCTTTCATACCTACGCAGGCACCTACCGGATCGATGCGGTCGTCGTACGATTCTACCGCCACTTTTGCTCTTTCGCCTGGTTCGCGCACAATTTTGCGAATGACGATCAAGCCATCAAAAATTTCCGGTACTTCAATTTCCAGCAGTTTAGCCAGGAAAGAAGGATGGGTGCGCGACAGGATGATAACAGGCGAATTGTTTTTCAATTCCACCTTTTTTACTACCGCCTTTATGTTTTCTCCCTTTTTGAAATAGTCGGAAGGTATTTGTTCTGATTTAGGGATGATCAGTTCGTTTCCATCTTCATCCAGCAACAGTACTTCTTTTTTCCACACCTGGTATACTTCGGCGCTGATGATTTCACCCACGCGGTCGGCATATTTTTTTACAAGGCTGTTCTTTTTAAGATCGCTGATGCGGCTTGCCAGCGTTTGCTTGGCGGCAAGAATGGCACGGCGTCCGAAATCGAGAATATCAACTTCCTGGAAAAGCTCTTCGCCTACTTCAAAGTCGGGTTCAATTTTTACGGCGTCGCTGTAAGCTATTTCAGCTACCGGGTTTTCCACCTGTCCATCTTCTACAATTGTGCGGCGGTGAATAATCTCAAGGTCTCCTTTTTCCGTATTTACGATCACATCAAAATTTTCATCAGAGCCGTATTTCTTACGGAGTAAGGTTTTGAATACGTCTTCCAGCACCTTCATTAATGTGGGACGATCAATATTTTCAGCGTCCTTGAAATCCTGAAAGGATTCAATAAGATTAATACTTGCCATAGTACAGCATTTTTATCCTTTGGCGAACGTCGCATAACGGCGTCCGGAGGGGATCGTTAAAATTGAATTTGAATTTTTGTTGTTTTAATGTTATCAAAAAAGATAGTATGTTGAATCGTTTCTTTTTTCTTGTTTTTGCCTTTCGTTTCTTCTATTACTATTTCCGTTTCAGTTACCGTAAGAAGTTTGCCTTCTTTTTTAGTACTATCCTGAAGCGTTACCTCCACATTTCGGCCTATATTTTTTTGATACTGGCGTTTAAGTTTGAGGGGTTCATCGAGCCCTGGCGAAGAAACCTCCAGGGAAAAATCGCCGCCGGGAAAAATGCCTTCGGCTTCTATTTGTTTATACAGAGTGCGGTTGTAGGTTACACATTTTGCAATGGAGATTCCTCCATCGGCATCTAAAAAAACTTTTACATTGTTGGTAGGTTTTATTTTTACTTCCACCAGAAAAACATCCGGGCTTTCTTCCAACAAAGTCCCTATCATTTGCTCTATTACCTGCGTTGTTGCATCGCTGCTCATAATCTGGATAAATGAAGAAGGGAACGGCTTCGTTCCCTTCTTTTGTTCTTTTCCTGCGGCAAAGGTATGATATTCAGATAAAACGCAAAATTTTTTTGTTGTTAATTAGCGTTAATAGGTGCTTTGGCTATCAGTGAGGAACGGCAGGCTGATAGCATGCCTGCGTTTTTTTAGTTATGTTTGTAACATACAAAATACGTATTTTATGTACACAGAGGGCAGAAAGATACATCTTATTGAAGAGGTGTTAAAGGTCAAGAATGAGGCTGTACTAATAGAGCTCGAATCAGTTTTGAGAAAGGCCGGTTTGTACAGAGACAAAAAACAGCACTCGGCCCATGATTTTGTTGGTGCTATATCCAGGGAAGATGGTAGTTTAATAGATGCAGCAATTGAACAAGGGTGCGAGCAAATTAATCCCGATGACTGGAAATAAAGTTTTACTTGATACAAATATTATTTCAGAGTGGCTGAAAGGAGATAGCATAATAGCTGACAAGATTGATCGTGCGGAAGAATTGTTTATACCTGCAATTGTAATTGGTGAGATGTTTTATGGTGCCAGGTATTCTAAACAGGTTGAAAAGAATATTGAAACGATTGTTAGCATAGCCGAGAGGTACCAGGTACTCCAAGTTGATTCATCCACCGCTGCCATTTATGGCATTGTAAAAGCTGTTTTGAGAAAGAAAGGCAAGCCAATTCCCGAAAATGACATATGGATTGCTTCTATTGCGCTGCAGCATTCACTTTCACTTGTTACAAGAGATAAACATTTTAAAGATGTAGACAACCTTACCACGATAGTATGGTAATTAAATGCGCCGCTTCAGTCGAGACGCACTGGTAAATAGTTCTTTAGGTGGGCCTACTTCTTATAATACTCCCTGTACCACTCCACAAAATTTTTAATGCCTGTAGAAACTTTTGTTTGTGGCTTGTAGTTAAGATCGGCCACAAGGTCCTGTACATCGGCGCAGGTAGCAGCCACATCTCCTGGTTGCATGGGCAACATCTCTTTCTCAGCTTTTTTACCCAGGTGTGCTTCTATGGCTTCAATGAATTCCATTAACCGAACCGGGTTGTTGTTGCCGATATTGTATACTTTATAAGGAGCGGTAGAGGTGGAAGGATCGGGGTGAGCCGCATCCCATTGCTGTTTGCCGGCAGGCGGATTGTCTATTACCCTTACCACGCCTTCAACAATGTCATCCACATAGGTAAAGTCCCGCACCATATTGCCGTTGTTGAAAACCTGTATGGGCTTGTTTTCAAGGATGGCTTTGGTAAACAGGAACAAAGCCATATCTGGTCTCCCCCAGGGACCGTATACCGTAAAAAACCTTAACCCGGTAGTAGGTATTTTAAACAGGTGACTATAGGTATGCGCCATCAGCTCATTGCTTTTTTTGCTGGCTGCATATAGCGAAATGGGATGATCTACATTATCGGAAGTGGCAAAAGGCGATTTGCCATTTAAGCCATACACGCTCGAACTGCTGGCATAAGCCAGGTGCTTAATATTATAATGCCGGCTGCATTCCAGCAAATTCAAAAAGCCAACAATATTGCTGTTGATGTAGGCATCCGGGTTGGTAAGGCTGTATCTTACTCCCGCTTGGGCAGCAAGGTTACAAACCTTGTCGAACTGCTGCCCGGCAAACAGTTTTTCCAGGTTCGCTTTGTCTTCCAGTTGCAATTGTATGAAAGAATAATTTTTATGCTTGCTGCTGTTAACCAGCTTGTTATAAGCTATTTCCGCTTTTGATATACCGGCTGTTTCCAGGCGATTGTACTTCAGGTTTATGTCGTAATAATCATTGATGCTGTCAAGCCCCACCACGGTATCGCCTCTTTTAATGAGGTAGTTTGCCAGGTGAAAGCCAATAAATCCTGCTGTTCCGGTAATTAAAATTTTCATATTCCTTTTTATTCGGGTGCAAAGTAAATAAGAATAAGGGTATAAAACCAGTGCAGCGTTAAGAAAGTATCATTTGAGGGGAAGGCAGAGGGTAGAAGGTGTAGGGTATAGGGTGTAGGGCCTTTTTCCCTACACCTTCCACCTTTTACCTTCCACCCTACACCTTCTACCTTACCCCTTATTCCTTCCTCCTTATTCCCTACCTTCGTCGCATGCCAATTATAGCACCCTCTTTATTAGCCAGTAATTTTCTCCGTTTGCAGGATGAATGCGATATGCTCAACGCAAGCGAGGCAGACTGGTATCACCTGGACGTAATGGACGGACGCTTTGTGCCTAATATTAGTTTTGGACTGCCGGTAATAGCCAAAATGCGCGAAGCTACGCAAAAGCCTTTCGACGTTCATTTGATGATAGAAGAACCGGGCAAATATGCGGCAGATTTTAAACTGGCAGGGGCAGACCACCTTACCGTGCATTACGAAGCATGCCCGCACCTGCACCGCAATATCCAGCAAATTAAAAACCTGGGCATGAAGGCGGGAGTTGCCATTAATCCCCACACCCCGGTGCAAATGCTGCAGGATATATTGGCTGATGTGGATATTGTGCTGATCATGAGCGTAAACCCGGGTTTTGGCGGACAGGCGTTCATTCCCCACGCTTTAACTAAAATTCAAACCTTGCGGCAGCGCATCGACCAGCTTCAACTGAAAACGATCATAGAGGTAGACGGTGGCATTTCCGAAACCAATGCGGCGGCAGTTGTTCAGGCAGGGGCGCATGCATTGGTAATGGGCACTAATATTTTTAAAGCTCCCGATCCCATCGGAGTTATCAACAAGCTTAAGCACATATAAACTCCTGCGTATCAGCTTGTAATTCATAACATTTTCTTTGATGCTCAATTGGCACGCTTTCTTGGTGTTAGCAACCCTGTTATGCTCTATTGTGTGATTTCGATTAGCATTCGATAAACGACGACCAAAAAACAATAAACTTATAATAATAGGCTCCGCCCCCCGTTTAATGTATGATAATTCAAATTTTATCGAAATCAATTTCTACCCCCGTGAAAAAACTTTCATTAATTGAGCCACAAACGATGGAGAAAGTAATATCCATTTGCCAGCAGTACGCACAGCTGGATGCAGCCAGTGCCCAGGCCTTGCAGAGCATTATTACATTAAAGGAGTACAAAAAGAATGATCACGTATTTGAGCAAGACCAGTTTTGCGGTGATATTTTTGTGATTGTAAAGGGTGCATTTCGCCTTTTTCACAAAACATCGCAAAAAGAGCATACCACCTGGTTGGGCTACGACGATCACATCATCTCTTCTTTGCACAGCATTTTGTTTAATACGCCTGCTAAAGAAACCATGCACATCCTGGAAGAGTCTGTTATTGGTGTAATACCTTATAACGCTTTGCTGGAACTGAGCCGTCAGTATGCTGCGATCGACAAATTGCACCGCACTATTATGAGCGTGTTTATTATGGAAATGCAGGAAAACCTGTTTGCCACGCGCTTTATGGAAGCGGCAGACCGCTACCATTATTTTACGCAAAAACAGCCGGAAGCCTTGCAGCGCATTCCTTTAACGTATCTCGCTTCGTTCCTGGGCATTACCAAAGAAAGCCTCAGCCGCATTCGCTCAGGTTTCAGAAACAGGGATAACAGCTTTGGATTAAACAATTCTTATTTACGTACTGCGTCCTAAATATACTTAGTGTAGGTTTATCAATATATTTTTACTTGCAATATGATTGCCGGTTCTTTCAAAGAATCGGCAATTTTTTTTGGCAATGGTTATTCATTCAAGGCTACGGCTTGGGCGGAACAATAAACGACAAATGATAAACGAAATAACGCTTTATTTTTGCCGGCTATGTTTATTGATTGTTCGGAAAAGGAACGGTTTATTTTTAAAAAAGTGGCCCATGCCGCCGAAAAGCTGGGTATAGACTGCTATGTGATAGGCGGCTTTGTACGCGATAAGATCCTGGGAAGAAAAACCAAGGATGCAGATATTGTTTGCCTGGGCGATGGCATTGAACTGGCGCACCAAACGGCGCAACAGTTCAACCCGCATCCAAAGGTTTCTTTTTTTAAAAACTTTGGTACAGCACACATGAGGGTCGATGACCTGGACATAGAGTTTGTAGGTGCGCGCAAAGAAAGCTACCGGTATCACTCGCGGAAACCGGAAGTAATGCCCGGCACGCTGGAAGATGACCAGAAGCGAAGAGACTTTACGATGAATGCGCTCGCTATCAGTTTGAACAGCAAAGATTATGGTGAGCTGGTAGATCCATTTGACGGGCTGAAAGCAATAGAGGAAAAAACGATCCGCACGCCGCTCGATCCTGACCAAACTTTTAGCGACGACCCGCTGCGCATGATGCGTGCCATCCGGTTTGCTTCGCAATTGCAGTTCTCTATTGAAGAGCATACCTGGCAGGGAATTAAAAACAACATAGAACGCATTCATATAATATCACAGGAACGCATAACCGATGAGCTGAATAAGATACTGCTCAGTAAAAAACCTTCTGTGGGGTTCGATCTGTTATTCCGTTCCGGGTTATTGCATGTAATTTTTCCGCAAATGGTTGACCTTGCAGGAGCGGAATACAAAGACGGGTTGGGACACAAAGACAATTTTTACCATACCCTGCAGGTGATAGATAATATTGCAGAACATACCGATGATTTGTGGCTGCGCTGGGCAGCCGTGTTGCACGATATTGGCAAACCTGCCACCAAGCGCTTTGAAGACGGGCATGGCTGGACATTTCACGGGCATGAAATGGTAGGAGGCAGAATGGTGCCTAAAATATTTACCCGTTTCAAACTGCCTATGGACCACAAAATGCGGTTTGTAAAAAAACTGGTGGAGCTGCACTTACGCCCTATCAGCCTTACAAAAGACAATATAACTGACTCGGCTATACGCCGTTTGTTGTTTGATGCCGGCGACGACATTGATGCATTGATGACCTTGTGCCGGGCAGACATTACCTCTAAGAACAAGCAAAAAGTAAAACGCTACCTCGACAATTTTGAAATGGTGCGTTACCGCCTCGAAGAAGTAGAGGCAAGCGATCAGATCCGCAACTGGCAGCCTCCTATTACAGGCGAAATGATTATGGATATATTCGGTATTCCCCCCTGCAAAAAAGTGGGTGATATTAAAAGCGCGATCAAAGACGCAATACTGGATGGAGAAATAGAAAACAATTACGATGCTGCTTACGACTTTATGTTGAAAACTGCAAGGGAGCTAAATCTTGAACCTGTAAAATAGCACAATGCATTGCTATTGGCATATATAAACTGCTGGATTTGTATTAAATTTGAAAAATTATTCAGGAATTTTCAACTTTTAAACGATACACATGGCCATTTTAAAATTCAGGATATATTTTGAGGAGGATGACAGTATTTACAGAGATGTTGCAATAAAACACACTCAATCGTTTTTTGATTTACACCTGGCCATTTTAAAAAGTTTTGAGTTCGATAACAAACACCAGGCAACCTTTTATCGCAGCAACGATAACTGGGCACGCGGGCGCGAAATAAGCATTGAAAAATATAACAAGCAGTATAAGGTAGAGCCATTGATCATGGCCAATACAACCATCGGGTCTGAAATAAAAAATCCCAATGAGAAGTTTATCTATACCTACGACTTTGTAAAGGGCTGGACCTTTCTTGTTGAGTTGATCAATGTATCGAAAGATGAAAATTCAAAAATAACTTACCCTGCAACCATTCGCAGCGAAGGCATTGCGCCCAGCCAGTACGGAACCAAAAGCATGCTGGGCGACAGGTTTGTGGATGTGGAAGAAAAATATGACCTTACCAAAGGTGTGGAAGGATTTGGTACAGAAGGAGATGCCGATGCCGATAGCGACGAAGGTTTGGAAGATGAGGCTTTGCCGGAAGAGGGCGGCGACGACGAAAAATAACGGCTATCCGTACGTGCCGTTAATTTAACAATCTTTCATTGATATCATCCAATGCCTGGTCATAAAACCTGTATCGTAATAGTGGGTCCAACTGCATCAGGTAAAACCAGTTTGTCGTTACAGCTTGCAGCACATTTTAATACGGCTATTGTATCTGCAGACTCACGGCAATGCTACAAGGAGTTGAATATTGGGGTAGCCAAACCGGCACAGCAAGACCTGGATCGCATTCAACATTATTTTATCAACTCTCATTCCATACAAAACGAAGTGAATGCAGGCGTATTTGAGAGCTATGCCCTCACTGCCATCGCCGCAATTTTTGAAAGGAACAATGTAGCCATTATGGTAGGAGGAACGGGGTTGTATATAAAAGCCTTTTGCGAAGGAATGGACGATATGCCTGCTGTAGATGAAACCATCAGAACGCAGGTGAGAACGGAATATGAAGCGAATGGGTTAGACTGGCTTCAGCAAATGGTCAAAGACAACGATCCGCTGTTTTATGAAAAGGGAGAAACAAAGAACCCCCAGCGGATGCTACGGGCTTTGGAAGTAAAACTGTCGTCGGGAAAATCGATACTGGAACTGCATTCTTCTCCACGCCTAAAGAGAGATTTTGATATTGTAAAGATAGGCATGGATTTGTCACGGGAACAGGTATATCAGAATATCAATAACCGGGTAGACGAAATGATGCAACAAGGATTGTTGCAGGAAGCAGAGGCATTGTATCGCTACCGCGCCCTGAATGCCTTGCAGACAGTAGGATACACGGAGCTTTTTAATTATATAGATGGTAATTTTACGCTCGAAAAAGCGGTAGAAGAAATAAAGAAAAACACAAGGCATTACGCCAAAAGGCAGCTTACCTGGTTTAAGCGCGATGAAAATATAAAATGGTTTTCGCCGTTGGATACGGCTAGAATACTGGAGTATCTTAATGGTGTAGGGATAGTGGAGTGACGTTGCAAAACTCAACGCTTCTTTTTTTAAATATAAATGACAGCATGTTTTTATGGGCGATACATTGAGCGAGGTAAAACATTTTTTTGAAGACTGGTCTGCAAAACCCTTGCAGGAAATTATCACACTCCGGCAGGCGGGCAGCAACCGGCAGTATTTTCGGGCTTATACTAAAGACAGTTCGTTTATAGTTACCTATAACCCCGATAACCAGCCGGAGAACAATGCCTTTATTGAGTTTGCCAGGCATTTCTATAATAAAAAATTACCTGTACCGGAAATACTGGTAGCAGACAGGGCCAAAACCATGTACCTGCAAACCGATTTCGGCGATGTGTCGTTATTCGATATTATTAAAGAAGAAGGCTATACCGAAAGGGTAAAAAAATTATACCGCAAAGCTTTTGAGCAGCTTGCCAAATTACAGGTAAAGGGCGGAGAAGGATTGGACTACAACAATTGCATTGCCACAAAATCGTTCGACAAGCAGGCTATATATTCAGACCTTTTATACTTCCTGTATTATTTTATACGCGCACTGGATCTTCCTTACGATAAAAATCTTTTATTGAACGATTTTGAGTTGCTCAGCAGTTACCTGATGCAGGAAGAAGCCCGTTATTTTATGCACCGCGATTGCCAGAGCCGCAACATCATGGTGAAAGAGGAAGAGGTTTATTTTATCGATTTCCAGGGTGGCATGCAAGGCGCATTGCAATACGATGTGGCGTCTATGTTATGGCAGGCCCGCGCCGCACTGCCTCACGAGTGGAAGGAGGAACTGGTGAATTTTTATTTTGATACGGTAAATGGCCTGCTGGACAACCGGTTGAATCGCCGCGATTTCCTGGACAGTTACGACGGCTTTGTATTGATACGCATGTTGCAAACACTGGGTGCCTACGGCTTTAGAGGTTTGTTTGAAAGAAAACCGCATTTTATTGCCAGCATTCCTTTTGCGTTAAAGCAATTGCGCTGGTTCCTGGAAAATAAAAAGATCCCCATCAGGTTGCCCGAACTGCAAAAAGTATTGCGGCAAATAGTGGATGACTCCATCATTGCACGTTACGAAACCGTAAAGGCTGCACCCGACTGTCCGTTGGTAGTAACCGTCAGCAGCTTCTCCTATCGCAAAGGAATACCCGAAGATAAAGGAAGCAATGGGGGCGGTTTTGTTTTCGATTGCAGGGGGATTTTTAATCCTGGTCGTTTTGAAGAGTACAAAAAGCTCACAGGTCGCGATAAAGATGTACAGGAGTTCCTGCTGCACAAAAGCGAAATGCCTTCCTTTTTGCAATATGTGTATGGAATAGTGGATATATCGGTAACGGATTATATTAAAAGAGGCTTTGATAGTTTATCGGTAAGCTTTGGCTGCACCGGCGGGCAGCACCGCAGCGTGTTTGCGGCAGACAATCTTGCCAAACATCTTAAAGAAAAATTTGGAGTAAAAGTAGTGGTCAATCACGTGGAGCAGGAGTCGAAGAATTGGGTGAATGTATAAAACAAAATTTTTAGCCGCAGATTCGCAGATTAAGACAAGTACATCTATCTGCGAATCTGCGGCATATATTCAAATACTAAGATTTATCATTCATAAATATCTTTTCGATGCCCGATGTCGATTACAAAAACTGTAAGAATGTTATCTTGTATATTGTAGATAACACGGTAGTCTCCAACGCGTATACGGTAACCCGGTCGGCCCTTTAATTTCTTATAGCCGTGCGGTCTGGGGTTAACGGCCAAGGCCTTCAGCGCATGAATAATAGCCTGATAATATGGTGCAGCTATTTTTGCAAGTTGTTTTTGTACCTGTTTCTCAATAACAACCTGGTACATTATTTTTTCTTTTTTCGTTTTGCCTCTATTTCCTGTATTGCTTTGTTGAGTGGTATAAACTCCTGCTTTCTGTTCATGGCCTTATCATAGGCCTTTATATCTTCAAGGTCTTCAAGTTCTTCCATTATTTTTTTATACTCTTTGATGGATAGCACGACCGAAATTTTCTTTCCTTTATCGTCGGTAATGTATTGTGGATTGACCATATACTAAATTGAGGTAATTAACAATGCATACAAATTTAATCATTTACGAGAATAGCGTCAACCGGTTGACCTGACTATCATCTTTTATATGAATCGCTTTGATAGAACACAAATGCCTGTATGAAATCTTTTGAAAATAAAGTTTGATCTTTGACGAACATTATCTTTCAAACAAACAAAGGTTTTATAGCAATTGAAAAACGAACCTGTTAAAGCAATGATTTTTGCAGCGGGGATGGGTACCCGCCTGAAGCCCTGGACGGGTAGTCACCCCAAGGCATTGGCACCTGTAAACGGAAAGCCATTGCTGCAAAGAAATATTGAATACCTGAAGCGACACGGCATTGATAATTTTGTGATCAATGTGCATCATTTTGCCGAGCAGGTGGTTTCCTTCCTGGAACAACAGCAGCAGTTCGGTTGTAATATCACCATCTCTCACGAGTTGGGCGAACCCCTTGAAACCGGCGGCGGGTTGAAAAAAGCAGCGGCTTACTTAACAGACAGTAACCCATTCGTGGTAATGAACGCGGACATTCTTACCGACCTCGATCTTTCGGCTCTGCTGGCTTTTCATCAGCAGCACAAGCCGTTGGTTACCTTGGCTGTAACCAACAGGCAAAGCTCCAGGGTATTTTTGTTTAACAATCAACATGCACTGTGCGGTTGGCGTAATTTGCAAACCGGGCAGGAGCGTATGTCCGTACCCGAAAGTAATACAATAGCAAGGGCATTCAGCGGTATCCATATCATCGATCCCGCTATATTTCCGCTGCTGACGGAGGAAGGAAAATTTTCGCTGGTAGATGTATACCTTCGCCTCGCAAAAGAATTTACCATTTTAGGCTACGATCACTCGGGCGGTATACTCATTGATGTAGGGAAACCCGAATCGGTTATCGTTGCCGAACAATATTTCAATTGATTGTTTTTTAATCATGCATCCTCCCTTAAAACATATTATTGGCGATCATACGGTGTGGCTTTCCGGGCAGCGGGCAATTTACTGGGAAGATGAAGCTGCGTTGATTGTTGCCGACCTTCACTTAGGCAAGTCCGGCCATTTTCGCAAATCCGGGATAGGCGTGCCTCAAACTGTTTTTAAAGAAGACTTGCTGCGTTTGGTAAATCTTATTCAGTTTTTTAAACCCCGCCAATTGATCGTGGTAGGCGATATGTTTCACAGCCATGCCAACAAAGAGATGGATTTGTTTAGCAGGTGGAGAAGCGATTTTCCCAACCTGCAGGTACATCTTGTAAAAGGCAATCATGATATTCTTAAACCTGAATGGTATACCAAAGCTGGCATTGAAGTTCACCAGGAAACGCTGGCAATGGGCGATTTTATTTTTCAGCACGAATTTATACCAGACAGCAACGGAGAAAAATATTTGTTTGCAGGACATATTCATCCCGGTGTGCGCGTATCAGGATTAGGAAAACAAAGCCTGTCGTTTCCCTGTTTTCATTTTGGACATCGCTCGTGCACGCTGCCTGCTTTCAGCCGTTTTACCGGCCTTGTGAGCATGCGCCGCAGCAAAACCGATAAAGTATTTGCAATAGTAGAAGACAAAGTGCTGCAGGTGTGACGGGTTATGAGTTTTTAATTTGATGTTTGTCGTTTCCTGCAAAGTGCAAATTCAACTCCAACAATAAACGTCAGACGACTGATTGCTGCTTGCCGAAAGTTGACGGCTATAAAATATTAATTTTCTGCATCACGCCCGACTTGTGCGTTTTACTGATAGGAATCATATTGCCGTTAATGAACAACACGTTTTCCTGTATATCATTGATCTTGGTGAAGTTTACAATATAAGAGCGGTGCACCTTCATAAAAACCTGGGGATTCACTTTCGTTTCGAGGTTTTTGATAGTATTGTGCGTAATGTATTTTTTAGCCGGCGTAATGAATTTTACATAATCGCCCATGCTTTCAATAAAAAGGATATCGTCGTTGTGCAGCCGGATCAACTTGCCGTCGGATTTTATAAACATATGATCCTGGTCTGAGTTGCCATTCTGCTGTTCCGTTTTTTTGCTTACTTTTTGAATGGCTTCCAGGAAACGCTGGTAGGTGAATGGCTTTTTAAGATAGTCGGTAACGTTATACTGAAAAGCATTATATGCGTATTCTGTTTTAGACGTGGTGAGAATTACCTGAGGCGTATAAGCAAGCTGGTCGAGCAGTTCAAAACCTGAAGCACCAGGCATTTCAACGTCAAGAAACATAAGATCAACAACGTTGTCTTTCAGAAAAAGCAAAGCGTCTTCGGCGTTCAGAAAGTGGTTGACTACGTCAATCACACCCGATTTTTCGCAAAACCTTTTCAGGAACTCCGCAGCTACCTGCAGATCTTCAACAATAATGCTCTGATATTTCATAGATATTGGGTATTGAATTGTTTCAGGCGTTTGATTTCTTTTTCTATTTTTTGCATAGAATGTTCGGTTAGCATTTTTATATCGTTAAATCCGTTTTCCGTTTCCGAAATGTGTGTTGCTTTTACACACACATCTTCAAACGCTGCAAACTTAGCCATTATTTCATTCAACCCAATATAGCCAAACAAGGGCTTCATTTTGTGAACCACTTTCTTTAAACCGGGGGCATCTCCGGCATGAAAGCGTGTTTCGGCAAGGTTCAGTTCTTTGCGCAATTGCTCAAGCGACGACTCAAATACCATTTCTGCCTGCTGCAGATCTTCGCCATACAGTTCCTGGAGGAAATCAACATCCAGGTCACTCGAAAAGGCGTATAATATTTTATGGTCTTCGTTGTTCATATCACAATTTGTAATACACTAAGGCGTTCTAGAATGTGCGTTCCATACGCGTGTGTAAGCTTTAAAACACTCATCTCAGGTTATGAAAACGAACTTATTAGACAAATTAGTATCTTTTTGCTACGGTATTTTAAATAATGGGATAGATCCATCCAAGGGTCATGAAGAAAACAAGAACATACAGCGGCTTATAATATTTATTTTTTTCGGAATAGGTGTAAACCTCATTTCCGCTCTGATGAACTGTCTTCACGGGTTGTATCTAAGTGTTTCCATTAACCTTACTTCTATCTTGCTCCTCGCCGTTTGTTATTTCCTCAACAAGGATGGAAGATTGTTTTTTGCAAAAGTGCTGGGCATTTTTACCATTAACCTATACCTGTTTGCCATCAGCTATGCCGAGGGATTGAGAGCGGGGGAACACATGTTTTATTTTCCGTTTTTGCTTGCATTGATCTTTGTGATCGACATCCGCAAAAATTACGAAGAGCTGATCATGACCGCCATCGTAACTTTTATAACAGCCGCCATGATATTTATTATGGCGCCGTATGTAAGCAATATCCAGCACATCAGCACCGAGTTATACAGCGCACTCTTTAGTTCAAATTTAAGTCTTTCCCTTGTTATAACAGCCTTGTTTACATACTACATTTTAAAAACGCTTGAAAAGAATGAAGAGAAAATACTGGAAGAGAAAAAGTTCAAGGACACGATGTACGATACATCGCTCGATGCTGTATTTATTGTTGATACCCGCAGCCTGCTGATAACCGATTGTAATAAAAGAGCGCTCGAAATTTTCAGCATTCCCGGCAAAAAAGATGTGGTAAAAGTATTAGCCCGCAATTTTTTGGGCGAAAAAATGGAAGAGCATATTGTAGTGCAGGGCAAACAATCGTTCGAAAAAAAGTCGCCGTGGTACGGCAATATGGATTTTATCCGCAAGGATGATACGCCCTTTTATGCCTATGTAAACATTGTTCCGTTCTCGCACGGCGAAATCAGTTATTGCAAAATCAGCATACTGGACATTACCGAAATTAAAATAGCAGAATTTGAAATTTTAAAAGCGAAAGAGAAAGCCGAAAAAGCTGCCCAGGTAAAATCTCGCTTCCTCTCAAATATGAGTCACGAGCTCAGAACGCCGTTAAATGCCATTATAGGAACCACGAATATCATATTGCAGGAAGAATACCTGCCCAGCCAGCTTCAGAGCTTTGAAGTATTAAAATACTCTTCGGAGCACATGATGCAACTGGTAAACGACATACTTGACTTTAGCAAAATTGAGGCAGGCAAAATGGAACTGCAGCATGCTCCGTTTAACCTGAAGACGTTTATGCAAAAAGTAGTAACCTCGTTTACGGCACCGGTAGCGGCAAAAAACCTTTCGCTCAAAATAGCAATCGACAACGATACCGATCTGGAAGTGTATGGCGATGAAACGCGACTGAACCAGGTAATGAACAACCTCCTCGCCAATGCTATTAAGTTCACCGAAAAGGGAACGATATCGCTCGAAGTAAAAGCGGTCAATCGTAAAGCCAATACAGCAGATATTCGTTTTTGCGTGTCCGACACCGGCATTGGTATACCGCCTAATAAATTACGCCAGATTTTTGAAAGCTTTACGCAGGCAGATATTGAAACTACCCGCAAGTTTGGCGGCACAGGGCTGGGGTTGGCCATCAGCCGGAAAATTATCGACCAGATGGGTGGCAACCTGCAGGTAGAAAGTATACTAGGATCGGGTAGCAATTTTTATTTTACGCTGAGCTTTAAAGTAGCAAAGCAGCAAAAGTCGTATGTAGATGAAACCAGGCTGAAAGAGCTGACCGCCCTGGATGGAATAAAAATATTACTGGCAGAAGACAATCCCATTAATATGATAGTGGCGAAACGCTTTTTGCAAAAATGGAATATACAGGTGCTGGAAGCAGAAAACGGGTTGAAAGCCGTAGAACTGTTTTACCAGCATAAGCCCGATATGTTGCTGGTAGACCTGGAAATGCCTGAAATGGATGGCGCACAAACCGTAGAAGCCATTCGCAAAACGCATAAAGACATTCCTATTATTGCATTCACTGCCGCTACTTACGAAAACATACGGCAGGATTTGTTGAACAAAGGATTTAACGATTACATACCCAAACCTTTTAAGCCGGAGGAACTGCACAAAAAGATCATGTTCTATACCTCCACTCCTGAATTCCTGGAGCACAGAAGGGCGTCTTAAAATTGCTGATTGGTTGATTGGTGATTGCTGATTTGAAATTTCAAATCTCAAATCCCAGATTTTCTTCCAGTTCCTCAAACGCTACAGAACGCTGTTCACCTGTTGCGAGGTTTTTAATGTTGCAAATTCCCGACTCCAGTTCGCGGCTGCCGATCATAACGGCAAAGGCTATCCCTTTTCGTTCGGCATATTTGAATTGCTTGTCAAACTTTGCCTGTTCATGATACAGCTCACACGAAATGCCTTTATTACGCAGCGCCTGCATCAGTTCAAATGCCTTCCTGCTTTCAGCTTGCCCCAGGTTGAAAAATAGAGCCTTTGCACCTTTCTGCACTTCCTGCGGAAACAACTTCAATTCTTCCAGCACGTCGTAAATCCTGTCCACCCCAAATGAAATGCCCACACCCGGCACGTTGGCTACGCCAAATAAACCGGTAAGGTCGTCGTACCGGCCACCACCACCAATGCTGCCCATCTGCACGTTCTTCGCTTTTACTTCAAATATGGTTCCGGTGTAGTAGTTCAATCCACGGGCGAGCGTAAGGTCTATACTCAGCGCATGGTCAGCATCCAGTGCTTGCTGATACTGAAGAATGAATTCCAGTTCTTCAATTCCCTTTAAACCTGTGGCGCTGTTGGCAAAAAGTGTTTTAACAGCAGCAAGTTTCGATTCATTATCGCCGCTTGTTTCAAGGTATTGCCTTATGATTCCGATCTGTTCATTGCTCAGGCCTCTTTCTGCAAGTTCTGCTTCTACCTTTTCTATGCCGATCTTGTCCAGCTTGTCAATGGCAATGGTAATGTCCGTCATCTTATCGGCACCCCCACACAGCTCAGCCAATGCCGCCAATACCTTCCGGTTGTTGATCTTTATTTCAACAGCTATGCCCAGCTTTTTAAAAACCGTAGCATATATATTCGCCAGTTCCACTTCGTTCAGCAATGAGTTGCTGCCCACAACATCTGCATCGCACTGGTAAAACTCCCGGTAACGTCCCTTTTGAGGTCTGTCGGCACGCCATACCGGTTGCACCTGGTAGCGCTTAAACGGAAACGTTAGTTGCCCGTAATTCATGGCAACATACCGCGCAAAGGGTATGGTAAGATCATATTTTAAAGCCCGTTCTGTAAGGTTCTTGTCGTTTTTTCCCTGCAGCACCTGCTGAAATGCCTGGGTTGCCTTTTCAACATTTTTAGGATCGCTTAACCCGTTGTTCAATATTTTAAAGATCAGCTTATCACCTTCCTCCCCATATTTGCCCATTAATGTATCCAGGTTTTCCATTGCCGGTGTTTCCAGCGGTTCAAACCCATACAGTTCAAATACATTTTTAATGGTGGAGATGATGTAGTTTCTTTTGCGAACAACATCCGGTCCAAAATCTCTGGTGCCTTGCGGCAAAGAGGGTTTACTCATATAAACGAAACAAATCAGTTACAAATTTAAAATCAGGTATAGGGTGTAAGGTATAAGGTATAGGGCTTTAGCCCGTACCACTGATCACTTACTACCTACCGCTTTCTTTTCAATAATCCTGCTGCACGCCATGTCTATCATGGCAAACACTTCATGGTAGCCGGGCTCTGGGCCATACCAGGGATCGGGCACATCCATTTGCCTGCCGGGATATACTTCTTCCATTAACAAGGATACTTTATTGGGATTGAATTTTTTGCCGGCAATCCATTTTATTTCATCAATCACATCGCCCGCCATTGCGTAAATGTGGTCGAACTTTTCAAAATCGTCGGGGCGAAAATTGCGTGCCCGCTGTTGGCTGATGTCAATTCCATGCGATAAAGCCACCTTTTGCGAAAGCCGGTGCGGCGTTTCGCCTACATGGTATCCGTTTGTACCTGCGCTATCAACCAGCCAGTTTAAACCAGACTGATCAATTTTATATTGCATAATTCCTTCTGCCAGCGGGCTTCTGCAAATATTCCCGAGGCATACCATTAGTATTTTCATATCAAATTAAAACCCGGCAAAGGTACTGCGAATAATGCATGTTTGGTCAGGCTGCATTGGAATTGGGTGGGATTGGGTAAATAGGTTATTGAGTAAAGTAAGGTGATTAGGTTCACAGAATGCCGAAGCTGATAGCTGACCGCTGAAAGCTGATGGCAGATAGCTCACGGCAAGCCCCAATGTTGTATATTGCTCATTAAACACATGAGATCAAACCTGACGGCTTTATGACATCACACCTGGAAAATATTGGCAGAGGCGCATTGGGTATGAGCTTTCTTATCCTGGTTTGTTATCTGCTCAGCAACAATAGAAAAGCCGTTAACTGGAAGCTGGTAGGCATTGGCATTTTTGCGCAGGTGATGTTTGCTATGGGAGTGCTGAATACCAAAGCCGGGGGACAGCCGGTATTCTGGATATTAGCAGGCATTCTGCTGTTGTACAACATCATTTCCAAAATAAGATATTACAACGTTCATAATATACGCCCATCGTTTAATACGGTTGCTGTTTTGCTGGCAATAGCTTGGCAATGCATTTTCTTTTTTGGGATGATACGCAGCGTTGCTTTCGCCAATCCCGGCATGGCTGTTTTGATCAGTGTGGTGCTCATCGGGCTCATCATCAAATATCTTACACCACGCTATAGCGAAGTCGTAAAATGGTCGCTCCGTGTTACAGGTATTATTCTTTGCGTATCGGTGTATACCAAAATTTGCAATCCCGACATATTCAAATTATTGCTCGGCAGCGTTTCTTCTGCATTTGTTGAGCTGCTCAACCTCAGTCATAAAGGAACAGAATTTATGTTTGGCAGCTTGGCAGATGATAAGCAGGCCTGGGCCTATATTTTTGCCGTGCAGGTTCTGCCGAATATCATTTTTTTTGCAGCGCTTTCATCCATTTTGTATTACCTGGGCATTTTGCAGAAAATAGTATACGTTTTTGCCTACCTGCTTAATAAAATGAATATCTCCGGCGCGGAAAGCTTGTCAACAGCCGCCAATATTTTTTTAGGACAAACAGAAGCTCCACTCATGATACGCCCCTACCTCGAAAAAATGACCAGGAGCGAAATATTGTGCATTATGGTGGGAGGTATGGCCAATACAGCCGGCAGTGTGCTGGCTGCTTATGTAGGGTTTTTAGGCGGTTCAGATCCTGCGCAGCAAAATTATTTTGCCCTGCACATGCTTAGCCAGTCTATTATGAGTGCGCCGGCAGCCATTGTTTGTTCCAAGATACTTTTCCCCGAAACAGATCATCACCTTATTTCAAAAGACCTGGCCATTCCAAAAGAAAAACTGGGCGACAACTTTCTGGATGCGCTTTCGCTGGGCACTACCGACGGATTAAAGCTTGCGGTAAACGTGGGCGCTATGCTGATTGTATTTACAGCGCTCATGTGGGTGGTGAATGCACTGCTGGGCTGGGTGGGCGATGTTGCCAACATTAACTCCTATATAGCTTCCATAACCAGCGGACGATACAGCGGTTTGTCGCTGCAAATGATATTTGGCTATTTGTTTGCGCCGGTAGCCTGGTTGATAGGCGTGGCTCCGACAGACATGGTGTCTATTGGCCAGTTGTTGGGAGAAAAAACCATATTGAATGAATTTGTAGCGTATGTTTCGTTGGGCAATATGAAAGCTGCCAACGTAATAACTGATCCCAAGTCGTTGCTGATAGCTACTTATGCGCTGTGTGGATTTGCCAATTTTGCTTCTATAGGCATACAAATAGGCGGTATAAGTCAATTGGCTCCCAACCAAAGGAGAAACCTTACTGAGCTGGGTGTGAAGGCACTTATTGGTGGAACCATTGCTTGTTTGATGTGCGGCTGTATAGCTGGAATGCTGGTTGAACAATAGAAATTGACGGTTAATATATTTTCTATGTGAATTACCTGTAAATATCAAACCAGTTTTCGTGGCAAAACGTATAATGTATGGGATGAAAAAGCGTTTGAAAAGGTATAGGATGTAAGGTATAGGGTAGAAGGTATAGAGAAAACAGTATACTGCTTATACCTTATTCACTCAATCAACCACAGCAGAAAAGCATTTTTTTTAACATCGTTACTTGTAATACATTTGATGAACCGATCATTAAATCCATTCACTTTGAAGGCAACAACTAGGCTCGCGTTTATAATTGCGCTTACCGGCATTGCTGCATTTGTGCAGGCACAACGTGGTTGTGTTACAAATGCAGTAATGGAAAAATACCTGCAGCAGCACCCTCAGCACAAAGCCGAGTATCAAAAAAGACAAGCTGACTTTCAGCAAAAGTTTGAAGCTGTGCGGCGGCAAAAGGCTTTATTCCCCTCACAACGACGTTTAAGCACCGTTGTAACCATTCCTGTAGTTGTACACATTGTAATGGACAACCCTGCGCTGGTAACCGACGAGCAGGTGCAAAGCCAGCTAGATGTGTTGAATGCCGATTATGCCGGTCTCAATGCCGATTCTTCCAACATTCCCGCTGCGTTTAAACCGCTTTTTGCAAAGGGAAATATTCGCTTTTGCCTGGCGCAACGCACGCCTGCCAACGAAGCCACCAATGGTATTATACGCAAGCAGTCTTCTACTACCTCTACTCCCGGAACACACGACCCGATAAAATACTCCAACCAGGGCGGCTCGGATGCATGGAATATAAACAAGTACCTCAATGTTTGGGTGTGCCGTATGACCAACAACAACGACCTGGGATATTCTTTCATGCCAGGATTGCCTGGTTTATCAAACAGCGATGTAGGATTCGTTAATGCCTACCATGCATTTGGTACGGTTGGTACCGCACAGGCGCCTTTTAATAAAGGACGCACTGCCACACATGAAATAGGGCACTTCTTCAACCTGGCTCATATATGGGGCGACAATGATTGCGTGGAGTCTTGCTCCGACTCGGATAATGTGGACGACACGCCCAATCAAAACAAGTGTACTTACGGCACGCCTTCTTTTCCTCAAACAGATAATTGCACTTCGAATTCGCCTGGCATCATGTTCATGAATTTTATGGATTATGTGGATGATGCAGCCATGTGCCTGTTTACCGAAGGTCAGGCAGACCGAATGGAAACAGCGCTGGAAACAATGCCCGACCGCAGTCCGCTGTTGTCTTCAAACGGATGTGAACCGCCAGTGTTATTTAACAACGATGTAAAAGTGCTGTCGGTTAACTTCCCCGGCAACGATATTGTGTATTGCGGCCAGAACTTCGCTCCATCTATACTCATCCAGAACCA
>JBQCGX010000082.1:0-48259 GCA_051955255.1 Agriterribacter sp. | reverse complement strand
TAACCATTGGGCGGGCCTACCGGCTTTCCACATCGGCCCGCCCAAGGGGCGGTCTGATGGTGAAATCTGGCATGAATGAGTATTAACTAATTTCATTTATTTTAGGTCAACATCTGCGGTCATTATCAGCGAAAATCTGCGGGAAAAATTCCGGTGACTGTACAAGGTCCGAAGCAGGATTTATCTTTTCTCATTAACCGCGCTATCCTCCGCAGGGAAATAAACATTCACTGCCGGGTGCATGGTATACAAACGATACTGCGCACCATCATTCACTAAAATTCCGCTCGATGTATTGTTGCCAACAATGGGATTTCCGGCATATTTTTTCCAATGAATAAGGTCGTTTGAAACAGCTACGTTGGTAGACCATTCGCGCCAGTCTTTATATGCCGACGCATGGTAATATCCATAGTATTTACCATTATACTTAATTACCTGGTTCATGGCAACGGCATATTGATCATAAGAGTCAGGCCCCATTTTAATTACAGGCTCATCCTGCACATTGGTCCATGTGGCAAGGTCGGCAGATGTGGCAAGCCATATACCCAGATCGCCTCTTTCATAAAACAAATACCAGGTATTGTTTTCTCTCCATATAGCAGGCGTTCCGTAGGCTCCCTTATCAATAGGCTCGCCGTTTTTTTTACGGATGTCCAGATCACCCCGCTCCGTCCAATGCACTCTGTCGGTTGACGTCAATAAATGCGCCACATCGTCTTTTCCCTCGGCAAACATATAATAAACGCTATCCACTTTTATCACGCTCATATCTTCCACCCATTTGGTGGTATGAATAGGGTTAGCCGGATGCCTTGTCCAGTTCAATCCATCCGGCGAAGTGGCAAGTCCCAGGTGTTTTGTTTCATCCTGGTTGTTATAGCCGGTATACCACAAGTAATAAACACTGTCTTCTTTCAAAATATATCCTCGCTCACGGATCAGGCTGTCCCAGGTAGCAGCATTGGTGCCTGCAAATACAGGATTGTTTTTTAAGGGAGTAAAGTGAACCAGTTCGTGGGGAAAATCGTTTGCCTGCTGCTCTTCTTTTTGTTGGGGCGCTTTGCAGGAAAGCATTAAGCAAAACTGGGTTATACAAAGCAAAAGCAGTAGCCGGTGTACGAACATGATAAAACGATTATAACAATGAATGAATTTTAGCGTATTGCAGCAACATAATGGTTTTGGCATCTTTTATTTCGCCGGTGCCGATCATGCTGTATGCTTTTTCAAACGGCAGTTCCAGCACTTCAATATCTTCCTGCTCGTGGTCAATACCACCGCCACTGTTCACCTGCATATCGCGGGTGTAAGCAGCTACAAAAAAGTAAAGTATTTCTGTAACCGACCCGGGCGACATGTAGGCTTCAAATATCTTTTTCACTTCGCTCACCTTATAACCGGTTTCTTCTTCTGTTTCGCGCTTAATACAATCTTCGGGATTGTCTTTATCCAGCAAGCCGGCGCAGGCTTCAATCAGCATACCGCTTTCGTTTCCATTTAAAAAAGTCGGCAGCCGGAACTGCCAGGTCAGTATAATGGTTTGCTGTTCTTTATTGTACAATAAAATAGTAGCGCCGTTCCCACGATCATACGCTTCACGACTCTGCACCTGCGTGGTGCCATCGTTTTTCGTGTAATCGTACGTTACCTTTCTAAGTATATACCAGTTGTCAGACAGTATTTCAGTCTTTACAACGTTTATCTTTTTTTCCATAGATATATCGTTTATCCTTCCACAAACTCGCTTAATTCCAACCAGCGCATTTCCTTTTCGTCAAGCATCGCCGCTATTTCGCCCACCCTTAACGAAAGTTTTTGCAACTGATCGTATGGAAGACTTGCAGCTTCCAGTTGTGCATGTATCCCTTGTTTTTCTTTTTCCAGGTCGGCAATTTCTTTCTGCAAAATTTCAAACTCACGTTTCTCCTTATACGAAGCTTTCTTTTTTTCAACGGGTGGTGTGAGAGCAGCAGGTGTAACGGTTTTAGGAGTGCTTTGAACTTTTTGGGGCTCAGCTTCTTTTTTCTCTTCCTGCTCCTTTTTCCATATCCTGTACTGGGTATAGTTTCCGGGAAAATCGCGGATGTTGCCATTTCCCTCAAATACAAACAGGTGATCGGTAAGCCTGTCCATAAAATACCGGTCGTGCGACACAATCAACAGGCACCCCTGGTATTCGCTTAAAAAATTTTCGAGCACGCCCAGCGTAGGCAGGTCTAGATCGTTGGTAGGTTCGTCGAGTATTAAAAAATTGGGGTTGCGAAATAAGATCGACAATAGCAACAATCTTTTCTTTTCACCACCACTGAGTTTGGAAATATAGGTATACTGCTGATCGGGTTCAAATAAAAACAATTGCAAAAACTGCGCAGCGCTGAGCGAACCACCGTTTGCCAAAGGAAAATTCTCTGCAATGTTCTTTACAAACTCAATTACCCGCATATCTTCCTTCACCTCCAGCCCCTGCTGTGAGTAATACCCAAATACTACTGTTTCTCCAATGTTGATCTTGCCGCTGTCTGCCGGTTCCTTGCCCAGCAGCATGTTGAGGAAAGTAGATTTTCCTGCGCCGTTTTTTCCTACCACCCCTACCCTTTCGCCTTTCGAAAAAGTATAGTCGAACCCTTTCATGATGGTAAGGTCGCCAAACGATTTGTATACTTTTTTCAACTCGGCTACCTTTCCGCCCAGGCGATTCATCTTTACCTGCAACTGCACCTGGTTGTCTGTAATTTTTTGTTTGGCTTTTGTTTCTACATCAGCAAATGCATCAATACGGCTCTTGGATTTGGTGGTTCTTGCTTTGGGTTGTTTGCGAATCCATTCCAATTCCTTGCGATAAAGGTTCTTGGCCTTATCAATACTCGAAGCATCCTGTTCAATACGGGCGGCTTTTTTTTCTATATAGTTTTCGTAGTCGCCTTTGTGAATATATAAGTTACTTCCCTCCAGTTCCCATATCTCCTCACATACCGCATCCAAAAAATACCGGTCGTGCGTAACCAGCAGCAAGGTTACTTTTTCCTGGTTTAAATAGTGCTCCAGCCATTCCACCGTTTCAACGTCCAGGTGGTTGGTAGGTTCGTCCATTATCAGCAGCACATGTTTGTGCTCAAAGCCAATATCGATCAATGTACGGGCAAGCGCAACTCTTTTTCTTTGCCCACCCGAAAGCGTACCCGCTTTTTGCTGCAACTGGTGAATATTGAGCTTTCCCAGTATCTGCTTCACCTTGCTGTCAAAATCCCAGGCGCCCAATTCATCCATCAATACAATAGCCCGCCCTATTGCTTCACTGTCTTCCGATTCGCTGGCTGCTTCGTATTGTTTAATAGCGTTGATAACGGGGTGATTGTGGTGGAAGATATTATCAAGAATGCTCAGTTCTTCCATAAACTCCGGCTCCTGCTCAAACAAAGCAACTGTTACATCTTTATGGATCCACAGTTTTCCTTCTTCCGGTGTTTCTTTTCCTGCAATGATTTTTAGTAAAGTAGATTTCCCGTACCCGTTACGGGCTACAATGGCTATCTTATCTCCCTCTTCTATATGGAAGGATAAATTCTTAAAAAGCGACTTAATGCCATACGATTTTCCCAGATTCTCTGCCGAAACATAATGCATGCGGCAAAGATAAGCAGGTTGGATTTCTGATTTAGGGTTTTGTTGAACCACGAAGGCACAAAGACACAAAGGTGCACAGGGTGTTTACGGTTTGGTGTTTATTGTTTTTGGCACTTATAGTTTCAAATTCTCTCCATTTTCAAATCCTCCCCATTTTCAAATTTCCCCATTTTCAAATTTTCAAATTATCCCGATTCACCACATTCCTCGGGTTCCCCTCTAAAAACGCCTGTATATTTTTAACCGACTCATTCAATAAACGTTCCCTTGCTTCTTTGGTTGCCCAGGCTATATGCGGTGTAATAATGCAGTTGGCGGCATTGAACAGCGGGTTGGTTGACGGAGGTGGTTCCGAAGAGAGTACGTCCAGTGCAGCGCCGGCAATTGTTTCATCGTTCAATGCTTTTGCCAGATCAGGCTCGTTGATCAAAGCACCCCGCGCTGTGTTAACTATATAAGCGGATGACTTCATTGTATTGATCAGCGATGCATTTACCATCTGCCTTGTATCGTCGGTTAGCGGACAATGCAAGCTCACAAAATCAGCCTGGCTAAAGCATTCATCCCGGCTTACAAACCGAACATGGGGTAAATGGTATTTATCCGGATTTCTCACCACCGCTATTACTTTCATTCCAAAAGCAGTGGCTATCTGTGCAACAGCCGTTCCTATCTGTCCTAATCCAACTAATCCTAAAGTTTTTCCATTCAACTCAAAAAGCCCTTCATGCCCAAAACAAAAATCCTTGCTTTTTGTCCATGCCCCACTGTGTACTTCAACAGAACGTTTCCCTGTTCTGTATGTCAGCTCCAGTATCAGCGCCCAGGTTAACTGGGCAACAGAGTGAGTGCTATAGCCCGGCACATTGCACACGGGAATTTTCCTGGCAGCGGCAGCTTTAATATCCACATTATCAAAGCCCGTAGCCAGTTCGCCTATATATTGGAGTGACGGCAATGCATTGATGGCATCCGCCGTTATTTTCGTTTTATTGGTAAGCACAATTTCAGCGCCTGCAGCACATTCTGCCACTTCTTCAACGGGCGTTCGGTCATATACTTTCAGCTCCCCTAATTGTTCAATTGCCTGCCAGGTTAAATCGCCAGGATTTATGGTATAGCCATCCAGAATTACAATGCGCATATGTTGAGTTTTAATTATCTTACAACCTGTTTAAACCTATTTTTCACCGCGTTTGATTTGAAGATTTGCAATACCAATTTATCTGCGAATCTGCGGCTAAAAACAGGAGCCCGAAAATAAGCACGAATACCCTAAACACATCATGAAAAAAAATAAAAAGCCTTACGGCAGGCTGATATTATTAATTGCAGTCATTCTGCTGCTGCTTCCCTTGGTTACCGGTTACCGTTACCTGTACAAAGCTGTTTTTTACAATTTTGCTGGAATAGATGACTATGAAATTTTCGACAACAATGTAGTGTCTACCGGCACACCTGTTCCGTGGCAATTGAGCGATAAATATACCAACGCCATCCCCGACACATTAAATACTTACCTGGAGCGGTTAAAATCCGTTGGACTGGTTGTCATCCAAAACAGGAAAGTAGTGGTTGAAAAATACTGGGCGGGCTATAGCGACAGTTCTCTGTCTGGCTCATTTTCAGTTGCGAAAAGTATTACCTCGTTGCTGACGGGTGCGGCTATACGAGACGGTAAGATCACGTCGGTAAATGACCCGGTTAGCAAATACCTGCCGGAATTTGCCGAAGGTGAAAAGGCAAAGGTTAAAATAGTAGATCTGCTCACCATGAGCAGCGGTACCGACTGGGGAGAAAGCTATGCTAATCCTTTTTCGGTAACCACAAGGCTATACTATGGAAGCGATGCATACAAAACCGCCGCTTCGGTAAAAATCATAGACAAACCAGGTACGCTTCACCGTTATAAAAGCGGCGACACCCAGTTGCTGGGATTAATTGTTGAAAAAGCAACCGGAAAATCTTTAAGCGAATACGCTGCAGAAAAATTATGGCAGCCACTAGGAGCCGAACACCCGGCATTGTGGAGTACCGATACAAAAGGCGGTGACGAAAAGGCATACTGCTGCTTTAATTCCAATGCACGCGATTTTGCAAGGATTGGTCAACTGATGCTCGATAGCGGAAAGATAAACGGCAAGCCTGTTATAGACAGCCAATATTTCCGACAGTCTGTAACGCCATGCCTTATACCTGATGGATCAGGAAGCCCTTGTAAGTACTATGGTTATCAATGGTGGATCATTCCCGGCGAAAAAGAAATATTCTATGCCCGTGGCATATTGGGGCAATATATTATCTGCATTCCTGCTAAACAAATGGTGATCGTTCGGCTGGGTAAGGAGCGCGATGAAAGGGTAAACAACACCCCAACGGAAGTATTGAAACTGGTAGAATGGGCTAAAAAGCTGCCGGCATAAGAATTTAGTTTGAAACCTTGTTACGCTGAAAGGCGTTTGAATATTGCAGATATAGGAAGAAGAATTTCATGGCAGCTAGTATTGGTTACTTAACAAATCTATCATGGCTTTTCTACATCCCCAAGAAAATTGTTAACTATTTTGAATACGTTGATCAAAATGTTCAATGTTGTTTTCAGATAGACAAGAGTTTCTGCATCATAAATTCCTGTCGTATTTTTTCCTGCTCCAACCTGCCGTTGTGATGCTTTAAAATGTTGAAGGCGGCCGTTTCATCGGGCGTGAGTAACGGCAGTTCTGTTGTAATGTATGTAGCTTTTTGCTTGTCAAATTCACCGGCATGCTGTAAAAGTGTGTGGCTATCCATGCATACGCTTATTATGTGTGGATAAAAGCCACGCATGGCATGCATCATTTTAAAGCCTTCTTCGTCCAGATCGCCCCAATAGTACAGCGCTGCATTTTTCAGAAGTGGTATTTCTTTCAAACTATGCGTTGCATTGCCTTTGCTGAATATGGCTACAGCATTCTTTCGTTCGGGAATCAAATACAGGTTTGTTTCATTTTCTACCAGCCACACTTCATCTATATTCCAGTTTGCTTTTTGCAGCCCTTCAACTGTAATGCCGGTTATTTCCATTCCATGCATATACCTGGCAGACAGGTCTGTATCGAGCCAGCGAAGGGGATAAAGATGTGGCTTGGTTTTCAACGACAACATTTGCTCCAGGCTGCCTGGCCGAAGCAAGTATTTTTCGGGAGCAACACTTTTTAAAATGGCTGCAATGGCTGGCTTATGCGTTTCTATAAATTTTGTATGCACCGGTACCGGGATATTGCGCATATAAAAATTGCTCACATCTGTTTGCAATAAAAAGTCTATAACTTTTTGAATATCCTTCCATGCCTCCTTTAATGCCAACACCTGCTCTGGCTTTTCAAGCAGGAAAGATTGAATACGCGGTTGCCAGATTAATAGTGATTCCAATTGTTTTTTAAACTCATCTGCTTCTTTCTCTTTGCCTAACAGGAAAAGATAGTCGCTTTCTGTTGTTACTATTATTTGCGCGGGCCATTTTTGTTTGCCAAGCTTTTTGTTAGTCCAGTCCGTCCATTCAATTGTCCACCCTTTACTGCCCTTCCGTTTTTCATTTTGCTGAAACAATTGAATGGCTTTGTGTAAATCAACAGTGGTTGAAGGTTTACCCTTTTCGCCCCTTAATACAATGGGTGTAAAAGCATTTCCCGCTACCAGGTTTTTGAGATAGCTTTTATACGACCGTTGCAGTTGCAGAAGATATAGAGGTATCATTGATTGTTGTTTAGCGGTTAGCGGTAGCTTTCAGCGATCAGCTTTCGGCTGTGAGCTTGGAGCGATCGGTTTCATTTGATTTTCAGTTTTGTTTTTTGGAGCCCATCCTAACCTTCCCAAACGGAAGGAATCCACACACATAGCCACCTTATGCAACGAAGCTTATTAGCTCAAAGCCGATCACTGAAGCATTTTACTTTCTTGCTTTTTGTTTCTTGATTTTTGGTTCTTATTTTTCCTTCCCTTACACTTCAACCCTTGCCCCCTTCTTCATCTTCTTTTGCAGCTCCTTAATCGTCATATTATACATTACGCTGTTGCGGTTGTTTACCCGCTGCACCAGGTGCACATGAGCAATATAATCCTGTACGATCTGTATCTTATCGCTGGGTGTTACCACCAGCAATTGCAAATGTAACTGCTTGCACAGTTCCATCAGGTAAGTGGCTTTGTCCTCGTCCTGGTTGCTGAAGCTTTCGTCTACCGCAATAAAACGCAGGCTGCGGCTGTTTTTTCCCTCGCGGGTAATGCCAAACTGGTAAGCAATAGCACTGCACAAAATGGTATAGGTTAGTTGCGCTTTTTCACCCCCCGATAATTGCCCCATCTGCCGATAGGTCTTTTTCAGTTCATCCGTATTGCGATATTTTTCATCTGCCCAAAACTCAAACCAGTTGCGCACATCCATTACCCTTGACCGGTAGTTCTCGTTTTCGTCAAGACTATCTATAAGTGGCTGTACTTTTTGGCGGAAGTGCAGTGCCTTGTCTTCAAACCTGCTTTGCTGCCAGTTGGCAGCCTGGGGTAGTGCATCGAGCAGGGCGTTGCGGAATGCTTTGATGGTTGCATCGGGAACTGCCCGTTTGCCTAACTGGATGTAGGTATCGGGCAGGCGATTGAAATTAATAACGCTCAGCGATCGGTTGAGTTTGTTTACGCTGTTGTTAATTTCGCGCTCCCATTTTTCCATTTCTTCATTCAGCCCGCCAATTTTATACGTAATGGTATCGTTGATGAAGTTCTCAAAATCTTTCCTGTATTTAGGTAAATTTTCAGTAACAAGCTTGTCCAGCCATTCTTTAAATTCTTCTGCATGTTCCGCTTCTTCCGGCAAAAACTGCACATCGCTGTACCAGTCGGGAAAGCGTTGCAGCAATGCGGGCGAAGGATTTTTAATGTGACTGATGCTGCGGTTTAAGTGAGTTTCTTCTTTGTGCAATAATCGCTGCACTTCCTGGGCATCTGCCTCCAGTTTATCTTTGAGTTGCGCAAAAACGTCTTCAATTGTATCGAGGGTCACTCCACCAAGTGTTGCGGCATTTTGTTGTTGAAACTGCAGCAGCTCGTCTTTATCGTCTGCAGTAACATGTTGCAATAATTCCTGGAACATTTCCCTTTGTTGCAGCATGCTGTTCACGCGGGTTTGCAGGATTGTTTTTTCGCCCAATGCCAGCTCTCTTTTTTGCTCTGCCCGATTGCGCTGTTCGGTTATTTGCTCCAGTTGGGCAGTAAGCGCTTTTAACTGGTTGTTGCTTTTGGCCAGTTCTTTTATCTGCTCTTCGGTTTTATGTATGCTTCGTTGTATGCCAGCTACATCTATCAGGGCAAAACCTTCATGTTCCTTTAAACGGCTTAAAGCATAGAACTGTTTTTGAAGACGTCCGGCGCGATTACGGCAGCGTTCTATAATTTCGGTGGCATTGGCGAGGTCATCGCTTAATTTATTTCTGCGGCTGATGAGCGCTTCTTTTTTTCTTTCGTTGTTCCACCCCATTACATACCTGCCGGCATCGTTTACACTGGGGCGGTCGTCTTTCTCATGACGGTCGCGGTTCTTAATCAACCCATTAATGGTGATGGCTTTGTCGTACCGCTCAATGGTTTTCTCATCTTCCAGGCAGGTATAGGCGAACTGTTGTATTACCTGCTGCTGCACCCATGCCGATAAGGAATGATCGGGATGAAAATCGAGCTTATAATAAACGGTCTGGTCTTCTGCCAGTGTTTTTATGGCTTCTTTTACATGATAATATACCAGGCGGGTGCCGATATTGGTTTGGTTGATATAGCGGGTAACTTTTTTGTAATGTTTATCGGGTACCAGTAACCGTAAGGAAAAACCATGCAACAGTTTTTCCAGCGCAGGCTGCCAGTGTATTTCTTTTGTTTTTACCTGCACCAGTTCGCCGGCAAAAGGCAAATCGGCTGTGTCGAGTTTTAACGCAGCACACAACTCTCTCCGAACTTGTACCAAGTGCGAGGGTATATTGCTTTTGCTGTGCAACAGGATATTCAGTTCAGCCTCCAATTGTTCTTTTTCGGCTGAAGCGTTTTTATGCAAATTCTTTGCGTCAAAGTCATCATCTTCGTTTAAGCGGTTTTCTCGTTGCAGTCGCATGTCCGCCCGCACCACTTCTTTTTGAATGCGTTTATATATCTCTTCTTCCAAAGCCGTCTTGTCTTCCAGGTGCAGAGCATCGCACCAACTGGCAAACAAAGTCAGGTTAGCTTCTGTTTCTTTCTTCTTTGCCTGTTGCGCCTGCAGGTCCTGTTCCAGTTGCTTGAGGCGTTGCCCGGCTTTGTTCTGATCGATCTGGTTACGCGTCAGCCTTTCCTCTTCATACAAGGCTTCTATTTGGGTTTTAGCCTCAGCGGTTTTCTGTTCCAGTTGTTTGATGCTCGCCTGGTCATCATCCAGGGCCTGTTGTAACAACTGGTCGTGCGTGTAACGTTTCCATATAGCCGCAGTACTCAATGCCCTTTGTACAGACTTTTGTTGCTGCTGAAGATTTTTGAAGCCTTCGTAATGCTCCTGTACGGGCTGCAGCAGGCGGATCTGCTCTTCTGCTTTCTCGATATTGCGCTGCGCATCCAGCAAAGTAGCGAGGTGTTTTTTCAACTCCTGGAACAGCGATTCTATATCACGCGGTTCCAGCATGTGGGTGCGAATAAAATCGTCGAGATTGCCCAGCACTTTAATGCCTACCGTTTGATTGAAAAGGGTGAGTGCCTGTATGCTTTGCATGCCCAATACATCTGTTAAGCGATAAGCATATTTACTCGCACTGTCAAACCACTCCACCTGCTTGCGGGTGCCTTTGTTGTATTGCTGATCAATTCTGCGTTTCCACGCGTTGCCCAGGTCAAAAGGCTTAAAGTCGGTTTCTATGTGCAGGCTTTTATGGGCAATGCCAAACATTTTTTTCATGTCGCTATTGGCAAAATAGCGCACCTGGAAGAGTGTCACTTCCTGCATGGCCTCGTTGCTGAAATTTGCCAGCAAAATACTATAGGCTTCGTCTTTGCTTTCGCGCAGGTACAAGGTTTTGGTAACGCCACTATCGCTGTTAATGGTTCCGTAACCGCCCATTACATAGGTTTCTTCGGTACGGTCGCCCTTTTTTTCGCTGCCGCTGCTCTGGTTGTAAAACCGGTGCTTTTTTTCCGGCACAATCAGCGTCAGCAATGCATCAACAAACGTCGTTTTACCGCTGCCGTTAGCTCCGGTTAACAGGCTGCTTTCACCGCCCGGCGAAATAGCATGTATCTGTTCGTCGAATGTACCCCAGTTAAACACTTCCATGTATTGTAGCCGGAAACCGCTCTTCTCACTATCTGTACTGAATACGCTTAGCTGCATAGGTTGTTAGTTGCTGTTTAAATTGTTCCAGTATTTCGCTGTCTACCCTGGCTTTGATAATTTTTTTAATGCGGAACTTCTGCTCGTCTGCCACATCATGGTTTTCCGATCGTTCCAAAAAACCATTTTCTTCAGCACGATCAATCAGCCGGTCAATGTCTTTCAGCATTTTCACGCGGCTGGCATTTTCTTTAAAAAACAATTCTGCATATTCCTTTATTTCGCGACGCTTTTTGATCAGTTCCCTATGTGTTGCTTCACCCACTTCAAACTCCGCCATCATATCCCTTAATAACACCAGCATTACGCTTTCATCGTAGGTCAGGCTTCGCCGTTGTACCCAGCTTACGCCGGTGACATCGTCTTCGGCAACATTGTGTTTTATATAGGCATACCCGTCTTGTTCATCCAGCACCAGCGTAAGCCCAAGCTGTTGCAAAAAAACAATCAGTTCTGTTTTGTATTGCAGCAATTTTTCCCAGGTGCTCTTTTCAAGGTATTCTACCGGTCCCTTCAATAGCTTGATGAACACCGGTGTAAATGAATGTATTTTCTCAGCCATTACAATGTTATTTGCTAAACAATAAATAAGGCACTTCCACAAATTTGGTTGCTTCTGCATTCAGCGGTATCAGTTCGGTGGCGTTGCGGATAATTTGTGTGCGTTTGGCTTTTTCTCTCAAAAAGCTATAATAACTGATCACTTCGGCCAATCCGTTCTGAAGCGAAGTGCTTTCAATAATTTCTTTTAAGGTAGCGGTTTGCCTGTTTTGCAGCACTTGTTCTACTTTGTCCCACAATATTTTTTTGTCGATGAAAGCGGTGTTGAGCAGCCGGTTGAACCGTTCTATATCGGCTATTTTTTCTACAGCGGCAACAGGTTGCTTTAAAGAGCCTGCCTGCTTTTTCTCTTCCAGCACCAACCTGCGATCCATATTGATTTTGATGTCGGCGGGTTCTTCTATTTCAATACCAGCGTTCATATTTTCTTCTTCCATCAGTTCAAACACCAGTTCTTTTATGCCGCTGATTTGCTGCCGCAACCTGCGATGGCGGGCAATTTCTTTTTCGGTAATAATACGGCTTAGTTTTTCAGCCATTTTATCGTTGGCATCATATACCGATTTACCTTGTTCCAGCAAAAAGGATTTGATGTTTTGCAGGAAACTGGTGTCAGATTCCAGTTCCCGCTCTTCCAGCAATACCAGTAATTGTTCGGTGAGGTTGCGCCAGTCTTCCTGCCCGCTGCGCGAAATCAAGAAATCCCAGAAGGCATAAAAGCTTTTGCCCTGGTTGCTGCTGCGCAAGGCATCGTACGATTCGAAGGCGTATCCTACAATGGCTCCTTTGTTTTGTTCGGCTTTGGTATGTTGCTCTACAATGCTGCGGTGTATCTGCTTAAAATTGTCTTCCACTTCTCTGAAGTCGCCAATGAGTTCATAACAAAGTTTTACAAACAAATCCAGCCGCTCCTGCACCTGTGCATTGTTGTAACGCTGGGGCATAGTGCCAAACTCTATTGCTTTGATCTCTTTATCAATCTCTGCCCGCCGGTCTTTTAATATCTGTAATTTTTTTTCGCGATCGTCTTCTGTATTTTCTACCATATCGCGCAGCGATGCAAACAACATTTTAAACCGGCTTTCTGTACCAACATGGTGTTGCCCGAGTTGCAGGTTCTGCATCCACTGAAAAACTTTTTCGGTGTATGCACTTAGCTGGTAATTGGTATTTCCCTCCGTGTCGGGAAAGTCCTGCAATATTCTTTTCTGCACCCAGTTCAGGAGGTATTTCCGGCTGCGGCTTTCTTCATCTTCGCCAAATTCAATGCGCGCTTCTTCCAGGTCTTCGGTTCCTTCTGTATGCTGGCTCAGCGTTTCTGCCAATAATGGAATCAACTGTTCTTCTTTGATTACCATTTTCCGTTGTTCTTTAAATACGGTGTATAAAAAGGGCAATACCCAGCCTGCATTGCGCAGGCGCAGCATTTGCAGTGCGGGCGAAGATTGTATTAAAAAGGATATGTTTTCACTTATCATGCCCTACCAATCGTTTTAGCTAAAGGGCACGCAAAATAGTATAATATGGGCAGTTTACAGCAGGTGGGGATATTGGGTGGATAGCAGGCAGCACTCAGCTTTCAGCGACCAGCATTCAGGAAATCGGTCGGCCGACGAAGCTTGGCGCTTGTGGTTGGCTGTTGGTCTGACCAATAAAACAAATGTAGACGGACTATTAATGCCCTATGATGAAGCAAATTAAAAAGGCTTTTGCATCAATATTGGATAGGATTCAGATGTTCTCTCATGATCTGATATGCGGGGAAACGAAATTGAATTTCAATTGTTATTATCGCCTGGAAATTAAAATGGGTACGGATTAAAAATGGCTTTACACGGATACAAGAAAGTGGTTTCGATGTTTTGCATATTATCTCTTTCGTTTATGCATAGCATTGCCACTGCCGGGTTTCAACAAGTGAACCATGGCTTTTAATCGTTGTAGCTAGTATAACCTGGTAAGAGACGAGCAAATGAAGTAAGCAAGCTTATAAAAATCCGGAACGGACATCTCAAAAAATGCTTACTCATACAGGAAGCAACGGATGGGGAGTTTTTACGGTTATGCTCAGCTTTCGAAAATATTGATCAGGATTAATTTAAAAAATGCGCGCATGGCATAATTGACGCAGGTCAATTAATATTGGTTGCATAGACAATTAAATTCTGTTGCTTTTTTTAAGAAATGGCTATCCTATTTTTAATGACCAAAAGACAACGCTAAGGCGTACTAAAATAAGTAAATGAATATGCGTTCATTCGTAAGAAGTACACTGAGGTACAATTAAGTGTCTTTCTGTATAAACGCATCGAAATGGTTAATCCCGATCATCTTTTCAGTACGGAAACCTTCTGCATAAGCCACGCCTATCATTTTACCGAACATTGCCTGCCGTCCGATAATAGAGTCTAAAAATTCAGGAGTGGAAATGTATGTCTGTGGTTCATCAGAATTATATTGGGTTGAATGAAACTGCGAGGTATAGGCGCGGATTGAATCGAGCTTGCGGTCGAAAACAGGAGTAATATCGTATACAAAATCAGGTTCGTAATACCTGTCCTGTATGTAATGAAATATATACTTGGGGCGCCAACGTTCCTGTGGATTGCCGTGGTTATCGGTTGTTTCTATTTTACGTAGCCCGCTTAAAAAACAGGCATCTTTGATCAGGTGCCCCGCCCTGCCGTGATCGGGATGGCGGTCATCGAGTGCATTGGCTAATACAATTTCGGGTTGGTACATGCGGATATACCTGATCAGCAATCGCTGGTGTGCTTCATCATTTTTAAAAAATCCATCTGCCATCCCTATGTTTTCGCGTACATCCAGTTGCATGATCTGCGCAGCATCTGCTGCTTCCTTAGCTCTTGTTTCTACGCTGCCGCGGGTACCAAGCTCGCCTTTGGTTAAATCTATCACTCCAACTTTTTTGCCCCTGTTTTTTTCCATCATCAATGTACCGGCGCACCCCAGCTCCACGTCATCGGGGTGTACTGCAATTGCAAGTATATCTATCTTCATGTACTGAAATTATAACGAATAAGGCGGCAAAATTAAGCAATTGGAGCATTCAGCCTGCGGCGTTTGACGTTTGGAGTTTGTTGTTTTTAGTTTGATAGCTCCAATTTCTGCCTTTAATTAATTGTTCCTTCTTGGTTCTTGTTTCTTGGATCTTGCTTTTTGTCTTTTGATTCCTATTCATCTTACCACCTACCACCCTTCACTTACCACTATTAACGTATCTTGCAGCCATGTCAACAGCTAATACAAACGACGGTTCAGCAGGGGCACGCTTCAGGCAGGCAATGATAGAGGAACAGCCTTTGCAGGTAGTGGGAACGATCAACGCCAACCATGCACTGCTGGCAGCCCAAACCGGGTTTAAAGCCATTTATTTATCTGGCGGCGGCGTAGCGGCAGGTTCGCTTGGTATACCCGACCTGGGCATTACCACGCTTGAGGATGTATTAACAGATATATATCGCATTACCAATGTAACCAGCACGCCTTTGCTGGTGGATGTGGATACAGGGTTTGGCCCTTCTGCGTTCAATGTTGCCCGTACGGTAAAATCGCTTATAAAAGCCGGTGCCGGCGCATTGCATATAGAAGACCAGGTGGGTGCTAAAAGATGCGGTCACCGCCCGGGAAAAGAAATTGTGAGCAAGGATGAAATGGTGGATCGCATTAAAGCGGCTGCCGATGCAAGAACCGACGCCCAATTTGTAATTGGCGCCAGGACGGATGCGCTTGCCAATGAAGGGTTGGAAAAAGCGCTTGAAAGAGTGGTGGCTTACAAAGAGGCGGGCGCTGATTTTATATTTGCAGAAGCTGTAAGGGAATTACCTCAATACGCCGCTTTTAAAAAAGCAACAGGCTTACCGGTGCTTGCTAATATTACGGAGTTTGGCATGACGCCTTTATGGACAAAGGAAGAACTGGCAAGAGCGGGCGTAGGGTTGATTCTGTATCCGCTGTCTGCATTCAGAGCCGCTAATAAGGCTGCCCTGAATGTTTTCAACGCCATTCGAACGGAAGGCACTCAAAAAAATGTGCTGGATACAATGCAAACCAGAGCAGAACTGTACGACAGCATTGGATACCACACCTTTGAACAAAAACTCGACGACCTGTTTAACAAACAAAAATAACGTAACGCTATGAGCAACGATACCACCTCTGTTCCTGGATTTAAACCTAAAAAAAGTGTAGCACTGTCAGGCGTAACGGCAGGCAATACGGCGCTTTGCACCGTAGGCAAAAGTGGGAACGACCTTCATTACCGTGGTTATGATATACTGGACCTGGCGGAAAACGCCAGCTTTGAGGAAACTGCTTACCTGCTGATACATGGTGCCTTGCCTGATAAAGCAAAACTGAATGCATATACAACCAAACTGAAAGCATTGCGTGGGTTGCCGGCAGTTGTAAAAAATGTGCTGGAACAAATTCCGGCAGCAGCACATCCTATGGATGTATTGCGCACTTATACATCGGTGCTGGGTACCGTTTCCCCGGAAAAGGAAGACCACAACCTGGCAGGTGCACGCGACATTGCAGACAAGCTGCTGGCATCTTTTAGCTCCGCATTATTATACTGGTATCACTTTTCGCATAACGGTCGCCGTATAGAAACAGAAACGGACGATGAAACCATTGGTGCGCATTTCCTGCGGCTGCTTCACGGTAAAAAAGCACCAGCCTCGTGGGAAAGGGCGATGCAGGTATCGCTCAATTTATACGCCGAGCACGAATTCAACGCTTCAACTTTCGCCGGAAGAGTAATTGCAGGAACAGGCTCTGATATATATTCCAGCATCACCGGGGCTATTGGCGCCTTGCGGGGGCCCAAACATGGCGGAGCCAACGAAGTGGCTTTCGATATTCAAAGCAGGTACGCGTCGCCGGAAGAAGCTGAAGCAGATATACGGGCGCGGCTGGAGAAGAAAGAAGTGATCATTGGTTTTGGGCACCCGGTATATACAGTTTCCGACCCCAGGAACAAAGTTATTAAAGAGGTAGCGCGTCAACTTTCAAAAGAAGCAGGCGATCTGTTATTATTCAATATTGCAGAAAGACTGGAAACGCTGCTATGGAATGAAAAGAAAATGTTTCCAAATCTCGATTGGTTTTCTGCGGTGTCGTATCACCTGATGGGTGTGCCTACCTTATTTTTCACGCCGCTATTTGTTGTATCGCGCGTAACCGGCTGGAGCGCCCACGTAATTGAACAGCGGCAGGATGGCAAGATCATTCGCCCCAGTGCCAACTATACCGGCCCGGAGAACAGGGAGTTTGTACCGATTGAGAAGAGATAAGAAAACGCTGATTTTTGATTTGTTGATTTCTGATGTAGGACGTATCCTATATTAACTTCTCAAATAAAAACTTTACAGCAACCATCACCGACGGTACTATCTTTGAAGATTTGCTAATTTAGTTTTTATCAACTTAAGCTAACTATGAATAAGCAAGACCTGCAGTTGCGCACCAAAAATTTCCATATTGCAGTCATTAAATTGTGCAGCGCTTTTCCCAAAAATGCAGCAGGTTTTGAGACAGCTAAACAACTTATAAGATCAGCGGGGTCAGTCGGTGCTAATTATCGTGCCGCTTGCAGGGGAAAATCAAAGGCAGATTTTATTTACAAAATTGAAATTGTTGTAGAGGAGGCAGACGAATCATTGTATTGGCTGGAGGTAGCAAAGGAAACAGAATTGATCCCGGCAGATTCGCATATTAATGTTTTAATAAAAGAAGCCAACGAGCTAGTGAGTATTTTTAATGCAACAGATATTACAGCGAAAAGAAATAGAGACAAACAATCGTTAGATTTGCGGCATAAAGATGCTGGCATTTTAAAGTCAGGTTCAAATACCAGGAAATCAGAAATCAACAAATCATAAATCACAAATTATTAATGGCATTTATTTCCAACGAACGTCCACCGGTAGATAAAGTAATAGCAGATATAGCAGATTATGTTTTGCACTATGAAGTAAAAAGTGAGCTGGCCTGGAGCACGGCACATTATTGTTTGCTGGATACGCTGGGTTGCGGACTGGAAGCGCTTACCTACCCTGCCTGCACCAAATTATTAGGACCAATAGTGCCTGGTACCATTGTGCCGAATGGAGCCAAAGTTCCTGGCACCTCTTACCAGTTAGATCCTATACAAGCGGCATTCAATATTGGAGCTATTATCCGCTGGCTCGATTTTAACGATACCTGGCTGGCTGCCGAATGGGGACATCCTTCAGACAACCTGGGTGGTATACTGGCAACGGCGGATTGGCTGAGCCGTACTGCTGTGGCCAATGGCAAGACACCGTTGACAATGAAAACGGTGCTGGATGCAATGATCCGCGCGCATGAAATACAAGGGGTAATGGCGCTCGAAAATTCGTTTAACCGCGTAGGATTAGATCATGTATTGTTGGTGAAGCTGGCATCTACTGCTGTTGTTGGACGATTATTGGGTTTATCAAGAGAGGAATTGATCAACGCCATATCGTTGGCGTTTGTAGACGGGCATTCTTTAAGGACCTATCGTCATTCACCCAATACAGGCAGTCGTAAATCGTGGGCTGCAGGCGACGCTACCTCAAGAGCAGTCCGGTTAGCGCTCATTGCAAAGACTGGCGAAATGGGATACCCCTCTGTATTGACTGCTAAAACCTGGGGATTTTATGATGTGCTGTTTAAAGGAAATGAATTTAAGTTCCAGCGGGACTATGGTTCGTATGTAATGGAAAACGTGTTGTTTAAAATATCTTTCCCTGCAGAATTCCACTCTCAAACCGCGGTAGAAGCAGCTATGACGCTGTACCAGGTTTTGAACTCATTGGGCAAAACAGCCGATGATATCAAAAAGCTCAGCATTCGCACACATGAAGCTGCTATAAGGATCATCGACAAAAAGGGGCCATTGCACAATCCTGCCGATCGCGATCATTGTATCCAGTACATGATTGCTGTTCCGTTACTTCACGGAAGGCTCACTGCTGCAGATTATGAAGACAATGTGGCTTCCGACCCGCGGATTGATGCACTACGCGATAAAATGGTTACCAGCGAAGATGTACAGTTCACGAAAGACTATCACGATCCTGAAAAAAGATCGATTGCCAACGCGCTTACAATAGAATTGAACGACGGCACCATACTCGACGAAATAGTGGTTGAATACCCTATTGGCCATAAACGCCGCCGCGAGCAGGGGATACCGGTATTGATAGGAAAGTATAAAACCAACCTGGCAAGAATTTTTGCAGCCAAACAGCAAAAAGCTATATCAGAAGCGTCGCTCGATTTTAAAACTTTGGTTGAACTGCCGGTAAACGAATTTGTGGATATGATGACAGTATAGGTGATAAGTAGTAGGTGGTAGGTGATAAGAAAGAATAAAAAGAAGCAAGGGTGAAGAAGACCTGAACGATGAACTTATTTATGTCTTATCACTTACCACTTCTCACCTGCCACTAAATTCCGTACATCCGTTTCACTTCCTGCACGAAACCTTCCATTTCGGCATCTTCGCTTTGTGCGTCGTAGGTTTGTTTCAGGCTGCTGCCAAATACCCAGGCAACGCTTTGCCAAAAGCCGGCAGAAAAGCTTCCTTTGTATTCGTGTATGATATTGTAACAGGTGCTGCCTGTTTCGCGGGTAATCAGCTTCATCAGCACTTTGCCCTGGTAAACCGACAAATCGGTGAGTGGTTTGGTAAATTCCTGCCGGAGATCTTTTTCGCGGCTCTTAATGTATTCCTTTCTTTTCTTCTTATCCGGGATATTATTCAGGTGTGCCTGAATATCATTAAAAACGATTCCTGCACGTTTGGCGTAAGGATAAGTAACATATACCGCGTTGCGCAGGCGCGTCCATTCTTTTAATGCCCGGCGCTGTGCCCTTGTTAATTCGAGATAAACATATACGGGAGAAAGCTCTTTGTACGACATGGTATCGCCATTGTATACAATTGCCTGTACTACAATGGTATCATTGGGTCCGTACTGGGTTTGGGAGTTTGCTTTTACAAAAAACAGTAAACCACAAAGTACTACGAACAATGCTCTGCAATATGCGGCTTTCCGAAAATCCATGCTCGTTTACAATATTAACGGAAATCTTTCTCTTTTTAATACGCAAATAGACTAAAAGTATTTCAAAAGCGCTGCACCTTGCTCCCATAATTTAACCATTTTCACTGGCTGGTGAAGACACCCACCATTAGGCGTGCTATCGGTTGATGGAACACCATAGCCGTCAACTTAATAAAATAACTATGGTTAAGTGGTTGTTTTGCACCGTAGGTGCTATCTGTTTGTAACCATCGTCAACATCTTTTTTACTGCGCCGCAGGTGCAGCCCTCTTTAAGGGTAGCACCTTCGGTGCAGAACATTAAGGGGCTGGCTTTTTACAAACGAGTTGCCTCTCTGAGGCAACAGTGCCGATGTGGTAATCTTGGCTAAACGGCATTGCACCGAAATCAACTAAAATATATCGGGGAATCTGCGGCTTATACAGACGATTTTCTTGAAAACCGGTACCACATGCTGATCAGGCAGCCGAAAGTAGTAACGAGCACGCCTATCCACAAAATGTTGATAAAAGGAAACTGAAACGCTTTCAGCGTGATGTACTTCATTACAGCATTCGATTCTTTTACGCCCAGTTCAATTCCTTTATCGGTTTTATCTACCTGTAACACAAGGCTTTCTGCCACCACAGTATCTCGTTTGGGGATGCCCATATTGTCTTTTGAGAACATTGCGGGCTGTGCTTTGTACGAAGTGCCTCTGTTAGAATATACAGTTACGTCGGCAAGCCAGGCAGAGTCCACCAGAGGTAAATCTTTATTAGTGCCTTTATTGGCTTCTATTACCTGGTCCACTACAATATAGCCGGAAGAATAAAACACTGTATCGCCGGTATTTACGGCTGTGTTTTTAAAGCTGGCCGTATCCTTATTGCTTTCGGGATCGGGCATAGAGGTTACGAACGTAAAAATATCTTTATGCCAGTAATGACGCGAATCGGGATTAGCAGATAGCTGGGTTCTTCCACCCTCTCCTTTCACCAAAAATGCATCGGGATATAAGTTAAACTCTTCCAGTATATCGCCTGTGGCAGAATCTTTACGCACATAGTTCACCTTAAAATACAGCTTTTCATCTTTGGGATGGGAAGAATCTGCCTGGTAAGTTACGGTATACTTACCCATAGGCGTTGGCACGCCCTGTATCAGCGTTACGTTTTCCAAACCATTATCCTTCCTGCCTTTAGGATCTGTTAATCCCGGCATTACAATACCCGTTCTGTTAATAGAAATAACTTCGCGTTTTGACGATGAAATTAAAATGCCCAGCAGCACAAGCCCAAAACCCACGTGGGCAATAGAGCCACCTGCCGCCTTGAGGTTGCCTTTTAAGCCAACCCATATATAAGCTGTATTGGCTACTATAGCATATACCGCGGCAAATATGGCGAGATGAATGGCGCCGAGATAGCCCAGTCCGTAATTTTTGAAATTGATACCACCGAAAAGGCTGATCAGTAAAGACACGATTACTGCTACGATAGTGGGAGTTGCAATCTTCTTCACCCAGAAAGACCTTGGCGTATTTTTGTAACGTAAAAATTGTATAATGGCCGTCAATAATCCCAATACTACTGCTATCAATATCATTACGCGGTTGTACACATATTCGGGGTCTTCGCCGATTGCTTTTTGCGTACCGAATATTTTATTGATCAAAGGCAGCGAAGTATAGAAAGTGATGTATACCGAAGAAATAACAAAGATCAATGCGCCTACAAACATCCAGAACTCTCTTGATGAAATTTCTTCTTCTTTCTTAATAACGGGTAGGTGTTTGCTGTTTTTAAAATACATCACAAAAAACAGCAAAGAAAACGCGGCCATTAATACGATGAAATGCCAGAACAGGGAGTTTCCTTCGCCGGTAAAAGAGTGAACAGACGTATCGCCCAACACACCGGTGCGTGTCAAGAAGGTGGAATATATCAGGCTGAGAAAAGATAAAAAGATAAACCAGTAAACCGATTTGGAAGAGTGCCCGGTAGATTTGTTCAGCACCATAATATGCACTGCTGCAACAATGATGAGCCAGGGCACCAGCGACGCATTTTCTACCGGGTCCCAGGCCCAGTAACCTCCAAACGTGAGGGATTCATATGCCCACGCCGCCCCCATCATAATACCAATACCCAACGCGGCTGCATTAAACAATGCCCAGGGCAAAGCAGGTTTTATCCATTCTTTGTACTTTTTGGTCCACAAACCAGCAATGGCAAAAGCAAAAGGCAACGTGCTGGAGGCAAAGCCAATGAATACGATAGGCGGATGGATCACCATCCAGTAATTCTGCAACAGAATGTTCAAACCGTTTCCATCGCGGAGGTATTTTGACAGGTAAAGTGGATCTTTAAAAATAGGTGCTTCGGGAAATTCATTTCGCATCAGCACAAAGGGACTGCTGCCAACTTTTACATCGAAAAAATAAATGCCAATCAAAAAAGTCGACATGAATATCTGGGCCAGCGAAAGCACTGTCATTACCGGCGCTTCCCAGGTTTTGGCAGTTCTCATCACTACCAATCCCATTATGCAATGCCAGAAATTCCACAGCATAAAACTGCCTTCCTGCCCTTCCCAAAAACAACTGATCAGGTATTCTACCGGCAGGCTTCGCTTTGAATGCTGATGTGCATACTTATATTCGAAATAGTGATTGTAAATAATGATATAGAGAATAACCAGGATAGATAACACCGCTATGGTTTCGATAATAAACGCAGTGCGGGCCAATCTTTTCCAGGAAGAATGTTCCTCTGCAATAGCGGCTTTTTGAGTGGCTTTAAAAAACGAAAAAGTGGCCACAATAGAGGCCACAAACGACAAGACTGCGGCGAAATGGCCTAATTGGCCAATCAGTAAATGTTCTCCCTGGTACTCCATGAAAATTAGTTCTGCATTTTAGTTTCTAGGGCCTTTTCCTGCTGTAATGGATCGTCTTTGTATTTGGAAGGACATTTCAGCAGAATTTCTTTGCACTCAAATACTTCTCCGTTCATCTTGCCTTTTAAAACAATACGTTCGCTCATTTCCAGCTCTGGCGGTTTGGTGCTGTGATACACCACTTTGGTTTGTCCGCCCAGGGAATCAACGGCATAAAAAGCCAGAAAATTAGGATCAGTAACAGGATTGTATTCAATATCTTTTGAACGATCGAGCTTAGCGATAAGATGTATATATTTTCCCTGCTTTTGCCTGGCTGAAGCTATTGTGTCGTAAGTAGTGAGGTCTTTAGACATGGTAACCAGCATATACGCAATCGCAGCAGCAATCAATACCAATGCAACAATGTGAACTTTTTTCATGATAGGGAAAAATTCCGTGGATGAACTCCGGCAAAATTAGCTGAAAAAGCAAAGCGGAGCGTCAATGTTTTTTACTAAACACATGACTTTCATCATTTAAACCGTGATTAACCGATGCAAACAGCTATTTTAACTTTTATTAAACGTTCGGGGAGCGGTCAGCTATCAGCAATCAGCCACGAGCTTTCAACAATTAGTTAGGCGAAGGCAGGAGTAAGCAGGCGGTCTGTTCTGATTGCTGTTGATCGCTGATTGCTGACGGCTGATAGCTTTTAAAAAAAACACTTAACTTGCACAGCTTTTTGAAACAAGGGATATCATGGATCTTTCAAAATTCGACCCCAATGGCTCGGGCAATCCCGAGTATAATATTTTTGGCTTACCTTTTTCCGAAGACGAAGCAAGGCTGGTAATTCTGCCGGTACCCTGGGAGGTTACTGTCAGCTATCTTGCAGGCACCGCAAGGGCACCTGAACGCATACAGAAGGCAAGTCTGCACGTAGACATTATGGATGCTGATGTATACGACGGGTGGAAACAGGGATTTTATATGCGTGACCCTGATAAAAAAATCCTGGCCAAAAGCGATTACCTGCGTAAAGAGTCTGAACTGTTTATCGATTATATTTCGCGCGGCCAGGACATCAGCGAAAACCGCTTTATGTGCAAAACGCTGAAAGAGGTGAACGAAGGAAGCGCCTTCATGAACAGTTGGGTATACGATCAAACCAGGGAATTGTTGAACCGCGGAAAGCTGGTAGGATTACTAGGCGGCGATCACAGCATACCGCTGGGCTATTACAAGGCCATTGCTGAAAAATATCCTGAATACGGTATTTTACAGGTGGACGCGCATTGCGATCTGCGCGAATCGTATATGCAGTTCAAATATTCGCATGCTTCCATTATGTTTAACGCACTGTCGGAAGTGCCGCAAATTAAAAAACTGGTGCAGGTGGGCGTAAGAGATTATTGCAGGAGCGAACGGCAGTATATAGACAACAACAGCCATCGTGTAAATACTTTTTTTGATAAGAAGCTCAAAGAGCGGCAATACGAAGGTGAAACCTGGAAAGACATCTGCGCCGATATCATCAACCGGTTGCCTCAGCACGTGCTTATCAGCTTTGACATTGACGGATTGAACAGAACGCTTTGCCCACATACCGGCATGCCGGTTCCGGGTGGTTTTGAAGCGGAGCAGGTGTTTTATCTCTTCCGAAAAATCCTGGAAAGTGGCCGCAAGATCATAGGATTTGATTTGTGCGAAACCGGTGTGAGCAGCAATGAGTGGGACGAAAATGTAGGTGCCCGCGTATTGTTTAAATTGTGTAACCTAATGGTAGCCAGTAATTGATGGGCGCCAGATCCGACAGGCAGGCTTTGTTCCAGTATGTGCTGATCGTAAAAAAAGAGAAGCCGGGAAATATTGATTATATCAGCCTGCTGCTGTGTTTTACCTGCTGGATTTTCTTTGTTTTTTTTGCGGTGCTTACCCACAAAACAAGCTATATATTTTTCTGGATTTCCTTTCTTATTCCTGTGGCGTTGATACGTACCTGGTGGATTAAGAAAAAGCACAATCCCCCCATCACTTACAAACATCCGTTGTTTATTACAGGATTTGTATGGTTGTTTGTGCCGGGAATGAGATGGATATTTATCTTTTTCATCCTCTTTGTACTATTCGATCACCAGGCAAGACAAAACCTGGAAATTGGTGTGTCGGACGACCAGGTAGTGATCAATACCTTTTTCAGGAAACGATTTCAATGGAATGAGTTTTCCAATGTGGTGCTGAAGGATAATTTGCTGACGCTCGATTTTAGGAACAATAAAATACTTCAACGGGAAATTGATGCGCATTTAAGCGAAGTTGATGAAGCGGAGTTTAATGAGTTTTGCAGAGAGCAGTTGGAGAAGGCGTAAGGTATGAGGAGTAAGGTGTGAGTGTCATTTCCTGAAAAATGTAGACGCTATCCCTAATGCATTTTGCTTTCTCTTATTTAGCCAGATCGGTCAGACCGCCCCTGTATCCTGCGCGCGCAACCCGACCGGGGCGTGCCGACCGGACCGCTGATGGCTGATTGTTGAAGGCTGACAGCCAATCTCAAATCAGAAATCAGAAATCAGAAATTCTCTGTTTCATCACCTCATACAAAATAATTCCCGCGGCTACCGATACATTGTAAGAATCAAAATCGCCGGCAATAGGTATGGTGAAATGATCGTCGGCAGCTTTGCTCAGGAAATGCTGTATCCCCTTCTCTTCGTTGCCCATAATAATGCAAACAGGTTGGGTAAAATCGGCTTCGTATACTTTCGTGGCGGCGTGCATTTCAGCGCAGCCTACTTTTATGCCATTCAAATGCAGCGTATCCACAGCATGTGCCAGACTGTTCACTCTTGAAATATGAATTTTTTCAAGGGCGCCTGCCGACGACTTGAGCGTTTCTTCATTTAATGCGCCTACGCCTTTATCGGGAATGATAATGCATTGCGCCCCGCAGCACACGCCCGTTCTGGCAATGGCACCAATGTTGCGCACATCGGTTACACCATCCAGCATAATAAACAATGGTGTTTGTCCACTACCCACTACATGATCAATTACCTGCTGCAGATCGATATACTGAACCATGGCAGCCATAGCTACCACTCCCTGGTGATTGGCTTTTGTAAAGCTGTTCAGTTTTTCTACCGGCACCATTTGAACAGGTATGTTTTTTTCTCTTGCCAGTTGCCGGATAGCTTGCACACTTTCGCCGTTGATGTTTTTAAACATCCATATCTTATCAATGGCTCTGCCGCTTTCCAAAGCTTCAATCAACGGTTGCCTTCCTATGATCAACGACGATTTTTTCACTGCTGCTTAATTATACAAGATGATTTTTTAAGAGGTATTCTAACTTCAATATGCCGCCAACAGACAAAGAATCTGTTATAGCTCCACGTAAAACCATTTGAAAAACCTCTTCGAATTTTATTTTTTTTACAACGAGCTGCTCCGTTTCTTCAGGCTGAGCTTCGTGCTGCGATAAATTTCTTGCAAGATAGACAACACCTGTTTCATTTGTTACAGAATTCGAAAGGTGCATGTCCAGAATTTTATCCCATTGCTGCGCTTTCAATCCTGTTTCTTCCAGCAATTCACGCTGTGCAGAAATTAAAGGATCAATGCCCGCCTCTCCCCCACCCTCGGGAATTTCCCAGCTATACGCGTTGATGGGAAAACGATATTGCCCCACCAGCCAGGTGTATCCTTCTTCATCGAGCGGCACAATGCCTATTGCCATATTTTTGAACGACACCTTTCCATAAATACCTTTACCGCCCGAAGGATTGATAACGTCGTACTCCGTTACGCTGATCCACGGGTTGTCATAAATATCTTTTTGTTGTATAATCTTCCAGGGATTGACGTGCTCGCTCATAAAAGCTTAGTTATTGTTGTATTAAAACAAAACCCGCAGATGAAATATAACTGCGGGCTTAGTAATATGCTAAGGCATTGAATTATTTTATGCCAAACGCTTTTTTTACTTCCTTTACTTTATCCAGCTTTTCCCAGGTAAACAATTCTACTTTCACGGTTTTGGTTTTTCCATCGGGCGAAGTGAATGTTTTGGTAACTACTTCGGGTTGGCGTCCCATATGGCCATAAGCCGCCGTTTCTGCATATATAGGATTGCGTAGCTTTAATCTTTTCTCGATAAAGTAAGGGCGCATATCGAAAATGCCTTCAACGATCTTTCCAATTTCTCCATCGGTAAGATCTACTTTAGCCGTACCAAAAGTATTTACATTGATGCTCGTTGGTTTGGCAACGCCGATAGCGTACGATACCTGCACCAGTATTTCTTTAGCCACGCCTGCAGCTACCAGGTTTTTGGCAATATGCCTTGTAGCATAAGCTGCCGAGCGATCCACTTTTGAAGGGTCTTTACCACTGAAAGCACCACCACCGTGAGCGCCTTTTCCTCCGTAGGTATCTACAATGATTTTGCGGCCGGTTAACCCGGTATCTCCATGCGGACCACCAATTACAAACTTGCCGGTGGGATTGATATGATATTTGATGTCTTTATTGAAAAGCTTTGCATATTTCTTATACTTTGCTTTTACGCGCGGGATAAGAATATTGATAATATCATTTTTAATTTTTTCCAGCATTTTGGCTTCCTTGTCAAAATCGTCGTGCTGGGTAGACACCACAATCGCGTCTATGCGAACAGGGTTGTTGTTATCATCGTACTCAAGCGTTACCTGGCTTTTTGCATCGGGACGCAGGTATTTAATCTGCTTGCCTTCTCTTCTTAAAGCAGAAAGCTCAATCAATATTTTGTGTGCCAGGTCAAGCGCCAATGGCATGTAATCATCTGTTTCGTTGGTAGCGTAACCAAACATCATTCCCTGGTCGCCGGCTCCCTGCTCTTCTTTTTTCTTGCGGTCAACGCCCTGGTTAATATCTGCCGATTGCTCGTGTATAGCTGAAAGTACGCCGCAGGAATGTGCTTCGAACATGTACTCACTTTTGGTGTATCCTATTTTGCGGATAACACCCCTGGCTATTTCCTGCACATCAAGATATGCTTTTGATTTTACTTCGCCCGCAAGCACTACCTGTCCGGTTGTAACAAGTGTTTCGCAAGCCACTTTGCTTTCGGGATCAAAAGCTAAAAAATTGTCGATTAAAGCATCAGATATCTGGTCGGCTACTTTGTCCGGATGTCCTTCAGACACACTCTCAGACGTAAATAAATAAGGCATTAATAGTAGTTAATGAATTTAGTAATGGATTAATAAAACTCCTGTAAACAGAAGTGGCGCAAAGATAAGCTGACGGATTAAATTTTAGAATAAATTATGCGTACTACCATGGGTTGAGCAGTGTTGCTGCCACCCCCAACTACAGTGCGGCCCTTTGCGATCTTTGAGTTGATGGCAAAACTGGATCGTCCCTGAGCGATAACAGACCCCAACTGCTTGGGGAAAACATAATTGGCTTGTGCATTTTTGGGTGCATATAACCGGAACGCATAGTTGCTATCGGCGTTTGTTACCATGCTTTGTATATACCTGGTAATATTGAAAAAGAATTTATTAGACTTTAAATAGCCGCCAAACGTTTGATAATCATAACTGCCATTGGTATAAACGAAGTCATCTTTTATGGTAAGAAACCTGTTGTTGGCGCTGTCTATCAGGTCAAGAAATAACAGATCGGGTGCCGTATATATTTCGTTGCCAGGAAGGGGCAGTGGCTGAAAAGCTATTTCTGCCCTGTGTATGATGGAATTGGGAATGCCCTTTAAACCAGGAACCTTTAACACAGCATAGCTGCCGGGCGACGATTGGATATAGAGCTTATCTGCATCGGTAACCGGGGTATTAAGACTGAGGTTTGCATAGCCATGCGCCGGGGTGCGCTTTATAAGGTTCGCATTAAAGCCAGTAACAAATTCTCCTGTAGGGTCCACTCCTTTCATCAGCACAAAATCTGTTGATACAGTATCTGTAACGCCGTTTTTCGTTATCCTGAAATAAAAAGTGAGTTTTGTATTTTCACTCGACAGGTCGAAATATGCAAGCGCATTCCGGGTGCCGGTACCTTCATCTGCTTTAATTGCCAACCCGTTAAACACTTTCTGGAAAGCAGAATCCCGCTTGGCAGCAAGATAAACGTTTCCTGTATCGTATGCGGCAAACCGCAACCCCAAAGCAGGATCGAGCGGAATACGCAACAGGTTGGAAACAGCTTGTGTATCTTTTTTTACAACAATCGTTTTTACATCATCGATAGTGGTAAAGTTCACCGTGGCGCTTCCCAGTAAATTGCCGGTGTTGTTAAACTCAGGATGACTGATGAGGTATCCTAAGGTATCCCGGAAAGCGGTATCGCTTATTTCGTATACATTCAGTTTTTGAACAGAATTGCTGTCCCCATATACACCGCTGTAGGCAAGGCTCAGCACCACCGAGTCCATACCCACAATACTGTCGATGCTGGTGAAAGGATTTCTTTGCGAAGCGTTAGGCACTACCCCCAGGTATATCTGGGCGTCGGTTTTGCCAAACTCAGGATCATCTTCAATAAGTCCCAATGCATGAGGGTATACAAAATGAGCAGCAGAAGAATCGTTATAAAGATAGTTGTCTGCATATACCCGTAAAACGGTGTCGAAAGTAGTTACGTTGTCTACAGCAGGTAAAAGATCGGTGCCAATATCAGTAGGATTTATTTTTGTGCAACGTGCATTGAAAATAACAGCCAGTGTAACTATTCCCGTTGCATACAGCAAAGACTTCAACTTCACCTGTTGTAAATTTTAATAGAGGGTTATTATAAGGTACAGCTAACATAAAATGAGGAGGTTCCCAACCACTTACGCACTCACAATGCACGCCTCACTACTTCTGCGCAAGGTCGCTATACAATTGTAAATAGTCTGTTAAATCTGAATCCGCCTTAAAGGGAACAACTTTTTTGCCCCTCACTTTCGAAAATTCATCAGACAGTTTCTTTTCTACTTTCGCTGCACCAAAGGTAATGGCATCTGCATACGTTGCTCCGCCGCGGAACATGGCTGTATTGTTATTGTCTTTAAAAGGCTCCATATCCTTTTCTTTAATGGATGAATGGATCATTGCCTTTTTCACAAAATCGGGGCCTATCTTTTCCTTAAATGTATTTTGACCGATGGTATAGATCACTTTGCTGTTTCCAAAAACAGGGTCCTTTTTATAGGCAGTCCGCAAATAAAGCGGTATCAATCCTGTCATCCAGCCACTGCAATGGATAATGTCCGGAGGCCAGCCAAATTTCTTTACCGTTTCCAATGCACCCTTGCAGTAAAATATGGTGCGCAGCCAGTTGTCGTCAAACCAGTTTTCACTTTCGTCCGTAAAAACAAATTTCCTTTTGAACAGATCTTCGTTCTCAAGGAAATATACCTGCAATCTTGCATTGGGCAATGAGGCTACTTTGATTTGTAAAGGAAAATCCTCATTGTCAACAGAAACATTGATGCCCGATAATCTTACCACTTCATGGAGCCTGTGCCTTCTTTCATTAATAATACCAAAACGGGGCATAATACAACGAACTTCAAAACCACTATCATTCGATTTTATTGCCAGTCTGTTCACAATTTCTGAAAACTCGGTTAATTCCAGATACGGTGACATTTCGTTGGCAATAAATAAAATTCGTTTTTTTGTAGACATTTCCGTTTTTGTTAAGTTATTATTAAGGAAAAGTATAAGGTGCGCAAAGGTAAGATTTTTTGGCGAACCTGAGCCGTAAACCGTTGTATTTACTACTTTTAATGCCAATATGTTTATTATCAAGCTCGCAAATGATGTTGACCATTACCTGCAAAATCAACGATCCAAAGGCAGTATTATCGGCTTTGTTCCTACCATGGGTGCCCTTCATAAAGGGCATTTGTCGCTGATCGAGGCTTCGAGGTCGGCGAATGCCATCACGGTTTGCAGCATATTTGTAAATCCCACCCAGTTCAACGATCCCAAAGATTTTCAGAATTACCCCGTCACGTTGGAAAACGATATTTACCTGCTGGAAAAAGCAGGTTGCGATGTATTGTTTTTGCCGGCTGTCGGGGATATCTATCCCGACGGAATAAAAGAAAAAAAGCAGGCATACGACTTGGGCTACCTTGAAACCGTGCTGGAAGGCAAATACCGTCCGGGACATTTTCAGGGTGTATGCCAGGTGATGGACAGGTTGATGCAGATCGTTCAACCCGACAATCTTTATATTGGACAAAAGGATTACCAGCAATGCATGGTAATTAAAAAACTGCTTTCCATTATCGGTTCGCATGCGCATATTAATATATGTACCACGTTGCGGGAGCCCGACGGACTTGCCATGAGCAGCAGGAATATGAGGTTGAACAGCGAAGAGCGCATACTCGCGACCGGTATATTTGAAACGCTTTCGTATATCAGGCGACATATAAAGCCCGGGGCTTTGAAGCATTTACTGCAGGAGGCGACCCATATACTGGAAAAAAAGCAACTGGTGCCCGATTACATTGAAATAGCAAATGCCGACGACCTGTCGTTATTAAAAGAATGGGATGGTAAAACTAAAATAGTAGCATTGATTGCAGCGTTTATGGGTAAAGTGCGGTTGATTGATAATATGATTTTACCGCTTAATTTTGCAGACTATGGAAATTGAAATACTCAAATCGAAGATACACAGGGCTGTAATTACGGAGGCCAACCTTAACTATGTTGGAAGCCTCACACTCGACTCGGATTTAATGGACGCAGCCAACCTTATTGAAAACGAAAAAATACAGATCGTAAACGTGAACAATGGTTCACGCATCGAAACCTATCTTATTAAAGGCAGACCAGGTTCCGGCGTTTGCTGTTTAAACGGTCCTGCAGCCAGGCAAGGCGCGGTGGGCGACACCGTTATCATCATATCATATGCTACCATGGATTTTGAAGAAGCCAAGCAATTTAAACCCCGCATTATATTTCCTAAAGACGGGAACCGGTTGTAAGCCAGCCTTTTATTTTGGAATTGTATGAGAAAAAAAATAGTGAATGCAGTTCAGTACGTTTTTTTTCTGGGGCTGGGTGTTTTTTTGTTATGGTACAGCGCCAGCAATCTCTCTGCAGAAAACAAACAACATCTTCAGCAATCGCTCCGCCATGCTAATTACTGGCTGGTCATTCCTGCTATGCTCGTACTCTTACTAAGTCACTTCAGCAGGGCGCTTCGCTGGAAGATGCTCATCAAACCACTTGGATACAACCCCGGTATTTTGAATACCTTTTTTGCTACCATGCTGGGCTATTTTTTCAACCTGCTGGTGCCGCGCCTCGGCGAAGTGATGAAATGCACCATCCTGGCCAAATACGAAAAAATTCCGGCCGACAAACTGATAGGAACAATGGTTGCCGAAAGAGTATGCGATTTTATATGCCTGTTAATCGTTATCGGCATTACCGTTTTTATACAATTCGATCTTATTTCGGATTATGCTTCGGGGCAGTTTCACGGAATTTTGTACGATGAAGCCGGCAACCTCAAGCTGACCAAATTATTTATGCTGCTGGGCATTGTGCTTGTTTTCATAATGATATTATGGTGGGCACTAACCACCTTCAGGGAGAGGACATTTGTAAAAAAAGTACACAACATTTTAAAAGGCATCTGGCAGGGATTAACAACCATCCGCTACATTGAAAACAAATGGGCTTTCTTTTTGCATACTGTTTTTATCTGGACGATGTACCTGGCAAGTGCAAGAATAGGGTTATATACAATGGAAGCAGTAATGCACCTTGGCTGGAAAGTTTGTTTTTCGATCATTACTTTTGGAAGCTTTGCCATGCTGGCAACACAAGGTGGCATAGGCGCTTACCAGTATACAATCCAAAAATTAATGCCGTTATACGGTGTGGCAGAAGGACCGGGTTTGGGCTTTGGATGGATTTTGTGGATTGCCCAAACGGGAATTGTTATTTTTGCAGGAGTGCTGTGCCTCTTATTATTACCAGTTTTAAACAAGCGAACACATGAAGTATCCCCAACTGATCAAAAATAAGATACTAACGGTAGATGGTATACGCCACCAGGTAAAACGCTGGAAATTGCTCGGCAAAAAAATAGTGTTTACCAATGGTTGTTTTGACATACTGCATAACGGGCACATAGAAATTTTATCGCAGGCAGCCCAATCGGGGGATGTGCTGGTGATTGGCGTAAATGCCGACGCTTCGGTAAAAAGATTGAAAGGTGCCGCCCGCCCCGTTAATAATGAAACATTCAGATCGTTGATGCTGGCTTCGCTTACCATAGTAGATGCGGTGGTAATATTTGAAGAAGACACTCCCCTTTCGCTGATCAACGAAATTGAGCCCGATGTACTGTTAAAAGGTGGCGATTACACCATTGACCAGATCGTAGGCGCCGAAGAAGTAATAAAAAACGGCGGCGAGGTAAAGATCGTTCCATTGGTTAAAGGGTTTTCTACTACTTCCCTCATACAAAAAATACAAGAGTTATAGGTGGCTGAGGATGGAACCTGGGACAGCCAGCGGTCTGCCCGACAGACAGCAAGCGGGCCGAAAAATTGAAAATCATCCATACAACACAGTACCGGAGCCTACAGCTCCATACAGGAGCAAGAGCCGTAGGCTCGATATCATATTGTAACATTGGATTTTAATCCAATGGTTGTAAAAAACTTAACATGCCAATCTCCCTGCGTTATTTATTTTTACTAATAACAAAAAGTAAATATGGTACGAGAGAAGAAAAAGATGATTACGCGCGACATAAGCTGGTTAGCCTTTAATGCCAGGGTTTTGCAGGAAGCAGCAGACAGTACAGTACCATTAAAAGAGCGGATCAAGTTTCTCGGTATCTTTTCCAACAATCTTGACGAATTTTTCAGGGTAAGGGTGGCGGCGCTCAAACGCATGCTGGAGCTGGGCAAAAAAGCACGTATGCATCTTGAACAGGAACCTCAAAAAATTCTTGATCAAATCCAGTCCATCGTACTGGAGCAGCAGAGCGAGTTCGACCGGATATGGAAGAACATTTTTGGAGAGCTGAAAAAACAAAACATTCACCTTATAACCGAAAAACAACTAAACAGGGAACAACAAAAGTTCGTGCGTACTTTTTTTGACGAAGAAGTAGCTTCTGCGGTTATTCCTCTGATGATCGAAAGCATAGAACATTTTCCCTACCTGCGCGAAAAAGCCATTTTATTGGCCATTACCATGTCCAGGAAAGAATCGGCCTATAAAAAGAAATATGCGCTCATTGAAGTACCTACCCGGCTCATGTCGAGGTTTGTATTGCTGCCCTCGCAGGGAAATGAACACTATATTATATTGCTGGAAGACGTGATTCGTTTTTGCCTGCCCCAGATATTCTCCTTTATGGGCTACGACAAATATTCCGCCCACGTTATTAAAGTTACCCGCGATGCAGAGTTCGACCTCGACACCGACCTTAGCATTCCTTACACACAAAAAATTGCCAAGGGCATAAAAACACGCAAAAAGGGAAAACCCGTGCGTTTCCTGTACGATAAAGAAATAGATGCCGGCATTTTGGAATACCTCATCAAAAGGTTGCACCTGAAACGGAAAGACGCCATTATACCTGGCGGACGTATCCATAATTTCAGGCATTTTATGGATTTTCCTGATTCGGTATTTGCCCAAAAGAGCGTGCGGCGTAAGCCTCTTATCCATCCCGCATTCAAAAACACCAGCAGGGTTACCGAAATTATCCTCGAAAAAGACATCATGCTGCACTTTCCCTACCAGTCCTTTAACCCTGTAATTTCAATGCTGAGAGAGGCTGCAATGGACCCTGACGTGATGGAAATAAGGATAACCGCTTACCGGCTGGGTTCGGGTTCTAAAATCATCAATGCGCTCATCAATGCCAAAAAGAATGGCAAAAAGGTAATTGTAATGCTTGAACTGAGGGCCAGGTTTGATGAAGAAGCCAACCTGGAATGGAAAGAGCGGCTGGAGGATGAAGGCATTATTGTACTAACCGGAGTACCCAATCTGAAAACCCATGCTAAAATCTGCATTATCAAGAAAAAAGTGGGCAACAAGGCCATTCAATACGGCTTTATCAGCACCGGCAACCTGAATGAAAAAACAGCCACATTATATGGAGATCACTGCCTGCTAACCAGCAATCGCAATATAATGATGGACATCAACAGGATATTCAACTACCTGTTGCAGCCCAAAACCGGGGCACATTACCTCAAGGCCTGCCAGACATTGCTGGTAAGCCCGGTGTATATGCGCAGGAAATTAATGGCATTGATAAACCACGAAATAAAAGCAGCCAAAGCCGGCAAACCTGCCGGCATTGTACTGAAACTCAATTCTTTGTCTGACGAGGCTTTTATTGACAAGCTTTACGAAGCAGCTTCCGTGGGGGTGGAAATAAAAATGATCATCAGGGGTATTATGTGCATGTATACCCAAAACAAACGCTTTAAAAAGGAAGTGCTGGCCATAAGCATTGTAGATGAGTACCTGGAGCATGCCCGGGTATTGGTTTTCCAAAACGGCGGCAAAGAAAAGGTGTTCATTTCGTCGGCTGATATGATGATGCGCAACCTTGATCACCGTATTGAAGCAGCCGTGCAGATTACTGATCAATCTATCTGCAAAGAAATAAAAGATATCCTTTCTATCCAATTGAGAGACAATGTAAAAGCAAGAATACTAGACAACGAGCTCAGTAACTCCTACGTACGTACCAAGGGTAAAAAAATAAGGTCGCAGATAGAAACTTACCAGTACCTGCTGCATAAAACACATTCGGAGAAACCGGTTGTGGCGGAGTAAGTTGAGTGGTTGAGTGAGTTAAATAGGGGTAAATAGATTGATTGGTTTTACCACTTAACCTGCTCAACTTATTTAACTTACTTAACCACCTCAGAGAATTATTTAATAATATTGATCTTTAATTACCTAACAAATATCAATCATTGAGATTAGCCGCCATTGATATCGGGAGCAATGCTGCCCGTCTCCTGATCAGCGAAGTAAAAATCAACAGCGACGGAACGCCTTACTTCAACAAGCTTAACCTGGTAAGAGTTCCGCTCCGGCTTGGATTTGATGTGTTTGAAACCAATGAAATTTCCAAACCGCGCATCGCCATGATCATGCAAACCATGAAGGCGTATAAACACCTCACCAACGCTTACGATGTAAATTATATAAAAGCCTGTGCCACCTCTGCCATGAGAGATGCCCGGAATGCACAGGACATCATCCGTAAAGTAAAGATGGAAACGGATATTACCATCGAGGTAATTTCGGGCGAAAGTGAAGCCAACCTCATTTATGAGAATCATATCGCCGAAAACATGTCTAAAGACGATTCCTACTTATACATAGATGTTGGAGGCGGCAGTACCGAACTTACCTTCTTCAGCAACGATAAGCTCATTTTTAAGGAGTCGTTCAATATTGGCACCATCCGCATATTAAAAAATATGGTGGCGGATGCACATTGGGATGCCATGAAAGATTACATTAAAACTAGAGTTAAAGATTATAAATCTGTGATAGCCATTGGTTCAGGAGGTAATATCAACAAAATATTTTCACTTTCCAAAAAGAAAGACGGACGCCCGCTCAGCATGGAGCTTTTAAAAGATTACTATAAGGAGTTAAGCGTTTTTACAATAGAAGAAAGAATGAGGGTATACAAGCTTCGCGAAGACCGGGCAGACGTTATTGTTCCAGCCCTGTTAATATATATAAACGTGATGCGCTGGGCCAACGCCGAAGAAATTTATGTACCCAGGATCGGCCTTGCAGATGGATTGATCCAGCATTTATACAAAGAAGTTTCATCTTTTTAAATTACTGACAAACAATTTAATATGAGTGTTAATAAAGAAATAAAACGAGTTACAACCCATACTATTCAAAAGATGAAGCAAAGCGGCGAGAAAATAGCCATGCTTACTGCTTATGACTATTCGTTTGCCAAGCTGATCGACAACGCCGGTATAGACATTATACTGGTGGGCGATTCTGCCAGCAATGTAATGGCCGGACACGAAACCACACTGCCCATTACCTTAGATCAAATGATCTATCATGCCGCTTCGGTGGTAAGAGGCGCCAAACGATGCCTGGTGGTGGTAGACCTGCCCTTTGGGGCCTACCAGGGAAATTCGAAAGAAGCACTCAACTCAACCATCCGTATTATGAAAGAAACCGGTGCCCATGCCGTAAAGCTCGAAGGCGGGGAAGAAGTGGTTGAATCTGTAAAAAGGATCATTTCAGCCGGCGTACCTGTAATGGGACACCTTGGCTTAACGCCCCAGTCTATTTATAAATTTGGCACCTACACTGTTAGGGCTAAAGAAGAAGCGGAAGCCGAAAAGCTCCAGCGTGACGCCAGGCTGCTGGAAGAAACCGGGTGCTTTGCCCTGGTGCTCGAAAAAATTCCTGCTGTTCTGGCTAAGAGCGTAAGCGCAAGCCTGCACATTCCTACTATTGGCATTGGTGCGGGCGGCGACTGCGATGGGCAAGTGTTGGTAATGCATGATATGTTAGGGATTACAACTGAATTTAAACCTCGCTTCTTGCGGCAATATCTCAATCTGAACGAGGCAGTTTCAGGAGCGGTTCAACAATATATTAATGATGTAAAAAGCAATGATTTTCCGGATGCTACTGAGCAATATTAGGGAGCGGTCAGCTCAGAAACCTGAAAACTAAAGGCTGATCGCTGTGTATGGCCCTAAGCAGTAAACACTATTATTAATGCATTTTGCTTTCTTTCATCTTGCCAGGTCGGTCAGACCGCCCCGGTATCCAGTTCACGCAGCCCAACCGGGTGTGCCGACCGTAGCTGATTGCCAAAGGCTGATCGCTGACAGCTTATTTAACTGCAGACCTGGCGTCGGCGTCAAGAATGTCATACAACTTTAAACCATGTGTATTCTGACGCAACTTCATGTATAAGCTTAAGCAATCTGTAGCAACAGCTATTTTAGTGTTTACTTTCATCCCGTCGAAAAACATAGCTTTCATTTGCTTTTTTTCCTTGGTTATTTCGCGCTCGGCCGTTTTATAACCTTTGCCCATATCGCCATTGTTCATCTTTTCCGCAAAAACGGCAACATCTGTAAACGAAGCATTGTTGTTCTGCAACTCCATAATTTCACACACGCAGATCCTGTCGCCCCTTTTAGCTTTCAGCTTTTCAAGCAGTATATCAGCTTTGGCCGATTTTCCACCCATAAAATTCACCGAGGCCTTTACAAATGCGTTCAGATTAAACTGCGCAGGGCGAACCACTCCCCCATCGGCCTTAGCTGCCAGGGCTATGATGGAGCAAACAATAAACAAAGAACAAAACCGGGTACGTAAAGAAGTTTTCATTTTCTGTTGATTTAATCAAGTTAACAATACACGGTTTCATAGAAGGTTGGAACCTGATTAAATTTGGGTACGGCTGTTCAAAGTGATATAAAGGATGGGTTGAACGAAGAAGGACTGACTGGAAATAGAAAAACCTGTTATAAACAGGTTTGTCGTGGGATATTCTTGAATGATTTAATACTGCAAAGTAGGAGAATTATTTTCGCACGTCATAATTTTTCACCGGCAAATTTCGCCTTTACAACGTTTAGTATCATACGTCAAGCGAAACTTGTTCATACTGTTACTATATGTCAAAACAGCGACCTGTATTTTCAAAATCACATACTGTATATAAATGTATCTTGCAATTAAATCACTAAGCTATATGAGCAATTTTATTGAAAAACTCCGTATCAGTTCCGTAAACCAGGGCATATCTACCGGACAAAACTGGATAGGCTCGTCGGGCGCTACCATACCCTCCCATTCGCCTGTAGACGGCGCTTTGATAGCGAGTGTTTTTTTAGCCGATAAAAACGGCTACGAAACAGTAGTAAGAAAAGCCAACGAAGCTTTTACCACCTGGAAAAAATGGCCGGCTCCGAAAAGAGGGGAAATTGTAAGACAAATTGGAGACAAGTTGCGTGAGTTTAAGGAACCGTTGGGCAGATTGGTATCGTATGAAATGGGCAAAAGCTTACAGGAAGGATTGGGCGAGGTACAGGAAATGATAGATATATGCGATTTTGCAGTGGGATTGTCCCGCCAGCTATATGGCTTAAGCATGCACAGCGAACGGCCAGCTCACCGCATGTACGAGCAATGGCATCCGCTGGGTGCAGTAGGTATTATTTCGGCCTTCAACTTTCCTGTAGCCGTATGGAGCTGGAATGCTGCGCTGGCATGGGTGTGCGGCAATACCTGCATTTGGAAACCATCGGAAAAAACGCCACTTTGCGCGGTTGCCGTTCAAAATTTAATTGCAGATGTCTTTTCACAAAATAATGTTCCTGAAGGTGTTGGATGCCTGATCATTGGAGACAAACATATTGGAGAATTATTGGCAGCCGACGAAAGAATACCTCTTATTTCGGCAACCGGTTCTACCCGCATGGGCAAGGCCGTGGCGGCAACTGTGGCCTCCCGCTTGGGCAAAAGCCTGCTGGAGTTAGGAGGCAATAATGCCATCATTATTTCTAAAGATGCAGATCTTACTATTGCCATCATTGCAAGTGTTTTTGGGGCGGTAGGCACTGCGGGACAACGATGCACTACTACCCGCCGCCTCATTATCCACGAAAGCATTTACGAGGAGTTTAAGAATAAGCTGGTGCAGGCTTATCAGCAACTGCGCATCGGAAATCCGTTGGACGAGCACAACCATGTTGGTCCGCTGATAGACAAAACTGCGGTAGCTGCCTACCTGGAAGCAATCGACAAGTGCAAAGCGGAAGGCGGCAAGTTTATTGTAGAAGGCGGTGTGCTGGAAGGTGAGGCTTACAAAAGCGGCTGCTATGTAAAACCTTGTATTGCAGAGGCAGAAGCTAGCTATAAAATAGTGCAGCACGAAACCTTTGCACCTATATTGTATATAATGAAATACAGCACCATTGAAGAAGCCATTGCCATACAGAACAATGTACCCCAGGGACTGTCGTCTTCCATTATGACACTGAACCTGCGCGAATCGGAACTGTTTCTTTCTGCCGAAGGAAGCGATTGCGGCATTGCCAATGTGAATATTGGAACCAGTGGAGCAGAAATTGGCGGGGCTTTTGGCGGAGAAAAAGAAACCGGCGGTGGGCGCGAAAGTGGCAGCGATGCCTGGAAGAATTATATGAGACGCCAGACCAACACCATCAACTGGTCGCCCAATTTGCCGCTGGCACAAGGAATCAAATTTCACGTTTAACCAGCATCCGCATAAAACATTTTTCATCAACCGGAACAGAGTTCCGGTTTTTTTGTGGCAAAACCTCCAAAAAGATTCTAAATGAGCTGGTTATCCACATGTTTCCCGTGAAACGTGAATATTTATTTTTGGAAAAATCAAAACTTACAACTTATCCACAGGGAAATTCATCGTTGAGCTGTAAAGGGGTTAGGTTGTGCAACAGAGGCGACTTTAATTCAATATAAATCAGAAGTAAGTTAGATAAACTTATAAGAATATATCAATTAGAATTTTTAAAACCAGCTCGATAGCTGGCAGCTAGAATTTCAGGGCAGTCCATCTGATAAACCAATCTGCGAGTCTATGGCTATCATGCGGCAGGGCATTGACATCACTCACTCATCCATCCACAATTACCCTTAGTCATTTTAGCAGAATCAACTGAATCTCAATAATATTAACGTTTGCCAAACGTTATTTTGTTTGTAGAAAGAAAAAATATCCTTGAACTAACCCGTTCGTATGAAAAAAGTATATTTACTCCTCTCCCTGAATCTGCTGATTTTCAACTTTATACAAGCCCAATTTAAATTTGGCATTGGTGGTGGCATGCACCATTCTTCTGTGCTTGAAAAGAATAGTCTGCCCAACTGGAATCAGCAATTCGAAAGTTATTACACTCCCTACAGCGGATTTCATGGAGGTTTGTTTTCCGAACTGGCGTTAGACAAAAAAGCAAACTGGGCCGTTCAGGCTTCTCTATTATATAGTGTAAAGGGGCGGAATTTTGCCAAGTCATACGACTCTGCAAAATCCTTTCTTTCTGATACCTCCTCTATCGTTTCTACCTGGAGAATGGGATATGTTGAATTGCCGGTTCACCTGGTATACCGCATCCCCATTTCTAAAAGAGTAAGATTTATTTTGGGAGCCGGTGGTTACGCTGGTTATAATCTATCGCAAAAAACTACCTACGAATATTACAATGGTTCCGGCGAACGCACTACTTATGACAACCGGCTGGCTACCGGCGACGAGGTAAACAAATACAATAAACTTGATTATGGTATCAATGCGCTGGCCGGATTTGATTTTAACGACCGGATAATGTTTACGGCGAACTATAGCCGAAGCTTATCTGACTTTTACACTGCTCAATACGGAGGATCGTTTAAGCACCAGGCATACGGAGCAACATTGGTTGTTTGGTTAACCAAATCCAAATCGGCTCGTGCCAAAGCCGATGCCAGAGACAGCGATAATGATGGCGTACCTGATAAAGTGGATAAATGTAATGGCACCAGCGGAACCGCGGCTACTGGTGGCTGTCCGGATACAGATGGCGATGGCGTACCTGACTTGCAGGATAAATGTCCCGATATTGCCGGCATCAGCACCCTGCTTGGCTGCCCCGCTCCGGATGCAGACAAAGATGGTGTAAGCGACGATGCAGATAAATGTCCTTCGGTTGCAGGAACTATAAAATATAACGGATGCCCGGTTCCCGATGCAGATGGCGATGGTGTGAATGACGAACAAGACCAATGCCCGGCTATTGCAGGAAGCAGCAAATACAATGGCTGCCCTGTTCCTGACACTGACCTGGACGGTTTGAATGATGATGAAGATAAATGTCCTACCAAGCCAGGCACTAAAGAAAGCAACGGCTGTCCCGATATTGAGAAGCACATGATCAATGATATTAACAAAGCTGCCCTCAGCATCCTGTTTGATGTAAACAGCGATAATATCAAAGCAACGTCCAATATTTCACTCGACCGCATTGCCGACATACTCAATAGAAATCCTGAAATTAAAATGGATATTGAAGGACATACCGACAATACCGGTTCGGTACGACACAACCAGGTGCTGTCTGGCAAACGAGCCCTTGCCATTAAAGTATACCTTGTTAAAAAAGGCGTGTCTCCGGAACGACTCACCGCTTCAGGCTTTGGATCAGAACATCCGATTGCCGATAATAATACCGAAGCAGGCAGGGCTAAAAACCGGCGCGTGGCCTTTAAAGTAAGATATTAATTGAAGTAATAGCTAATTGGTTAGTAGGTTAAGTAAGTAGAATGAGTATAATTACAGCTCAACTTACTTAACCTATTTTCTTACTGAACCACCTAACTGCCACAAGCCATTACAGGCAGCAGGCAAGAGTTAGAAGGCAGACCGCAACCCTACACCTTATACCTTATACCCTACACCCTCCTCCTTATTCCCTACACCTTACTCCGTTATCATGAGGTAATATCAGCCCGCCGATCTTGCAAATAACACTTAGGCGGTATACTTTTACGTTAGTTAATTGCTCAGGTGAATTACAATTCACATTTCACTTTTCACTTCTTCACTTTTGATACGTTGCAAATCTTTATTTGTGTAATACACTTTTACCCGGATAAAAAACATTTCATCATTCCAGTTACAATATCCTGTTTTCAGTTTACAATATCCTAGTGGGAAATAAAAAAAGATAAGTGTTTCCCACAATACAATTAAGTGTTTATTCGTTATTTGGATAGTAATTTTTCTATCCGCCCTTTGTAAACTAAAAAGAGTATTTATGAGAAAGATAGATGCCGTACTTCTGTCTGCACTAATTATCTACGATTACAGCGCACAATCACTGGTTGATAGTGATGCTTCAAACCTGGAACAGAACTTTCTGTCGGAAACAACCTTCCAGGAAAACAAACTAGCCGATTCGTATTTTTCTGACAATCTGTTTGCGGAGGGTGAGGATAATACCGTTCGTTCCGTAAGACATATTCCTTCACCTTCGGGTAATGCTACCGAGGGAAATACGATATCGTATCATGAATTGGCAAAAATCAATTCATCCTACACAAGCAATTCAGAAGCAACTAATACAAATGTGGCAGAAGTTGCTGCAAACGAAGCAGCAACCGAAACATCAGCCAGCACGGTTGAAATTTCTATGCCTGCAGCCACTGCTCCCGTTGCCGAAGCAGTTGAAACAGTTGCCGCAGAAGAAGCCACCACCGAGATCGCAGGAACAGAAGCGACTACTGTTACTTATAATGTAGAAACAGTAAATACGCATAATCAGCCTGCCGCTGCCGACCTTGCTTCTTTTGATACGGATGGCGATGGCGTATATGATTATGAAGACAAATGCCAGGGAACTGCTGGTGTGGCAAGATTTGAAGGCTGCCCGGTTCCCGATAACGATGCCGACGGCGTAAACGACGAAGAAGACAGGTGCCCTGTAGAAGCTGGGGCTGCTGAAAACGGCGGATGCCCGGTAACAGTACAGGAAACTCAACCGTTGGTGGATGCAGCAGCAACGACCAACGAAGCAAAAGAGCAAACTAAAAACATTAGCCGCTTTACAAACCTGATAAGCCTTGGCTTTAACGGTTCGGTACTGTCGAACGAAGATTTTAATATTGTGTTGCAGTTTGCAGATGTTTTGATCAGGCAGCAGGAAGTAAAAGTAGAAGTAAGCGCAGCAAAAGACAATACCAACATAAACTACCTCCTCACCTATTTGAAAGAGTTAGGTGTAAACAATAAGCAAGTGATCGTTTCGGCAAAAGGTGCAGATGGAGAAATGGACAGAAGCAAGGTATATATGCAGCTTAAATTGTAAAAGCGTTAATATTATAATAAAATGTCAGGGAATACCACCCTGACATTTTTTTTATCCGTCTATGCCATTAACAATTGGGAAACAAACACTAACTATTTCTCAAAATGTGTTGACCGGTATCTATAAGTAGAAATTTTTATTCAAATTTGCCATTCAAAAAACAAAACATGAAGAAAACCAGCTTAGCGATCCTCCTGGCTTTATCAATGTATTCCTTCACTTGGGCACAAACTGCTGTAAAAGATGTACCTAAAGGCTGGCATTTACTTGATCGTGAAAAAGACGGTGTATATGGGATTGGTGTTGAAAAAGCATACAGTGAACTTTTAAAAGACAGGAAAAGCGTGCCGGTAGTAGTAGCGGTGATCGATTCGGGTGTGGATACCTTGCATGAAGATCTTAAATCCGTTTTATGGAAAAACCCGGGAGAAATTCCAGGCAATGGTATTGACGATGACAAAAACGGGTATGTGGACGATGTGTATGGCTGGAACTTTTTGGGAGGCAAAGACGGACGAAATGTGAACAAAGATTCTTACGAAGCTGCAAGGGTTTATTATAAATTAAAGAAGAAATATGGCGACACTATTCCCAACGATTCTACCGCCACTCCCGAACAGTTAAAAGAAATTAAGCTGTACCAGAAAGTAAAAATGCTGATTGAGGGCGACGCCAAGGAAGCCACCCTGAACGTAATGTTCCTGAAAAACATTGTTGAAAAAATGCCCTGGGCTGACAGTGTTTTGCAGGCAGGCTTGCAAAAGCAGGAATACAACGGCGATGAACTCCAGCGCTTCAAACCGAATTCAACCGACGAGAGCAAGGCTAAAAGTACTTTGATGGCGCTCTTTCTCGGCTTCCAGGCTTTGGAAAAAACCAATAAGATGCTCCTGGAAATGACAAACGAATTTTACAGCGGCGAAAAATCAAAAGCCGAAGCTGCCCTTACCGAACCACGCGATTATCGCGGCGAAATTGTTCAGGACAATTACGAGGATATTAATGACCGTTACTACGGCAACAACGACGTAATGGCCGGAACGCCGATGCATGGCACACACGTATCGGGCATTATTGGCGCCGTGCGCAACAATAATTTAGGTGGTAACGGTGTGGCCGACAATGTAAAGATCATGACGTTAAGGGCTGTTCCCGACGGTGATGAGCACGATAAAGACATTGCCAATGCCATACGCTATGCCGCCGACAATGGTGCAAAAGTGATCAACATGAGCTTTGGCAAAAGCGTTTCTCCCGAAAAGAACTGGGTAGACGATGCGGTAAAATATGCTGAGTCGAAGGGAGTATTGCTGGTGCATGCTGCTGGTAATGACGCTAAAGACATCGACATCAACGATAATTTTCCCAATCCTTATTTTAACGACGATACTGCCACCAAAGCCGGCACCTGGCTTACAGTTGGCGCCAGTGGCGACCCCGGTACGGGCGGACTGATCGGTTCGTTTTCGAACTATGGTAAAAACGGCGTGGATGTTTTTGCTCCCGGCGTTAAGATCTATGCAACACTGCCTGGCGGCAACCAGTATGGCAACCTGCAGGGAACCAGTATGGCCAGTCCGGTTGTAGCGGGTTTGGCAGCCATGCTGATGTCGTATTTTCCCGAGCTGAGTGCACAACAGATCAAAGAAGCGATTGATAAATCAGCCACACAATTCACCGACATCAAAGTGAAGAAACCCGGCACCGATGAAGAAGTAGATATGACGGAGCTTAGCAAATACAGCGGCATTGTAAATGCGTATGAAGCCGTAAAATATGCAGAAAAATTAGCTGGCGAGAAAGCGGGACAAAAATCGGAAGTAGCGCCTAAGCCTCTGCCAAAATCAAAAATGAAAAAATCGAAAAAGGGATAATTTCTTAATTTTAATATTAGTAGAGCGTCCGGTTAGCCGGGCGCTTTTTTTATATGCAGTATTACCTGAACCCAATAGCGGAGATTCGCAAATTTCAGATGATTCTTTTTCTATTGGTCTTGTCTTTAAGCGCAAATAACGAACTCAAAGCACCCAGGTCGTCAATTTCATAAAGTCATCCGTTGTTGTAATAACAGAGCAGGTGGTATATCGCATCAGTCCGGATCCGAAGGATAATTATCTTTTTGACCTGGCAATCCAAACCAATTCAGCTTACATTATCAGTGATGACATGGCTTTGCTTACTTTTCAGCTGCAGCCGGTAGAAGTTCGTTCCACCAACTGGTTTCTGAAGCATTTCCCCATATAAAAGTAAGGATGAATTAAAGCTTAGCAAGATTGCTTAGGTTGCCCCTCCCCCACTAACTCCACTCCACACTACAACTCCAAACTAACGTACAGCCACCTTCGCAGCAGTGCCCGCCTGTGCTTTTTTAAAGAGCATTACATAGCCGCAAAGGTTCTTTTTTTGAATGCTGTTGAACTGTACAGGCTTTATCATATGATAATCGGACATGCGGGCAGTATAGGCACAGCTTATAATATTTCCGCCGGCATCGCTTATGTTCTTCTTTTGCGCCATCACCTGCCTTTCGTGATAGTCGTACATTTTTACGGCGTAACCGCTCGACTTGCTATCGCCTATAAAAACAAACTGGTACGCAATGCCCTCATTCATAGGAACAATGATGGGAATTTCGTAATCGCTTTCCATGGTAATAGCTGCTTCTCTAAGAACCAGAAATCCATCCTCTGCATAAGTACGTCTTATACTGTCTGCCAGTTTTTGAATAGAAGCATCATCGCAGGGACTTACACGGATCGTATCATCCGATTGCGCTTTCGAATACAAACCAAGAGTAATGAATGTAGTACAGAGGAATATTTTTACAATAAGAGTTTTCATAGTCTTATGTTTTAAATGGACAGCAGCGTTAATGCAGCAGGATTTTACGCATAGCAATGTCTGACGATTGCTTTACATACCGCTATAAACAGATCACGGGTGTGATCATTTATCAACGCAAAATTGCTGCCCGAAATTATTTTTTATGAAAATAAATAGCGTCTGCCTGTTGTGTAGGGGTTAATACGAGATCGTTAATACACACATGAGCAGGAAGTGTAGCACAATAATATATTACATCCGCCACATCCTCAGCACTTAACGGTTTAAACCCATTGTATACTTCAGAAGCCTTTTCGACATCGCCTTTAAAGCGAACAAGCGAAAATTCCGTTTCTGCGGCACCAGGATGAATAGCAGTTACTTTAATATTATGTCTTAACAGATCAATACGCATGCTTTTGCTCAAAGCCGCCACGGCAAACTTGCTGCCACAATACACATTGCCGCGTTCATATACTTCTTTACCTGCTACCGAGCCGAGATTGATGATGTGCCCTTTTTGTCTTTTGGTCATGAAAGGCAATACAGCCCTTGCCACATACAGCAACCCTTTCACATTGGTGTCTATCATGGTTTCCCATTCATCCAGATCGGCATCGTCAAACAGATCCCGGCCAAGGGCAAGCCCTGCATTGTTCACCAAAATATCTATTGCCTGCCATGCTGATGGTATGGATTGTATAGCTTCGAAAACCAACTCCCTTTTGCTTACATCAAACGGAAGCGACAGCACTTTTACCGGGAATTGCTTTTCCAGTTTTTGTTTCAGGCTTGCTAACCTTTCTTCTCTTCTTCCATTTATAATAATATCATATCCCCCTGATGCAAATTTGTAAGCACATGCTTCACCAAATCCGGAGGTAGCGCCTGTTATCAATACAATTCCTTTAGCCATGATATCGTCTGTTGTTGAAAAACGCAAAGGTAAGTATTGGGTGAGTGAGTTGATTGAGTTAATTGGGTGGAATAGTTTATTGGATTGATTGAGTTGAGGTCTGACGACTTACTTAACCTGCTCCCCCACTTAACTTACCTACCTGATAAGCACCATCGTTCCTTTTTTAACGATGCTTCTTCCCGTATAATCGGTTCCCTTTACCGTCCACACAAACGTATCGCTGGCTTGTTCTACGCCTTTGAATTTGCCGTCCCACCCTTCTTCTGCATCAGCGGTAGAAAACATCAACTGTCCCCAACGATTATAAATCTTCAGGTAATCGAACTCTTTGATGCCTACAGGCGTTGCGCGGAAGTAATCGTTCAATCCATCATTGTTAGGCGTAAAAGCAGTGGCTACAAATATATCTGGTGCTGTTTTAAAAATTCGAACCGACATCGTATCGTAGGCAAAACATCCTTCGGGAGTACTCACTTTTACAGAATAAGTAACTTTATCGCCCACATCAGATACAAAAGTTGCTATTGGGTCTGCAACATCTGCACTGCTGAGATAGGAACCGGGCGACCATTTGTAAAATGCGGCACCGGTAGCTTTCAATTGAAGTGGCTGATTTAATACAGCCACCGTATCGTTGCCCGCAAAGGCTGGCACAGGAGGAATAACCGTTACCGCAATGTCTTTATTGGTAGGCTTAGGGCAACCGAGTGTATCGGTAACGCTTACGGTATAAATAGTGGTGGTGCCCGGCGACACCACGGGATCGGGAATAGTATAATTGTTGATAGCAGCCACCGGCGACCACCGGTAGAATGCGCCGCCGTCGGCAAACAATTGCACCTGGTCGCCGTAGCAGATAGCAGTATCGTTAGAAACCCTCACATCGGGGTAAGGCACTGCCCTCACTCGTATAGCATCCCGCGCAAAACACTTGCCTATATAGGCGGTAACCGTATAAGTAGTAACCGGGTCAACAGGTGTTGCAATAGGTTGTTTCACCAATGGGTCCTGCAGGGTTGCCGCAGGCTCCCAACTATAGGTAAGCCCGTTGCTGAAAGGATTTAGCTGCACGGGATCGGTTAAGCAGATCAAAAGATCGGGGC
>JBQCGX010000081.1:0-22399 GCA_051955255.1 Agriterribacter sp. | reverse complement strand
CGTTGGTAGAAGTTCCGCAAAACATACAGGTGGTTGATGACAATGCGCTGAGGGCACAACAGGTCATCAGCATGAGCGACGGATTGATACGCAATGTGAGCGGCGCTACAAGACTTGAACACTGGGGCGATCTTTATACCAATATCACTGCACGCGGCTCGCAGATACAGGCTTTCCGCAATGGGTTTAACGTGGTGGCTTCTTACTGGGGACCATTAACGGAAGACATGAGCTTTGTGGACAGGATTGAATTTGTAAAAGGGCCGGCAGGCTTTATGCTTTCCAACGGCGACCCGAGTGGTTTATACAACGTGGTAACCAAAAAGCCTACTGGTGTAACCAAAGGCGAGGTAGCGCTTACACTTGGCAGCTTTGGCTTATACCGCGGCAGCCTCGATCTGGATGGTGCGCTTACTAAAAACAGAAAACTGCTGTACCGCCTGAACGTGGCAGCACAAAACAAGGGCTCGCATCGCGATTATGAATACAACAACCGGTATGTAATTGCTCCGGTATTATCATATCAACTGGACGACAAAACCAAAATAACTTTTGAATACAATGGACAGTTTGCAAGCATGACCGAAGTGGGATCGTACTATATATTTTCTAAATCCGGATATGCTGCTTACCCCCGCGATCTTACATTAACCAGCCCCGGATTGCCTCCTACCAAAATAAACGATAACAGTGCTTACCTGACTTTTGAACATTCGTTTACCCCCGACTGGAAGTTAACAGCACAGGTTTCGCATTTCAATTACCAGCAAAAGGGCATGAGCTCATGGCCTTCGGCTATGGATTCCATTACCGGCAACCTCATCAGGAATGTTGGTATATGGGATGCTAAAAGTACCATGACGCTGGGGCAGGCATTTTTAAACGGCGAATTTTACACTGGCAGCGTAAGGCACCGCGTGCTGGCCGGCGTTGATGCGGCTAACAAGGAATATTATGCAGACTGGAGCCAGTCGCACGACCTTGATACGCCCGACCAAATGTTCGATCCTAACAACCCAACCTATGGAGTTCCTGTAAACGGCTACCCCGAATTTGACCGCAGCAAACCTATTGAAGAAAGAGCTGCTGCCGGCTGGGGAGTGATCAAGCAGCGCTATTCAAGTTTGTACGTGCAGGATGAGATTGCATTTTTACAGGAAAAATTAAGATTGACGCTGGCAGGAAGATTTACAGATGTAAAGCAGGTATATGGTGTTGGCATACCTTACGATGCCGCTAAGCATGTAACCCCCAGGGTTGGATTAAGCTACTCTGTCGATAAAAATTTGTCTGTATACGGCTTATACGACCAGGCATTCATTCCTCAAACCGGCATTTTAACCGGTGGTGGAAAAGTGAAACCTGTTACCGGCAGCAATCTTGAATTTGGTATTAAGAAAAACTGGTTCAACAGCAAGTGGTACACAACCCTGTCGGTATATCGCATTTTAAAACAAAACGAGCTTACTGCTGATCCTGCATCCAACCCCAATGCTCCCACCAGCATTGTGTTGGGAGAAAAGCGCGCACGTGGTATTGAACTGGATGTAAGAGGAACTGTTGTTCGCGGTTTCAATGTAATGGCAAACTATGCTTTAACAGAATCAAAAGTGAGCAAGGTAGCCAAAGATGTAACCGAATACCAGGTAGGCGATATCGTTCCCGGCTATGCGAAGCATACCACCAATGCCTGGCTTTCGTACGAACTGCAGGACGGTGTATTGAAAGGATTGGGCGTATCGGGTGGATTTACCTGGTTAAAAGACAGGTATACTGCATGGGATATAAAGGGACAGATGCTGGCTGATTATTTTAAAGTGGATGCTGGTATTTTTTATGCAAAAGACAAATACCGCATTACATTCAATGTATTTAACGTGCTGGATGAATATTTGTACAGCGGATCGTATTATGAACTACCCGCCATAGCGGGAGACTGGAGCTCTGTAAAACCTGCCTATTACTATCAGACAGAACCTCCGCGTAATGTAAGGCTGAGCATCAGCTACAGGTTCTAAAAAAATTGAAACTTAAATCTTACAATCCTTATTGATTGATGAGTATATCAGTCAATAAGGATTTTTTATTTTTCAGGCATGCGATCTCCAACCTTAACCTGCGTGCTGCCTACCATGACCTCAACCTCTTACCGTCACGGCGAGCCTCCGGTGAAGCCGTCCTCCACGCCAATCAACTGTTATCCACACACGAAGTTTGCTTCTCCCGCCGCAACATTCCTTATGTCTAACACGCTGCCGGGCGGGATCGCCAAGACGATGCGCAGTGGCGGATGATTTGACAAATGCCTGGTGGCGTATGACATTAGAGGGCGACAACCTTAACTTACCTGCTGCCGCAAAAGCATCAATCCTTTACCGTCACGGCGAGCCTCCGGCGAAGCCGTCTTCCACACCCAATAACGTTTTACCGTATACGCAAACAGTTCTATGCAAGATGAAAACAACCGGTGCATAACGATAAAATCCCTATCTTAAACCTTTAAATCAGCAACAATTTTCGCAGAATGGAACAAAACAAATTCAACCGCAGGGAATGGAGCAAACTGATGCTGGCCGGATTGGCCGGTACCGTGCTCCCCACCGCATTATCAGCCAACAGCTTGTCGTATGCATCTCCTTTTGTTTTAGGCGTACAATCTTATAGCTTAAGAGACAAAACCAGAGAAGAAGCTTTACAGATATTGAAAGAATTGGGTATTAAGAGCTGCGAAGTATGGGCAGGACATATTGAACCAAGGGAATTCCAGGGAATGAGGGGGCTAACGCCAGAACAGGCAAAGGCACGCCAGGAATCGCTGGTTGAATGGAGAAAGCATGTGGACATGAAAGAAATTGCAGCGATCAACAAACAATTTAAAAGTGCCGGGGTAAAAGTGCAGGCCTATAGCTGCAACATGAACGACAATACTTCTGACCACGATATGGAGCTTGCCTTTAAAATTGCAAGGGCATTGGGAACAGACACGCTCACAACATCGGCAACCATTACATCGATGAAAAGAATTGATGGGTTTGCGCAAAAATATAAGATCAAAGTGGGCATGCACAACCACTCCAATGTTGACCGTCCAAACGATTTTTCAACACCCGACACTTTTAAACGGGCGATGGAAGGCTGCTCTTCGTACACCCGCATTAACCTGGACATTGGGCATTTTGTAGCTGCAAATTTTGACCCTGTTGATTTCATTCAGAAAAATCACGACAAAATCGTTTGTCTCCACGTAAAAGACAGGAAGAAAAACCAGGGCGTGAATGTTCCATTCGGCGAAGGTGATACACCAATTAAGCAGGTGCTGGAACTGGTGCGCGATAATAAATGGGCCATCCCTGCTAATATTGAATATGAGTACAATGGTGCCGACACCAAAACGGAGCTGGGTAAATGCATACAATATTGCAGGAATATCATTGATGCAAAAAAATAAATGACGGGTTGCCGGTAATCGGTCAGTCGGTTACCGGTAACCTGTTATCCTTACCGTTCCGCTAAAAACGATTAGCTTCGCCCTCGCTGTTGTATACCTTAACACAGTTTTCTTCAGATTGCCGATTCTCCTGTGCCTGTTTAAAAATCCTGGCAGCACACTCTATTGGTCAGAGTGCCACTATAGCCGTCAACTTTGGAATTATATCAACGCAGGTTGTTCCGGACAGGTAGACTCCTCCTTTGGTCGGAGTGACAGGCAGGAGAATAAAGCTTAAACAACTGTGCTGATCTTCGGCCTTATACTACTGACTATCATGTCGAGTAAACAATTAGTGTAATTAAAGTTCTTTAAAGTGATAAACTGTATCTATAGGAGTAACTTCGAATGGTACGTGTCAAGTCGGTAACGATTTAGCAGGAGCTTTTCAAGGTTCTGTTGCTGAGTTCACAGTAGTACTAAAGCTTAATCAAGGCGCTCCCGAAATCGGCCGTAATCGATTTCGGGCGGCTTTTTGCGTTACTTTTTTCCGCAAAAAAGTAACAAAAAGGTAGAAGGCTTATAACTAAAGTAAAACCGCGTTTGTGCAAACAAAAAATTAAGTTCATAACCAATTGATAAACATCATACAGAAAAAATGTCATTGACAAAAATGAGACATCCGGTTTTGCTGAATACGCTTACATTGACGGCTATTGCATCTCATCGGTGGGAATCATGCAAGTCGCTAAAATTGAAATGCACTCTGTCTGTTTAAAAAATCTTTAATAAATTTAGAATTCATAACCAGACCATCGCCTTATCCAAAAAACATTCAGTTAAACAGTTTAGCCACTAAAGAAGAGAGAAATGAGGGCAGTTGAATACAGGTTACCCAAAGAGTTCGATAAATCTTTCATTGTTTTCAGGGAGCGCGGCTGCTTTTTCCCGGTGCCGTGGCATTACCACCCGGAGTACGAGCTGGTACTCGTAACCAGGAGCACGGGGCGGCGAATGGTGGGCGACCATATCGGCTATTTTAATGAGGGCGACCTGGTGCTGATGGGCCCTATGTTACCACATGTATGGGTAAACGATACCGAGTATATTAATGGCAGCAATAAAAATGCAGCCGATGCGATAGTGGTTCAGTTTGTAGAAGATTTTCTCGGTGAAAAATTCTTAAAGATCCCTGAAATTGAAGGACTGAAAAAAGTACTCAACCTTTCTGCCAACGGATTGGAAATTAAAGGCAACACGCGGAAAAGAATAAACGATTTAATGGCGCAAATGCCAGATGCAAGCGGGCTGCAACGCCTGAGCCTGCTGTTCGCCATTTTCGACCTCCTGGCCAATACAAAAGAATATGAATTGCTGGCAAGTCCCGCCTTTGTAAACAGTAGCAAGCTGCATGAATCGGACCGGTTCAACAACATAACGGAGTACATCATGCGCAATTTTGACAATGAAATTTCGCTTACCGAAGTTGCTGCCGTGGCCAATATGGCTACCACTACCTTCTGCAATTTTTTTAAAAACCATTACAGGGTAACTTTTGTTGAATACCTCAATGAAATACGGATAGGACATGCTTGCAAACTGCTGAACGACCCCAATAAAAACATAGTGGAAGCAGCGTATGAATGCGGTTTTAACAACCTGGCAAATTTTAACCGGCAGTTTAAAAAGCTCAAAAAAATGACCCCGACGGAATACAGGAAGATGTTGGAAATTTAGCACGTTTGACGTTTTTAGTTTATCGTTTTGCGTTTAAACCCCAAACTAAAAACGATAAACCCCAACGCTCTTACTGCACCGTATAGCCGCCGTCTATCACCATTGCCTGCCCTGTAATACCTGCGGCTTTTTCTCCTGCAAGGAAAACCACCATATCGGCCACTTCTTCAACACGCAACAACCGCTTTTGAGGAATCAACGGGTATATCACTTCTTCCAAAACATTTTCCTGCGATACACCTCGTGTTGAAGCCAGATCGGCAAGCTGGTTTTTGATCAGTTCGGTATCTACATACCCTGGACAAACAGCGTTGACCGTTATACCGTGAGTAGCTGTTTCAAGCGCCGTTACCTTTGTAAGCCCGATCAGACCGTGCTTGGCGCTGTTGTAAGCCGATTTACCGGCAAAGCCTATCAGTCCGTTTACAGAAGCCATATTAATAATACGCCCAAATCTGTTTTGTTTCATATATGGCAAGGCGTGCTTGATAGCGATGAATGGAGCCGTTAACATTACCTCCAGCATTTGCCGGAACTTTTCTGTTGGAAAAGATTCAATGGGCGACACATGCTGCAGTCCTGCATTGTTTACAAGTACATCAATGCGGCCCAGCTTTTCATATACCTCTTTAAAAATATTTTGTATGCTCGTTTCGGAAGTAACATCACACGCATAACCGAAAACATTGTTCGTATTCAACGCTTTCACAACAGCATCTACGCGGTCTTTGTTCAAATCTAACAGCACAACGCTGCAACCCTCGTCCAAAAAGGATCGCACAATAGCAGCGCCAATGCCGCCGGCTGCTCCGGTTACGATAACAACCCTGGAATTCATAGAAAAATTTTAGGTTTTGCAAAATATAAAAGTCAGTAACGCTGTCGTCGCCAGAGGCGACAAGAAACAGGTGTGAGGCGAAGACGCCTCACACAGCTGAGAATTATTATTGACTTCACTTTTCCCAATTTTAGAGGTCGGTCAGACCGCCCCGATCTGCCCGCCTGCCTTTGCCGGGGCCGGGCGACCGGGCGGTTTCCCATCGGCACACCGCAGGCGTTCTGAATGGAATAAACAAATAGCAATAACCGAACGCTCATCTCTGACAGCCTCTACCAACTCGTCCAGCCGCCATCTACCACCAGGTTATGCCCGGTAATATAACCGGCAGCTTCGGAAAGCAAAAATGCTACCGGGCCGGCAATTTCCTCCGCCTTCCCTACCCTGCCCGTCGGCGATTTTTTTGCCAGCCGCGCAATAAACTCAGGGTGACTTTTTTGTACAGCAGGATTGGGAAACGGACCAGGAGAAATGCAATTACACCTTACTTTATCTTTTGCCCAATGTACTGCCAGGTATTTTGTCATTTGTATAATACCCGCTTTCCCTACGCCATATTCCAGCGGGTTCTTGTTCATAGGCGCTTCGTATACCTCTTCGTTGGGCGACACCATGCCGTACATGCTTGAAAACAGCACCATGCTTCCTCCCCCATTTTCTATCATATACGAGGCTACCTCACGGCAAAGCATAAATGTTGCCGTTAATGCCGTGTGGTTTACTTTGTCAAAATCATCGGCAGACAGGTCTTCGAGTTTTTTTGAAGTAGAGCCGAACGTAAGGTTCACCAATCCGTTCGGTATACCATGCAATACTACCTGTTCTTTTACAAAACCGGGAATGGCACCCGTATCATTAATGTCGAATGTAGCAGCCTTAACATTTTTTTCTAATCCAGCCATGTTGATGAAATCCTGTGCCCGGTTTTCTACATCCATGCATAATACATTAGCGTTGTAACTGTTCAGCAGCTTTACGGTTGCCTGCCCAAGATAACCGGCGCCGCCTATAACCCATATATTTTTTTGTTGAAGTTCCATCATATCGTTATGCATATAATCCGCCGTCGATCAAAATATTTTCACCATTAATGTATGCGCCTGCATCCGACGAAAGCAGCACGATCAATCCTTTAATGTCATCATTATTCGCCATTCGGCCCATCGGTACTTTTTTGCAATAATTCTCTACAAATTTCTCCGGCTGGTTGTTGAACAACCCGCCGGGACTGATGCAATTGAACCGGATGTTCTTGCCTGCATGGGTTTTGGCCATAAACCGTGTTAACGTAATAAGCCCTGCATTGTGAAAGCAATAATCCGGCGCAATATCTCCCATACCGGGAATGCCATCATAGTTGGAATACATGGGCGCATACATACCCATCATGGAACTGATGTTGATAACACTGCCGCCACCGGATTGAACGATCAGGTCTGTCATCTCGCGTAAAATAAACATCATACCGGTGGCGTTCACACGCATCGACTCATCAAACTGCTCAATGGGAGCATTGTACCCCTTCATGGGTCGCGATACAGCATTATTGACAAACACATCCAGCCTGTCAAACTTTTTTAAAATGTCTTCTTTCAGTTGAAGAACAGAAGCTGTATCTGCCTGGTCAACCTGCATGCCATGCACATCCAATCCTTTTGTTCTGAAATCAGCGGCTGTTGCTTCGATGGTTTGCAGATTTCGGGAAGCAATGATAATGGTGGCGCCTGCCTCTCCCAACCCTTCTGTTATGGAGCGACCATAATTGCCTGCACCGCCGGTTACCAGCACCACTTTATTTTTTAGACTAAACAAGTCCAGTACATTCATGGATCCTTATTTTAGATGAATGATTTTACCGCCAGCCAGCCGGCTTTGTTCTGCGGCTATAACGGTATTAATGATATTTTTTGTTTTTTCAAATGCCAGCCTCGGCTTGCCTTCCTGTACGCTCCTTATAAATTCGATGATATTATCGCGGAACATGGAATAGGAGTTTTTGATCTCTGCCATCCGCCAGGCCTGCTGCCCAAAAATTGTAAACTGAAATGTTCCTGATATTTCCATGAACAGGTGGATGGTTGCGGGCAACCCGTTTTCAAAAACGATATGCACCACATCTTTCCCTTGCACTCCTGAATGTTGTACGGTTGCTACCGGAATATCGTTGAGCGTTGCAACCACTGCTTCCACCATGTGCACGCCGTATTTCAGCCAATCCTTTTTGCCCACAGCAGTTACAAGTTCCAGCTTGCCAAGCGATGCAATATCCTGTTTCACAATCCGGCATTCATTTGCATAGCGCATAGAAGAGCAGGACATAATAAATTTCCCCTTCGCTTGCTGCTCGTCAAACCAGTCAAGATCGCTTTGGGTAACAGCCAGGGGTTTATCTATAAAAATGGGAATACCCGCTTCAATAAAAGGTGCTGCCATTTCGCGATGAAACCCGGCGTCATCACGGGCAAGAATAACCGCATCTACCTCCCCTATCATATCTTCCGCTCTTTTTGATATGTGAGCAATGCCTGAAGACGCAGCAATGCTTTTTGATATAGCAGCATCCTGCGTCCACACATGCGTTACCTGCGCCTGCGGCAATCCCAACGTATCGCTGTTGGCATCGAGGTAAGCCGCTACTGCCGGATATCCAACCCGGCTGATGGCTGTGCTGTCATACTTCCCATTAATAATAGAAGACCAGGAATAGGGATGCGCATTGCCAGCGCTCATGCCTGTGATACCGATTTTAAGCATTTATGATTTGAGGTTTATGATTTGTTTGAACCACAAAGGCACAGAGACACAAAGTTGCACGGAGTGGTTATTCGGCTTTGAGCTTTCAGTTTTCAGCCATTAGCCGCCTTCGTCATTTCGACGCGGGAGAAATCTCCTTTACATGTTTTTTGCTTCTTGTTTCTTGTCATTTGTTTCTTGGTTCTTGTTTTCCTACTTACGACCTACCGCTTTCACCTCAGCCACCCCATCTTATCCCAATGCGGTAAATTCAAAAATACCGGGTCGGGATAGGCGAGCGATTGTGCATATTCCAATTGTTCTTTTTCCAGGTATTTGCCATTGGCGGCTTCCAGCGATTGCCGGAGATATTCTTGCTTGTCTATACCGATCAATACCGATGACACCTGTGGAAAAGACAATGCAAATTTTATCGCTAGTTCGGGCAGCGTTGTAAAACTGCCATTCAGCAAACTGTTGTACTGCTGAATGTGTTTTTCTACCGGCGCCAGCATGGGATGCAAACCCGTGCCCCTGGTGCTTAACAATCCTTTCAGCAACACAGAACGTATTACAATGCCCACTCCTTTTTTTGCTGCCAGGTCAAACAACTCCTGCTGCCGCTGATCCATTAAATTGAAAGGCAATTGTACAAGGTTCCACACGCCACTCTCTATAACTTTTTTTGATTCCTCTGGGGAGTAGGTAGACACACCGATGACCCTTGCTATGCCTTTTTCCTGTAAGCGCTGCATCTCCTCCTGTATCACTTGCCGATTGAGTATTTCAAGATCGCCCTGGTGCAGCATGTATACGTCCACGTAATCTGTTTGCAATGCTTTCAGGCTTTCGTCTATCGATTGCTGTATGATCTTTTTTATTTGTATGTCATCGGGCAGGTTGCCATCCTTGTCTCTGAAGTGTTTGCATTTGGTGCATAACACCACCTCGTTTCTCCGGGAAGCAAATGCCTTGCCCATAATCGTTTCGCTTAGGCCATACAAACGCGCCGTATCAAAAAAATTAATTCCCCTGTCGAGCGCTGCCAGCAACAGCCGGATGGCTTCTTTTTCAGGCAACATGTCTTCTTCCCATTTTACGCCAATACCGTAGGGCATCCCTATTTCCACACCACCAAAAGCTATTTCCGAAACCTGTATACCCGTATTGCCTAAATAACGTTTATGCATAGCCTATTGCTTTTCTAAATAGGAATTGTTGTTGGTTTGTGATGAAGTATCGAATGCCTGTAATAAACTGCTGTAATAATTTTTCAATCCCACCACATCGGCGCCAATGCTCACAAACTGGTAACCCATGTCATTCAGCTCCTTTAAATTGCCCGGACCACCAACGGTGCCTGCAAACTTGCCATGCTTTTTTGCAAGCTCTGCTACCCGGTGTCTTGTTTCAATCAGCTTCAGGTGATCCCACACACCCGGAGCGCCAATGCCCTGACTGAAATCGCCGGGACCGAAAAACAACATATCATATCCCGGCAGAGCCGCAATCGCTTCGAGTTCTTCCAACGGCTCGGGATCTTCTATCTGCAATATCACGAAGCGCTGTTCATTAGCTTGTTCCAGGTATTCATTAAAATCTACGCCGGTATATCCGCCATCTGCATTGCCGCCGTCGATCGCTCTGCGCCCCACGGGATGAAAGCGGGTATGATGTACTATTTCTTTCGCATCGGACAGGCTCATAATATGGGGCACCATAATTCCGGTTGCATCCAATTCGAGCGGTTTGATGTAATTGTTGTAAGCGCCGCGTGGCACACGCACAAGAATATCGGTATCGTGTGCTTTGGTGGCCCATATTTCCGACGCAAGCATCGACCAGTCCAGCCCGATATGTTCCTGGTCTACCCACACACAATCAAAGCCTGCCAGCGCCGCTATTTCGCAAACCCTGGCATCGGTAAGATTTATTTTAATGCAACTCACGCGTTCGCCGTTTCTTAGTTTTTGCAACACTTTGCTTTTGCGCATCTGCATAGGAAAATTTGAAATTTGTGATTTGAAATTTTAGATTATGATTTATGCTGCTTTCAAAATTAGTTCATCATTTCTGTGTTTGGCCATCATTATGCACTATCTATTTTTTATCTACCGAGCGTTTTAACAGGTAAAAAAACAGGGCAGCAATTGTCATCAGCAATGCCGCCACCTGGAAAAAGTAGCTTAAATTAATATCCACATCGCGCAGGTAACCGCCGAGGTATAATCCAATACCACCAATAATGCAGCTAAACAGGTTGAGTATGCCATATGCGGTGGCCCTGTACCTGCTGTCTACTATCAAACAGAGAATGGGCATCATATTACCATCGGTAAAAATGCGCGTAAAGGCGTATAACATGAACCCCGCTACAGCTATGGTAAGTATGGTGGTGTAGCTGGCAATGTAAATGGCGGGAGCTGCAACGCACAACCCCAGTAGTGGAATTAAAATTCTTGCATTGCTTTTTTTACGGCTCCAGCGATCGGCTAAAAATCCACCCACCAGTACGCCGGTAATTGATGCTGCATGAAAGTACCCGGTAGCGTATATGCCTGCCATGGTTTGCGATAAATTGAAATTTTCCTTGTAGTAGGTAGGCAGCCATCCGCCTATCATCCATCCTACAATGCCTATCATGCTCCAGGTAACAAGCGCTTTGAGATAGTTTTTATTTTGCAGCAAATGGATGACGACTGAAAAAAATTTTGGTTTACCGGTTATTAACATTTCGCCTGCTAACGGTTGCGCCTGATCGCGTTCGGGATTGTCTTTTAGTCCAAACATCAATATCACCGCATATACAATGCCAATCCCACCCAGCACATTGAAGGCAAAATTCCATGAATGATCTTCGGCCAGCCAGCCACCTATAAAGCCGAGGCTCTGCCCAACCATAATGCCCATCATGTGCACGCTGTTGGCGAACGAGCGGGTATTGCCGCGATGATAATCCATGATCAATGCCACGGCGGTTGGAATGTAAAAGGCCTCACTGATACCCATCAACGCTCTTGTGGCCAGCAGGTATTCAAAGCTGGTAGCAAACGAAGTAAGAAAGGTTACAGACGACCAGACGAGCAGGCTGATGATGATAACCCTGCTTTTATTGTATTTGTCTGCAATGAATCCTGCCACGGGGCTCAACAAACCATACACCCACAAAAAAACAGAGGTCAGCAATCCAAACTGCGCATCTGTCATGTGTATTTCCTTTACAATGGAACTGCGCATGGTAGTGATCATCATCCTGTCGAGATAATTTAAACAGCCTACCACGCACAACATGGCTACTACCAGCCAGGGATAAATATTGGTTTTGTTCTTAGATGTGGTGGATGTTTGTTTAACCATTTGCACTTGTGTTGAAGGGCACACTGTTCTCGGGACGATAAAATTCAACCCGGCTTTGTGATTTCAACTTTTCAAATTTAACAGGATATACCTGAAATAGATGTTACTTTCCTTTCAAGAACTGATACTATTTTCAGCTTTCAGCAGTCAGCCATCAGCGATCAGCCATCAGCCTTCAGCTTTCCTTACACCCTACACCCTATACCTTATACCTTACTCCTTCCCCCTTCCCCCTATCTTCAGTATTGCAAAAGCTGCGGAGGCCTGCACGTCGGCGTCGTCTGCAACTTTACCGGTTGGATCTGTATTGCGAAGCCAGCTTTCCAATAAAGGCAAATGATCTGTTGTTCCTGCTGCTGCCAGCGCCGCTGCTACCTCCATTCTTGCGCCCTTTTCTTTTTTATTGCTGAAAGACAATAATTGTTGGAAAACATTCTTATAAGATTCAGTGTCGCTTGCACCTGCCGGAGCCGTGAGCAATGCTGCGGTTAAAAAGCTGATTTTGCCTTCCGCATTTTCCGACAACTTCAATGCCATCTCACTCAGCGAAGTCCATTGTTTTACTTCCAGGTTTCCGCTATTACGCAGCACATATGCGGCTATGCGTCTCAGTAAGATGTCTTCTTTTTCATCCAGCAGTCTTTCAAGAAAATAATTTTTTGCTGCTTTCATTGAATCGGCATTGGTATAGGCAATTGCCCAATGCGTGTACCCGGCTAAACTTTTAATATCGCTTTGCAATGCATCGCTTGTTGCTGTTGGGTATTGGGGAAGCGGCGACACTTTTAGTTTTGCCATTGTTTCAATGGCGTGAATGCGGTCTTTGCCGGTGGTATCTAAAAATGCCTGCACAATCTGTTCTTTGTATTGCGTTGCTTCGTTGCCGCTGCTCAATTGGGTGAGCACACGCCAAATGCCAATGCGGTATGGGGGCTGGTTGCCAAACGATTCCTGCTCTTTCAAAAAAGCCTCTTTAACACCCTGGGCATTGCCTGTCCATATCAAAAATTCCGCAGCATGTACCTTTACCCATTCCTGTTGTTCTTTCATTACATTCCTCAGGGTGTTAATGGCTTCGTCTTTTAAGTGGTTGTCGGGCTTCATCTTTTTATTTTCCGTTTCATTGCATGCGCTCATTGCTACTCCTGCCATTAATAATATCCATATGTAGAATTTCATGTCAGGTAGTTATAATGATTGCATTAAGAATGTTGAACTGTCTCGCGGCGCTGCCTTTCATATTCCAATTTTTTTTGACTGCAGCACGGCCTGCCAGGCGCGGTATCCTTCAATGGTTAAATGAATGCCATCCCATGTATAGGCACTTCTGAGTCGGCCTTCGGTATCCGATAGTGTTGCAAAAAGGTCTATATATTCTAACCTCTTTTCTTTCGCCCACTGACTGAGTTGCCGGTTGATACCTGGAATTTCGCCCGCTCTTTTGTAATGGCTTTGTAGTTTGCCTGCACTTTCATTTACAGGAAGGATGGATTGAATATACACCTTTGTCGCGGGCGAATGCAGCCTGATGGTATCGGCTATCCTTTCATAATTATCCAAAAGCACATTGGTGGGAACGCCTCTTGCCAGGTCGTTGATGCCAATCATGATCAAAACTGCTGCCGGCTTATTTTTAACAGCTTCGCCTATCCTTTCGAGTAAGCCAAAGCTGGTATCTCCGGGTATGCCCCTGTTTTTAACCTTCCGGTTTCTCAACAGTTCCGTCCAATCGCCCCAAAACGTAATGCTGTCTCCAATAAATACAATATCTTTTTTTCCCGCAGGCAAAGTTCTGAATAAATGTACGCGGGGATAATAGATATCAGGTCTGTACGTACTGTCCCAGCTTTGTTGTGCCTTTGCAGAAAATATAATTGCGCACAGCAGACCAGTTATACACAGTTGAATGAATGTGGCTTGTTTGAATACAGACATTATACTGTTTCTTTTTCTCTTTCTTTCGCCAATTGCTGCACGTATCTTTCTTTGGCTTCTTTGTCTTCTTTTGCAGACAATCCAAAATAAATCAACCCCATAGCCTTACGCGTTCTATCTTCTGTAGTATTGGCGCCTGCACGGTGAATGGTAAGCGAATGATGCACCAGCAGATCGCCGGGCTGAGCAGGAAAAGCTATTTCATTCTTCATATCATCTTCCGTTCCAAAATCAACGATTTGCTGAGAGAAACCAAGTGTTGTGGTTCGTCCGTGCGTGCGCATGCCTTTGGTGTGCGAACCTTTTACATATTTTACGCAGCCGGTTTCTTCCGCTACGTTTTCAAGCGCCAGCCACATGGTAACTGCCTGCTGAGGTTTGAGCATAAAATAGTACCCGTCCTGGTGAGGCGGTGTGGCTTTGCCTATTTTGGGAGGCTTATTAAAATATTCAACAGTTTTGCAGATCACATCTTCATCCAATACCGCTTTTGCAATGAGCTCAAACCTGCTGTCCACCGCCAATGTATTGAAGTAAGGATCGTATTTCTCCATGTCCTGCATCTGCTTTAAGGTAGAGGGATCATTTTTATCTTCATAAAAAAAATGATTGGCAGACATAACAGAGGGGATCTTTTCAGCAATGAACCGGCTGATGTTTTCATTCAGGGCTTCTACCTCCTGCGGTGAAAGAAACCCCGGAATGTATACATATCCATCTTTATCGAAAGATGCTTTGAGAGATTTCAGATATTGCGCTTCCATATTGTTCTCTTTTAAAATCGTGTGCTGTAAGCTATCGGCCCTCAGCGGTCAGCTACCAGGTTGCAGGGGTGTTGTTGTTTTCTTGTTTCTTGGTTCTTGTTTCTTATGCAACTTTATTTTATCTCTATAATCGTTCCTGCAATGTACCGTAAGCCATTATCATTATTAAAATAATATACCACCAATACCCTGTTTTTATCGAGCTGCACGGGCCAGGTATATCCTAAATCTCCGTTACCGCCATCTTCGCGCAATACTATTTCGGGCGCTGTTTTAAAATCGGTGCATTCTGCATTCAGTATGCGTGCGCGAATGCCAAATGGCTTGTGCCTGTAGCCGTAAGTGAGCAGCACGCGGTTATCGGGCAGACGTAATGCATTCAACGGGTGTCCCTGGAAACCCATCGATTCCCATTGAAAGGTTTTTCCACCGTCTTTAGATCGTGCTATAACCGCCTGATCGTTAAAGTTAGCGGTACGTAAAAAGCCTATAATATCCCCTTTCGGTGTTTCGTATACCGATGCTTCGTTAAACAATATTTTGGGGTCCTTCGCTACTTCGCCGGTATACGACCAGGTTAAGCCCTTATCCTTTGACGTGAGTAAATAATTGGACGTTTTCTTTGCGCTGTCAAAAGCAGCAACAATCCACAATATCCTTCCGTCTTTTGCCTCGTATAATGCGCCGCGGTTGTAAGCCGGCACCGGTTGCCCGTAAGCGTTATAATGTATTTCGGGCTCAATGTGCGGCGGGTAGATCGCCTCGCTCCACGATTTGCCCCCGTCGGTGGAACGCACCAGGTAACCACCCAGGAAAATGAAACCGCCTGCTTCGAAATACGGCTGCTTCAAATTGGGCACGCCGTCGTCGCGTACCGTTGTCCAGCCATAGCTGGTACACAATATTGTTCCGTCTTTTAATTGCAGCATACAGGGGTCCTGCGACCCGCCAAAGGGATGCGAATAAATAAGCTCCGGTTTTTTACTCCAGGTTTCTGCATTTTTTGAACGCAGCATCACCAGGTAACTGTTATGGTCTACGTGGTTGTTGTTCTTCTCACCAAATATCTGCCGGTTAGGCGCTCTTCTAAAGGCAACCAGCAATTCGCCGTCGGGCTTTTTTATTACAGATGGAAAAGAATTGTAGAATGCCGAATCTTTGTAGATCAGCACATCTTTTATTTTTTTTACACCCGGAATGCTGTCGGGCGTATTATTTGCAAAAGTTGCTGCCGTGCATAACAACAGGCAACCGAGGGGTAATACTTTTTTAAAGAGGGATATCATTATTCATGTTTTGTATGCAGCCTCTAATTCGCAGATGGATAACGAATGGGCAATTAATGATTTTAATTTTCCGGTCGGTGAGATACCAACCTGTAGCGGGTATCTTCACTCGTTAGAGAAAAATGGGCAACTTACTGATTTATTGCCATCAGCTATTTTTAAATTCATTTAACGGAACTTCTGCCATGTATATAGAAGTTTTGCCTTCGTGGCTTGAATAATACAGTGCCCATAATTTTTTCTTGTACAATACCATTCCCGGGTAGCTTGAATCGCCATTGCTGGGCAGGCGTATGATCTTTTTGGCATTGCCTTTTAGATCTGTTAAGAACAGGGCAGTGCAGGTTTTGTCTTCATGAAACCTGGAACCAATGATCAGCTCCTGGTCGTTCAGGAATAAAAAATTGGGACCACCCAGCCGCCATTTCATCGACTCAAACGAAAATTGTTTGTAGGGATATTCCGCCGTTGCCATCATGCCCATCCTGTCTTTGCTTTCGCGGCGAATGAGAATATACATTTTACCATTTTTGTCGAAGCGGATAGTACTTTCATTGGGATTGCCATCTACCGGCAGTTGCAATACCTGTTCATATTTTTTTCCATCGGTGGTCTTTAGGAGGTGAGCTTTCCATTCGCCGCCACGATGACCTGCATAGGTTTGATACATAACGCCATAGCCCACCCCATTGTGCCAGGTAACGCGCCATATCCAGTCGAGCTCCCTTTTAATGGAAGGGTCAATATCTGCTTTTTCCAGCGCACTGAAGCTATTGCCTGCTTTATCAGAAAATGCAACATAAGGCTCTAATGAAAGATATTGTTTGTCTTTCCAAACGCCGGCCGCAACGGTAACGAGCATACGACCATCGGGCATATCAGACAACCGGGCTTCGCGTACATCTATCCCCGGCAGTTCAAACAACGCAACCGTTTCCCATTTCTTCAGATCTTTGGAACGCACCACGCGCACTTTGCCATCGTTTTCGTTGCCTACATGACTGGTGCTTTCGCGAAAAGTAGCGTAAAAATGTTTGTTATGCTGAAACAGGTCGGGGAAGGCATTGTGGGGAGCCTTGTCCCATACCTTCGTTACAATAATGGAATCCTTCTTTTTCCCGGCAAGGACGCAAGTATGCATTAAGCAGAGCATTATGCCGAAAACAAAAATCTTTTTCATATTGATGGAAATTTCGTTTACTTTTTTTTCGGGACAAAGTCCCGGGAGAACATAGGTAGTACGAAGTCAGAGACTTCGTACAGCAAGGTCAGACCGGCTCTCGCCGTGCCGACTGAAACCATCGGCACGCCGAAGGCGGTCTGATGGAATTAGGTAAGGGAGTTTCACACCTTTCTTCCCTACTTAACTTACTAACGTATTTAACTTATTTAACCCAATCCCCACTTAACTATCTACTGCTGATACCCCGGATTTTGTTTCACTTTTGGTTCGAGGCTCAATACGGAATTAGCAATAGGAAAAAGCCGCAGGTACTGCTTGTCGGTTTGGGTTTGCAAAGTAGGCACCATTTCAAATGCTTTATCAAACCGTAAAAGATCCCACCACCTTTTGCCTTCAAATGCCAGCTCAAACAAACGCTCTTTCAGGATGACATCGTAATTATCGTCCTGGCTGCCATTTGTAAACACATGATCATCGGCGTTAGCTCCGTATGCCCTTTCTCTCACTTTGGTAATTTCTGTTGCGGGGTCCATATTCAACCCGTTCTTTGCTTCGGCTTTCATCAATAATACATCTGCCAGCCTGTATAAAATCATATCGCTTGCAAACACGCGGTTGCCATTAGTAACAATGCCTGTTCCTTTTAAAACAACGTTGGTGTAGTAAGTGCTGTCGCCGTTATTATCGAAGGTATACACATCAAAGTAAGTTCCGAACTTACGGCTATCATCATTCGTAAACTGGTTTCTTACCAGGTCGGACATGATCATCAACCCCTGTCCGCCGCCTACAGGCAACAGCAGATCTTTTGCCTGCTGACTGATATTAGCAGGTACGGCTGAACCGATGATCCACATATGCCAGAAATAATTACCACCTTCCAGTTCTTCAAAATGAATGTTCATGATGGTTTCCTTATTTCCCTTGTTGGTGTATTTAAACAGATCGGCAAAAGCGGGCAACAACTGAACGTCTGCAGTTTCCACTTCAGTGCATGCGTTCAATGCTGTAGTAAAGTCAGCTTCGCCCCCGTTCATCACCCTTGCAGTCCATAAAAATACATCTGCTTTAAGCGCATTGGCGGCGGGTTTCGACCACATGCTGCGCAGGCTCGGAAAATTATTGTTGGCATACAACTGAAGCGCCTTTTCAATATCGTCTTTTATCAAGGCAAATACTTCTGCCTGCGTCGAGCGTTCTTTTTGCGTTACTTGTGCCTCTGCACTTTCTGTTGGCTCTGTACGAATCACAAGATCGCCCCAGGTTTTGGTCATATTAAAATACACATACGCCCGCATGGTATATGCCTGCGCAAGAATATTGTTTCTGTCGGCTTCGTTCTTAAAAGTAATGGTGGGAACATATTTTAAAAGCAGGTTGGCGCTGTTAATAACGCGGTAATATCCGTACCAGTCGGCATGCCCCGGTGCATCGGGTGTCATGGCATTGTTGTATAACGTATACGTACCACCGCCGTATACACCTCCTGTATATATCTCGCTCCTTTCGTCTCCGGTGGTAAACAACGCTTCGGCTATATTCCTCAAGTCGATGTACATGCCTACCAATGCGCCCTTGGCATCATCTTCTGTTTTCCAGAATGAGTTGGTGGTGATTACGCTGGTGGGATCTACTTCCAGTGTTTTGGAACATGAGAGACCCGACACTATTAAAACACAAGCTGCAATTAATTTATTGATAAGTTTCATAATCAGGATTGATTTAAGATTAGAATGAAATGCTTGCACTAAATATCAGGTTCTTTGGCATGGGATAGCGCCCATCGTCTCTGCCGCCTTCTTCGGGATTCAACCCTTTGTATTTAGTGAAATAATGAAGATTGTTGCCGGTTACGTTCAATCTTAAACCGCTTATTTTAAACCGTTGCAAAAATTCGGTGGGCAACGTATAGCTCACTGTTAGTTCGCGCAGGCATAAAAAATCTCCTTTCTGGTAGAAAATTGAATTTCCCCTGTCGGTTACACCCAGAAAGTTATTTCGCTGCACCCGCTCTCCGCCCCAGTAGTAGCGAGATTGTGTGGCAACGTCGCCGGGTTGCTTCCATGAGTTTTCATATTTGTCAATAGTAAAAGAGCCATCGGAATAACCGTTCATATCCAGGAACAGTTTGCCATAGTTAAAGATGGTATGCCCGGTGGTATAATCCATTCTTACATACAGGCTAAAACCTTTGTAAGATAGAGTGTTGCTGAAACCACCTGTCCATACCGGGTAAACATTGCCCATGTATCGTTGGTCGCGGCTATCGATAATATTATTACCATCGGCATCGTAGTATTTAACATCGCCGCCGTATTGTGTTTTATCGGCGCCCACTATATAAGTGTAGGTAGGTCCCTGTGCTGCTTCCTGGTCGGTTGCGTATATGGCTTCCTGTTGCAAAGTATACAGGTCGCCCATTCTGCCGCCTTCCTGCAAACCTCCCTTCCATACATAATCTTTTGCATTGTCGTCCCATACCAGGTCTCCCCCAACACGATTATTGGGAATACCATTGTTGGGCAGTTTCAATATTTTGTTTTTAATTTTTGATGCGTTGAATGACACTTGCCATTGCACTGCTGAACTTGCGGGCAATACTCTCGCTCCTACTTCAAACTCAAGCCCCTGGTTCTGCAAGCTGCCGAGGTTGGTAAGGATGCTTGTAAAGCCTGTGGAGCGTGGCAGCGATAAGCTGGTAATAAGATTATCGGTTCTGCGTTGAAAATAATCAAACAGGAAGGTAATGCGGTTGTTCAGCAACCCCAGGTCCACACCAATATCAAATGTTTTAGATTGTTCCCATTTCAAATCGGGGTTGGGTAAAACGGTATTTTGAATAGCAGCCTGGCCTGCATAACGCGCTCCAACAGCATAGGCACCCTGTGCCTGGAAATCGGACAATCCGCTGATGTTTCCATTCACTCCATAGCTTGCCCTGAGCTTTAAAGAACTTATTTCTTTAGGCATTGCATTCCAGAGATTTTCGTTGTGCAAATTCCAGCCGGCAGATACACCGGGGAAGAGTCCCCATCTGTAATTGGCGCCGAGATTAGACGCACCATCGTAACGGGCATTTACAGACAACAAATATTTTTGTTTATAGTCGTAATTGATCCTTCCAAAATAACCCACAATCACCTGGTCGCTGATGGAACTGTTGACGGCAGTAGGTTCGCCGGATGCATTCAATGTTGGAATGAGATCGGTAGAAGCTCCCCTGCCGGAAGCGCTTAGGCTTGTCTGTTGCCGTGAGTAAAAGGAGAAACCTGCGTTGGCTTCAAAATTATGAGCAGATGCTACCGATTTTACATAAGAGAAAACGGCGTCTGCCTGGTATTGCCGCCATCTTGAATTGCTGCCGCTCGCATTGCGGGTGGTTACGTACGATACGGGCCCATTCCAGAATGCTTTTTGAAAAGAGTAGCCATCATTAGATGTATTGAACAGCGATACCTGCGGGTTGAAGCTGAGCCCCGGTAGTATCTCCCAGCTTCCGCCCAATGCAATGGTGAGGTTGTCGAGAGAGTTCCTGTTGATCATGGTACTCATTTGGTACAACGGGTTGCCAATGCCTGAGTTGGTTCCAGGAGCTATGGTGCCATCTTCAAAATACACTTTTCCGGTTGGCGCTAAACCTGCCGAACGATAAAAGGTGGTTGCTGTGTTAAACGGCGAATTGTTTTGTTTTGAATTGGAATACATTACCCGCCCAAATACTTTGAGATTGTCCCTTACTTTCAACTCTCCGTTCAGATCAAAGCTTAGACGTTTGTATCCGGTTGTAATAACGGTTCCCACATTGTCGAGATAACCAACGCCTGCATGAAAGGTAGCTTTATCGGTGCCGCCGGAAACGGTAAGATGGTGATTTTGAGAAAGCCCTGTCTGATAGTTGAGCGCCTGGAAATCGTTGTCCTGGTAAATGATAGTCTTGCTCGGGTCTGCCGGATCGGGCATGCTCAACCATCCTTCCTGCAATTTATGCTCATTGTCGGGCGTGAGAAACTGCGTGGTAAATGCAGTGCTGTTGGTTAGATCATTGCCAATGCCATAGCCCATGGGAAGCGTTAAACGACTCAACTCATTTGGAAATTTGGCACCGCGATTGGCCAACCCGTAGCGATTTAATTGCAGATACTGAGTGGCATTTACAAGATCGTACATTTTACCTACTTTGGAAGTAGTATGATCGAAGGAATATGTAATCCTTGTTCTGCCTGCTTTTCCTGACTTCGTGGTTACAATGACTACGCCGTTAGAACCGCGCGCTCCGTAAATAGCCGTAGACGCAGCATCTTTCAACACCTGCAAACTTTCAATGTCTTCGGAAGCGAGGTTGTTAAGATCGGTACGGATAATACCATCTACTATATATAATGGAGCGGCGCCATCGGGATTGTTGATAGAAGTGCCGCCTCTTACAATTACGCGGGGTGCTGCGCCTGGCTGACCGGATGTGCTTTGCACCCTTACGCCCGACAGCGCACCTTGCATAGCCGAAGCCACATTGGGAAAGGGAACATTTTCAAGCACCTTTGTATCAAGCTTACTAACGGCCGTGGTAAGCGCTCCTCTCGACTGCGTACCATATCCTACCACCACTACTTCTGAAAGTGCGCCGGCTTTGGTACCGGATAATGTAATAGCTACCGTTGCTTTTCCTCCCAAAGCAATCTCCTTTGTTTCAAGCCCTACAAAACTTACTTCAAGAACGGCGTTGAGATTATTGACAGTGATGGTGAAGCCGCCATCGTCTTCGGTTTGCGTTGCTGTAGTAGTGCCTTTAATTCTAACAGTAGCGCCAGGCAATCCTTCACCATTTTCGTTGGTTACTTTTCCTGTAACTTTTGTTTGAGATTGCGCCAGTGCAACGTTAAAGAGTAACAGCAGCAGCAGCGATAACATTTTACAGCACGCGCTGCGGCAGGAAGAAAAGGGGTTTACGTGTTTGCGGAGTTGTGGTAACATAATCGCAGTTTTTGGTAATTTTTTGAAAACAGGATGATGAATAAAATTGCCTTTGGTCATGGCACAAGCAAATCGTTACTAATAATTTCTTTTTCAAATCTAATTTTAGTATCTATCAAACGCTGCTACTTTTATTTACATTCTTAATACTATTTTTCAAATTTGGTT
>JBQCGX010000080.1:0-9449 GCA_051955255.1 Agriterribacter sp. | reverse complement strand
CATCTACTCACTCATTCAACTACTTAACTACATTATCCATTCACTTCCTTATCAGCCATATTTCCGTTACCTGCGACCCTCTTTGCCCTTCGCCACATGTCCATGTAAAGGTGAGTTTACCATTGGACGTAGCAGCCCGGGGAATATCAAATTCATATACTGGTCGCGTGCCCGTTTCAATAAAATCGTGGATCACAATATCGTTGTTTGCCACAAGCCTTAATTTGGAGCGGAACCTGCCTGTATAAGTAATGCGCATTTTGTAGCTCGCGGTTGTATCCAGGTCGGTATATTTTATTTGCAAAGGCGTATCGTATAGCGTGTTGATCTGGCTCATCCAGACACCGGGAGTAGCTTGTCCCGAAAATCCCTGAGAACGTACTTCGTGCACCCATTCTTCTCCAATAATCCCTACGCCAAAACTAATGCGCGGCGATTGCAGAGCACCCGGATCTTCCGCCCATGTTTTGCCCGAAACAACCCTGTATTTGCTGCGCGGGTTGCCAAAGTGGTCGTAAAATCCACCAGGCCCTGGATCAGTACGATGCAATAACTCCTGCAGCTTATCATAACAGGCACGATCATCCGCAAGTTTTTCAAAAGCATTTAGCTGGTCGTTCAGCCATACTGCATCATTTAATGGAATGTCGATGTTATCAATAAAATTTCCCCTGCCCGGCATAGCGCCATGCTTTTCAATGGTAAGCTGCGCGCCAATGCTGCTAAAAAGAGAGTCGGCCAATACCAGGCATTTTTCTTTAAGCGATGCTCCAACTGGTTCAGTCTGCGCTTTTTCCAATACCAGCTTTGCTTTTAATACAGCCAGGCGAGCCGTTTCCGGCGTGGCATCCCTCAAAATATCTTTTGCCTGCGCTTCCAATGCCAATTCGTTGACCAGCCTTAGCTTAACATAAGCATCGTAATAAGCGCGAAGCACACACATCTGGAAACGGAAGTTCTTTTTCAGCTCAGGCGTAGCATTTTTTTCAAGTTGCTGCCACTGCAATAATGTTTCATCTACTGTAGTATTGGTTATCAGAGCCCCGCGCAGGTTATTTTCCAGCATCATCATTCCCTTCGCTGCCGCTTCTGCTATATCGTTGTGCATGAACAACCTCGCATAGTCACGCAAGGTTTCCACCACGGGTGTATTCGGGTCCCAGTCCTGGTCGCTCCAGATAAATTTATTCACGTCATCATTCGTACCCTCCGAATAGCTGATGCTGCCCGAGGCATGCTGAGCAAATACATTGTGTATATGCTTTTCATCCTCAGGTCGCGGGTTAATGCATTCTCTGCCAAGCGTCATGGCATATGCAAGATCCCAATCTGGTATAGGGTATTGGCAACTGAGGCTGTGTGTAATATCCGGATACCTGCGGATGGGGATTTCAGGTTTCACCAGTTTCCGCAATTCGGCTACGGGTATTTTTACCCATGGTCCAAATACCACACCTCCCAGCCACGGGTAACCGCTGTTTACATGCCGGAAAAAATCGTCGAACCATTTTTGGGTAGGGCGAAACACCTGTGGCGATACCCATATTTTAGCATTGGGATGATATTGCTTCATGGCGGTTGCTACTGTGCCCAGCCATTTAAACAGCACATCCGGCTCCAGGTCGCCAGGGTCGCCGCCGGGAACAAACAGGTGATCAAGTTTCGGCAAGGCTGCAAATACTTCCAGCCGCTCTTTCATTTCTTTACGAAGCGAATCCCTGCTTTCATAATCCTTTCCCATATTAGGATACCACATCCATACATCCAGGTTGTAGCTTTTGCAAATACGCGATTGCTCCATCATCATCTTAAAAGGTTCCAGCTTCATATGCACGCTGGAATCATCATCGTCGGTGCGGGGTGGCAGAATTTCGATGCTGTTGGCGCCAAACAAAGCAAGATCACGTATGTATTGGTCAAACTGCTGAACAGAAAATGCATCGTACGAATTTGTTTTAGGGCGATAGCCAAGCTGATGCCCCCTGATCGGATATTTAGGGGAGCTTACAATGGACAGATTATCGGGAACCTGTAACTCACCCTGCCGCATAACCGATTTTCGCAGCAGTTTACCCACGCCGTATAAAATGCTCCTGGCATCCTTGCCCATTATTACTACCGAGGCATATTGTTTTATTGCTACCAGCCTGAAACCTTCGGCACCGGGTTCGGGGAGCGCATTTACAATTGCTTTGATGGTTTTAGGAAGCTTTGAATTCCTGTCTGTTGTTATAAGATAAATAGCCGGTTGCTCTTCTTCCGGCGCCTTTGGTGCAAGTGCCAGTTGTATTCCCGTACGTTTTTCTATTTCTTCTTTCAATACCTGCACAGGTTTGACTAACGAAACGGTTTTTGTTTCATCTGCCCAGATAGCGGCTTTGGAAAGATCGATATTTTGTGAATGAACAAGGCAACTAAAAAAGGTAAGGGTAATGATGGTCAATTGAAACTTCAATCTCATAACAATGATTTGCGGGCACTAAGAAAAATACAATTATATTGAATTAATGTGAGTTATCTATACCAGGAGGAGCATTTCAAATGTTCGTACTATCAAAAACTGTCATATTTATCCTTATTATTGTGCCAACAGCCATAACGCTATTGTTGAATGTGCGGCCGTATTTTTACAATAACATATTATTTACAGGCAGCGTCCAACAAAATCCCAAATAGTACGTTAATTGCTGTAAATCAACATGCTTTTTAAATAGATTTGTGCACCAGGTTTTACAACACACATGAAGACACGTATACTATTTCTGTTTTCTTTTCTGCTATCTTCCTTTTCGTTTGCGCAAAACGGTTACCAGATCAAGGTGACTCTTAAGCCCTATACCAATGGCTATCTCTACCTCGGGCATCACTTTGGTACCAAGCAGTATATCATCGATTCGGCTGCTATCAACAGCAAAAGCGAAGCGGTTTTTTCGGGTAAGGAAAAGTTGATGGGTGGTGTGTATATGGTGATCTTCCCTCAAAAAAATGGCTGGTTCGAAATACTGATAGACAAGCAGCAGGCATTTTTAGTAAGTGCCGATACAAGCGACATTATCGGGAAAACCAAATTCACCGGATCGGGTGACAATGAGCTTTTCCAGGCATATCAAAAACTGGCGCAGGAAAAGGGGAAGCATATTTTTGCTTTGCAAAAGCAATTAAAGGATAATCCTTCTCGTCCTGATTCTGTAAAGATCAAAGCAGAAATAACCAGTCTGAACAGCGAAATGCAGCAATACCGGGAGCAGTTTATAAAAGCGCACCCAACACATTTGCTCAGCGCTATTTTTAATGTGCTGCAGGAACCTAAAGTGCCCGACGCCTCTAAACATCCGGGTGGCAAATACGACTCGTCTTTTGCCTACCAATATTACAAACAACATTATTGGGACGGTGTATCGTTTGCCGACGAGCGGCTGGCACGCACACCTGTTTTTGAACCCAAATTACAGCGGTATTTTAATTCGGTGCTTATACAGCATCCTGATACATTAAGTAAGGCTGCCAATAAAATAATAGACGCTTCCCAGTCAAATAAGGAAATGTTTAAGGTGATTTTATCAACGCTCACCGAAAAATACATCAACCCCGCCTATATGGGGCAGGACGCTGTTTTTGTAAACTTGTTTGAGCGGTATTATGCACCAGGAAAAGCCGACTATTGGCTCAATGAAAAGTACAGGAAAGTAGTGTTCGACAGGGCTTATAGCCTGATGGCTAATTTGATTGGCGAAAAGGCTGCCGACATGAATATGGTGGATACCCTGGGCAAGCCCAAGCCGTTGTATAGTGTAAACGCACCCTATACTGTCGTTTGTTTTTGGGATCCTACCTGCGGCCATTGCCAGGTGGAAGTACCTAAGCTCGACTCTCTTTTTCAGCACAAATGGAAACAGCAGGGGATAAAAGTATATGGTGTAATGACTGACGGCGGGAAAGAAGCCTGGCTTAAATTTATACGCGAACACCAGTTAAAAGACTGGATTCATGTATACCAGCTACCAGAAGTGAAGGATGCGGAATACGCTGCCGGCAAGCCCAGCTACAAGCAATTATTCGACGTATACCAGACACCGGTATTGTATTTACTGGATAAAGACAAAAATATTGTTGCTAAAAAACTCAATCACGAGCAGATGGATGATTTATTACAGGTAAAGATGAAAAGCAATAATTAACCAGTTTTTTGTTTCTCGTTTTTTGTTTTTAATCCTTGGATCTTGTTATTTGTTTCTTGGTTTTTATTTTGGGGTTCCTTATCTGTACCCTCAACTCAAAACTGTTATTCTCACAGATATGAAGAAGCCGCTTATAGTATGTTTGTTGCTGTTTTGCAGTACATGCCTGGCTGCACAAACGCTTTTTACTTATGGTAAACACGCTGTTGATAAAGAAGAATTTTTGAGGGCATTTTACAAGAACAATCCCGGAGATCATTCAGCCCAGGCTCTACGCGATTATCTTGACCTTTACATCGCATTTAAACTAAAGGTGCAGGCGGCAAAAGATAGCAAGCTGGATACTTCCGCCGATCAAAAAAATGAATTGCTTAATTTTCGCCGGCAGATTGAGGATGATTACCTGGCGGACGATAGTTCTGTAAACGCTTTGTGTAAAGAAGCATTTGATCGCAGCCTGCGCGATGTAAGGGTATCGCATATTTTTATTCCTTTCAATCCAAACTATGTCAACGGACCGTCTACTTTTTTCTCCACAGAAACGGAAGATACCGCCAGCGCTTTTGCTGCTATTCAAAAAGCATACAAAGAACTACAGCAGGGAGCAGATTTTGATGCCGTAGCTGAAAAGTATTCGCTCGATCCCTCTGTAAAATCTAACAAAGGCGATATTGGTTTCATTACGGTATTTACATTGCCTTACCAATTAGAGAATATTGCTTACCGCTTGCACAAAGGAGATTTTTCCCAGCCATATAAAAGCAACGCGGGTTATCATATACTGAAGAAAACAGAAGAGCGTGCTGCGTTCGGACAAATGAAAGCGGCACAGATCTTATTATCGTATCCACCCAATATTACCACCGGCGAAAAACAGGTGTTGCTCAAAAGAGCCGATTCAATTTATAAAGCATTACAGCAGGGCGCATCTTTTGAGTTGCTGGCAAAACAATTTGGTTCCGAACGTACTGTAGCTTCAACAGGCGGAGTGTTGAGCCCCGACTTCTCTATTGGAAAATATGACCCGGTATTTGAGAATGCGGTTATACGGCTCAAGAATGATGGCGACTATACATTACCGTTTGAAACGGGATATGGAGTGCATATAGTAAAACGGTTGGCGCATATACCGCCAGCTACCGACACGAGCCAGGCGGTTGCGTTGTTTAAAAACAATGTGTTGCAGGATGCGCGCATGAAAGTATTGCATGACAACCAGGATAAAAAAATACTGCAATCAGTACAATACAAATTTGTATTTAAAAGCAAAGTGCTGTTGTGGCAAATTACGGATAGTCTGCTTCGCAATCCCGGTTATCTTCCTGCAAAAAATATAACAACCGAAAATGTTGTGTTCACTTTTTCTAAGGAGCAAAAAAAGCTTGGCGACTGGTGGACGCATGTTCAAACCATTCGCAATAATTACAGGCCTGGTACTGCACTGCCTTATGAAACAATATTGCAGCATTATGCAGCAGCAACCGCCAGGATATATTATAAAGAGCACCTGGAAGATTATAATACTGCTTTCAAAAATCAACTGGATGAATTTGCAGAAGGCAATCAACTGTTTGAAATAATGGAAAGGCAGGTATGGAATAAAGGTGCAGAAGACCAGGCGGGTTTAAAAAAATACTACGAAGCTAATAAAGAAAAATACAAGTGGGCGCCCAGTGTAAATGCTATCTTCTTTACTGTAATAGATAAAGCGGTTGCAGACGCTATTAAAGCGGCTCCCGAAAATTATTTGCAAAACTGGCGAACCATTTCGGAAAGCTCTTCCGGAAAAATCATTGCCGACTCGGCACGATTTGAAGTAACACAATTACCCGGTTATAGAGAAGATACGCCTATAGGAGTGTTAACAGAAATGGGAGGGGATACCGGCGATGGATCTATAAGCCTGATATATGTTTTAGGAAAGCATACCGATGCCGCTCAAAAAACTTTTGATGAGGCGAAGGGGCTGGTAATAAACGATTATCAGAACCTGCTTGATCAGCAATGGATAGCGTCTTTAAAAAAGAAATACCGGGTGAAAATAAAAGAAGACGTTTTAAAAACATTACAGCAGTGAGCATTCAGCAATCAGCCATCAGCAAGCAAACTGATTGCTCAAAGCTGATGGCTGATTGCTGATTTGCAAATTCAATCGTTTCTCCACATTAAAATGGCAGATCGTCCGATGTTTCAGGCATGTCTGCCGGGCTGAGTGAAGTTCCCGCCTCCTGCTGATAAGAATTGGAATTGCCCGGTGAGTCTCCGCGCGACCCACTTCCCAGCAGTTGCACGCTAAACACTCTCAGGGTTAGCGATGCGCCGGAAGTGCCATCATTGCGGGTAAACGTTCTTACTTCAGGAGTGCCTTCGGCATACACCTGTGTGCCTTTTTTCAGGTAAGGTGCAATACCTGTTCTGTCTGTCCAGTAAGCACATTCAACCCAGGTAGTCTTTTCCTTTTGCTGGCCCGATGAATCGCGGAACTTTTCGGTGTGGGCTACACTAAAATTAATCACCGATTTTCCATTCACCGTGTTGGTAATACAATCTTTACCCAGATTTCCAATTACTTGCAATTTGATCATAGCATCAGCTTTTTAAGTTTTAAAAACCCAAGTTAAGGGTTTTATTTTTTCAGATAACAAATAAGCTTTTATCGGTAATATGGATGAATTTCATCTATCCTTTCAATGGCTATCTGGCCTGCCCGTCTCGCACGGGCAGACCCGGTAGTAATATTGTTTGCATAAATTTCAAGCCAATGTCCTTCAGTGTTCGAAACCCCACCACCATCGGCACGCCGAAGGCGGTCTGATGGAATTAGGTACACAAACAGAAGTTTCGAACACTAACGGCCAATTTCCTTGATCCGGAATAAACAAAAGTTAGCCCCAACGCGTCATAATGACAGCAAAAAAGGATGGCACATTTATTGAATCAATGTTTAAACATCGAATTTACGATATGGCAGCAATTAAGTCAGATACATCGGTTATGGATATAATAAAAGAACGACGTAGCATCCGGGCATTTTCCGGTAAGGCTATAGAACCTGAAAAAGTACTTGCCTTGTTTGAGGCGGCCCGCTGGGCACCCAGTGCTATGAACGAACAGCCGTGGATGTATGTGTATGCACAAAACAATCAGCCACTACATTCCAGTATAGTTGAAACGCTTAATCCCGGCAATCAATCATGGGCTGCCAAGGCCCCATTATTGATTGTAAGCATTATGCGCGAAAACTTCATAAACAGCGGTAGCCATAACGGCAGCGCTCTGCACGACACAGGCATGGCCAACTACGCATTGAGTCTTGAAGCTACTTCGCTGGGGCTTTACACGCACATGATGGGTGGATTTAACCAGGCGGCTCTTAAAAAAGAATTGAATTTATCAGAAGGATTACGCCCGGTAGTAGTGATGGCAGTTGGATATGCCGGCAATCCGGACGAACTGCCCGAAGGCTTAAAACAACGTGAGTTGGCGGAAAGAGCCCGCAAACCCGTATCAGAATTTACTTTCAACCAAATTTTATAAAATCTCAAAACAATCAATTATGTCTGCAACAAAATGGGTTATCGATCCCTCACACAGCGAACTAGTATTTAAAATCAGGCACCTGATGATTGCCAATGTAACCGGAAGTTTTAAAAGCTTTAGTTCTGAGGTAGAAACCGAAGGCGATGCTTTCGACACTGCAAAGGTTACATTTACCGGTAAAGTTGATTCTATAACCACCGGAAATGACCAAAGAGACGGCCATTTGAAAAGTGCCGATTTTTTCGACGTAGAAAATCATCCGGAATTTACTTTTAAAAGTACCAGCATAAAAAAGAAGGGTGGGGAAGATTTTGAAGTAACAGGCGACCTTACTTTACGTGGTGTTACAAAACCTGTGACCTTCAACGTAGAGGCTGGCGGTATTGTGAAAGACCCCTGGGGACAGGTAAAAGCCGGGTTTTCAGTTTCAGGCAAAATAAACCGTAAAGATTTTGGGTTGAACTGGAGCGCTGTTACCGAAGCCGGTGGAGTTGTGGTAAGCGACGAAGTTAAAATCCAGGCAGAAGTAGAGTACGTGAAACAGTAATTGATGAGTAGGTTAAGTAAGTTGATTGAGTTAATGAGTTATAACTTATTCAACTTACTTAACTCATTTAGCTCATGCAACCGAATTTAGTCTACTTTTGCCGGTATTTAACCAGAAGTTACAGTTGAAGCAACTTATCATTTCCGTACTTGATTTTTTTTATGTACCAGTGCAAAAATGGATCGACAGGCAAACCTTCCGCTATATTGCCTGCGGCGGCGGAAACACGCTGCTGGACATTGTGATCTACTTTGTTACGTATAATTTTATTCTCAAAAAACAGGTAGTGCATACGCCTGTTATTGCTATCAGCCCGTATATAGCAGCTTTTATTATATCCTTCCTCATCACTTTTCCAACCGGCTTTTTATTAATGAGGAATATTGTATTTCCCGGGTCCGATTTAAGAGGACGGGTGCAGCTATTGCGCTATTTTATGCTGGTGATGGTTTGCGTGGCATTGAATTATGTATTTATTAAACTGTTTGTAGAACAGTTCGGCATGTATCCTACTATTGCCAAGGTGGTTACAACCGCCATTGTCATTTCATTCAGTTATTTAACCCAACGCCATTTTACATTTAAAACCGCAAAGCGGAATAATACTTAAGCCGTGTTCCTTCGCTGAGAGAGCAAACGAAATAAAGTCTGAAACTGTTTCCCTCTCGCAATTACACGGCCTAAGTAAGCTATTCCGGTCAGGGTGTTTAGAAGTAGCAACAGCCAGTAATAAATCAGGATAAGGTTTACTGGTAGTTACTGCATATAAGCATAATTTTCATTAAAGGTTTAAGACCGCAATGGTTGGTTTTCCGTGAGATTTTCGATGAGTGGATTTTTGCAAGAAATTCCCGGAAGTATATTGCAATGAATAAAATGTGTTACGCTAATTGAAGGTGCATATACTAACAGGGCTCAATTTCGAATAAAAATGATAAACATCTTCAAAATAAAGAACGGTATTTAGGTACCGTTTTTTAACGGTGTTTTTTTACCGTTTTTTAGCGGTATTTTTGCTACCGCTTTTTAGCGGTTTTTTTACGTATAAAAGACGGTTTTTTGGAAAACTAATTATCATTTGATATTGTTTGTCTTCCTAGTATGAATAATGTTAATTCATAATTAATTGAATTACACATTTTTGTGTGACTGTTCGTGTTATTTCTGCGAATAGTTTTACAGTG
>JBQCGX010000079.1:0-43134 GCA_051955255.1 Agriterribacter sp. | reverse complement strand
TCCTGGGGCTGGAGAAGGTCCCAAGGGTTCGGCTGTTCGCCGATTAAAGTGGCACGTGAACTGGGTTCAGAACGTCGCAAGACAGTTCGGTCCCTATCTGTGGTGGGCGTTAGTAAATTGAGTGGACATGACCTTAGTACGAGAGGACCGGGTCGTACGTACCGCTGGTGTATCTGTTGTGCCGCCAGGTGCAATGCAGAGTAGCTATGTACGGACAGGATAAACGCTGAAAGCATCTAAGCGTGAAACCTTCCACAAGATGAGTTTACTTTTAAGGGTCGTCGAAGACTACGACGTTGATAGGCTACAGGTCTAAAGGTGGTAACATCAAAGCCGAGTAGTACTAATTGCCCGTAAGCTTTAATTTTTTTAATTTTTAATTGAAACCTTTACTCGTTGTTTCCCAATATGTACATTATTTAAGTTGTAAGTGATAAGAAGTAAGTTGCAATACTTACCACTAACCACGTACTACTTATTACCTTCTTATGGTGCTTTTGCCGAGGGTGTTCACCTCTTCCCATTCCGAACAGAGAAGTTAAGCCCCTCATGGCCGATGGTACTGCAAAAAAATGCGGGAGAGTAGGTAGGTGCCATATTTATTGAACCCATTCCGATTCATATCGGGATGGGTTTTTTTATGCCGTTACCTGAATGCTTTCACATGAGCAACCACATTGCCCATTCCGAGCGCAGCAGTTATGCCGCATGCCGATGGTGGTGCGTCCAGCAAAGAGGTGTGAGGGCTTTTTACTACTGAAGAAAGATCCCGGCAGGTACGCTATTATTGAACTGGTTTTGATTCATGTCAGGCTATATACCACCGGAGTAACTAATGATTGAGTAATAAAAATATCGGGGGCTAATCAGGACGATAACACAGGTGGTTTGCCAATGCTCTTCCTGCGAAACTGTTGTGTATTTTATTCCGGTAAATTAGGTTGACGAAGATATTATACTACATCAACGAAGTCCTCCAGCGAAAGCTTTTTGTCAACATTGATTTTTGTTTTCAGTCTTTGGCGGGCCTTTCGTACCGCATCGTAACTCATGCCCAGCATAGATGCCATTTCTTTTTGCGAAAGCTTTAGTTTTGATAAAGCCACCAGCCTGGTGTCGGTGGCAGACAGGAAGGGCATTTTTTCATGAAGCCGGTTAAAAAAATCGGGGTACGCTTTGTTAAACAGTGTTTTAAACTCCTCCCAATCGCTCTCGGTAACAATATCGGTTTTTGCCAATTGGTCGAGCACCGATATGCGCTCCGCCCTGGCATGGCTGGTAGCCGTTTTATCAATAATCGTTTTGAATTTTTCCACGAGATCATTCTTCTCTGCCAAAAGACCAGCAAACGCTAACAGCTTTGACTCTGCATGCGCCAGTTGTTCAGCAACAATTTTTTTCTCAAGCAGGGCGGTTGCCATCTGGTTATTCTTTTTTGCTTGTACCTTCTTAAGCAATAAAATTATAATGACGCATATAAGCAGTCCCGCTGCAACTATGCCTCGTTGTAACAGCGCCTGTTTTTTTTGCTTTGCTTTCAGCAGGTCAATTTTTGCTACGTTCTTTTTTGCCTCCACCAGTATTTTTGCGTCGCTGATAATTTTTATATCCCTGCTTTTGGCGGTGGCTTTTTTAGCTTGAATAAATGAATCGAGATACAGGTAGCCCTGGCGGAAATTGCCGGCTGCCTTGTTTAATAAATACAACCTTTTATATTTCCCTTTTTTTAAAACCAGGGAATGAAAAGCATCGTATTTATAACTGGTTGTATCGTAATGGTAGCTCTCAATATCGTAATAGCGATTTGCATATTCAGCATATTTTTTTGCCTGCTTCATATCTCCTTTTTCGAGGTGGAGAATCGCAATCTCATTTGCTGCGTTGGCGGCGCTTGTGTATTCTTTATGAGTAATGCTTTGTTCAAAATCAACGCTGAGAAGTGCAAGGGCTTCAGCATGTCGCCCCATTTTTATATACAGCCCCCCCAGATTGCCATTTATTATTCCCATCCAGAAAGAGTTGTTGGCCTGCTTCGCTGCAGAATAAGCACGCTTAAAATAATGCTCGGCTAAATTGTTTTGTCCGAGGTTCAAATAGCAAATCGCTAATGTATTCAGCGGATTATATAACTCATAGATGTCAGACCAGGGCTCGGGTACATTCAATGCTTTTTGAAAATAAAAAATAGCTGTTTTGTGGTCGGAAAAATTGAAATAAAATCGGCCGATATCAGATAAGAACCGGTTGGCTTCGGGATACTGTTGAAGGCTATTTTCATCTATAATATTAAGAACCAGGTGCATTTGTTCATAACATTCAAGATACTTCAATTTATAATGAAAGATGGTTGATACCGCCATCCGACACTCTGCTTCAGTGTAATACCATTCTTTGCTGCGGGCTGTTTCTGCTGCTACAATCAATTGCCTTACGGTTTGCTCCCACTTGCCAGGCGGTTGTTTAAGAATGCCACCTACCTTTAAGATTTCTGAAAAGAACCAGGCTTCGCGTACTAATTTTTCATCTCCTCTTTTTTCAAATTTTTCTGTTGCTTCCTTCATCAATGCTTCCTTCCGCTTTTCATCTGTTATTCCACTCCAGAATATCTGGCGGGTAGCCCAATCAATAAAGCCCTTTAATTGATGGTCCTTTCCCGGCAGGGCAAGAATGGAATCTATCTGCGCACTAGCAAAGCTGCAACAGAAAATAAAAAATAATAAGATGATAGGTTTGCTCAAGTTTAAATCGTTTTTGTATAAATATCAGGCATCTGCAAATTCTTTCCATAACTCACGCTAAATCGTTTCTATAAATTGCTCCAGGTTGTTTTCCGCACCTAAACCGGCTTTCATTCCCAGCCTGTGCCTTGCTTTGCGTATGGCATCGTCACTTACTCCTAAAATGGAAGCCATCTCTTTAGGTGAGAGTTTTAATTTTACCAACGCCGCTATTCGCAAATCTGTTATCGATGCGTCGGTAATACGCTCCCTGAGTTGGATAAAGAAACCCGGGTGAACTTTGTCAAAGAGCTCCCTGAATTTTTTCCAGCCTTCTGCGGTAAGCAAAGTGGTTTCCTCCAGTGCCGAAAGAACAGAAGAGTCGTCCTGCTCTCCTTCCTCACGGGTTGATTGTTGTAAGTTGGCTTTGAAATTTTCAATCAGGTTGTTTTTTTCTTTTAGAACAGTGGTAAACGAATGTAACTTTGACCTGGCGTGCTCAAGCTGGTCTGCCATCAGCCTCTTTTCCAGCATCGTTGTTTTTAATGCATTGTTCTTTTTGCTTTGTATGCGGTTAACAATCAGCAAGGCAATGATGCAGACAAGCACGATAGCGCCAATAATACTGGCATATAACAGATCTGAGATCTCTCGTTGCGATTCTAATTTCTTTAAGGTCGACCGGTCTTTTTGTACCCTGTTCATTAGTTTTATATGACCAATAATTTTTGCATTTTCTTTCCTTACATGTTCATTGTTAAAATAATTGGCTGAATCCAGGTAAGCAAAAGCGAGCTTGTAATTGAGCTGTGCCCTATGAAGCTGGCTCAGGCGCAAATAAACCTCGGTTTTTCCCAAAAGATATGCGGTGTCCACATATTTGCGGGAATACGCTATATATTCTTTTGCTTTTTCAAAATCTTTTTCGTGAATATAAATGGTTGCCAATGCAATGGCCGACATGCCGGCACTGGTTGTTTGGTTGTACAGTCTGCTAACTACAAAATCCTGGAGTACCAACGGTAATGCTTTTGCATAAAGCTCCATATCAGCATATAAATAGCCCAGGTTTCCTCCTGTAAATGCTGACCAGAAAATATTTTTTGCGTTTATCGCTTCCTGCTGGGCCTTTTCGAAGTAATGTATGGCAGAGTCATATTGATCCAGCCTTTGGAAGCAATAAGCGAAGGTGTTGAAGTAATCGAACGATCTGAAAAAAGACAACCAGTGATCCGGAACGGAAAAAGCGCTTCTGAAATAGTTGATGGCAGTTTCGTAATCGTTGAACCGGTAATATTGAACAGCAATTTCCGCCAGGAAACGATTGGCTTCCGGGTATTTGTCCAGTCCAATTTTATTGATCAGTTCGTGCGATATTTCTGATTGCTCAAATGCTTCCTGGTATTCACTTCTGCTAAAATAAATATTAGAGGCGGCCATTCTGAATTCTACCTCTGTGTAATATCGTCCCTCGTTATGTGCATCTTCCGCAGCTGCAAGTATTCCTTCGATGCGATGGGCATAGCGGACAGAATCTTTCATAAGACTGTTTGACCTGGCAATCGCCAGGAAAAACTGCGCCTCCTGTATTATTTTTTCATCGGCTGTGTTGGATAATTGGGCAGTTACTTCCTCAAGAAGCCTTATCTTTTGATGCTGATTGTTTTGACCTTGCCAGATGATATTTTTCGTGCACCAATTAATAAATCCTCTTAACCGGTCATCCTTGTCGGGCAAAGCCAGGAGTGAGTCCAACTGGGCTGTTGCATAGGTTGCACAAAAAAAAAGTATGCAGGTGAAAAATAGGCGCACTGGCTGTTTTTTTGTTAATTGAAACAACTCAAAAGGAATGAAATCTTATCCTGATTGAGCGATGATGGTTTTCTTAAAGTACAGGAGAAATATGCAGATTTGTGATGTGAAGGTAAAAAAAGTTTTAAAAATAGACGGCATGCGAAACGATGAAGAGGTAAACGATTACTCAAGCGGATAACACAAGACCGAATATAGTAGAATCACTAGTCATTTGCGGTGACTAAAATGCGATGCAACGTTGGAGAAATGTTTTCTGTCATTTCCAAAATTGCATTATGAAGAACACATTTATCTGTCTGAATATTTTCCTCATTCTACTGACGGGTTGTTCTAAATCAGACAACGACACACAATTCAGTCTAAAAAAATTACCGCAAGCCGTGCAGGATGAGATCAGCGCAAATACACCTGATTGCAATGTTTGTGGACTGGCGGTAAAGTTGTGTAAATTTCGTGGTGAGAAAATATATGAAGTATACGTAACATCACCGGTTTGCAACGGTATTATTGTGTATTACGATCTTAAAGGCAACAAGCACTCTGTAACACCCGATATTTTTTCGGAGTACATGGAGACAAGGCAGGTTATTGAAACCATCTGGAGCTGCACTCCGTAATAGTTATTAATTCACAAGCACTTCGTCTACAAACAAAATGGCGGGCTCGCCTTTTGCGCGTGCCCACTGCGGTTGTTTCATTACCGGCGTTGCTACTATTTTAATATACTTTACCGGTTCGGTTTTAAAATTGCTGGTAATGATGGAGAGTTTTCTTTCGTCCTTTTCTCCCGGCATCGGAGGCTTCACAGACGATAACAGCCTGAGGTTGTCTTTGTCGTTGCCACCCCATATCTCCACCAGTGTTGGGGGAAAGGCCTGATCGTTTGCAGCGATATAAGTATGCAGCCCCACAGACTGAACGGCAGCAGGCTGGTTGTATAACAGCATCATCTCGAAATTGCCGTTTCTGAAGGCGATCCATTTGTTTTTGGTGTACCTGTATATATTCATGCCGCCCAATTCTCCATCAAAAAATGTATATACACCATCGCCCCGATAATTGGGAAAAGGTTCGGACATATAATACATACTGTCTGGCTTATAAGCATTTTTAAAGAAAGTGAATTCAGCCACATCGCTGCTGATCCAGCCTTCTTTAAAGGCTTTTGCTTTTACCGTAGCGTTTTGGTTGATGAAGGCATCTTTGTGCAGCAATGGCGATTGTATGCTGTCTGGCTCCGATCCATCGGTAGTATAGCGAATGTCTACGCCGAATATGGGGTGCTCCAGCGTAAGCGGCAATGTATCTCTGAACACCACTCCTTTGTTGCCCAGCCGCGGTGGAATAAGTTTAGATGGAATGCCATCGTCCTTATAGCCGGTAATAAAAGTGATTTGTGGATTTTCTTTCTGTAAGTTTTCTGTTTCAGCAGCGGTGAGCGGGTTGTTCCAGACGGCCACCTGCTGCAATTCGGGAATGTTTTTAAGATCTTTTAAACTGCTATAGTTTGTTTTGGTGCCAGACAGGTACAGATTTCTTAAATGCGCAAGTTTATTTAATTCCTTTAGTCCGCTCCCGGTAATATTGGTAAAATTGAGATTCAGGCGGCGCAGGTTTTCAAATTGCGCAACCAGTTTCAGATCATCATCCTTTACAGGCAGTTTGTTCAAATCGAGCGATACGATCTGTGTTTTTACGGGCAACAGTTCTTCCAGCTTTTTTGTTGTATAAGTGGTGCTGTTATACAGTTTTACTGCCAGCGCGGGGGATTCTTTGGCGAGCGTGCTCACCAGGCGATCGTTGTTGTTCAGTTGTTGAACCAGTTCCTGCCTGGCAGGGGCAAAATCAAATGTTTCCTGGGTTTCAAGAAATGCAGAGGCAAGTTCCCGCAGCGAATCGCCGGGAGCGAGTGCTGTTAGTTTGGTTGAAAAGCTTGCGCCGGTTTGTATCCACAGTTCCAGCAAGGCAGCTTCTTCGTCGGTAAGTTGAGGCTTGCCGGCAGGGGGCATTCGTTTTTCATCTGCTTCCGGCAAATGAATACGCTCCAGCAGCAGGCTGATGTCCGGCTTTCCTGCAACGAAGAGCTTGCCGGTTTTACCGCCTTTTGCGAAAGACGCAGAATCGAGTAGTACCAGATTGCCTTTTGCTTTTTGAGGATTGTGGCAGGAGCCACACTTTTCCTGTACCACCGGTAATACAATATGATCAAAAACGATTGCATCTTCCAGCGCTACCACTTCTTTTTTTTCTCCCGTTGCGGGAAACAAAAATCCTTCTCCATGTGTAATGGTAGCACCGTAATGACCAGTGGCTGCCACCAGGAAAATAGAAAGCACCGAAATGACTTTATAGAGCCGGACGTTTTTCCATAACCTGTTGCGCTGCCAGTATATCAGCGAAGCTGCAAAAACAATGGCAATGCCCGTCCACATGTGCAGGCTCAACGTGTTGCCTTCATATCCTTCTTCGCGCGATAAGAATAAGCCGGTAACAACAGTGATTGCTGAAAATAAAGCCGCGAGTAATAACAGGTGTTCTGTAAGCTGGTGATGTATTTGCTGCTGAACCGGATTTTTAAATTGCAGGAAAACAGATACAAGCGTCAGTATCAGCAACACAATAGGGAAGTGCAGTATCAGCGGATGAAGCCTCCCTACGGGAAGCAACCAGGCTGGTACGTAAAGACCATTGTTGAACAATGCAATGAACGCTATATAAATATTCAGGGCAAATAATAAATTTTCAGCCAGCTTTTTAAGGTTCACGGGTAATGTTTATTTGTGTGAATCTGAGATGATCGTAAAACGAAAGGATGCTTATGCCATTAGATCTTTAATTACTTTACCGGCAACATCTGTTAAACGATAGCGGCGTCCCAGGTGTTTATAAGTTAAACGTTCATGATCCAGCCCCAGCAGGTGCAGCATGGTTGCATGAAAGTCGTGCACGTGCACCGGGTCTTTGATAATATTGTAACCAAACTCATCCGTTTCGCCATATACGGTTCCGGTTTTTATACCACCTCCCGTCATCCATATAGAAAAGCAGCGCGGATGATGATCTCTTCCATAATTATCGTATTGCAGCTTTCCCTGCGAGTAGTTGGTTCTGCCAAATTCTCCGCCCCATATTACCAGTGTTTCATCCAGCAAACCTCTTTGCTTTAAATCGGTAATCAGCGCAGCCGATGCCTGGTCCGTGTCTTTTGCCTGGCTGGCCATATCGCCGGGCAGGTTGCTGTGCTGGTCCCATCCCTGGTGATACAATTGCACAAACCGAACGCCGCTTTCAGAAAGTTTTCGCGCAAGCAGGCAGTTGGCAGCATAAGTGCCCGGCACCAGGCAATTGGCACCATAAAGTTTTACAATCGAATCAGGTTCTTTAGACAGGTCCATAATTTCAGGAACGGCAGTTTGCATGCGATACGCCATTTCGTACTGCTGCACCTTGGTGGCGATTTCCGGGTCGCCAAATTCCTTGTAAGTAATGTCATTTAGTTCGGCAAGATGATCCAGGATCTTCCGGCGATTCTGTCTGTCCATACCCTTGGGGTCTTTTAAATACAGCACAGGATCATCGCTGTCGCTGAACTGTATACCCTGGTGAATAGAATCAAGAAAGCCGTTGCTCCATAACTTGCTGTATACTCCTTGCGCATCGCCCCTGCCGCGCGACAGCAGCACTGTAAATGCAGGCAGGTTGTTGTTTTCGCTGCCCAATCCATAGCTCAGCCAGGCACCCATGCTGGGCAGGTTGCCTTGCTGTGCACCAGTTTGAAAAAACGTCAACGCAGGGTCGTGATTGATCGCTTCTGTATACATGGAGCGAACGATGCAGATATCGTCTACGATTTTGGATGTATACGGAAACAGGTCGCTTACCCATGCGCGTGAGTTTCCGTATTGGTGGAAGTCGAAATAAGAACCTACCAGCGGAAACGAAGATTGTCCCGAAGTCATGCCGGTTAAACGCTGTCCCCTGCGAATGGATTCCGGTAGGTCCATTCCCATCATTTCCCTCAGCTTAGGTTTATAATCAAAGGTCTCCAGGTGCGAAGGCGCACCGTTCTGAGAAAGATAGATCACTCGTTTTGCCTTAGGAGCAAAATGCGGAATACCAGGCACAAACGATTCTATCTCTTCGTCCTGCCCCTTGAATAAATTGGGGATCATCAATGAACCCAATGCAACGCTTCCCAATCCCAGGCTTAGTTTCGACAAAAACCTGCGGCGGTTCAGGTTGAGGTGGTATTCCGTTATATTCTTGTTCATATGCTCATCATTTTTTGAGAGTATACTGTATTATGATCTTGAAATGGTTTCTTCCATATTGTATATGGCAGAAATAACCTGCATCAGCGATGCGGTTAATTTTTTATCTACGCCTTCCGGCTTTGGATATTCACCCACTTGCAGCATTTCTGATGCTTTTGAGGTGTCGAGGGTTTTGGTTTGTTCTTCGTACAGGTCGGCAAGAATTTTAATTTCTTCTGCTTTGGGTTTCCTGCATACGATTAACCGAAATGCCTTCGCAATTTTTTCTTCAACTGCCGACTGTTCTTTTTGTAAAGTAGTAGCCAGCACTCTTGCTGCTTCCAGCACGGTGGGGTCATTCATCATTACCAACGCCTGCAAGGGAGTGTTGGTGGTGAGCCTGCCGGTTTCGCAAACCTCGCGTTTGCTGGCATCAAAAATGCTCATCTGCGGCGGCAAAACGGTTCGCTTAATCAATGTATACAATCCTCTCCTGTATAAGCTTTCCCCCCTGTCCTGTATATAGGTTGCCAGTATTCCCCTGCCAGAGGTTGCCGTTTCCCATAAGCCTTTGGGTTGATAATGTTTTACGCTCGGGCCGCCGATCTTTTTTACCAGCAATCCGCTGCTCGACAAAACAATATCCCGCACCAGCTCTGCTTTTACGCGGTGGCGCGATGCTCTTGCCAGTAAATTATTATCAGGATCTTTTTGCAGCTTTTCGGGTGTAACAACCGACGATTGCCGATAGGTGGCAGACATCACCATTTGCTTAACCAGCCGTTTAACGTTCCAGCCATTTTCCATAAAGTCAACCGCCAGCCAATCCAGCAGCTCCGGGTGTGTAGGCAACGATCCCTGCATGCCAAAATCGCTGGAAGTGCTTACAATGCCCTTGCCGAAAAATTCCTGCCACATGTGGTTCACAAAAATCCTGGCAGTAAGCGGGTTCTTCCTGTCGAACAGCCATTGGGTCAACCCTATTCTGTTGGCGGGATATTTTGAGTCGAAAGGCATGATTGATTTTGGAGTGCCCGGTGTTACTTCTTCACCATGCGCATCGTACGATCCGCGGTTAAGCACATATGCCTTTCTTACAGAATCTTTCAGCTCTCCCATAATGGAGATCTTCAGCATGTTGGTATCCTTCTTCTGCACGAAGTGAAGGATCTCCTTCACATCTTCATTGGTAATTTCCATCCTCGGATTTTTAGCAAACGATTCCACATCGTGCGTGCCGCCATCCAATCCCTTTTCTTCGATATTGTTGAAGAAAGAAAATAGCTGGTAATATTCCTTCTGCGACAGTGGATCGTATTTATGATCGTGACAACGGGCACACTCAAACGAAACTCCCAAAAAAGCTTTGCCAAAAGTGTTGGTTCTGTCTACCACATACTCCACGCGGTATTCTTCCAGTATCACGCCACCCTCTTCGGTTATTTTATGGTTGCGGTTAAAGCTGGTGGCAAGCAATTGCTCCTTGTTTGCATTGGGCAAAAGGTCGCCCGCCAGTTGCCAGGTAACAAACTGATCGTAAGGCATGTTTTTGTTGAAGGAGTATATCACCCAATCGCGCCAGGGCCATTGTGTTCTGTAGTTATCATCCTGGTATCCGTGCGAATCGGCATAGCGTGCAAGGTCTAACCAGTAAATGGCCATTTTTTCGCCGTAAGCTGGTTGCTGCAGCAATTGATCCACTACTCTTTCGTAGGCATTTTCACTGTTGTCCATCATAAAGCTGTCCATCATTCCCAGCGTTGGCGGCAAGCCTGTAATATCGAGGCTGATGCGTTTGAGCAAACGCTCTTTGTCTGCTTCCCCATTAGGTGTCATTGCGTGTTGCTCCAGCTTCTGCGCAATAAAATAATCTATCTCATTTTTTGCCCACTCTTTATTTTTTATGGTTGGCAGCGTTGATTTTACCGGCGGCGTAAATGCCCAGTGTTTTTCGTATTTAGCTCCTTGTTTGATCCATTTTTCTATCAAACTGATTTCATGCGCCGTTAATGTAAGATTGGACGATACGGGCGGCATGATCAACGAAGCATCTTTTGTAACAATGCGTGTATAAGCAGCCGATTGTTCAGGCTTGCCCGGCACAATGGCATGCATACCAGGATTGTCTCTGAGCGCGTGATAGGCATTTTCGGCTATGTCCAGCCTCAATCCACCTTCCTGTTTGTTAGCATCAGGTCCGTGGCAGGCAAAGCATTTGTCGGAAAGAATAGGACGAATGTCGAAATTGTAACTAACCAATCCGGAGGAAGATTGTGTTGAATCCTCTCCGGAGCCGATTGTATTGCATGATTGTATGATGGCTACCGATAATAAAACCCCTATACAAATCAATAACAATATTTTTTTCATGGCACAATCAAAGTGGTTTATGGTGAGCTGTATGCAATCGGCTGTCAGCGATCAGCAATGAGCTTTCAGCTAAAAGGTAAACTCGTTATTTAGTGGACTGATAGCCGATTGCTGACCGCTGACTGCTTGCAGCCCACAAGCCTGGTAAGTTACTATAATATCCACAAACAGGCGGCGATAATGCTAAAATGTTTTTATGATAGGGTAAAATTCCTTATTATCAACTCACTTTATTTTCTTTCAGAATTTTCAGCACTTCTTCTTTTTTTCTTCTCGAAACAGTAACGTTGCTGCCATCGGGAAACCACAGCAATCCGTCTTTGTCGAACCTGGTAATGTGATGGGCATTCACCAGGTGCGATTTGTGTACTCTTATAAATCCATGATCAGATAATATTTCCTCAAACTCTTTTAACGTGCGCGATACGATGAGTGGCTTGTTGTTTACAAAATAAAAATGAGTGTAGTTGTTGTCGCCCTCGCAGCGCAATATATCTTTTGCTTCGTAAAAATAATATCCCTCCAGCGTGCTCAATGCGAGTTTAAAAGCAGCAGCATCTTTTTGCTGAAGGTTGTTGATGAGATTGTTTACCAGCAATTGCTGCGATACGGGCTGTTGTTCTTTTTTAATGATGTGGCGACTCACCGCATTTTTCAGATCTGCCAGGTCAATAGGCTTCAGCAAATAATCCAGCGCGCTAAAGCGGATGGCCTTAATGGCATATTTGTCGTAGGCCGTAGTAAAAATCACATCAAAATTCCAGGTGCCCACATGGTTCAACAAATCAAAGCCGTTCATGTGCGGCATTTCAATATCCAGCATCAACAGGCTGGGTTTAAATTCACGGATGAGTTGCAGTGCCTGTTTAGGATCGGTACAGGTTTTCAACTCACCAATGCCTGCAATGTTTTTTTTAATGAGCAGGTAGAGGATGTTTGCTGCCGAAGGTTCATCATCTACTATCAATATCCTGATCATATTTTTGTTTCTTTAAGAGCAATGCTGATTTTTACCTCTGTTCCGGTTGCGTTGCCGGCTTCATCCTTACAATCGGTTATTATAATACTGCCCCTTCCCACGCCGGCGGCAATTAAACCATCCAGCCTTTGGCGGGCAAGTGCAATGCCTTTGGAGGTAAAATGTTCCGATCCTATTTTACCGGCTTTAATGGCAGCTGCACGCTCGCGGCCAATGCCGTTGTCGCGAATGGTGCAAATAATCCAATCGTCTTTTTCTGTAAACAGTACCGCTACCTTTTTTTCGCCTTCTTTTTGCCGCAACCCATGCCAGATGGCGTTTTCAATAAAGGGTTGTATCAATAAGGTGGGAAACTGAACAACATCGGTTTCAATATTGCCGGTATCAATTGTATAATGAAAAGAATGCTTGAAACGAAGCGATTCCAGTTCCAGATAAAGATGGCAGATCTCTGTTTCTAGGCTCAGGGGAATAAAATTCTTTTCGGATACATTCAGCACAGAACGCAACAGTTTTGAAAACTTGGAGAGGTATTGATAAGAAGCCGTATAGTTTTCGGTTACAATCAACTCCTGCATGGCATTTAAGCTGTTGAATATAAAATGTGGATTCATTTGCGCTCTCAGCGCATGTTCTTTCAGCTCTGCTATTTGTTGTTTAACAGCGGCTTTGTTTCTTATGTTTTTTATGCGCGCCCTGAATGCAAAAAAAACGCCACCCACTGCAAATGCAATTGCAAACAAACGGAACCACCATGTTTGCCATACCGGTGGTGCAATGCTGAAAGAAAACGATGCCTGGTTTTGAGAAGCGTTTCCGCTGAAATCGATTGCTTTTACCATAAAGGTATAATTGCCCGGAGCGAGATTGTTATAAGTAACACTGTATTGATCTCCAACAGACCAGCTCTGGTCCTGCCCCTTCAGTATATAACTATACCTGGTTTGTAAAGGGAAATGATAGTTGAGTGCCGCAAAACTAAACTGTACTTCATTGCTGGCATAGGACAGCTTAACGGGACGGGCGGTGTCTGCCAGAACGAATTGACCTTTCGTTTTTGTTTTGAATGAAGTGATGGCAATAGTGAAGGGGGCGGGATGATAAAAAAGACTATCGGGCTTAAAGCTGATAAACCCATTGGCTACTGCGGTCATCAATGCCCCGTTATTGGTTACGGAAATGGGGCTGTAGAAATCGACAAACGGAAGTCCTGTGGTGTGATCGTAATTTTTTTCAATTTTCCCGTCTGCATTTAATTTGCTGATGCCTTTAAAAGTGGTTGCCCATATATTTCCCTGTTTGTCGGCAGCCAGCGAAAAAATATTGTTTTCCGGCAATCCGTCAGAAGCAGTAATGCTTTTTGCCGGTGATGGCTTTTGAGCGGTGAGCTGCATCCGCGAAATGCCATCGGCATAGGTAGCAATCCAGAGGTTGTTGTTTTTGTCTGCAACAATATCGTTTATAAGCGACGACCGTATATAGGTATTGGCAGCGTTGCCTAGGCTGTAATTGGTAAAACGATTGGTTGTGTAATCAAAATCGTACAGTCCATATTCAAAAGTGCCTATCCATACTTTGTTTCGTTCTTTATCAAAGTGCAATGCTGTTGGCAGGTTAGACAGGAAGCTGTCTGCGGCAGATGCTTTCCATACGGCATGTGTGCTGGTATCGTACCTGTACAGCCCATCGTTAAAACACGCCATCCATAGGTGCCCCGTTGCATCCTGCGCCATATCGGTAAACAGCAGGTTTGTATGATTGCTGGCAAAAGGCAGCAGCCGGAATTTTTTTGTAATACGGTTGTATATAAAAACATTAATGCCTGCCAGGATAAACAGTTCGGCTTCGTTCTTTTCGCGTATAACAGAGCAGTTTTGCAGCGCTACACCCAAGGCGTGGGTAATGGTTTGTTTTTTGCCGGTTTTATCATCTATAATGTAAAGGCAATTTAAGCGCGGCGAACTGATGTAGTATTTTTCATCTGCTGAACTGTAAAACACGGTATGCACATTGTGTTTTAACCTGAATAGGTCATGCTCATCTTTTGCAGCCAGTGTATCGGGCGCCACCGGCATAAACGAAAAGAAATTCATTGCCGGGTTAAATTTTCCCACACCATGATCTGTGGCAACCCAAACAATACCATAATCATCTTTGTAAACCGATCGTACATTGCCTGCAGGCAAAGAATAATTGTTGTCGGTAATATGGTTAATGAAATAAATGGATCCGGTTTGCGTGTTGATGCCTGCTAATCTTTTTTCGCACGGAAACCACAACATATTTTCGGACTGGGACAAACTTATATTTTGAGCAGCAGCCGGTTGAAAGGCTAAAGGGACTTTTTGATAATCGTTTTTTTCACCCAGTACCTGGATGTGTTTTGCCGGTTCCTGCAGAAAGTAAATGTTTCTATTGCCCGGCGATTGGAGTGAAATAAAAATATCCGACTCGTCGCTGGGATGGTGCGCAAATTTTCCACTTTCAATATCGTAACTAAACAAACCGACCGAAGTGCCCAACCACAACTCATGTTCCGATTTGGGGTATATCTTCCGGATGCTGTTATACCTGTTGGCCCTGTGCGGAAAGTTTTCAAGTACAAACTGTTTCCAGGGCAGGTAGTGAAAAGTTTTTTTCAGTGTATCATAGTAGCAAAGGTCTCTTACATCTGCCGCTATCCATACCATGCCCCGGCTGTCAATATACGTGTCCCATATCAGATTACTGGGAATGGTTTCGGCTGTTTGGCGATAGCCATCGTTGCCGGTTACAAAAAATGAAATGCTGTCTTTTTTGAAATCAATTAGGTTCAACCCGTTTTGCGTAGATACCCATAACCTTCCTAAGGCATCCTGCTCAATGTCATTAATAAAGGCGTTTGATAATTTGCGGTTGGATGCATTGGTGTTAAATACCAGGAACTGATGACCATCAAAACGGTTTAGCCCATTCTCCGTACCAATCCACATAAATCCTGCTTTGTCTTTATAAAAGCAGGTAACGCGATCATCAGACAATCCGTTGGCGGCGGTATAATTTTCGAATTGATATTGCTGCTGGGCAAACGAAGTTTCCCAAACGATGATAAAAAGCAACCAGGCAAACCTTAGTATAAAACGCATATTTATATGGTGCACCGGCATAACCGTACAAAAATATACGTAAAAATTGCGATGAGCCAACCTTTTAATAGGCAAACAATACCGCTTTCTCATTCGGCTGATATGGGCGGGATGTTGTTTTGGGTTATGTTAGTTATACACTTTGTGAAAATTTAAAGCAACTGCCTTGCAACGAAAACAGCTTTTTAATTGTAATCGTTAAATGTGATGAACGGACGGCTATTGTAAATAATTTTCGAAGTGGGTTAGTATCTTCGCGACTGCATTTAACCGCTCTGTGTAATTGGGTATTTACTGTTGCAGCTTCACAACGATTGCCATTGTATTATTAAAAGCTAAACAAAAATGAAAAACTCATGTAATATTTTTTACACACCGGGGTCCCTGCCCGACTAAATTAAAAAACTAAAAAGATACGGATGAAACAACTGCTTACCTTCCTGGCTATGTTGGGATGTTTGGTAGCCAATGCACAGGAAAAGTTTACGATCAGCGGAACAGTTAAATCAAAACGGACTGGTGAAACGATTATAGGCGCCAGTGTAAGAAGCGGAAACAATGGAGCTACCAGTAACGAATATGGCTTTTTTTCGCTTACGCTCACCAAAGGAAATCATTTGCTGGAGGTAAGTGCCATAGGAATGGCATTTTACAGTCAGGAAGTTGCGCTGGATAAAGACGTTACACTGAACATATCGCTGGAAGATGAATCGAAAACGCTCGACAATGTAACCATTGTTGCGTCTTCCAAAAGCAGGAGCCTGAGCAGTCCGCAAATGGGCATAGAGCGGCTCACCACCAAAGAAATCAAAAACATTCCTGTTTTGCTGGGTGAGCGGGATGTACTGAAAACGGTTCAATTGTTGCCCGGTATCAAATCTGCCGGCGATGGCAACAGTGGTTTTTTTGTACGTGGCGGTGCTGCCGACCAGAATCTTATATTGCTGGATGAGGCTACTGTTTACAATGCCTCGCACCTGCTGGGTTTCTTTTCTACCTTCAACTCCGATGCCATTAAAGATGTAACTGTATACAAGGGAGGCATGCCGGCGCAGTATGGAGGGAGGTTGTCGTCGGTGCTGGACATAAAAATGAACGATGGTAACAACCAGGATTACAGTGTGAGCGGCGGCGTAGGCTTGATTTCGGCAAAGCTGAATGTGGAAGGTCCTATCCAAAAAGATAAATCCTCTTTTTTAGTAACCGGCAGGCGCACGTATGCAGACATGTTTCTTAAGCTTTCAAGCGACTCAACGCTCAACCAGAACACACTTTATTTTTACGACCTGAATGCCAAACTGAATTACAATTTTGGCGATAAAGATCGCCTGTATGTGTCGGGATATTTTGGGAAAGATGTGCTGAAAGCGGGCGACACTTTTGGGCTGGACTGGGGCAATGCAACGGGCACCATACGGTGGAACCATATTTTCAGCAATAAGTTGTTCTCCAACACTTCTTTCATCATCAGCAATTACAATTACAATATTTCCATACGCAGCGGCGCGAACGATTTTAATATTTTTTCGCAGATCAGGGACTGGAATCTCAAACAAGAGTTCCAATGGTATCTCACGCCTAAAAACAATCTTCGTTTCGGATTCAATTCCGTGTATCATATCATTCGCCCGGGAGAAGTGAGACCGGGAAATGATAAGTCGAGCATCAACCTGGCATTTTTACAGCGGCGTTATTCGTGGGAAAACGGCATTTATGCCACCAATACCTGGAAGGCATCGGATAACGTAAATGTTACCTACGGTTTAAGACTAACCACGTTCAGCATATTGGGCGAAGGAGATTTTTTTGAAGTAGATCCTGAAGGCAATGTAACCGATACAATGACTTACAAAAAGGGGCAGTTCGTAAAAACCTATGTTAATCCTGAACCCAGGGTTGCCATCAGTTACCAGTTAAACAGTTCTTCGTCGGTAAAGGCATCGTATGTGCGCAACGTGCAAAACCTGCACCTGTTGTCGAATTCTACCACCGCAAGTCCTACCGACAAATGGGTGGCCAGCACCAATATCATCAAACCTGAAATATCGGACCAGGTAGCTGTGGGGTATTACAAAAATTTGTGGAACAACGATTACGAACTTACGGCAGAGGCATATTATAAAGACATGCAAAACCAGGTGGATTACAGGGATGGGGCGGATATTTTTATTAACTCAGATGCCATTGAATCGCAACTCTTGTTTGGCAAGGGACGTGCTTATGGGTTGGAATTGCAGTTTAAAAAGAAGGCTGGCAAATTCACCGGCTGGCTGAGCTACACCTTGTCGAAAACAGAAAGACTGATCAACGGCATCAACAATAATAAGTGGTACAATGCACGGCAGGACAGAACGCATGATCTGGCGCTCGTGTTATCTTACCAGCTTAGTAAAAAATGGTCTATATCCGGCAACTGGATTTACTACACGGGTAATGCAGTTACCTTCCCGGCAGGAAAATACAGGGTAGACGACCAGGTTGTTTTTTATTATACGGAAAGAAACGGCTACCGTATGCCGTCGTATCACCGGTTAGACCTGGGAGCTACCTGGACGCTGAGGCAACGCAAACGGTTTTCGTCGGAACTTACTTTCAGTTTGTACAACGCTTATGGAAGAGAAAATGCTTATACTATTTCGTTCCGCGAAAGCGAAGACGATCCCAATAAAACAGAAGCAGTAAGGCTGGCGCTGTTCAAGTTTATTCCATCAGTATCCTATAACTTCAAATTTTAATCACCATGTGGCGTAAATCATACCTGAATATATTATTAGTGGCGGCTGTGGGATTTACCTCCTGCGAAAAGGTAATTGATATTGATTTGAATGATGTGGAAAAGAAATATGTAATAGAAGGAGTGCTTACTGACCAGGAGGGCTCGGCAGTGGTACAGATATCGCAAACAAAAAACTTTAGCGACGACAACCAGTTTGTAGGCGTTACTGGCGCAACCGTAACGGTTGCAGACAATGAAGGCAATACCACTACTTTGCAGGAAACGGCTGCGGGTGTATACGGGTCAGGAAGCCTGACAGGCGAAAGCGGGAAGACCTACAAGCTTACTGTGGAATTGGGTGGAACTACTTTTACGGCTTCATCGATCATGCCGGCTAAGGTAAACCTTGACAGTCTCTATATAACTGAAGACTATTTTTTCGGCGAAGTACGTAAAACCGTCAACGTTCAATACCAGGATCCGCCGGGGCTGGGGCAGAGTTACCGATTTGTTGAATATGTGAATGGTGCAAAGGAAAACCGCATTTTCATCAGGAATGACGATTATACCGACGGAAATGAATCGACGGTGAAACTCCTTTCGCCGGACGATGACGATGAGGATGAACTGAAATCGGGCGACCTCATTAAAGTGGACATGCTTTGCGTAGATGCACAGGTTTATAAATACTGGTATAGCTTTATAACCGGTGGTGCGGAGGGGGGCAGCAACAATGCTTCGCCTGCTAACCCTGTAAGCAACATCAGCGGCGGAGCCCTCGGCTACTTTAGCGCGCATACCCTGCAAACAAAAACGGTGAAGGTGCCGTAGGGGAAGGGGAGGTCAAAGGTGAAGGGTGAAAGGTGAAAGAATACAGCGATCTTTCACTTTTCACCTTTTACTTTTCGCTACTATCAATCCTCGTCTTCCAGCTCAAACACCTCATCTACCCGGCAGTTGAGCACTTTGGCTATTTTAAAAGCCAGTATGGACGAGGGCACAAACTTATTGGCTTCAATAGCAATAATCGTTTGCCGCGCCACTTTTACTTTTTCTGCCAGCTCAGCCTGCGTCAGGTTAAGCCTGGCACGTTCTACCTTGATACTATTCTTCATTTCTCCCCGGTTAACGTTGCCTGGTGCTTCATATAGTAAAAACATCCTGTGGCAATCATTAATGTGAGCGCCAGGAACTGGTAAGCAGAAACAGAGAGTATAACGCCGTTGGCACCCGTCAGTCTCCAGTTTAAGAAAACATAATTGTATAAATGTGTAAGAGAAAATGCAATAATGATCGCCATAGCCAGTGCCTTGAATTTTAAGCTGTGTATCATTTCATCGTCTGTTTTTTCTTTAGAAAAGAAAATAAACAGCAGCCCCCAGCTTAGCCCGGTTGCTAACTCATTGAAATCGAAAATGCCTGTTTTGTAACGCTTCGCAACAAAGCTGATGGCACCGGCTATGATTATTGCCATCCCCAAAAACTTGACCCAGCGGGAATAGGGGAAAGAAGTTTGCTTCATAATGTAACTTTTAGATTACCAAATGTAATGTATGCTTTACATTTTGGAAAAAATTTAAATGAACGGAAGGTAAAAGGCAAAGGTGAAGGGTAGAAAGGTGAAAGGTGAAGGGTGAAAGACGAAAGACAGGTGAAAGATTATCATGAAGGGCTGCAATGCTGAGAGCTGAATGCTGACCGCTGAATGCTAATTCCCAAAAAATCATTACATTACCATGACAAACCAAATCTTCATACTATGATCAAACTTTCGGAAGTAAAAAAAGGCGACATTGTAAATGCCCGTTTTGAAGATGTAATGAATACGGGCGAGGTGGTGCAGGTAGACCGGGAAGACAAAAAAGCACTGGTTGTTCATGGCGACCAGGAGTTTTGGTACGATATGGAACATCTTGCGCCGGTACCTTTTAACTTTGACAATCTTGAAAAGCTGGGTTTTTATGCTACCAACGATCCCGTGATCAAAGGTTCGGGTGCTGCTTATGTAAGAGGTCCGTTTATTATCCAGTTTCCGGAAACCAACAATCTGCAAAAAGTTCATCTTATTTATCGCGATGAGCATCGCAACTTAAATGGTGAGTTATATTTGCACCAGCTTCAAAATCACTATCAATCAATGACCAATATGCACCTGGGCTTAGCGTAAAGGCTCATATGCATATTAATTTAATTCGTTTTTTCCACAGGTGTGGAAAAAACAGGTATATATTTTTTATAATCAACATTATAATCGTATCTTTGCGCACCCAAAAACGGTATGGCAAAACAAACACTCATTAAACAGGATGGAATAATTTTAGAAGCCTTGTCCAACGCAATGTTCAAGGTAAAGCTGGAAAATGGTCACGAGATACTGGCCACCATCTCTGGAAAAATGAGGATGCACTACATAAGGATTTTACCGGGCGATAAAGTGGGAGTGGAGATGAGTCCTTATGATTTGAGCCGTGGAAGGATCATATTCAGGTATAAGTAATATTTACACATAAAACTCAATGAAATGAGAGTAAGAGCATCCATTAAAAAACGCAGCGCTGATTGCAAAATCGTGAGAAGGAAAGGCGTGTTGTTTGTGATCAACAAGAAAAATCCCCGCTTCAAACAAAGACAGGGATAATTGGAATTTGAAATTTGAAATTTAAAATTTAAGATTTATATGGCTCGTATTGCCGGTGTTGATTTACCTAAAAACAAAAGAGGAGAAATAGGATTAACCTATATCTATGGTATTGGTCGTTCTACTGCCCAGTATATACTGGAAAAAGCAGGCATCGACTTTAACAAGAAAGTACATGAGTGGAATGATGATGAGCTGAACGCCATCCGTAATACCATCACCACTGAGTTTAAGGTAGAGGGACAACTGCGTTCCGAGACTCAGATGAGCATCAAGCGTTTGCTTGATATTGCATGCTACCGCGGGTTACGTCATCGTAAAGGATTGCCCGTTCGCGGTCAGCGCACCCGTACCAACTCGCGTACCCGTAAAGGAAAACGCAAAACAGTTGCGGGTAAAAAGAAAGCAACTAAGAAGTAGTATTATATTAGAATTGCCGCCGGATCCGTATTACTACACGGGGAGGGGCAATTCGCTGTTTTATTAATTATTTAAAGATTACCTCCTTATTATGGCAAAAGCACAGCAGAACAGCGCTAAAACCGCCTCTAAAAAAAGAATTGTAAAAGTAGATGCGTACGGCGATGCGCACGTTACGGCAAGCTTCAATAACCTCATTGTAAGTCTTACCAATAAAAATGGTCAGGTTATCAGCTGGAGCAGCGCCGGCAAAATGGGTTTCAAAGGTTCTAAAAAGAATACTCCCTATGCAGCGCAAATGGCAGCTTCGGATGCAGCAAGAGTAGCAGCAGAAGCCGGTTTGAAAAGAGTAGATGTATTTGTAAAAGGACCCGGAGCCGGTCGTGAAAGCGCTATCCGCGCTATTGCAACCAGCGGTATTGAAGTAAACATGATCAAAGACGTTACTCCCTTACCCCACAACGGCTGCCGCCCTCCCAAAAAGAGAAGAGTATAACGCAATTGCTGATTTTTGATGCGCTGATTTCTGATTTATAAATCAGAAATCAGCGCATCAAAAATCAGCAATTGCGTTATACTCTTCTCTTTTTGGGAGGGCGGCAGCCGTTGTGGGGTAAGGGAGTAACGTCTTTGATCATGTTTACTTCAATACCGCTGGTTGCAATAGCGCGGATAGCGCTTTCACGACCGGCTCCGGGTCCTTTTACAAATACATCTACTCTTTTCAAACCGGCTTCTGCTGCTACTCTTGCTGCATCCGAAGCTGCCATTTGCGCTGCATAGGGAGTATTCTTTTTAGAACCTTTGAAACCCATTTTGCCGGCGCTGCTCCAGCTGATAACCTGACCATTTTTATTGGTAAGACTTACAATGAGGTTATTGAAGCTTGCCGTAACGTGCGCATCGCCGTACGCATCTACTTTTACAATTCTTTTTTTAGAGGCGGTTTTAGCGCTGTTCTGCTGTGCTTTTGCCATAATAAGGAGGTAATCTTTAAATAATTAATAAAACAGCGAATTGCCCCTCCCCGTGTAGTAATACGGATCCGGCGGCAATTCTAATATAATACTACTTCTTAGTTGCTTTCTTTTTACCCGCAACTGTTTTGCGTTTTCCTTTACGGGTACGCGAGTTGGTACGGGTGCGCTGACCGCGAACGGGCAATCCTTTACGATGACGTAACCCGCGGTAGCATGCAATATCAAGCAAACGCTTGATGCTCATCTGAGTCTCGGAACGCAGTTGTCCCTCTACCTTAAACTCAGTGGTGATGGTATTACGGATGGCGTTCAGCTCATCATCATTCCACTCATGTACTTTCTTGTTAAAGTCGATGCCTGCTTTTTCCAGTATATACTGGGCAGTAGAACGACCAATACCATAGATATAGGTTAATCCTATTTCTCCTCTTTTGTTTTTAGGTAAATCAACACCGGCAATACGAGCCATATAAATCTTAAATTTTAAATTTCAAATTTCAAATTCCAATTATCCCTGTCTTTGTTTGAAGCGGGGATTTTTCTTGTTGATCACAAACAACACGCCTTTCCTTCTCACGATTTTGCAATCAGCGCTGCGTTTTTTAATGGATGCTCTTACTCTCATTTCATTGAGTTTTATGTGTAAATATTACTTATACCTGAATATGATCCTTCCACGGCTCAAATCATAAGGACTCATCTCCACTCCCACTTTATCGCCCGGTAAAATCCTTATGTAGTGCATCCTCATTTTTCCAGAGATGGTGGCCAGTATCTCGTGACCATTTTCCAGCTTTACCTTGAACATTGCGTTGGACAAGGCTTCTAAAATTATTCCATCCTGTTTAATGAGTGTTTGTTTTGCCATACCGTTTTTGGGTGCGCAAAGATACGATTATAATGTTGATTATAAAAAATATATACCTGTTTTTTCCACACCTGTGGAAAAAACGAATTAAATTAATATGCATATGAGCCTTTACGCTAAGCCCAGGTGCATATTGGTCATTGATTGATAGTGATTTTGAAGCTGGTGCAAATATAACTCACCATTTAAGTTGCGATGCTCATCGCGATAAATAAGATGAACTTTTTGCAGATTGTTGGTTTCCGGAAACTGGATAATAAACGGACCTCTTACATAAGCAGCACCCGAACCTTTGATCACGGGATCGTTGGTAGCATAAAAACCCAGCTTTTCAAGATTGTCAAAGTTAAAAGGTACCGGCGCAAGATGTTCCATATCGTACCAAAACTCCTGGTCGCCATGAACAACCAGTGCTTTTTTGTCTTCCCGGTCTACCTGCACCACCTCGCCCGTATTCATTACATCTTCAAAACGGGCATTTACAATGTCGCCTTTTTTTACTTCCGAAAGTTTGATCATAGTATGAAGATTTGGTTTGTCATGGTAATGTAATGATTTTTTGGGAATTAGCATTCAGCGGTCAGCATTCAGCTCTCAGCATTGCAGCCCTTCATGATAATCTTTCACCTGTCTTTCGTCTTTCACCCTTCACCTTTCACCTTTCTACCCTTCACCTTTGCCTTTTACCTTCCGTTCATTTAAATTTTTTCCAAAATGTAAAGCATACATTACATTTGGTAATCTAAAAGTTACATTATGAAGCAAACTTCTTTCCCCTATTCCCGCTGGGTCAAGTTTTTGGGGATGGCAATAATCATAGCCGGTGCCATCAGCTTTGTTGCGAAGCGTTACAAAACAGGCATTTTCGATTTCAATGAGTTAGCAACCGGGCTAAGCTGGGGGCTGCTGTTTATTTTCTTTTCTAAAGAAAAAACAGACGATGAAATGATACACAGCTTAAAATTCAAGGCACTGGCTATGGCGATCATTATTGCATTTTCTCTTACACATTTATACAATTATGTTTTCTTAAACTGGAGACTGACGGGTGCCAACGGCGTTATACTCTCTGTTTCTGCTTACCAGTTCCTGGCGCTCACATTAATGATTGCCACAGGATGTTTTTACTATATGAAGCACCAGGCAACGTTAACCGGGGAGAAATGAAGAATAGTATCAAGGTAGAACGTGCCAGGCTTAACCTGACGCAGGCTGAGCTGGCAGAAAAAGTAAAAGTGGCGCGGCAAACGATTATTGCTATTGAAGCCAATAAGTTTGTGCCCTCGTCCATACTGGCTTTTAAAATAGCCAAAGTGCTCAACTGCCGGGTAGATGAGGTGTTTGAGCTGGAAGACGAGGATTGATAGTAGCGAAAAGTAAAAGGTGAAAAGTGAAAGATCGCTGTATTCTTTCACCTTTCACCCTTCACCTTTGACCTCCCCTTCCCCTACGGCACCTTCACCGTTTTTGTTTGCAGGGTATGCGCGCTAAAGTAGCCGAGGGCTCCGCCGCTGATGTTGCTTACAGGGTTAGCAGGCGAAGCATTGTTGCTGCCCCCCTCCGCACCACCGGTTATAAAGCTATACCAGTATTTATAAACCTGTGCATCTACGCAAAGCATGTCCACTTTAATGAGGTCGCCCGATTTCAGTTCATCCTCATCGTCATCGTCCGGCGAAAGGAGTTTCACCGTCGATTCATTTCCGTCGGTATAATCGTCATTCCTGATGAAAATGCGGTTTTCCTTTGCACCATTCACATATTCAACAAATCGGTAACTCTGCCCCAGCCCCGGCGGATCCTGGTATTGAACGTTGACGGTTTTACGTACTTCGCCGAAAAAATAGTCTTCAGTTATATAGAGACTGTCAAGGTTTACCTTAGCCGGCATGATCGATGAAGCCGTAAAAGTAGTTCCACCCAATTCCACAGTAAGCTTGTAGGTCTTCCCGCTTTCGCCTGTCAGGCTTCCTGACCCGTATACACCCGCAGCCGTTTCCTGCAAAGTAGTGGTATTGCCTTCATTGTCTGCAACCGTTACGGTTGCGCCAGTAACGCCTACAAACTGGTTGTCGTCGCTAAAGTTTTTTGTTTGCGATATCTGTACCACTGCCGAGCCCTCCTGGTCAGTAAGCACTCCTTCTATTACATATTTCTTTTCCACATCATTCAAATCAATATCAATTACCTTTTCGCAGGAGGTAAATCCCACAGCCGCCACTAATAATATATTCAGGTATGATTTACGCCACATGGTGATTAAAATTTGAAGTTATAGGATACTGATGGAATAAACTTGAACAGCGCCAGCCTTACTGCTTCTGTTTTATTGGGATCGTCTTCGCTTTCGCGGAACGAAATAGTATAAGCATTTTCTCTTCCATAAGCGTTGTACAAACTGAAAGTAAGTTCCGACGAAAACCGTTTGCGTTGCCTCAGCGTCCAGGTAGCTCCCAGGTCTAACCGGTGATACGACGGCATACGGTAGCCGTTTCTTTCCGTATAATAAAAAACAACCTGGTCGTCTACCCTGTATTTTCCTGCCGGGAAGGTAACTGCATTACCCGTGTAGTAAATCCAGTTGCCGGATATAGACCATTTTTTACTAAGCTGGTAAGATAACACGAGCGCCAGATCATGCGTTCTGTCCTGCCGTGCATTGTACCACTTATTATTGTTGATGCCGTTGATCAGTCTTTCTGTTTTCGACAAGGTGTAGCTCAGCCAGCCGGTGAATTTGCCAGCCTTCTTTTTAAACTGCAATTCCAACCCATAAGCACGTCCCTTGCCAAACAAGAGTTGCGATTCAATGGCATCTGAGTTAATAAAAATATCCGCCCCATCCCTGTAATCCACCTGGTTTTGCATGTCTTTATAATATGCCTCTGCCGTAAGTTCGTAATCGTTGTTCCACAAATTTTTGTAATACCCCACAGCTACCTGGTCCGATATTTCAGGTTTGATGATATTGGTGCTGGCCACCCATTTGTCGGTAGGACTTGCGGTGGTAGAATTCGACAACAGGTGCAGGTTTTGCACGTTGCGCACATACGATGCCTTTACCGACGAAGAACTGTTTAACTGGTAACTGATGGCAACCCTGGGTTCAGGATTAACATAGGTTTTTACGAACTGCCCCTTTTTGTAAGTCATTGTATCGGTTACATTGCCTTCAGGATCTACTTCAAAAAAATCTCCTTCGCCCAATATGCTGAACGTGGTTAGTCTTAAACCGTAGGTAACATTTACGTTATCCGATGCCTTCCAGGTATTGGTGGCATAAATGCCGTTTTCCCACGAATAACGCCGCTGTAAAAATGCCAGGTTGATGCTCGACTTATCATTTCCCGGTCTCACTTCTCCCGGGCGAATGATATGATACACGGAATTGAATCCGAAACGAAGATTGTTTTTAGGCGTGAGATACCATTGGAACTCTTGTTTGAGATTCCAGTCCCTGATCTGCGAAAAAATATTAAAATCGTTCGCGCCGCTGCGTATGGAAATATTGTAATTGTAATTGCTGATGATGAAAGAAGTGTTGGAGAACAACTTATTGCTGAAAATATGGTTCCACCGTATGGTGCCCGTTGCATTGCCCCAGTCCAGCCCAAAAGTGTCGCCCGCTTTCAGCACATCTTTCCCAAAATATCCCGACACATACAGGCGATCTTTATCGCCAAAATTGTAATTCAGTTTGGCATTCAGGTCGTAAAAATAAAGTGTGTTCTGGTTGAGCGTTGAGTCGCTTGAAAGCTTAAGAAACATGTCTGCATACGTGCGCCTGCCGGTTACTAAAAAAGAGGATTTATCTTTTTGGATAGGACCTTCCACATTCAGCTTTGCCGAAATCAAGCCTACGCCGCCGCTCACACTGTAATCCTGGTTGTTACCATCGTTCATTTTTATGTCCAGCACCGACGACAACCTCCCTCCATACTGCGCCGGCATGCCTCCCTTGTATACAGTTACATCTTTAATGGCATCGGAGTTGAAGGTAGAAAAGAAACCCAGCAGGTGCGAGGCATTGTAAACAGTAGCCTCATCCAGCAATATAAGATTCTGGTCGGCAGCACCGCCACGTACAAAAAAACCACTGTTGCCATCGCCGGCAGATTTGATACCGGGCAACAATTGAACCGTTTTCAGTACATCCCGCTCACCCAGCAAAACAGGAATGTTTTTGATTTCTTTGGTGGTGAGCCGCTCTATGCCCATTTGCGGACTGCTCAGGCTCCTGCTTTTGGAAGACGCAACAATGGTTACATTGTCGAGCGTTTTCGATTCATCTTCCAGCGATATGTTCAGTGTAACGTCTTTATCCAGCGCAACTTCCTGACTGTAAAATGCCATTCCTATGGCACTTACCTCCAGCAAATGATTTCCTTTGGTGAGCGTAAGCGAAAAAAAGCCATATTCGTTACTGGTAGCTCCATTGTTTCCGCTTCTTACACTGGCGCCTATAATCGTTTCACCAGTCCGTTTTGATTTAACTGTTCCGCTGATCGTAAACTTTTCCTGTGCATTGGCTACCAAACATCCCAACATAGCCAGGAAGGTAAGCAGTTGTTTCATCCGTATCTTTTTAGTTTTTTAATTTAGTCGGGCAGGGACCCCGGTGTGTAAAAAATATTACATGAGTTTTTCATTTTTGTTTAGCTTTTAATAATACAATGGCAATCGTTGTGAAGCTGCAACAGTAAATACCCAATTACACAGAGCGGTTAAATGCAGTCGCGAAGATACTAACCCACTTCGAAAATTATTTACAATAGCCGTCCGTTCATCACATTTAACGATTACAATTAAAAAGCTGTTTTCGTTGCAAGGCAGTTGCTTTAAATTTTCACAAAGTGTATAACTAACATAACCCAAAACAACATCCCGCCCATATCAGCCGAATGAGAAAGCGGTATTGTTTGCCTATTAAAAGGTTGGCTCATCGCAATTTTTACGTATATTTTTGTACGGTTATGCCGGTGCACCATATAAATATGCGTTTTATACTAAGGTTTGCCTGGTTGCTTTTTATCATCGTTTGGGAAACTTCGTTTGCCCAGCAGCAATATCAATTCGAAAATTATACCGCCGCCAACGGATTGTCTGATGATCGCGTTACCTGCTTTTATAAAGACAAAGCAGGATTTATGTGGATTGGTACGGAGAATGGGCTAAACCGTTTTGATGGTCATCAGTTCCTGGTATTTAACACCAATGCATCCAACCGCAAATTATCAAACGCCTTTATTAATGACATTGAGCAGGATGCCTTAGGAAGGTTATGGGTATCTACGCAAAACGGGTTGAACCTAATTGATTTCAAAAAAGACAGCATTTCATTTTTTGTAACCGGCAACGATGGCTATCGCCAAACAGCCGAAACCATTCCCAGTAATCTGATATGGGACACGTATATTGACAGCCGGGGCATGGTATGGATAGCGGCAGATGTAAGAGACCTTTGCTACTATGATACACTGAAAAAAACTTTTCACTACCTGCCCTGGAAACAGTTTGTACTTGAAAACTTTCCGCACAGGGCCAACAGGTATAACAGCATCCGGAAGATATACCCCAAATCGGAACATGAGTTGTGGTTGGGCACTTCGGTCGGTTTGTTTAGTTACGATATTGAAAGTGGAAAATTTGCGCACCATCCCAGCGACGAGTCGGATATTTTTATTTCACTCCAATCGCCGGGCAATAGAAACATTTACTTTCTGCAGGAACCGGCAAAACACATCCAGGTACTGGGTGAAAAAAACGATTATCAAAAAGTCCCTTTAGCCTTTCAACCGGCTGCTGCTCAAAATATAAGTTTGTCCCAGTCCGAAAATATGTTGTGGTTTCCGTGCGAAAAAAGATTAGCAGGCATCAACACGCAAACCGGATCCATTTATTTCATTAACCATATTACCGACAACAATTATTCTTTGCCTGCAGGCAATGTACGATCGGTTTACAAAGATGATTATGGTATTGTTTGGGTTGCCACAGATCATGGTGTGGGAAAATTTAACCCGGCAATGAATTTCTTTTCGTTTATGCCGGTGGCGCCCGATACACTGGCTGCAAAAGATGAGCATGACCTATTCAGGTTAAAACACAATGTGCATACCGTGTTTTACAGTTCAGCAGATGAAAAATACTACATCAGTTCGCCGCGCTTAAATTGCCTTTACATTATAGATGATAAAACCGGCAAAAAACAAACCATTACCCACGCCTTGGGTGTAGCGCTGCAAAACTGCTCTGTTATACGCGAAAAGAACGAAGCCGAACTGTTTATCCTGGCAGGCATTAATGTTTTTATATACAACCGTATTACAAAAAAATTCCGGCTGCTGCCTTTTGCCAGCAATCATACAAACCTGCTGTTTACCGATATGGCGCAGGATGCAACGGGGCACCTATGGATGGCGTGTTTTAACGATGGGCTGTACAGGTACGATACCAGCACACATGCCGTATGGAAAGCATCTGCCGCAGACAGCTTCCTGTCTAACCTGCCAACAGCATTGCACTTTGATAAAGAACGAAACAAAGTATGGATAGGCACTTTTGAATATGGACTGTACGATTTTGATTACACAACCAATCGTTTTACCAATTACAGCCTAGGCAACGCTGCCAATACCTATATACGGTCGTCGCTTATAAACGATATTGTTGCAGACAAAAACAACAACCTCTGGATTGCTACCTATGCCGATGGCATTTCGCGGATGCAGCTCACCGCTCAAAAGCCATCACCGGCAAAAAGCATTACTGCTTCTGACGGATTGCCGGAAAACAATATTTTTTCGCTGGCTGCCGACAAACAGGGAAATATATGGGCAACCACTTTTAAAGGCATCAGCAAATTAAATGCAGACGGGAAAATTGAAAAAAATTACGATCACACCACAGGACTTCCGTTTGTCGATTTCTACAGCCCCATTTCCGTAACCAATAACGGGGCATTGATGACCGCAGTAGCCAATGGGTTTATCAGCTTTAAGCCCGATAGTCTTTTTTATCATCCCGCCCCCTTCACTATTGCCATCACTTCATTCAAAACAAAAACGAAAGGTCAATTCGTTCTGGCAGACACCGCCCGTCCCGTTAAGCTGTCCTATGCCAGCAATGAAGTACAGTTTAGTTTTGCGGCACTCAACTATCATTTCCCTTTACAAACCAGGTATAGTTATATACTGAAGGGGCAGGACCAGAGCTGGTCTGTTGGAGATCAATACAGTGTTACTTATAACAATCTCGCTCCGGGCAATTATACCTTTATGGTAAAAGCAATCGATTTCAGCGGAAACGCTTCTCAAAACCAGGCATCGTTTTCTTTCAGCATTGCACCACCGGTATGGCAAACATGGTGGTTCCGTTTGTTTGCAATTGCATTTGCAGTGGGTGGCGTTTTTTTTGCATTCAGGGCGCGCATAAAAAACATAAGAAACAAAGCCGCTGTTAAACAACAAATAGCAGAGCTGAAAGAACATGCGCTGAGAGCGCAAATGAATCCACATTTTATATTCAACAGCTTAAATGCCATGCAGGAGTTGATTGTAACCGAAAACTATACGGCTTCTTATCAATACCTCTCCAAGTTTTCAAAACTGTTGCGTTCTGTGCTGAATGTATCCGAAAAGAATTTTATTCCCCTGAGCCTAGAAACAGAGATCTGCCATCTTTATCTGGAACTGGAATCGCTTCGTTTCAAGCATTCTTTTCATTATACAATTGATACCGGCAATATTGAAACCGATGTTGTTCAGTTTCCCACCTTATTGATACAACCCTTTATTGAAAACGCCATCTGGCATGGGTTGCGGCAAAAAGAAGGCGAAAAAAAGGTAGCGGTACTGTTTACAGAAAAAGACGATTGGATTATTTGCACCATTCGCGACAACGGCATTGGCCGCGAGCGTGCAGCTGCCATTAAAGCCGGTAAAATAGGATCGGAACATTTTACCTCCAAAGGCATTGCACTTGCCCGCCAAAGGCTGGATGGTTTAATTGCCGCCGGCGTGGGAAGGGGCAGTATTATAATAACCGATTGTAAGGATGAAGCCGGCAACGCAACCGGAACAGAGGTAAAAATCAGCATTGCTCTTAAAGAAACAAAAATATGATCAGGATATTGATAGTAGATGATGAACCTTCGGCAGCAAACATCCTCTACCTGCTCATTAAAAAAAACATTGCAGGCATTGGTGAGTTGAAAACCTGTACCGATCCTAAACAGGCACTGCAACTCATCCGTGAATTTAAACCCAGCCTGTTGATGCTGGATATTGAAATGCCGCACATGAACGGCTTTGATTTGTTGAACCATGTGGGCACCTGGAATTTTGATGTGATTTTTACTACGGCCTACGACAAATATGCCATTAAGGCCATCCGCTTTAGCGCGCTGGATTATTTGCTGAAGCCTATTGACCTGGCAGATCTGAAAAATGCGGTGAGTCGCCACATCATTAAAAAAGAACAACAGCCCGTATCGCAGCAATTGCTGGTAAACAATCTCATCAACAACCTTCAGCAAAAAGATGCTGCTGCTTTTAAACTCGCATTGAGCACGCTGGAGGGATATTATTTTTACGAAGCAAAAGATATATTGCGCTGCGAGGGCGACAACAACTACACTCATTTTTATTTTGTAAACAACAAGCCACTCATCGTATCGCGCACGTTAAAAGAGTTTGAGGAAATATTATCTGATCATGGATTTATAAGAGTACACAAATCGCACCTGGTGAATGCCCATCACATTACCAGGTTCGACAAAGACGGATTGCTGTGGTTTCCCGATGGCAGCAACGTTACTGTTTCGAGAAGAAAAAAAGAAGAAGTGCTGAAAATTCTGAAAGAAAATAAAGTGAGTTGATAATAAGGAATTTTACCCTATCATAAAAACATTTTAGCATTATCGCCGCCTGTTTGTGGATATTATAGTAACTTACCAGGCTTGTGGGCTGCAAGCAGTCAGCGGTCAGCAATCGGCTATCAGTCCACTAAATAACGAGTTTACCTTTTAGCTGAAAGCTCATTGCTGATCGCTGACAGCCGATTGCATACAGCTCACCATAAACCACTTTGATTGTGCCATGAAAAAAATATTGTTATTGATTTGTATAGGGGTTTTATTATCGGTAGCCATCATACAATCATGCAATACAATCGGCTCCGGAGAGGATTCAACACAATCTTCCTCCGGATTGGTTAGTTACAATTTCGACATTCGTCCTATTCTTTCCGACAAATGCTTTGCCTGCCACGGACCTGATGCTAACAAACAGGAAGGTGGATTGAGGCTGGACATAGCCGAAAATGCCTATCACGCGCTCAGAGACAATCCTGGTATGCATGCCATTGTGCCGGGCAAGCCTGAACAATCGGCTGCTTATACACGCATTGTTACAAAAGATGCTTCGTTGATCATGCCGCCCGTATCGTCCAATCTTACATTAACGGCGCATGAAATCAGTTTGATAGAAAAATGGATCAAACAAGGAGCTAAATACGAAAAACACTGGGCATTTACGCCGCCGGTAAAATCAACGCTGCCAACCATAAAAAATAAAGAGTGGGCAAAAAATGAGATAGATTATTTTATTGCGCAGAAGCTGGAGCAACACGCAATGACACCTAATGGGGAAGCAGACAAAGAGCGTTTGCTCAAACGCATCAGCCTCGATATTACAGGCTTGCCGCCAACGCTGGGAATGATGGACAGCTTTATGATGGACAACAGTGAAAATGCCTACGAAAGAGTAGTGGATCAATTGCTGCAGCAACCAGCTTACGGCGAAAAAATGGCCATTTACTGGTTAGACCTTGCACGCTATGCCGATTCGCACGGATACCAGGATGATAACTACAGAACACAATGGCCCTGGCGCGATTGGGTGATATACTCCTTCAACAAAAACATGCCTTACGATCAGTTTGTTACCTGGCAACTGGCGGGCGACCTTTTGCCCAATGCAAACAAGGAGCAATTGCTTGCCACCAGCTTTAACCGCAACCATAAAATAACCGAAGAGGGTGGCGTGATACTGGAAGAATACCGCGTGGAGTATGTGGTAGACAGAACCAACACTTTTGGCAAAGCTTTTTTGGGAGTTTCGTTTGAGTGTGCCCGTTGTCACGATCATAAATACGATCCACTGTCGCAGAAGGAATATTACCAGCTATTTTCTTTCTTCAACAATATCGAAGAAAAGGGATTGGATGGCGGCACGCACGATGTGGAATCGTTTGCTAAAAATCCGAGGATGGAAATTACCAATGAAGATGTGAAGGAGATCCTTCACTTCGTGCAGAAGAAGGATACCAACATGCTGAAGATCTCCATTATGGGAGAGCTGAAAGATTCTGTAAGAAAGGCATATGTGCTTAACCGCGGATCGTACGATGCGCATGGTGAAGAAGTAACACCGGGCACTCCAAAATCAATCATGCCTTTCGACTCAAAATATCCCGCCAACAGAATAGGGTTGACCCAATGGCTGTTCGACAGGAAGAACCCGCTTACTGCCAGGATTTTTGTGAACCACATGTGGCAGGAATTTTTCGGCAAGGGCATTGTAAGCACTTCCAGCGATTTTGGCATGCAGGGATCGTTGCCTACACACCCGGAGCTGCTGGATTGGCTGGCGGTTGACTTTATGGAAAATGGCTGGAACGTTAAACGGCTGGTTAAGCAAATGGTGATGTCTGCCACCTATCGGCAATCGTCGGTTGTTACACCCGAAAAGCTGCAAAAAGATCCTGATAATAATTTACTGGCAAGAGCATCGCGCCACCGCGTAAAAGCAGAGCTGGTGCGGGATATTGTTTTGTCGAGCAGCGGATTGCTGGTAAAAAAGATCGGCGGCCCGAGCGTAAAACATTATCAACCCAAAGGCTTATGGGAAACGGCAACCTCTGGCAGGGGAATACTGGCAACCTATATACAGGACAGGGGGGAAAGCTTATACAGGAGAGGATTGTATACATTGATTAAGCGAACCGTTTTGCCGCCGCAGATGAGCATTTTTGATGCCAGCAAACGCGAGGTTTGCGAAACCGGCAGGCTCACCACCAACACTCCCTTGCAGGCGTTGGTAATGATGAATGACCCCACCGTGCTGGAAGCAGCAAGAGTGCTGGCTACTACTTTACAAAAAGAACAGTCGGCAGTTGAAGAAAAAATTGCGAAGGCATTTCGGTTAATCGTATGCAGGAAACCCAAAGCAGAAGAAATTAAAATTCTTGCCGACCTGTACGAAGAACAAACCAAAACCCTCGACACCTCAAAAGCATCAGAAATGCTGCAAGTGGGTGAATATCCAAAGCCGGAAGGCGTAGATAAAAAATTAACCGCATCGCTGATGCAGGTTATTTCTGCCATATACAATATGGAAGAAACCATTTCAAGATCATAATACAGTATACTCTCAAAAAATGATGAGCATATGAACAAGAATATAACGGAATACCACCTCAACCTGAACCGCCGCAGGTTTTTGTCGAAACTAAGCCTGGGATTGGGAAGCGTTGCATTGGGTTCATTGATGATCCCCAATTTATTCAAGGGGCAGGACGAAGAGATAGAATCGTTTGTGCCTGGTATTCCGCATTTTGCTCCTAAGGCAAAACGAGTGATCTATCTTTCTCAGAACGGTGCGCCTTCGCACCTGGAGACCTTTGATTATAAACCTAAGCTGAGGGAAATGATGGGAATGGACCTACCGGAATCCATTCGCAGGGGACAGCGTTTAACCGGCATGACTTCGGGACAATCTTCGTTTCCGCTGGTAGGTTCTTATTTCGACTTCCACCAATACGGAAACTCACGCGCATGGGTAAGCGACCTGTTTCCGTATACATCCAAAATCGTAGACGATATCTGCATCGTTCGCTCCATGTATACAGAAGCGATCAATCACGACCCTGCGTTGACGTTTTTTCAAACTGGTGCACAGCAAGGCAACCTGCCCAGCATGGGTGCCTGGCTGAGCTATGGATTGGGCAGCGAAAACAACAACCTGCCTGCATTTACAGTGCTGCTGTCGCGCGGCAGGGGCGATGCGCAAGGAGTATACAGCAAGTTATGGAGCAACGGCTTTCTTGATTCTATTCACCAGGGTATACAGTTCAGCGACAGCGATGATCCTGTGCTGTATTTAAAAGACCCCAAGGGTATGGACAGACAGAATCGCCGGAAGATCCTGGATCATCTTGCCGAACTAAATGACATTACTTACAAGGAATTTGGCGACCCGGAAATCGCCACCAAGGTGCAGCAGTACGAAATGGCGTATCGCATGCAAACTGCCGTTCCTGAAATTATGGACCTGTCTAAAGAACCTGATTCGATTGTAAAACTTTATGGTGCCAATTGCCTGGTGCCGGGCACTTATGCTGCCAACTGCCTGCTTGCGCGAAAACTTTCTGAAAGCGGCGTTCGGTTTGTGCAATTGTATCACCAGGGATGGGACCAGCACAGCAACCTGCCCGGCGATATGGCCAGCCAGGCAAAAGACACGGACCAGGCATCGGCTGCGCTGATTACCGATTTAAAGCAAAGAGGTTTGCTGGATGAAACACTGGTAATATGGGGCGGAGAATTTGGCAGAACCAACTACTCGCAGGGAAAGCTGCAATACGATAATTATGGAAGAGATCATCATCCGCGCTGCTTTTCTATATGGATGACGGGAGGTGGTATAAAAACCGGAACCGTATATGGCGAAACGGATGAGTTTGGTTACAATATTATCAAAGACCCGGTGCACGTGCACGACTTTCATGCAACCATGCTGCACCTGCTGGGGCTGGATCATGAACGTTTAACTTATAAACACCTGGGACGCCGCTATCGTTTAACAGATGTTGCCGGTAAAGTAATTAAAGATCTAATGGCATAAGCATCCTTTCGTTTTACGATCATCTCAGATTCACACAAATAAACATTACCCGTGAACCTTAAAAAGCTGGCTGAAAATTTATTATTTGCCCTGAATATTTATATAGCGTTCATTGCATTGTTCAACAATGGTCTTTACGTACCAGCCTGGTTGCTTCCCGTAGGGAGGCTTCATCCGCTGATACTGCACTTCCCTATTGTGTTGCTGATACTGACGCTTGTATCTGTTTTCCTGCAATTTAAAAATCCGGTTCAGCAGCAAATACATCACCAGCTTACAGAACACCTGTTATTACTCGCGGCTTTATTTTCAGCAATCACTGTTGTTACCGGCTTATTCTTATCGCGCGAAGAAGGATATGAAGGCAACACGTTGAGCCTGCACATGTGGACGGGCATTGCCATTGTTTTTGCAGCTTCGCTGATATACTGGCAGCGCAACAGGTTATGGAAAAACGTCCGGCTCTATAAAGTCATTTCGGTGCTTTCTATTTTCCTGGTGGCAGCCACTGGTCATTACGGTGCTACCATTACACATGGAGAAGGATTTTTGTTTCCCGCAACGGGAGAAAAAAAAGAAGTGGTAGCGCTGGAAGATGCAATCGTTTTTGATCATATTGTATTACCGGTGGTACAGGAAAAGTGTGGCTCCTGCCACAATCCTCAAAAAGCAAAAGGCAATCTGGTACTACTCGATTCTGCGTCTTTCGCAAAAGGCGGTAAAACCGGCAAGCTCTTCGTTGCAGGAAAGCCGGACATCAGCCTGCTGCTGGAGCGTATTCATTTGCCGGAAGCAGATGAAAAACGAATGCCCCCTGCCGGCAAGCCTCAACTTACCGACGAAGAAGCTGCCTTGCTGGAACTGTGGATACAAACCGGCGCAAGCTTTTCAACCAAACTAACAGCACTCGCTCCCGGCGATTCGCTGCGGGAACTTGCCTCTGCATTTCTTGAAACCCAGGAAACATTTGATTTTGCCCCTGCCAGGCAGGAACTGGTTCAACAACTGAACAACAACGATCGCCTGGTGAGCACGCTCGCCAAAGAATCCCCCGCGCTGGCAGTAAAACTGTATAACAGCACCACTTATACAACAAAAAAGCTGGAAGAACTGTTGCCCGTAAAAACACAGATCGTATCGCTCGATTTGAACAAACTGCCTGTAAAGGATGATGATCTGAAACTGGTTGCGCAATTTGAAAACCTGCGCCGCCTGAATCTCAATTTTACCAATATTACCGGGAGCGGACTAAAGGAATTAAATAAACTTGCGCATTTAAGAAATCTGTACCTGTCTGGCACCAAAACAAACTATAGCAGTTTAAAAGATCTTAAAAACATTCCCGAATTGCAGCAGGTGGCCGTCTGGAACAACCCGCTCACCGCTGCTGAAACAGAAAACTTACAGAAAGAAAATCCACAAATCACTTTTATTACCGGCTATAAGGACGATGGCATTCCATCTAAACTTATTCCACCGCGGCTGGGCAACAAAGGAGTGGTGTTCAGAGATACATTGCCGCTTACGCTGGAGCACCCCATATTCGGCGTAGACATTCGCTATACTACCGATGGATCGGAGCCAGACAGCATACAATCGCCATTGCTGCACAAAGATGCCTTCATCAACCAAAACGCTACGGTAAAAGCAAAAGCCTTTAAAGAAGGCTGGATCAGCAGCGATGTGGCTGAATTCACTTTCTTTAAAAATGCTTATAAGCCAGACAGTATGTATTATATGTCCGAACCTTTTCCCAATTATCGGGGCGATGGTGTATATACATTTTTTGATGGAGAATTGGGCGGCATGAATATATACAGGTACACCAAAAACAAATGGATCGCCTTCAGAAACGGCAATTTCGAGATGATGCTGTTATACAACCAGCCTGCTGCCGTTCAGTCTGTGGGGCTGCATACTTATATCGCTGCAAACGATCAGGCCTTTCCCCCAACACTGGTGGAGATATGGGGTGGCAACGACAAAGACAACCTCAGGCTGTTATCGTCTGTGAAGCCTCCGATGCCGGGAGAAAAGGACGAAAGAAAACTCTCCATCATTACCAGCAATTTTAAAACCGAACCGGTAAAGTATATTAAAATAGTAGCAACGCCGGTAATGAAACAACCGCAGTGGGCACGCGCAAAAGGCGAGCCCGCCATTTTGTTTGTAGACGAAGTGCTTGTGAATTAATAACTATTACGGAGTGCAGCTCCAGATGGTTTCAATAACCTGCCTTGTCTCCATGTACTCCGAAAAAATATCGGGTGTTACAGAGTGCTTGTTGCCTTTAAGATCGTAATACACAATAATACCGTTGCAAACCGGTGATGTTACGTATACTTCATATATTTTCTCACCACGAAATTTACACAACTTTACCGCCAGTCCACAAACATTGCAATCAGGTGTATTTGCGCTGATCTCATCCTGCACGGCTTGCGGTAATTTTTTTAGACTGAATTGTGTGTCGTTGTCTGATTTAGAACAACCCGTCAGTAGAATGAGGAAAATATTCAGACAGATAAATGTGTTCTTCATAATGCAATTTTGGAAATGACAGAAAACATTTCTCCAACGTTGCATCGCATTTTAGTCACCGCAAATGACTAGTGATTCTACTATATTCGGTCTTGTGTTATCCGCTTGAGTAATCGTTTACCTCTTCATCGTTTCGCATGCCGTCTATTTTTAAAACTTTTTTTACCTTCACATCACAAATCTGCATATTTCTCCTGTACTTTAAGAAAACCATCATCGCTCAATCAGGATAAGATTTCATTCCTTTTGAGTTGTTTCAATTAACAAAAAAACAGCCAGTGCGCCTATTTTTCACCTGCATACTTTTTTTTTGTGCAACCTATGCAACAGCCCAGTTGGACTCACTCCTGGCTTTGCCCGACAAGGATGACCGGTTAAGAGGATTTATTAATTGGTGCACGAAAAATATCATCTGGCAAGGTCAAAACAATCAGCATCAAAAGATAAGGCTTCTTGAGGAAGTAACTGCCCAATTATCCAACACAGCCGATGAAAAAATAATACAGGAGGCGCAGTTTTTCCTGGCGATTGCCAGGTCAAACAGTCTTATGAAAGATTCTGTCCGCTATGCCCATCGCATCGAAGGAATACTTGCAGCTGCGGAAGATGCACATAACGAGGGACGATATTACACAGAGGTAGAATTCAGAATGGCCGCCTCTAATATTTATTTTAGCAGAAGTGAATACCAGGAAGCATTTGAGCAATCAGAAATATCGCACGAACTGATCAATAAAATTGGACTGGACAAATACCCGGAAGCCAATCGTTTCCTGGCGGAAATTGCTGTTCAATATTACCGGTTCAACGATTACGAAACTGCCATCAACTATTTCAGAAGCGCTTTTTCCGTTCCGGATCACTGGTTGTCTTTTTTCAGATCGTTCGATTACTTCAACACCTTCGCTTATTGCTTCCAAAGGCTGGATCAATATGACTCTGCCATACATTACTTCGAAAAGGCCCAGCAGGAAGCGATAAACGCAAAAAATATTTTCTGGTCAGCATTTACAGGAGGAAACCTGGGCTATTTATATGCTGATATGGAGCTTTATGCAAAAGCATTACCGTTGGTACTCCAGGATTTTGTAGTTAGCAGACTGTACAACCAAACAACCAGTGCCGGCATGTCGGCCATTGCATTGGCAACCATTTATATTCACGAAAAAGATTTTGAAAAAGCAAAAGAATATATAGCGTATTCCCGCAAATATGTGGACACCGCATATCTTTTGGGAAAAACCGAGGTTTATTTGCGCCTGAGCCAGCTTCATAGGGCACAGCTCAATTACAAGCTCGCTTTTGCTTACCTGGATTCAGCCAATTATTTTAACAATGAACATGTAAGGAAAGAAAATGCAAAAATTATTGGTCATATAAAACTAATGAACAGGGTACAAAAAGACCGGTCGACCTTAAAGAAATTAGAATCGCAACGAGAGATCTCAGATCTGTTATATGCCAGTATTATTGGCGCTATCGTGCTTGTCTGCATCATTGCCTTGCTGATTGTTAACCGCATACAAAGCAAAAAGAACAATGCATTAAAAACAACGATGCTGGAAAAGAGGCTGATGGCAGACCAGCTTGAGCACGCCAGGTCAAAGTTACATTCGTTTACCACTGTTCTAAAAGAAAAAAACAACCTGATTGAAAATTTCAAAGCCAACTTACAACAATCAACCCGTGAGGAAGGAGAGCAGGACGACTCTTCTGTTCTTTCGGCACTGGAGGAAACCACTTTGCTTACCGCAGAAGGCTGGAAAAAATTCAGGGAGCTCTTTGACAAAGTTCACCCGGGTTTCTTTATCCAACTCAGGGAGCGTATTACCGACGCATCGATAACAGATTTGCGAATAGCGGCGTTGGTAAAATTAAAACTCTCACCTAAAGAGATGGCTTCCATTTTAGGAGTAAGTGACGATGCCATACGCAAAGCAAGGCACAGGCTGGGAATGAAAGCCGGTTTAGGTGCGGAAAACAACCTGGAGCAATTTATAGAAACGATTTAGCGTGAGTTATGGAAAGAATTTGCAGATGCCTGATATTTATACAAAAACGATTTAAACTTGAGCAAACCTATCATCTTATTATTTTTTATTTTCTGTTGCAGCTTTGCTAGTGCGCAGATAGATTCCATTCTTGCCCTGCCGGGAAAGGACCATCAATTAAAGGGCTTTATTGATTGGGCTACCCGCCAGATATTCTGGAGTGGAATAACAGATGAAAAGCGGAAGGAAGCATTGATGAAGGAAGCAACAGAAAAATTTGAAAAAAGAGGAGATGAAAAATTAGTACGCGAAGCCTGGTTCTTTTCAGAAATCTTAAAGGTAGGTGGCATTCTTAAACAACCGCCTGGCAAGTGGGAGCAAACCGTAAGGCAATTGATTGTAGCAGCAGAAACAGCCCGCAGCAAAGAATGGTATTACACTGAAGCAGAGTGTCGGATGGCGGTATCAACCATCTTTCATTATAAATTGAAGTATCTTGAATGTTATGAACAAATGCACCTGGTTCTTAATATTATAGATGAAAATAGCCTTCAACAGTATCCCGAAGCCAACCGGTTCTTATCTGATATCGGCCGATTTTATTTCAATTTTTCCGACCACAAAACAGCTATTTTTTATTTTCAAAAAGCATTGAATGTACCCGAGCCCTGGTCTGACATCTATGAGTTATATAATCCGCTGAATACATTAGCGATTTGCTATTTGAACCTCGGACAAAACAATTTAGCCGAGCATTATTTTAAGCGTGCTTATTCTGCAGCGAAGCAGGCCAACAACTCTTTCTGGATGGGAATAATAAATGGCAATCTGGGGGGGCTGTATATAAAAATGGGGCGACATGCTGAAGCCCTTGCACTTCTCAGCGTTGATTTTGAACAAAGCATTACTCATAAAGAATACACAAGCGCCGCCAACGCAGCAAATGAGATTGCGATTCTCCACCTCGAAAAAGGAGATATGAAGCAGGCAAAAAAATATGCTGAATATGCAAATCGCTATTACGATATTGAGAGCTACCATTACGATACAACCAGTTATAAATACGATGCTTTTCATTCCCTGGTTTTAAAAAAAGGGAAATATAAAAGGTTGTATTTATTAAACAAGGCAGCCGGCAATTTCCGCCAGGGCTACCTGTATCTCGATTCATTTATTCAAGCTAAAAAAGCCACCGCCAAAAGCAGGGATATAAAAATTATCAGCGACGCAAAAATACTGGTGGAGGCAAAAAAGAACGTAGCAAAAATTGACCTGCTGAAAGCAAAGCAAAAAAAACAGGCGCTGTTACAACGAGGCATAGTTGCAGCGGGACTGCTTATATGCGTCATTATAATTTTATTGCTTAAGAAGGTACAAGCAAAAAAGAATAACCAGATGGCAACCGCCCTGCTTGAGAAAAAAATTGTTGCTGAACAACTGGCGCATGCAGAGTCAAAGCTGTTAGCGTTTGCTGGTCTTTTGGCAGAGAAGAATGATCTCGTGGAAAAATTCAAAACGATTATTGATAAAACGGCTACCAGCCATGCCAGGGCGGAGCGCATATCGGTGCTCGACCAATTGGCAAAAACCGATATTGTTACCGAGAGCGATTGGGAGGAGTTTAAAACACTGTTTAACAAAGCGTACCCCGATTTTTTTAACCGGCTTCATGAAAAAATGCCCTTCCTGTCTGCCACCGACACCAGGCTGGTGGCTTTATCAAAACTAAAGCTTTCGCAAAAAGAAATGGCATCTATGCTGGGCATGAGTTACGATGCGGTACGAAAGGCCCGCCAAAGACTGAAAACAAAAATCAATGTTGACAAAAAGCTTTCGCTGGAGGACTTCGTTGATGTAGTATAATATCTTCGTCAACCTAATTTACCGGAATAAAATACACAACAGTTTCGCAGGAAGAGCATTGGCAAACCACCTGTGTTATCGTCCTGATTAGCCCCCGATATTTTTATTACTCAATCATTAGTTACTCCGGTGGTATATAGCCTGACATGAATCAAAACCAGTTCAATAATAGCGTACCTGCCGGGATCTTTCTTCAGTAGTAAAAAGCCCTCACACCTCTTTGCTGGACGCACCACCATCGGCATGCGGCATAACTGCTGCGCTCGGAATGGGCAATGTGGTTGCTCATGTGAAAGCATTCAGGTAACGGCATAAAAAAACCCATCCCGATATGAATCGGAATGGGTTCAATAAATATGGCACCTACCTACTCTCCCGCATTTTTTTGCAGTACCATCGGCCATGAGGGGCTTAACTTCTCTGTTCGGAATGGGAAGAGGTGAACACCCTCGGCAAAAGCACCATAAGAAGGTAATAAGTAGTACGTGGTTAGTGGTAAGTATTGCAACTTACTTCTTATCACTTACAACTTAAATAATGTACATATTGGGAAACAACGAGTAAAGGTTTCAATTAAAAATTAAAAAAATTAAAGCTTACGGGCAATTAGTACTACTCGGCTTTGATGTTACCACCTTTAGACCTGTAGCCTATCAACGTCGTAGTCTTCGACGACCCTTAAAAGTAAACTCATCTTGTGGAAGGTTTCACGCTTAGATGCTTTCAGCGTTTATCCTGTCCGTACATAGCTACTCTGCATTGCACCTGGCGGCACAACAGATACACCAGCGGTACGTACGACCCGGTCCTCTCGTACTAAGGTCATGTCCACTCAATTTACTAACGCCCACCACAGATAGGGACCGAACTGTCTTGCGACGTTCTGAACCCAGTTCACGTGCCACTTTAATCGGCGAACAGCCGAACCCTTGGGACCTTCTCCAGCCCCAGGA
>JBQCGX010000078.1:0-4778 GCA_051955255.1 Agriterribacter sp. | reverse complement strand
GCAGTTGATGATACGCCAACTTTTGGCAACAGTATTTTGGAATGACGCGAACTTTTTTGATGTTATGATATAAAAACAATATCAATTTAAACGGACTGCGTTTTGCTGTTTTCAAATAACCTGTCGGTATCAATAGGGGTTACAGGGCTCGACCACGAATCGCCATCAAACCCAATCCGTATTTTAAACAAATAGGAAAGCTGCGGAATAAGAAAGTCAGTGATCTGCTTTGACACCAGCGCCGAAAAAATCTTAGCCTGCAAAAAGCGGGGCTTCGCCAGATCTTCGGGGTCGATTGGTTTATCATCCGTGCCTTCATTAGCGGTTTTACTACGCTCCTTGTTAAGATAACGTTTTAACTCACTGTAATCAAACCTGGGATATTCGGTGCGCTTTGGCTCTTCAACAATAAAGTTTTCCTCGTTACCAACAATATTTTCAGGATTGAACTCGGGATATGTGACTTCAAAATATCCCAATATTTCCGAAGACGGAGGTGTTACTGTTTTTAGCCGGTGAAATTCTCCTTTCAAAAAACTTTCGTGACCAAAGGTTGCATACATGGTGGTGGTAAGCTGTTTGATTGCAAAAGCAGATTGACTTTCGTGGTCAAAGCGCAGCATGCCCTGCATGTTGGTTAGGTGGCTGGAAAGCGCTATAGGAGAAAATGTTTGCTCCCCAAAAATAGCAGACGAAACATGTATTTGCAATGCGGGTGAATAGTGGTTGAACTGAAGACCGTGGCTGATCGTTTTTAACAGGAACGATAATTGTGTTTCATCTTCAATTCTTTTATCATAGCTGAAATACCCATTGTCGGTGGTGCGGCGGATTGCCTGAACAATATTGATGTTGTGAGAAAGTTGTAGCACAACGGAAGCAATAAAGGTTTGAATGTCGGTTTTGGGGCTCACCATAAAAAAGCCGCTTGCATGCAGGTTCTGGCAAACCTGTTTTACCATTTCCTGCAATCGTTCATCGCCAATGGTTGCCGAAATCGTTTTCTCGTTAGAAAACACCAGCACCACATCCGCCTTCCACAGCTTTCCACTTGTATCTTTCAGCCCCTGCGAAAGTCCGTTCGTTAAAAGCATCAGATTTACCGATGCATCCACTTTATCTAAAATAACCGGCTTTATAAATTGCCCGGCAGTGCCGGTTGATAAATATTTTTGAAGAGGCGCAGCATTGTTTGTTAACCCAACTTCTAATGGCCACCGCCACAGGATTGGCGCATAACTTTCAAAATGATGATAGGTAACAGGCATTATACGTAATTAATTCTTACAATACCGAATCCGTTATTCATTCACCGGCTTATCAAGCCCTTCGTTTCTGTCCAGGTCTTTAATAATTGTTTTTATTGCCGCATCCGCCATTTCGCCGGCAACAACGCCCTTCCCGAAAAACAAGATGACCCGCATCAACTGCCTGGAAAAAAAGCCACCTATTTTTTGCGGAAGAGATTTTCGGAACAAGGCGCTTATCCATTGATCTGCATTGGGTGTTTTGCTTGTTTGTTTTTTGGAGGGTCTGTTTAAGATGAGGGTAAGAATTTCCTTAAACCGTTTTTTCATGGCGCCCCTAAGCCGGAATAACCGTTCGGGATCGTAGGTGGGAACCTTATCAACCGTATAGGAGTACCGTGAGTAAGTTCGGGCAGTTAAGCCTTCTTTAATTAAATTGAGATCGGGTACGATGGGTAAAAAATATTTGCCGCCTTTCTCTATCAGGAACAATTCTTTCATCTCGTCGCTCCATTGGCGATGAATAGGATGTACAATGCCCGCTTCCTTATCATAAGGCAGGGAAAAGAAAAACCTGAAAAAATTCCTCGCATTGTCTCTTCCCAGGAAGTAGTCATGCTGCCGGAACTTAATATCCAGCAGTCCGCCAAAAGCCAGTGCAGCAGAGGAACACAGGGGGTGATTAACGGGTCGTACCCTTTCTTTCTGGGCAGCAGGCGTTACTGCATCGGCGTTGGAAGCTCCGGGAGAATCGTTGTCAACAGCATCCAGTTTTTTCCATTTGCGCGGGAAGATGATGCCGCGGAAATTTTCTGTCTGATCGTTTTCCAACAGCTCACGGCGTTTCACCCTCGACTGGTCTGTTAAGGCACCAATAATACCGGGAATAACATCCAGCAGGTCTTCCGGCTTTTCATATTCTTTGGCTGTTTGTGCGCGGTCGGGAAAGGGATCAATCATCACCACTCCATACCTCGGGAATCCATCGGCGGGTGTGGGACCATATTTATCTTTGAGCAGGCTGATTACTTCCCGGTACGGCTCGTTGTTAATGGCGCCACCATCAACGGCCAAAGTGTTGAAATCTTTTGCCAGGTAATTGAGCTTGATGCGCTCCTCGGGATCAGGGTCGGGGTTTCCCAACTCTCCCAGCGCTATGCGCTTCAATACTGTTTTGAGGTATTTGTAATTGAAGTTTTCAATGGTAAACTCACGGTACAGCAGTCCTACCGGGAAAGCCCCTGTTGCTTTGGTGGCCAGTTTTAAAGTGTCGGAATAAGTGGCATCGTATGGATTAAGCCACAGGTATTTGTCGGGATCGGGCGCAGCATTGCCACCGTTCAAATGAAATTGCGAAACAAGGTAATGCTCAAAGGTTGTATGATTGGGCAGCACGCTTTTGCGTCCTTTTTTAGAAATAGGCGTTTCAAAGTTTACGTCCAGCGGCATGCCCCTCAAAAAGCAATGCGAAAGCAGCAATTGCAGGTTGGGAGAAATGTAGGCAGGCCGGTATTTAACACGTTCGCCTAATTTTTCTTTAAAGCTGAACAATTTTTCGGCTATCCTGTCAATAAACGATGAGTTCAACATGGAGTGTACCCTTCCCTGCTGCAGGTCATCCCGGTCCCAAACTTTTTCAAACGTCTCACGGTCATCGTCAGGGTCCATATCATCCATCAATACCCAACTGTCGTAAAAGAGATTGTCTTTTCTTTCTTTCACCTGCCCGGGTTTGCTCACGGGGTTGATCTTTCCGTTCAAAGCATACACCACAGACATTGTAGACGTCATGCCACCGGCAGATGTTCCCCCAAAAGCATCTATGATCACCTTATGTGGCGGAACCAGGTGTTTTGATCCTGCTAATACATCCGAGTTTGGGTCGCGTGCTTTTTCCCACAGATCGAGCATCTCAAACAAATAATCCATCACGCCTCCGGTATAACACCCGGCAGAAGCCGCACCGGCCATGGTTATGGCAAGATGAAATTCATTTTCGGGAATGTTTTCATTGCTGTTAGGTTGAGCGCTTTCGGCGGATGCTTTTTCAGCGTCGGTTGCATTTGCGGATAGGGGTAAAGGCTGATCGTTCATATATAAATAATATTTGCTGATAGAATGGTAGCTGTTCTACAGACCGGGAAAATGGCGGGTACGATCAAAAAAGGCTATCGTAAGAAGTGTTGGACTAAACAGATATTATAACCAAGTGTACGATTAGCATAAAATTCAACGAAGTATCGTATTAGAAAATTAGCAGTTTTATTTGAATCGCTGAAATAAATTATGCCCTGTTAACAAGCGTTTTTGCAGAAACCGGGATCAGCAATTGCTTATTTACCCAGTCTTTTAAACAAAGCATATTCGGACTTTTGAACAAAGCCAGGCGAAAACCAGCGCTCTACTTTTGTATCAACAAAACAAAATAAAAATGATACAGAACAATTACCAGGGCGCATTGCAACGCCCGCTTGGCACAGGCTTCAACGCGCAATCAACAGCAGCAGATGTGATCAAAGGCATCCATCTTAATGGCAAGATCGCTATTGTAACGGGTGGCAATACGGGCATAGGCATGGAAACGGCAAAGACGCTCGCGGCAGCCGGAGCCACTGTCATCGTTCCGGCAAGGGACGTGGAAAAAGCAAAGAAAAACCTGGAAGGTATTGCCAACATAAAAATTGAAGCGATGGATATGATGGAACCGTCATCCATAAACGCTTTTGCAGCAACATTCCTTTCGTCGGGGAGACCGCTGCACCTGCTGATCAACAATGCAGGGATTATGTGGGTGCCCTTCCGCAAAGACGGGCGGGGTATAGAATCGCAACTGGCTACTAATTATATCGGGCAATTTCACCTGACGGCTGCACTGTGGCCGGCGCTCAAACAGGCCAATGGCGCAAGGGTAGTGAATGTGTCTTCGCTCGGTCACCACATGGCTCCGTTCAATTTTGATGATCCGAATTTTGAGCATCGCGCATACGAATCACTGCTGGCCTATGGTCAATCCAAAACGGCGAGCAACCTTTTTGCACTGGAACTGGACAATCGTGCAAAAGAATACAATGTGAGGGCTTATTCCGTGCATCCAGGCTCCATTGCCGGTACCGAGCTGGCAAGAGAAGCGCCGGTTGAGTTGTTCCGGAAAATGGGTTTTCTGGATGAGAACGACAATATGCGCCCCGAAGTGCTGGCAACGCTAAAAACAATACCGCAGGGAGCGGCTACTACAGTGTGGGCAGCTACAAGCCATCAACTTGATTCTATTGGAGGCGTATACTGCGAGGATGGTGATATAGCTGAATTGTTGTCTGCCAACTCCGCATCGGGTACTAACGCCCAACTTCACCAAAGCGGCGTTCAGCCTTATTCGTTAGACGAGCAAAGCGCCAAACGGCTTTGGGCACTCACCGAAGAGATGACGGGTATCCGCTTCGAGGTGAAATAAAAACAAACCTGATGGGGCCTTTAATATAAAATGGCATCGTATAGTGATACATTTACAAACTCAGCAATGCAAAAGTGATT
>JBQCGX010000077.1:0-4057 GCA_051955255.1 Agriterribacter sp. | reverse complement strand
CTGTATGCACCAGCTTCGCCGAATCTGTTTCCTCCGGGTTTATTAATGTAATAACTGTATCTTTTTTAGAAATAGCCGATTGCAGTTTTTTAGAACTGCGGCAACTGAATAAAACGATGCCGGATATGAATAGGATAATAGTGATGATAGAGCGCATGAATGCCGTTTTAATCGTTTAGTTTTTCCCCGTGTGTCCAAACCCGCCCTCATTGCGGGCAGTAACATTAATGCTGGCAGATGGAATCCATTCGGCTTTCTCAACTTGTTGCAATACCAGTTGTGCAATGCGGTCGCCCGGTTGCAGGGTTTGAGGCTCGTTTGAAAGATTGATCAGGATCACTTTTACTTCGCCGCGGTAGTCGCTGTCAATGGTCCCGGGTGTATTTAAGCAGGTAATGCCCTGCTTAACCGCCAGTCCGCTACGCGGGCGCACCTGTACTTCATATCCTTCAGGAATTTCCATGAACAGCCCGGTAGGGATCAAAGCTCTTTCCAGCGGTTGCAACACAACAGGAGCAGAGAGATGAGCGCGCACATCCATGCCCGAAGCACCGGTAGTAGCATATTCGGGCAGCGGGTTGTTGGACTGATTGATGATCCTTATACTGATGGTAGACGACATCCGGCAAAAGTAAGGGTATTTGATTAAGGTGAAAGGTAAAAGGTGTAGGGTGTAAGGTGTAATGCATCACGTTTAACCTTGCCTTATACCCTCTACCTTCGCCTTACACCTTCTTCAGCAGCACCGTTGCATATGCCATCAATCCTTCTTCGCGTCCTGCAAAACCCATTTTTTCGGTAGTGGTAGCTTTTATAGAAACATCTTTTACCGACAGGGAGAGTATACCTGCAATAACTTCCTGCATTTGTTGCACGTAAGGCTTTATTTTAGGCGCTTCCAGGCACAGTGTAGAGTCGATGTTCACCACCGAATAGCCTTCCTGCTGTATCAGGGCGAAGGTTCGTTTAAGCAGTATCTTGCTGTCTATGTCTTTAAATTCGGCAGAAGTATTGGGAAAATGCAAGCCAATATCGCCGAGACTTAAAGCGCCCAGCATGGCGTCGCAAATGGCATGCAGCAACACATCTGCGTCGCTGTGCCCCAGCGATCCTTTGTAATGTGGAATTTCAATGCCCCCGATCCATAATTTCCTTCCCTCGGCCAACTGGTGAAAATCTACGCCCGAGCCAATTCTGTACGACATGTTTGTTTTTGGCCGAAAATAAACAGAAAGACCCAACAGGTGGCATAAACCTGTTGGGTCTTCAATATATTGTTCAAATATTCTTATTCTTCTGTTTCGCCGCCCAGGTTAAATACCAACCCTATACGAATGGTGTTCGACAGGGGGTTCCTATTTACGCCATTGCCCGAAGGCAATAAGTACGAAAAGTTCAGTCCCATAACGCTGTAGTTAATACCCACGCCGGCGGTAAAATAATTTCTTTTACCCATGCTGCGCGAATCGGCATAGTAGCCTAAACGCAAGGCAAACTGGTCGTTGTATACATACTCACCACCTACAGAATAAGCCATAGCGCTGTTGCTAAACGATTTGAGCCACCCGCTTACTACTCCATCGCTGTTGTATTTTGCGTAAGCTGCAGAATCGGCGCCCAATCCGGGAGGAGCCGGTACCAGGAGCTTATTGATTTCACCGTTTAAAGAGATCTTATGTACTTCGTTGGTAACCCAGGTATGTCCCACGCCAAGTCCGAGGTTGGCAGGTATATAGTTTTTTTGAGAAGCGTCCGATGTATAAGATATTTTGCCACCGAGGTTACTGAAAGCAGCACCAATGGTCCAGCCCTGTCCGGCTTCGTTCAAGCCCCTGTAATATACGCCAATGTCGCCCGAAACAGTATTGCCCGGTTTATAGGCAGTACCGCTGGACGGAGCGTTGGCAGCCAGGTTGGAATAGATATAGCGCAATGCAACACCCAAAGACAGTTTTTCCGACAGTTTTCTTGAATAGCCCAGGTCCAGTCCGAATTCTCTCGGGCGACCTTCATTTAAGTCGTTACCATTTGCATCGGTAAACTGTATTCTGCCAAGGCTGAAATATCTTAAAGAGGCTGAGATAGCCTGCAATTCGTTTAACTGGTAATAGCCCGCCAGCGAAGCGAGGTACACGTCGTTCAAACCGAGGTCTTTTAACCACGGCGTGTAAGTGGCGCTCACACCATAAGGGGTAGTAGCAAAAGGATATTTTGCAATATTGTAAAACTGCGAGTTAGCATCCGCACTTGTAGAAATGCCCTGGTCGCCCATTCCGCCTGCCCGTGCATCGGGAGATATGCGTAAAAAAGGAACTGCTGTAGTTACTATATTAACCGTATCAGCTTGTGCAAAAGTTTTAGCCGTTAACCCCATAAGCAGCACGCCGGCAAGGAAAAATCTCTTGAATGAGTGTTTCATCAGAAATCGTATTTGATTGAAAATGAATAATGAAGTAGAGTTTGATTCAATATTCAGTGCCTTTTTTTGTTTTTGAATGGGTCTGCAAAGTAAAGCAGTGTTTTTGTTTTTTTAGGTTTTTATTTTTCACCCGGGACCAATACCCGGCAAATTTCATGCGGATTCTTGATTTCAGGCATAATTCCTGCTAAAACAATTTCCTGTAAACGGGATAAAAAAATAAATATTGTTTCAAATATGATTTTCAAGCCGGTTTGCAGTAAATAAGTTTAGCATTTAATAAACACAAAAAACCACCTGGTATAAATTGTTGTTTTGGTAAAGTAGCTAAATTGCATCGAATAACCGTGGAAATAAGCCTGTTAAAAGAGCTTAATGAGCGCTTTTAATACAATAATGATTATATATACCCGTTTATCTTTTTAGTTAAATCCAGCAAAAAATGCAAAGACTACTCAATTTGAAAACCGTTCTGTTGCTTTCCGCAGCTTCCACTCTGCTGTTAGGCTCCTGTAAAAATGGGCTGTTCGGAAAGAACAAAAAAGAAAAATCCGACGTGACCGGTTGGAACTACAATGACAAAAACATGGGTGGTTACAACGTGTCGAAAGAAAAAGAACAAAACACCGGACCCGGATTGGTGTTTGTTCAGGGTGGTACCTTTACCATGGGAGCTACCGACGAAGATGTGATGGGCGATTGGAATAATATTCCGCGCCGCGTTACTGTTTCCTCTTTTTATATTGATAGAACTGAAGTGGCAAACGTTCACTATCGCGAATATCTTCACTGGCTCGAAGCTGTGTTTGATGATCCTCAGTATGCACAAGTGCTCGAAGCTGCCAAGCCCGACACTTTGGTTTGGAGGGAAGAGCTGGCTTACAACGAACCACTGGTTGACTATTATTTCCGTCACCCCTCTTACAACTATTACCCTGTAGTGGGCGTTTCCTGGAAACAGGCGAACGATTTTTGTTTGTGGCGCAGCGACAGGGTGAACGAAAGAATTTTGGTTGAAAAAGGCTATATCAATAAAAACCAATTGAAGACCCTGCAGGGACAAGGCCAGGAGAACTTTAATACCCAGGCTTACCTGAAAGATCTTTACCAGCCCCAGCCCGGCAAGCCTAAAAAGAATCCTTTGATGGATGCGAATGGCAGACCCAGAACGAAAGTTACTTTCGAAGACGGGTATATGCTGCCTAACTACAGGCTTCCAACAGAAGCTGAATGGGAATATGCAGCTTACGGGTATATCAATCAAAACCCCCGTCCAAAGAAAAAATCAAATGGTTCCGGCGAAGAGCTGATCAAAGAAAAGCAGGTGTATGCCTGGAGCCAGAATGTAAATGGCTTGCGCGACAGCCGTCATGGAAGCTGGCAGGGTAAATTCCTCGCTAACTTTAAGCGTGGAAGTGGCGATATGATGGGTGTTGCCGGCGGTTTGAACGATAATGCTTCTATTCCTGGTCCTGTGGAAGCTTTCTTCCCCAATGGTTTCGGGTTGTATAATATGTCGGGCAACGTAAACGAATGGGTAGCCGACGTGTATCGTCCGCTTTCCAACATCGACAACAACGATTTCAATCCATACCGTGGTAACAAGTTCCAGAAATTTAAGAAGAACGAAGGCAGCGA
>JBQCGX010000076.1:0-17612 GCA_051955255.1 Agriterribacter sp. | reverse complement strand
GCCTGATTTCCTACTTACGCTGGATTAAAATCCGGCGTTACAAGATTGCATCGAGCCTATGGCTCTGGCTGTTGGTGATGAGCCAGAGCCATAGGCTCGGTAACATATTGTAAGGGTGGATTTCAATCCACCCCCATACGCCGCTAAAATCCAATTCCGTTTAGCCAAGCCGATCAAGGTTGGAAATTTTAAATAATTATATAATGAGCCGCAGATTCGCAGATGAAGGATCATCTGCGAATCTGCGGCAGAAAATGGACTTTCATTTACTAAACGACATTGGATTAAAATCCAATGTTATAATATGCTATCGAGCCTACGGCTCTGGCTGTTGGTGATGAGCCAGAGCCGTAGGCTCGGTAACATATTGTAAGGGTGGATTTTAATCCACCCCCCATACGCCATGCAACATGTTAAGCACTTATCTTAGCAACCAATTATTCATCAATACAACTATCAGCAATGCATAAGCTAAAAGGAAAGGTACAGCACTACGCCTGGGGCGGAACAGAATATATTCCCCAGCTATTAGGAGAAGAGAACCCGACGAACCAGCCCTATGCTGAATATTGGATGGGCGCAAATAGCAGCAGCCCATCGGTAGTACTGTTTGACGAAAACCATCAGACAACACTTGACAAGTTGATAAAGGAAGACAAAAAAATGTGGCTGGGCGAAAAAGTAGTGAGCAGGTTTGGCGGGCTTCCTTACCTGTTTAAAGTACTGGATGTAAAGGATATGCTGTCTATACAGGTGCATCCTACCAAAGCAGAAGCAGAAAAAGGCTTTGCGCGCGAAAATGAAGCTGGCATTCCGCTGAATGCCGCTCACCGCAATTACAAAGACGACAACCACAAGCCGGAGGTAATGGTTGCATTGAGTGAGTTTTGGCTGCTGCACGGTTTTAAAGAAAAAACCTTGTTGGAACAAACGCTGCGCGGCGAAACTGCTTTTCATTCACTGTTGCCAATATTTGAAAAGGAGGGGTATTACGGTCTGTACAAACATGTAATGGAACTGCCGCAGCAGGAAGTAGATGCAATATTGGCACCGCTTATTCAAAAAGCACAACCTCTGTATAAAGCCAATCAATTATCGAGGGCCGAAGCTGCTTACTGGGCTTGCAAAGCCATTGGCGATCAGCCACTCACCAAAATCGACAGGGGGATCTTCTCCATTTACTTCTTTAACATTCTTCACATGCATCCCGGGCAGGCCATATTTCAGGGTGCCGGTGTGCCGCATGCATATATGGAAGGACAGAACATTGAGCTGATGTCTAATTCCGATAATGTACTGCGCGGTGGTCTTACTCCCAAACATATTGACGTGCCAGAATTGCTTAAACACACTTTGTTCGAAGGAATTGTTCCGGCTGTTATGGATGGCGAAAAACAGGGGAGTGAAACAATTTACCGTTGCCCCGTTCCCGATTTTATTGTAAGTTGCATATCTTTAGAAAAAGATGGAATGTATGTACATACTTCCGGCTCACTTGAAATACTTTTGCTGACCGAAGGGCAGGCTTCCATATCCAACGATCTTCAAACAATTTCGCTGGAAAAAGGAGAGGCAGTCTTTACAGGAGCAGGCGAAGCATACAGGCTAACCACCCAGGGGAGAGTAACCATATACAAAGCGGGGGTTCCGGAATAGCACGGCAATCACATCTGTTTGAATACTCAATTACCCTCTCCGAACAAACCAGCACCACTCTGTTAAGAATGAACCTGAATAAAATGGCAAATGCTATGTTATTCAGGGTTAATTACTGAGCTTACTACCCGAAATTGCTTAACTTTAAGATCTGTTAACAATTTTAAGGATTTCAACCTGAACGGTGAGTAGATTGCTTGTAAAGGGAGGCTGACTCTCAACAACTCCTTCAGCGGGGTTGTCAAAATTGAAGTATGAAAAAGATATATATTATTGCGCTGCTGTGTTTGGTGAGTGCTGCCGCGATTTATACTTTCAGATATTTTTCCGGTAAGCATTCGGCAGATGCCACCGACGGAAAGATCAGTTACAATTTCCAGGTTCGGCCAATTTTGTCGGACAAATGTTTCAACTGCCATGGACCAGATGCGAACAAGCGCGAAGCTGGTTTACGACTGGACGTAGAAGCCGACGCTTATAAAGCGTTGAAAGACCATCCACAGGCACATGCCATTGTTCCGGGCAAACCTTTGCAATCGGAAGTTTACCTCAGAGTAAGCTCTACCGATTCGAGCCAGGTGATGCCTCCGGCTTCGAGCAATTTACCACCACTTACCGAAGAAGAAGTTGCCATTATTAAAAAATGGATTGAACAGGGCGGCAAATACGAAAAGCACTGGGCCTTTGTAGCGCCGGTTAAACCTGCCACACCTGCAGTAAAAAATAAAGAATGGCCTAAAAATGAAATTGACTTCTTTGTGCTGAAGGCAATGGAAAAGCATGGACTTTCCCCTAACGAGGAGGCGGATAAAGAGCGATTGCTGAGGCGTATTTCTGTTGATATAACAGGGTTGCCGCCCACAGCCGAAGAAATTGACAGTTTCGTAAAGAATACAGATCCGAAAGCATACGAGAAAAAGATCGATGAGCTGCTGAGCCGCCCTTCTTATGGCGAACGCATGGCTATTCCCTGGCTGGATGTGGCCCGTTATGCCGACTCGCACGGTTACCAGGACGATAACTACCGTACCCAGTGGCCCTGGCGCGATTGGGTGATCCACGCGTTCAACGAAAATATGCCTTACAACCAATTTGTTACCTGGCAACTAGCGGGAGATCAGTTACCCGATGCTACCAAAGAACAATTGCTGGCTACTGGTTTTAACCGCAATCATAAAATTACCGAAGAAGGTGGGGTGATTGATGAAGAATACCGCGTGGAATATGTGGTTGACAGAACCAATACACTGGGTACCGCGCTTCTTGGAATGACCATTGAATGTGCCAAGTGCCACGACCATAAATATGATCCGGTTTCGCAAAAAGATTTCTACCAGATGTCTGCCTTCTTTAACAGCATTAAAGAAGTAGGACTTGAATCGACGGTAGGCGGCCAGGAAACCTTTGCGAAAAATCCACGCATGGATATTACCAAAGAAGACCTGGAAGGAGTGCTGAACTTTATGAACAAGGCAGACACGCACAAACTGCAGGTCTCCATCATGAAGGATTTGGATACCCTGCGCAAAACGTATGTGCTTACCCGTGGCAATTACGATCAGCATGGAGAAGAGGTAACCGCAGGAACACCTGCTTCTATCTTGTCTTTCCCCGACAGCCTGCCTAAAAACCGGCTGGGACTTTCAAAATGGCTGTTCGATAAAAACAATCCTTTAACTGCCCGGGTATTTGTAAACCGCGTTTGGCAGGAAGTGTTTGGCAGGGGCATTGTAAAATCATCGGGCGATTTTGGTATGCAGGGCGATCTGCCCACCAATCCCCAATTGCTGGACTGGCTGGCGGTTGATTTCAGGGACAATGGATGGGACATAAAGCGGCTGGTAAAGCAGATCTATATGTCTGCCACCTATAAACAATCATCGGCAGTTACGCCGGAGAAGCTAAAGGCAGACCCCGAGAATATTTATCTCTCTTACGCGCCACGTATACGCATGAACGCAGAAATGGTGCGCGACCTGGTATTGGCGAGCAGTGGTTTGCTGCAACCCATTATTGGCGGGCCAAGCGTAAAACCCTATCAGCCGCCGGGTTTGTGGGAATTGGCTACTTCGGGCAGAGGATTACTGGCTACTTACAAACAGGATCATGGCGATAAGCTCTACCGCAGAGGCATGTACACTTTTATCAAACGCACGGTTCCTCCGCCAAGCATGATGATATTTGATGCCAGCAACCGCGACCAGTGCGAAGTAAAACGCTCACGCACCAACACGCCTTTGCAGGCATTGATCATGATGAACGATCCTACCGTGCTGGAAGCCTCCATTGCACTGGCAGATGCATTGACATCTGAAAAACAAACAACCGACGCCGCCATTACCAATGCCTTCATGCGCATTGTGAACAGGCGACCCGAAAAAAATGAACTGGATATACTGGTGCAATACTGGAAAGAGCAGGATGATCATTTCAAAGCGAATCCTGATCTTGTAAAAAAGGTTGTTACAAAAGTGGGCGAATATAAATTGAAAAATTCCCCTTCACCCGATCTTGCTGCCATGGTAAGAACCTTGCAGGTTATTTACAACATGGACGAAGCGATCACAAAAACGTAATACATGGAAAACGAATTGCTACAACACGGGCTGAATATCAACCGCCGCAAATTTTTGTCGCGGATGAGCATAGGATTGGGAAGCATGGCGTTGGGTTCGTTGCTGATACCTGACCTTTTTAATGGCGGCGGCGCAGAAGAAGAAGCGGGCTTTATCCCCGGCATTCCACACTTTGCACCCAAAGCCAAAAGGGTTATTTATCTTTTCCAGAATGGAGCGCCCTCTCAATTAGAAACTTTTGACTATAAACCTACCCTTAATAAAATGATGGGGCAGGACTTGCCTGAATCCATCCGGAATGGCCAACGCCTTACCGGTATGACCTCGGGGCAAAAATCCTTTCCACTGGTAGGTTCCTATTATAAATTTGAACAACACGGAAAGTCTGGCGCATGGGTAAGCGAAATATTTCCGCACATGTCGAAAATTGTAGACGACATGTGCATCATCCGTTCGCTGCACACCGAAGCCATCAACCACGACCCCGCATTAACCTTTTTCCAAACCGGCGCTCAACAAGGCAACCGCCCCAGTATGGGCGCATGGGTGAGCTATGGATTGGGAACTGAAAATAAAAACCTGCCTGCCTTCTGCGTATTGTTATCGCGCGGTAAAGGAAACGGTCAGGGTGTATATTCCAAACTATGGTCTAACGGCTTTCTCGATTCCGTACACCAGGGCGTACAGTTCAGCAGCGGCGAAAACCCGATATTGTATTTGCAAGACCCTGACGGCATGGACAGGGAAGCCAGACGTAAAATGCTCGACAAAGTAGCAGCGTTGAACGAAATTGAATTAAAGAATTTTGGCGACCCTGAAATAGCTACAAAAATTCAGCAATACGAAATGGCGTACCGCATGCAAACTGCTGTACCCGAAATCATGGATGTATCTAAAGAGTCGGACGATATTGTAAAGTTGTACGGCTCTGAATGTTTAATTCCCGGTACTTTTGCCGCCAATTGTTTGCTGGCGCGCAAGCTGTCTGAAAACGGTGTTCGCTTCATTCAGTTGTACCATCAGGGCTGGGACCAGCATGGCAACCTGCCGAATGAAATGAGGGGACAGGCGAAAGATGTTGACCAGGCTTCTGCCGCTTTGATCACCGATCTGAAACAAAGAGGCCTGCTGGATGAAACACTGGTAATATGGGGCGGTGAATTTGGCAGAACCAATTATTGCCAGGGTACTTTCAGTGCCGATAATTATGGAAGAGATCACCACCCGCGCTGCTTTACGGTATGGATGGCGGGCGGTGGCATTAAACCTGGAATGGTATACGGTGAAACCGACGAGTTTGGATACAATATTGTTAAAAACCCGGTACACATCAACGATTTTCACGCAACTATTTTAAACCAGCTTGGATTCGATCACGAACGATTGACTTATCGCTTCCAGGGACGTCGTTACAGGCTAACAGATGTGGCGGGGCATGTTGTTAAAGATATTATTACTTAAAAAGCAGCAGCCTCAGATTCGCAGATTAAAACTCAATCTGCGGATCTGCAGCTAAAAACAACTCACTTTATTTTTCAGATTTATAAAGGATAAAAAAATCACTCAATGAAAAGAAGGAAATTCCTGCAACAGGCCGGACTTGCCACCGCCTCTTTTGCAATTGCCAAAGATATGTTTGCCGGTCAGAATGATCCAATTTATGGCCACAACGACATGCGCTATAAAATGAACGTCAAATGGGGAGCGTTGAACCCCGAGCAATATCCTGTAAAAGATTGCCATGAAATGGTGCAGGATAAAAAGGGACGTATCATTTTATTGACCAACGAAACAAAAAACAACATCCTCATCTACAACAAAAAAGGAAAGCTGCTGCAAAGCTGGGGGCACGAATTTCCGGGAGCGCATGGACTGAGCCTTCAACGTGCGGGTGGCGAGGAATATCTTTTCATTACAGATAACGGCAGGCACCAGGTGTATAAAACCGATCTGAATGGTAAAATATTACTTACCATTGATTATCCTAAAGAAACCGGTGTATACGAAAAGCCGGAAGCTTTTATTCCTACAGAAACCACCATTCTCGACAATGGTGATTTTTATATAGCTGATGGTTACGGTTCGCAATACGTAATTCATTACGACGCTAATGGAAAAATCAAAAACTTCTTTGGTGGCAAAGGCGAAACAACTGCGCATCTTGACAATGCCCATGGCATTACAGTAGATAAAAGAAACGGCACTCCTACCCTGCTGGTAACCGATCGTACCCGCAATTGCTTCAAGCGTTTTTCGCTCGACGGGAAATTGATTGAAGTAATTGAATTGCCCGGCGCCTGCGTTTGCCGTCCTGTAATTAAAGGCGATCATTTGTATGCCGCTGTGTTGCGCTCGCCCAATCTGCAAACTGCCGATTCGGGCTTTGTAACCATTCTCGATAAAAACAACAAAGTGGTTTCCAATATAGGCGGATCGGAGCCAGTGTATAAAGATGGAAAATTGCAACCCATGAGCCAGGGCGAAGCTATCTTCAAAAATCCGCACGACGTGTGTGTGGATGACGAAGGCAACCTGTATGTGGCGCAATGGGCATCGGGCAAAGTGTACCCTTACAAATTTACGCGCGTATAATTGTAAATATAATTATCAGAAATAGCAGCCGGTCATGTGCCGGCTGCATGATATTAGTATTCAATCACTCTAAACTTCCGCCTGCCGGCGGATAGAAAGCTTATATCTGCATCATGCAAAAAGTAAAAAAAATTGGCAACGGTGTATTGTTCGGCTGCATGGTCTTTCTTCTTTTCCTGGTAGTGTTCGAAAGCTTCATGCAAATTCCATCGTGGCTGGCAGTGGTTGGAAGAATGCACCCGATGTTCCTTCACTTCCCCATCGTGCTGCTGTTGCTTTCTTTTTTTACCATCTGGATACCGGTTAATAAAAATGGCGATAATGAATGGCTCGATCTGTTGCGGCTGGTAGCGGCACTGTCTGCTGCCGTAACCGCTATCATGGGCATGCTGCTGTCGCTGGAAGACGACAGGACTGGTCAAACGCTTCAACTGCACAAATGGGGTGGCGTGCTGATTGCTGTTTTCGGCTTCTTGTTTTACTCTTATTATCCATTGCTGGTGCGGAAAGCAGTGCTGACGCGGTCGTTTACACTAGTGGCTACTGTTGCCATTATTGCTACAGGGCATTGGGGTGCCGACCTGACACATGGCGAAGACTTTGTGCTGGGTCCCATAAAGAGCAAAGAACAAAGAGTGGTGGCGCCTGAAGAAGCAGTAATTTTTGCAGATATAATACAACCTATTTTTGAAAAGAAATGTGTAAGCTGCCACGGAGCATCCAGTGAAAAGGGCGGCTTGTTACTGGAAGATTTGAAAGGAATGCTGGCAGGAGGCAAATCGGGACCGCTGTTCATCCCCGGGCAGCCAGACACGAGTCTTATCATTAAACGAATACACCTGCCGGCCGAAGATAAAAAGCGCATGCCGCCGGCTTCTAAACCACAGCTCACCGAAACAGAGATAGCATTGCTGCAAGCCTGGATAAAAGCAGGTGCAGTAACCGAAGCCAAATTGTTTAGCCTGCCCGAGCAAGACACTTTTCGTGTAATTGCAACCAGCTACCTGCAACCGGGCAATGGCGAAGCAGCAGCACCGGTGTATGCGTTTGAAGCTGCCGATGAGAAAAAGATCATTGGCTTAAACAACAACTACCGGATGATTGCGCCTATTGGCAAGAACTCGCCGGCATTGGCTGCTAATTTTTACGGGCGAAGTGTATACACTGGCAAATCGCTGGAAGAAATTCTTCCCCTGAAAGAACAAATTGTTGACCTGAACTTATCGAGGTTGCCGGTAAAAGATGAAGATGTAAAATACATTCAACAGCTCGAAAACCTGCGCAAGCTCAATCTTAACTATACCGATATTACCTCTAAAGGAGTGGAGCAGCTGGCGAAACTGCAGTTCCTGGAAGAACTAACGTTGTCGGGTACTGGCGTAACGGGAGAATCGCTGGAAAAAATCCTGTCGCTTCCATCCATTGCGTCTGTATATGTATGGGATACTAAAATCGACAGCAACCGGTTGAAATCTTTAAAAACAAAATTCCCTAAAGTATACGTCGAATCGGGCTATGTTGATAAAGGAGGAGAAATGATTGCACTCAGCCCTCCCGTTATTAAAAACCAGGCGGGTGTGTTTGAAGATAAAATAGACCTTGAGTTGAAGCATCCCTTTAAAGGAGTGGAAATTCGTTATACACTCGACGGTTCCATGCCCGACAGTGCCAACAGCCCGGTTTATTCAGCGCCTATCGCGCTCGATAAGAATGCAACGGTAATGGCGCGGGCTTTTAAACCTGGGTGGCTGGGAAGCAGCTCGGCGCAAGCGTCGTTTATACGCAAGGGTATTACGCCCGATTCCATTGTAATGGCTACCAAGCCTGCCGACAGGTTTACACCTCCATCCGTTAATGCATTGACAGACGGAGAGCTTGGAAGTTTTGATAATGTAGGCAACGGCGATTGGTTTGGCTATCGCGAAAATGAAGCTACGTATTACCTGCTGTTTGATAAAGCCGTGAATGTGCAATCTGTTTTATTCATTGCCTGCAAAAACCTCGGCAGGTATATCTTCCCTCCTACTTCTGTTGAAATTTGGGGCGGAGAGGATAAGGATCATCTTACATTCCTGGGCAAAATAAAACCGGAGCCTGCTGCAAAAGGAGAGTTCAGCAAACTGCTGGAACTGAACGTTGAGTTTGCTCCCACAAACCTGAAGTGCATTAAGGCTGTAATACAACCCGTAAAAGCATTACCCGACTGGCAGGATACCAAGCGCTCACCAGGCTGGGTGTTTTTAAGCGAAGTAATTGTAAAGTGATAGCTGTCAGCAATCGGCTATCAGCCATCAGCAGTCAGCTATCAGCTTTAAAATCTCAAATTATAAATTTCAATCTCAAATAGTGGCCATATCTATCACAAACCTGTACTTCACATCGCTGTTCAATACACGTTCGTAGGCTTCGTTCACATACTTAATATCAATTACTTCCACATCAGAAACAATGTTATGCTCGGCACAGTAGTCCAGCATTTCCTGTGTTTCGGCAATGCCGCCAATGCTCGATGCAGTAAGTGCCCTGTTGCCTCCCATTAATTTAAACCCGGTGATCTTAATAGGCTCAGGTGGCAGACCTACGCAAATATGCACACCGTTTACTTTCAGTAATCCCAGGTAAAAATCGTAATCGTGAGGCGCAGAAACCGTATCGATGATAAAGTCGAAATAATTTTGCAGCGGCTTTGTTTGAGCAGCGTCTTTTGTATTGCAAAAACGATGTGCTCCCAGCCGCTCTGCGTCCTGCTGTTTGGAAGCCGATCTGCTTAGCATCGTTACTTCTGCACCGAAAGCAACAGCAAATTTTACAGCCATATGCCCCAATCCTCCTAAGCCCAATACGCCTACTTTGTGCCCCTTTGTTATGCCCCATTTTTTAAGAGGCGAGTAAGTGGTAATGCCTGCGCATAACAAAGGCGCCACTCCTTGTAAAGACAGCTTTTCAGATACGCTCACCACAAATGCTTCGTCGCATACTATCTGGTTCGAATAGCCGCCGTAGGTGGGTGTTTTTTTATCCTGCTCATACGAATTATACGTAAAAGAAGCTCCTTTTTCGCAAAATTGCTCCTGGTCGTTTTTGCAGTTTTCGCAAACCCGGCAGCTATCCACCATGCAGCCAATGCCAGCAAGGTCGCCCACTTTGAACTTTTTTACATGGGCTCCTACCTTGGTAATCCTTCCTACAATCTCGTGCCCCGGAACAATGGGATATATTGCCGGTCCCCATTCGCTCCTTACCTGGTGAATATCGGAATGACAAATGCCACTGTACAAAATTTCAATCAATACATCGTGCGCACCTGGTTCGCGACGCTCAAAATTCCATGGAGCCAGTTTATCTGCAGCGTTGCGTGCTGCGTAGCCTTTGGTTGATATCATAATGAATGTTTATTAATGTGAAAAGTGAAAGATGAAAAGTCAAAGATCTTTCACTTTTGATCTTTTTTCATTTTTGCCCTCTCATACTGAACGGGAAATACCGCGTCTCCATCCAATTCCATCGATGCATGTAAAGGGAAATAGGGATCGCGCAGCATTTCACGCGCCAGCAATACAAGATCTGCCTTTCCAGCCTGCAACAATGCTTCGCATTGACCGGCTGATGTGATCAGCCCCACTGCCCCGGTTATAATGCCAGCTTCCTTCCTGATGCGTTCGGCAAACGGCGCCTGGTAACCGGGAGCCAAAGGTATTTTAGCCTGCAATATATTTCCGCCTGACGATACATCTATGGCATGCCCGCCCATTTGTTTCAACCTGGCTGAAAGTTTTACAGATTCTTCTATGTCCCATCCGCCTTCAACCCAATCGCTAGCCGATATCCGAACAAACAGCAGGTGTTCATCACTCAGGCGCGTTTTTACAGCATCTACCACCTGGTACAGCAGGCGGGCACGATTGTCGAAACTTCCACCATAATCGTCTGTACGCTGGTTGGTGAGTGGCGATAAAAATTCGTGCAGGAGGTAACCATGCGCTGCGTGTATTTCAATTACTTTATACCCTGCCTCCACAGCCCGTGTCGTTGCTACAGCAAAGTCGGCAATTACTTTATCAATTCCCGCTTCATCCAATGCAAGGGGTACTGTGTCTCCCTCACGGAAAGGAATGGCCGACGGCGCCACGGTTTGCCAGCCACCCTGCCCCGGTGCAATTTGTTTACCACCTTTCCAGGGCGAGTGCACGCTTGCTTTTCTACCCGCATGCGCTAACTGAATGCCTGCAACAGCTCCCTGCGCATGTATAAAATTGGTGATCTGTTGCAACTTAACTATATGCTCATCTGCCCAAATGCCCATATCATCGGGGCTTATCCTGCCTTCGGGACTAACGGCGGTGGCTTCCTGTATTACAAGCGCCGCGCCGCCTACTGCACGGCTTCCCAAATGTACGAGGTGCCAATCGGTAGCAAAGCCTTCAACCGAAGAATACTGGCACATGGGAGATACTACTATCCTGTTCCTGAACGTGATATTGCCGATAGTAAGGGGCGTAAATAATAATGACATGCTGCAATGATAACTTTTTTTGCAGCAAACTTCGTTGTACGATTTGAAGCAATTTTGAAGCGAGCACTCGGGGGAGATTCTAAGAGATAGATTCTATGTAGGCGATCATTCTCTTCCGGCCTTTTTCATCGGGCAGTTGCCCATACCCCGCTGCCATATTGTCTGCCAGGTGTTTGGGGTTAGAGGTTCCGGGTATTACGCAATTGACCGAGGGATGTGCGAGGATATATTTCAAAAAAAACTGAGCCCAACTGCTGATGTCGTATTCCTTTGCCCATTCAGGTAACTGTTTTCCTTTTACCAGTCCAAACAACGCACCCGACTCAAAAGGCTCGTTAATGATGACCGCCACACCATTATCGCCGGCAGCTTTCAGCAGCCTGGCTTCTGCGTTGCGCACGCGTATGGAGTAATTGAACTGCACAAAATCTACTGCCTTGGCTTCCACTATTTCCTGCAGGCGCTCGTGGGCTGCGGCGGTGTAGTGCGTAACGCCGGCATACCTTATTTTGCCTTCGGTTTTCCATTTGCGTATGGTTTCCAGGTGTGTCTTCCAGTCTTGCAGGTTGTGTACCTGCATCAGGTCTATTTTCTTCCTTTTCATTTTTCGCATCGAATCGTTCATCTGCTCTATGCCTTGCTGCTTGCCTGTTGTCCACACTTTGGTAGCATAAAAAAAATGATCGGCAAAGCCCGACTGCTGTGTGAGGTCACCTATTACTTCCTCCGCCTTTCCATACATGGGCGAAGAATCTATCAGCCTGCCGCCTTTCTCCTTCATCAGCCGCAACACTTCCGTAAGTGGTTGCCGTTCCGAAGCATCTTTGCCAACATCAAACTGAAGCCATGAACCTACACCCACTACCGGCAGCATTTCGCCCGATGCAGGAATTTTACGTTGCAGCATATTTTCTGTATTGCTAAACAGCGCATTTGCCTGGCTGGTGAACGACAGCAATCCTGCAGTGCTCAACAACCCAACTGCGTTGCGACGGGTGATCTTTCGCGAAATGTTCATACTGATAAAATTAGGCCATTCGCGAACATAATTGCAAGCTTATTTGCCCAGCCATTGCCTAAAATCTGCAACCCTGTCGCGGCTAACAATTGCTTCCTCATCGGCAGCGGGCTTCAGGCTCAGCATATACCGGTTCCCAAAATAATCCTGCGCCTCCTGTATGGCTTTCATCGATACATAGCAGGAACGATTGATGCGGAAAAAATCGGCAGGATCGAGCATGGTTTCCAACTCGTCCATTGTGTAATCTACAATCAGCTTGCGATTGTCGAACGTTTTAAAAAAAGTAAGCCTGCCATCCACGAAAAAATAGGCAATCTCTTCTATTTCTATGGTAGCCATTTTTTGTCCCTGCTTTATTAAAAACCGCTTTCGGAATGATGCTTTAGGCTGAATGCGTTCCTGTAGCGCTTCTACCAGCTTTTCCACATTTACAGCGCTGTTTGCCTGCGCAGCATACATCTTTTTAATTTGCCTGAACTTCTGCAAAGAGGCTTCCATGTCTTCGCGGTCTACAGGTTTCATCAGGTAATCAACGCTGTTCACTTTAAATGCCTGGATGGCAAACTCATCGTAAGAAGTAACAAATATTACGGGGCTTTGTACGCGCACACGTTTAAAAATTTCGAAGCTTTGTCCATCGGCCAGCTCAATGTCCATCATAATAAGATCGGGCGCAGGAAAGTTATTCAGCCATTCTACCGACGAGCAAATGCTGTTGGTTACACCTACTACTTCCACTTCCGGATCAATCGACTCTATTACTTTACGCAACCGCTTTACGGCCAGCATCTCATCTTCTATAATCAATATTTTCATAGACATGTTTTTTGATCAACGGAACCGACACCATAAAGCAACTGTCGGTTTCTGTAATAAGTACCGGCGGCTGACCGAGGAGGCGATATTTTTCGCGGATGTTAGCAAGCCCTACTTTATTGGATGCAACCGCATTGATTTTGCGTTTAAGATTATTGCGTACCACCAGGTTGCCATTTCCGTCGGAAAAGATTTGAATGGTCAACGGATCTTCCGGTAAAATAACATTGTGCTTTACTGCATTTTCAAGCAACAATTGCAGGGTGAGAGGTGGCAATTGACAATCTTCTAATTCACGGTCTACACATTCATCCATAAAAATACCGTCTTCATACCTTGTTTTTAAAAGATGAAAATACGAATGTGCAAAGCGCAGTTCAGTAGCTAGCGACACCAACCCATGCTCGTTGTTTTGCAACAGGTAACGGTATACCTTGCTCATTTCGGTTAAAAACTTTTCTGCCTGTTCGGGGTTTTCGCTGATGAGCGAAGAGAGTGAGTTAAGGCTGTTGAATAAAAAATGAGGATTTACCTGGTTTTTCAAACCGTCGAACTGGCTTTGAAGATGTGCTTTTTTCAGCTCTTCTGCCTCCAGCAACGATTGTTTCCAGTTGGTAAAAAGATAGGTTCCTTCGTGAAAACTGATACAAATGCAATTAAAAATGACCCCGGAAATGAGCGCGCTTTTTAACCCGTGATACTCCAGCCGGTACCCGAACCAATTAAAATAATCGCACAAATAAAACTGGAAAGCGATGGTTAATGCAGTAAACGGAACGTATATGCACAACACAATGAGCGTTCGCTTAACGGTGTGCTTAAAACCACCTAATCGAGCCCGCAAAGCTTGCCCTATCCATAAATGCAACCTCCACGAAATGAGCCAGATTGAGAAACCAAGCAAGGTGATGCCGGTAAAGTAATCGACGCGGGAAAAATAAACATCTCCAAACTGGTGGTAATTGTTGATAATAGACAAGGGGGGAAACAGGATGAGCAAGGTAATGATATCCTGCTTTTGTATAGAAAACTGATTGGTCATGTTGAAGCCCTTAGCCTGGTTTATGAGCAACAAATATCCGGCGAATCGGGCTATTTTATGGGGGAAGATGGGACGAACCGTAATTTCTGTTTCGCGAATGGTAAAAACAGCAGCACTAACCGGGGTTAAAAAGAAAAAGCTGCCTTTAAAAGGCAGCCTGGCTGGTAGGCCAATTTCTTTGCCGGAAATTCTCCGCGGAGGTTAGCAACGGCTCACTACGCAGAAGGCTATTGGTATTTTAGAAAGGTTAGCAGGAGAATCTCGGCAAATTATTTACCTGCAGAACCTCTGGGATAACTGCTTTAAATTACCTTGCGGGTTCTGCCGATTTCTTGGATTATTGCTTATAAGGTATCGTTACGATACTTAGGGTTGTTTTTACAGGATGGACTATTACCGCATTCACTTTTAAATTACTTTGATAGAAATAACGCGGTACTGTTCAACAAATGTACATCAACCATTAGCTTTATAAACAGGTTGGATTAAATACTATAATAAGAATAGAATTTTTTCTACCATTTTTTCCCTGGATGAAAATTTCAGATTCGTGATTCACTCAAAAGGTGTTACAACAACGATTTTCCAGGTAATATCTTTAGGTGAGGAGTAGCCTGAATTTAAAAAAAATACCTGTCCGGCCTCAGAATTGATTATGATCTTTGTCATTAAAATATCCTGATATTTTTTTAGAAAAATTACTATTAGAGAAAAGCAGATTCGAAGGATGTAGAAAAATCACTACATTTTTTTACAAAAAAAACTATACAAATACTAACTGCCGGCCTAACCCTGTACTCGGCAAAATTTACTTTTTTTGACTATATTCATAAACAATGAACAGAATACTTCTTGTAGACGACCATTCAGTGGTGAGAGCCGGGGTTTCTTACCTGATAAAAAATCAATTTGGTGACGCTATAGTAATCGACGAGGCTAAAGATGGCGATTCGGCCACCAGTCTTTTAAAAAAGAGCCCCTATAATCTTGTGATCCTGGATGTAAATATTCCCGGCACTGATACCATCAATTTAATCAGTTATTTTTTAACCATCTATCCGTCTCTGAACATTCTGATTTTTACCATGAACCAGGAGGAGTGGTATGGCAAGCGCTTTTTGCAAATGGGCGCTAAGGGGTTTTTAAACAAAGAATCTCCGGAAGAAGAAATACAAAGAGCTATTATGACAGTAATGAATGGCTCGAGATATATTAGTCCGAGGCTCGCCCAGATCCTATCGGCCGAGGCGCTTGATAAAAAGAAAGACAATCCTTTTGATGAATTAAGCAACCGCGAATTTGAAGTGGTGCACCGGTTGATCAAAGGAGATTCTGTAACTGCCATTGCAGAAGCATTGAGTCTTCATTCATCAACAATAGGCACTCACAAGGCACATATTTTTGAAAAACTTGGCATACAAAATATTATACAACTGGCTGAACTCGCAAAACTTTACGGAATATCTGCTACTACCGATATTAAACCTAAATAACCAATGCGTTGTTGATACCACAGATGCCTTATAAACTCTTGTAGTTTTAACAAAGTCTCTTAGAATTTCATCCTTATTTGCAAGCTGCAATGCATGCCTGTATACTAAAGCGGGCTGATTCATACAGGTAGTGAAAGAGGCTTGAAAAAGCACATACAAATGTTTCCATGCCGCCCGCGTGCTATTATCGATTATTGTGCCTGGAGTGCAAAAGTACCATTGCTTAAAAAATTTGCATTCTAAAAAATTAATTGCTGCTTCTTTCGTTATTAAACAATTAACATTCAACTGGCTATGAAACCATTCATCGCGGAAATTCCACCTGTTGTTCGTGAAATGATCGTAATCAAAATAGAAGACAACGAACTGGCAGATGCTTCGTTTGAATACAGCATTATGAACCATGAGAAAAAAGTATGCAGAAAAGGGCATTTTACCGGCTCTGCAATCCAGCTTCGGGTTTCGCACCTTAAGGATGGCATGTACTATTTTCATTTGTCTACCAGCAGCCGGGAACCTTCTTCTTATTCATTCGAAAAAAAATCAAAACAACAAGGCGACCTTGTAGAGTTTGATTTTTCATAGCAGTTTTTGCAACTGGCTGATTCTCCCCTCGCTTTATATCTACTTTTCAGGTAACTCCTCTATTTTTTTTATTGCGAAAGCAAATCCGTTTTTATTTTTCCGGTAGCGTATTTCAATTCAATGTCGTTTAGTAAAAGCTAAGATTACCACAGTTCCTGTTTCTCACATTCAGAATTATCGCGTCTTGCCTGATAAGTAAAAACGTTCGCCTTTTGTCGGACAGACCTCCGACATCGTCCAATATCCGTTCAGGCAGGCCCACCAACTTTTCCCATCGGCCCGCCCGAAGGGCGGTCTGATGGATGGCATTGATCTTGAAATATGTATTATTTAAACGACACTGGAATGAAATCCAATACCTTTCAGTTAAGTTAATCAAGAGTTGAAAATTTTAAATAATCATATTAATGAGCCGCTGATTCGCAAATGAAGGATCTGCGGCAAACTGAGTTTTCACTAACTAAATGACATTGGATTGAAATCGAAAGCCCGATAAATAGGTCTATAAGAAAAATTTGCAATAATTCGGATGCCATTTGCTTTCGGATTCAACAATGAAAGTTTACGACCCACACCTTATCTGTTGAGAACAAGTAATCCTTTGACGTGAGATGTGCGTCTTTTTAATATCTGGTTTTGGATACGCCTGCTATTTCAATAGCGGGCAATTGTTTGTGCTAAATGTTTTTAATAAGAGGATCGTTGCAATCGATGGCTTTCAACTATTGTTCCTCTTCCTTTGGGCGGCACAAAATAACAAAGCCTCCGGAACCGGAGGCTTTGTTTATATAATCATAAGACTACTACTATTACGATTTGCGCGAGTTTTGCCTGCGCTTGCTCCAGTTGTTACCGGGTTTAAAGCCATTTCCTTCCTGGCTTCCCACACGGTCCATAGCGCAACGGAAACCTACGGTGCTGCTTCCCTGCGACTCTTCAAGAAAACGGCGGGTACCAGGGCTCAGCCAATAAGCACGGTCGTTCCAACTGCCACCTTTAATTACCCTTGAATGATCGCTGATAAGAGTGGTAATACCATATCCGTAAGTTACCTGCGAAGCAGAATCACCATCAAGAAAGTTAATTACATTACCTCTCTGGTAGTTACGGCGCGCCTTGCTTTCTTCGTCGGTAACATCAACTTTAACTACACGTCCCAGGCTATCGCGCTCAAAAGGTTCGTCGCTGCCTTCGTTCTTCTTAAATTTCTGGAATTTGTTACCGCGATACGGGTTGAAGTCGTTGTTATCGATGTTAGAAAGAGGACGATAAACGTCGGCTACCCATTCGTTTACGTTGCCCGACATATTATACAACC
>JBQCGX010000075.1:0-103373 GCA_051955255.1 Agriterribacter sp. | reverse complement strand
TCTTCGCAGCCTGGATTTGATTGTGAATAGGCAAGGGCTTCTTCATAAGTCGCAAACACGTAATAATAGTCGCCACCGTCTTCTACATCAGGTGCTCCGTCATGCGGATGGCACCAGACTCTATATTCTAATACCTCATCCCAAACAAATCCGCCGCCAGCTTTTACCAATGCGGGGTATTCACCTATTAAATCGGGGTCTTTAACTTGTGGATAAACTGTCATTTATCACTTGCCTTATTTAAATTGTCAATTTGTTTTTGCAGTCAAAATTCTGTTCGGCTTTATTGACATTTCCTGCAACGAACCGGTAAATCTATGTGAGTTGCTGTATTGGTCAGCCTTGAAGGGCTGATATTTTTGTCTCGATATTTAAAAGTGTTGCTTCGTCTAAACGTCCAATGTTGTCAATTAGTTGTTGCATGATTTCGATAATTTTTCCGGATTTTGAGGTTTCACTTGGCGAATGTTTAGTGACAATCCTTTGTCCCTCCGTGTAAAGTTTCGATAACATATAAACAACACCGTCTAAAGTAAAACTATTTGCCTTTGGTTGTCTCGCCTCAATGATGGTTTTGTCAAGCAACAAAAAAAGCCTTTTCCCAATTGTTTTATTCAACTCAGACTTAACTATAACTTTCGGAACGTCTATTAGTTTATTGTTCGCATAAAATAAGGTCCAATAGTTTTTAGTCAAAGCTACATGTGTCATAAAATAGCCGTCTATTTGATATTCAAGAATCAACATGTATTCTGGCTCAAACGATGGTCTTATCAGAAAATAAAATTGATTTTCTTTAATTTTGTCGAAGAGGAAAATGTTATTCAAATTTTTCTCATACTGACTGCTTATATCGCTCTCTAATCGTTGTATATAAGATTCAAAAAATTGTTCATCTTCCATATGCAAAAGATGATTTTCATACTGGTTTCGGAAAATAAAAAGTTTTTCAACGGTGTCAATTTTACTAAATTGTTCAAAATGCTTTTTATAGTCATCAAATTTCATAGTGTTCGTGTTTGCTGATATTTTGTGCTACCGCAACCAGGTACTCTTGATGCGTAAAGTTAGAAAGCTAGTGTATTGATTATTTAGTTATGCTAAATAATGTTTTGATAATTTTTTATCAGCGTCCTGCCGGGTAAACTTCCATTCTATACAACATCTGTTATCATTTCGATTTTTTGACCAAACTGTAACAGACGAGGTCAACTGCTCTTTATTGTTTATCCGCCCTCCGGTACATTGTCTATCCATAACATTAATTTCTATCTCAGCCATATTAAGCCAACTTGCATGCTTGGGTGTATAAATGAATTTAATCTTCTTTAAAAGGCGAACTTCCTTTCGGCTACCAAATGTTTCAATCAGAGAATTTGGAAAATGAATATTTAAGTTATCAAGGACCAGTCGAATATAAACAGCATCAGGAAAATGACACTCAACCAGATCTTCTATGAAATTGGCAAAATCCGCTTTAGTCCTTGTATCTGTTACTTTGGTAACTCGCACCCCTTCTTTTGGCGCTACTGCTAAAAAGATATTACAGGTTCCTTTACGCTTATATTCATAGTCATATTTTTCAAGTTTACCTGGTTTAGCCTTAATGGGTGGACGGCTGTCTTCGAGAAGTTGTTTGCTTTTTTCATCCATGCAAACAAGAGGGTATTTTGGATCGTAAGCCTTGCTGGAATACAAATCCAAAAGCGTATACATTCTTACACGATATTCATCTGTAATTTCCTGAATACACCACATTTGCTTCAGCCAAGGTTTAAGTTCGTTTTTTTTAATAGTTGGCGAACACTGCCGTAAGTTATCGTTTCGAATCCTTGTTTTTTGTTTAACTCCTCCACTAATAACCTAATTGTCCACCTTATTCTCCCTTCAGGCAATGGACCGCATGCAAGCGCAATCAATTCTGCTTCATGATTTGTGGTGTATTTTATGGGCTGCCCCGATCTCTGATTCTCTGTTAAAGACATCTCCAACCCATATTTTAGATATCGGCTTCTGATCCTCCATATTGTGGTACGATCTACCTCCAGTAAATTTCTTGTTTCTGTAATCGTTAACCCTTTATCCAGGAATAAAAGAATAGTAGCCCGGTTAAATTCCCGCAAGCTATGGTCACCAGATTTTTTAAACACCCGTAAATAAGCTCTTTCTTTTTTCGTCAATTTTATTTTAACAGCCATTATACAACATTTGTTACTCAAATATAACAAATGCATAAATGTTGCAAAACTAAATAATCATCACACTAGTGGTATAATTTCAAAGGTAGCCTCGTTTGGTCAGTTTGGCGGCAACCGGGCAGCAATATATCGATTGGGAAATGTTCTGAAACCAGCATAAAAAAATATGTCGCATGCAGTTAGATGGTGATGCTGTAAAATATCAATCCATTTTTTTCTTCCTCCAATGTGGCTTTTAACATTCGTTGCACATCATCCAGAGATATAACTACAAAATCTACATCATAACCCTTTTCAGATTGTTTGCTTTCTCGGTAGCCAATAAGCTTTGTGCCTTTATGTTTAGTTGGAAGTATGCTTCTGACAGTTTTCAAAAAGGAAGCTTTGTTCTTTGCATTAGTACTTGAATCCGATTTGATAAAATGCACAGCTTCGTCTATGTTATTTGCTTCGAGTATATTAATAAAGTTAGCCAAAAAACTTTCTATGTTCTTATACGTCTGGCTTTTGTTATCAATATCTTTTTTTCTATATTCGAAAAGATTGGATGTGGAATTAATAATCTCAATTTCCAGCAGATCGACTCCGTCAAATGTTTGGGGGTTTGCCTTTTCAAATAACATTGCACAATTGTTGGCTATTGCTTCCGGTGAAAGCCACCCGCTGGCCGCGAACGTATTTTCTTCTACAGTCAGTTTCAGGAATTTCGTTCTCCCTTTTGACGTGCTGGCTCGCATTCCTTTTTCGATACTAATACTACCGTCATATAGTTCTGTGATAGAATTTAGTGAATAGTCTTTAAGTGGATTACATGAGATCGCCGTGACCCAAATGAATATGGTTAGTAATGGTACAATTCTTTTCATAATTGTAAGTTCTTGAAATTGTTTATGACGGATAGAGTGTTATGCAGATTCGGAATAGGTATTTCATTTGTCTATAACTGCTGCAGATTGCAGGCATATTGATAAATTTAATACAAAAGCTGGCATATATTCTCCGGCTGAACTGAAGCTAAGACTTTTAATTAGCTGGGGTCCCAAGGTCATGCCCAGCTTCATAAAAAACCAATGTTGTAAGCCGTTTTGTCCATCAAGAGATTATTAGTTGGTCTTTGAGATGCTGAATAAAAGTTTCACAGTGCTTGCTGTCTTCATCATAAACATGAATATAAAAGCCTGGTTTGTCATACCAGGTGCCTTTGTAAATGATCAAGTTGTCGTTTGACAACCATTTATTGTAGTCATCGTTGGCGGTATCGTGTTGGGCGAAGTGTTGAGTAAGTACCTCAAAACTACTACTGTCAATTAAATTGTAATAATACGGATGCTCGTATTTTGGGTTTTGAGCTAACCAATCTTCATAAGCATATGTTTCGATGAACTTGTCAAACGAAGAAAAAATGATATTTACAGTTTCGTCATTATTGTTGTAAGTACAAATTTGTCCGCTACCACTAATGACGAACCAACATTGAGCCGTTGAGTGAGCGCCACAATAGAAGTATAATTGTCCGTCAATTTCTATTATGTCAATTGGGGCATCTTGTTTTATGTCCTTTTTAGGAAAAAGGCTTGCCTTAAATGTTGAATTTGGTTTATAGGTTACAGTCAATGAAAGTCCGGAGAAGTCCGTTTGAAATTCAATTATTTTGTCGAAAGGTTGAATGTTTTGACTCTTCAAATAGTTAACGATGAGTTGTCTGTCAGAGACTACGAAATCTTTGTTCTTTGATAGTTTGTCAAGATATTTATATGCTTTATTGGAAAATCTCATTGAACTTTAGGTCGTCTTAAAAAGTATTATTATTATTCACGGCTTCGCATAGATGAGATATGTTGTTGACGGTTTTTTACCCGTCGATTTCCTTGTCTTCATAATCAAACTCTATTTCCATTAAGTACAGTCCTGCTAACATTGCAAATACATTGTCGGCGTTCGATACAATTGTGCCAACGAATGATCTATACTTTGTGAAGTGTGGTTTACTCCAAACAGGAATGTCTATTTTTAATGAGTAATCATAAAATTCTTCTCCTTTGATTGCGTAAAGTCGAAATTTGAAATAACCCCAAGTTTCTTTTTTTGAGAATGAATACTTTATGTCAGTTGGTATTCTCCTGAAATTAAATAATGTGTCAATTAATTGGATTGTTCCAGTGGGTGAAGAAGGAACGTCTTGCCAAAAATAATTAATACCAAAACCTCCCAAGACTTCATATTCGCCAACTTTTTTATTGTCTTTATTATCAACCAAAAAGTATTTTGTTTTTTTTAAAAACTTTGAAACTACTTCAATTGATATTTTTCTGTCATTAAAATTTATTATTTGCTCCTTGGGGTAATAGAAAAATTGTCCCATTAGCTGGTCTTTGTTGTCCATGATTTTGTAAAGTCTTAATTGCTCATTAGGTCCGTTTTCCGTATTATTGACAATAAGTTCTTTAGAAAACTTGAAATTCATGGAATGTTTTTTAAAATAGTTTGCAATAGGATAGGATTTTATTCAGGTTCGGAATTGGTATTCCATTTGCCAGTAACCGTTGCTTTTTGAAAAAATATTGATGAATATCAATAAACAAAAATTGATGGTTTTCTGTCTTACCCAAAGCTGGGATTTTAAATATCCGAGGTTGCAATGTTTAGTTCAACCGCATAAAACTCAATATTCCATACTGCTTATTCTGTATTTGAAATTGTGAATGTTATTTTATTTGCCGTGTCAAACAGTGGTACAAGTTTGCTTGATTTCATTAGATATATAGTTGTCATTTCAGGGATTGCCTTGTCAATCATTTCTTTATTAAAGACAATAGTATCCCCCATCTTTTTATATTCGCCTGAAAAGGCACAATCGTTGTTTGGATAAAATGTAAAGTTTCCATTTCTTCGTAGAGTCAAACCTTTAGGTTCAAGCATATCGCTAGCATTCTTGTTTTCAGCGTAAATCCACTTTTCACCGTTTCTATGTCCTCGAAGCGTCAAATTGTAACTTATAAATAACAATGTAATCAATAAAATAGAAAGTGAGAAAGGCTCTGGTGTTCGTCTGTCTGACTGTCTTTTACCAAATGTTGCCATGGTTGCAAGAATTCCTGTTAGCAATAGAAAGCAATAAATAGCTAAAATTATGATTGCCGAAAGAGGGCTATTACATATTTCGTCCGGGTTGGCTATTTTGTAATAGCCATAGGTTACAACAACAAATGGAATTGTCTGTAAAAGTCTTAAATATGATTTCATAGAGAGTATCAATTAAGCAGCGTGCAAGACAAAAGTTTATGCTGTTATAAAGCAACTTGTTAGCATTGATAAGCAGCATTTTAACGTTATGGAATTTGTATTGTCGTTGGGCAATCCGATTCGGCATATTATCATTCTATTTCATTTTTTCTTCCATAAATCATGTAAGAGAGTTATGATGTCCATGAGTTACTGGTTGCATCCGCGGAATACTGCACAGCTTCGCCTCCTTGGTCACATGGCGCGCCTGGCGAGCCTTGACAAAGCAGATAATTGTTATTAAGTATTGTAGCTATTTTGGAAAGACAAAGGATTAAAACTGTTTCAATTTAGTAATTGTTTTTGGATTCCAAAAATACGGACAACAAGCCACTCCAGCCAGTTATGCCATTTAGCCAGGGGGTTACTTAATGTGATGACGTACTAGAAGAGGACGACAGTTAGAAACGCAGGCTTTTAGTAAAGACATATCCTCAGCTTTTGTTTCTCTGTTCTCCTAAGCTATAACGATAATGCTTGCATTCGTAAAGTAACATACACTTTTATAATACCAGCCTTTGTATTTCATGGCGTCCTCGTTGCGTCGCAATCACTTCATCACTTGTGCATAGGGCGGCCCGGTTTCTCTCAAAAAAAACAATAGTGTCCTATTTACCAAATCAACCGGTAAAAAGGCAGCTAAACTAGTGCGGCAGCCATCCCTTCGCCCAGCCGCACAAGGCATGGCGCAATGCCACCAAAAGATTTCCGGCATAAACACAAGCCTTGCGCGCAGCCCCTTCTTTTATTCCGTTTCCTTTTGGTTTTCGCGTATCCCGCACTGTTGTGTTGCTTTCTTTTTTCCGGTTTTTCTTTTGGAAAAATGTTTTTGCGAAGCGAAGCGGAGCAACCAGCCAAACAGGATCCGGAAAAGGAAACCAAAACAATTATCTAAAATTTTAAAATCAAACACCATGGCACACAATTTAAACTTCAACGAAAACACAGGACGGTATTCCTTTTTCAGCGTAAAAGAAAAAGCATGGCATGGGCTGGGACAGATCGTAGACCAGTATCCCACCAGCGCAGAAGCAATACAACACGCCGGTTTAGATTACAAGGTTGTTAAAACAGCTCTATATGCAAAAGGTACAAGCATTGTAGAAACACCAGGGGGCATTGAGATAACAGACAGCGAACTGCATGTTCCCGATTATTACGCAAATGTCCGGGCCGATAACAATGCCGTATTGGGTGTGGTAGGTAAGGATTACCAGATTGTGCAGAACAACGAGGCCTTTGCTTTTTTTGATGCGATAGTTGGGGGAGGAGGGGGCATTCTCTACGAAACCGCCGGTGCATTGGGCAAAGGGGAACGGATTTTTATCACAGCAAAATTACCGGATTATATAAGGGTCGGTAGTGGCGACGATGTAATTGAAAAGTATTTGGTGCGCCCATAAGGGTGTGTAGTGAATGCAGTTTTGGCAAACTGCTGAGCAAGTGTTCAAACTGCTCATCAACATCCGATTTATCCAAAAGGGAAACCTAATGGGGGAGTGTAGCATATCGGAAAAGCCATAAGTCAATCAGCTATCAGATTGCGACTGTAATGGCAAGTTGAAATAATGGATATGAGGAACAAATCTGGATTGATTGAACGATAGTCTAAGTGGTTAGTTTCTTAAGCATTGACGGAAGATAGTTACAAACGTCATTTCCCTAACACTTTTCCGTAAACATGTAGCGGTAAAAGCATGAACAGGTAAGGGACACAGCTACAATAAGTAGAAAAGGACGAAAGTCGGTTACCGACAATCCATTGAGCCAAAGTCACTATACATCTAAATGGGGATTGCCTAAATCGGAATGCCGTAAGGCTATGGAGTTTAGCTTCTGAATATCCGACATGGCAACGGAGTTCCCGTAGTAGTCCGAACAAGGGAAAGCCTTGTACATGGCGAAGGGGAACAGTTGGTTTAGTTTAATTGAATTAAAGGAAAATGTGAGAGACATTATGAGAAATCCCGAAATGATATTGAACAGTCTGGTGAGACACAGCAACACGCTGACATATAAGTTCCAAAGACTGTACAGGATACTGTTTAACGAAGAAATGTATTACATAGCATACCAAAAAATATACAGCAAAGCAGGTAATATGACTGCTGGCTCCGATGGTAAAACCATAGATGGTATGAGTGTGGCACGTGTTAGACAGCTAATCGAATCGTTGAAAAACGAAACATACCAACCTGTGCCGTCTAAAAGAATTTACATACCGAAAAAGAATGGTAGCAAGCGTCCTTTGGGTATTCCCACATTCATGGATAAACTCCTACAGGAAGTAATACGCATGATACTTGAAGCTATTTACGAAGGGCAATTTGAAAACTCTTTTCATGGCTTCAGACCAAGTCGAAGTTGCCATACAGCTTTGAAAAGCGCACAGAAATTGTTTACAGGTACAAAATGGTTTGTTGAAGGAGATATAAAAGGCTTCTTTGATAACATCAACCACGAAGTACTAATAAATATTATGAAAGAGCGTATAGAAGACGAAAGGTTCATTCGACTTATCAGAAAACTACTGAATGCAGGATACATCGAGGATTGGAAGTTTCACAGGACGTACAGCGGTACACCACAAGGAGGAATTATCAGCCCTATAATGGCAAACATTTATCTTGACAAGTTTGATAAGTTTATCAAAAAATACACTCAAGAATTTGACAAAGGTATATGCAGAAAACCCTCTAAGGAATCCCGCTATTTAGTTTGCAAAAAATACCGTTTAAGTCAGAAACTCAAAGTTGAAAAGGAAGAAGTAAAAAGGAAGCTTTTGCTTGAACAAATCAACGACATCGTTAAGGAACGTCAAAAACATCCTGCTTCGGTACAGATGGATGAAAACATGAGGAAGTTAAAGTATGTCAGATATGCAGACGATTTTCTTATTGGCGTAATAGGTTCAAAAGAGGATTGTATCAAGATTAAGGAAGACCTTAAAAACTTTCTTAGAGATAAACTCAAATTGGAACTATCCGAAGACAAGACACTTATTACTCATGCAGAAAAACCTGCTAAATTTTTGGGATACGAAATCTTTATCAGAAAATCCACTAATACCCAAAAAGATAAAATGGGCTATCCAAGACGATGCTTTTCAAGTAAGGTTATACTGTATGTTTCTACGGAAGTTATACGCAAAAAGCTTCTCGACTATAAGGCAATGAAAATTATCACGCCAAAAGGAAAAGAAGTTTGGAGAGGAATTTCGAGAGGCTACATGATTGCATTTGATGATTTAGAAATCATCAGTCAATATAATGCCGAAATAAGAGGTTTCTATAACTATTACTCTATAGCAAACAACAGCCATATAATCAACTCTTTCTATTACATCATGCGGTACAGCATGTACAGCACCTATGCAAGTAAACATCGCTCGTCAATAAACAAGTTGATGAACAAGCATAGAAAAAATGGGATATTTTCTATCCCATATACAGATAGAAAGGGCAATATTAAATACAGAAGTCTCTACAATGAAGGGTTCAAACGTAAAATGGTAACCGGAAGCCCATTATTTGACAATACCCCAATGACGGTCGCCATAACAGGTGGTAGAAACAGTTTAACGGATAGGTTAATGGCTAAAACTTGCGAATACTGTGGTGCTATTGATGAAATAGAAATGCACCATGTAAGAAAGCTCAAAGACTTAAAAGGGAAAACGAATTGGGAAAAACGAATGATTGGTAGGCGAAGAAAAACTTTAGCAGTATGTATAACATGTCACGAAAAATTGCACGCAGGAACATTAGACTGAATAAACCGATAGAAAGCCGTATACATGGAGACATGTACGTACGGTTTGGGGGCAGATACAGGGAAACCAGCTATGGCAACATAGATATTGGCGTCAGGTATCGAGCCTACTTTTTGACAACCTCCCATGACGGAAGCGGCAGCGTAACCGCCGCCTTTACGCCCGTGAGAATCGTGTGTCAGAATACATTGAACGCTTCGCTCAATAACATGAGTAATGTGGTGCGCATCAAACACACCGCAGGAGCCAAACAACGCCTGGAAAATGCACACAAGGTAATGGGGTTGGCAAATACGTTGACCGATCAGTTAGAAAGCATCTTCAACCATTGGTCCAACATTCGTGTAACAGACCGGGAAGTACGGAAACTGATTGAGTTGGCATTATGTCCCAATATGGAAACCCTGCACCTCCTGGATAAAGGCAATTATGATGAAATTTCCACCGTGTTTAAGAACAATGTAGAACAAGCCTTTGCATATGCCATGGTTAGCGATAGCCAACAAATGAATACCACCAAGGGCACGCTGTTCGGTGCATACAATGCTGTAACGGGTTATTTTCAAAATGTACGCAAATACAAGAATGATGAGGCAAAACTGCAATCCATTGTAATGGGTGGCACTGCCCAATTGAAGTCCCAAAAGGCTTTTGAATTGTGTGCAGCCGTCGCCAAAAACGGTTCAGATATTTTCAGATATAACTAATCGTCAAGGCTACTGCCAGCAAAAGCAGTAGCCTTTAAAACACCGACTATGACCTATTGTAATAATTCACTACAGTTCGAAGGAGCAAAAACGACGCTTGAACAGATACACCAGCTATTCATGTCAATGGCGGAGAAACAACAACAGGAGGGTTTGGGACAACTCCCGAAATTCATAACCCTATACAGCGGCTACTTTTTTGACCTCTATTACAGCGAGCAAAACATAGCCCTGTATCACTATCAAACCCAATGGTACCCCAATATTGAAATCGCTCAACAGATTGCAGACCATTATAAAGTTGATTTTACCCTCGACTACGAAGAAATGAAAACGCTTATTTATGGAAAAGCTATTTACAAAAACGGCATCTTGTCCGACACCTATTTAGAGGATGAAGATTTTAAGTGCTACCAGTATGATGAGGCGACCAGGATGTACCAGTTTGAAGGAACGGCTTATTCAAGTGACTATGACATTTTGAGAATACTGTTGAACCGGAAATTGCGGGCAGCAGGTTTATAAGGTTTGTAGTTAGTTTCGTTGCTATCCAAGCCCCCTGCTTATGCAGGGGCTTTTTAGTCTGGAGGCGGCAAAAAGTCAAACTGCTTCGCCCGCCTTTGCGCGCACATATCTTGCTGGAGAAGCGGTGCGACTTTTTGCTTCGATTTGGCGCAACCCCATTGGCAAACGCTATTGCCCACAAATTGCTCCGCGGCATTTGCCAAAGCGGTTGCTGAAATTTTGACGAAGGATACACAGGTATCCAGTAAGATAGTAGGATTGACCTGATGGAGATTAGGACACAATGCATCGGAGTTGGATTTTATTCAATAAATCTATTCGAACGTAACGAAATAGTTATTTTAGTTTATTAAACAATGCTATATTTAAACTTATTATACAAAAAAAAATTAAGCATTTCACAATGCCACTTTAAACAATTGGCATGTGACTGAAGAGGCGAAGCTATACTGTTTTATGAAGAAGGAAACGATCTCGATTGAAGAAATTATTGGGAAGACAATAACTGACATCCGTTGTAAGTATGGAAAAGAAAATGACTGGCTTGATACTGTCGAATGTTTTATAGAACTTGACCACAAATTTTATATTGACATTCCTTATGGGCAATCTGTTGATGTTTTATTGGTAGAACCTGATGCAGAAGCTGAAACTCTATTTGGTAATCTTTCAGATATACCTTGTTACTCTGTAAACGAAGAAGGAAGACCAATTTCCGAAGTTGTAGAGGGTTACAAAAAACGAAAACGAAGTCCTTTTAATCGCATAAGGAAACTTCTATTTGGTTATGAGCCGCAAGTTGAAGTATATAAACCATATAAAGTCGAACACCGCGAAAACAAATTAAGACATATTGTTAATAGGAGCATAGTCGATTATTTGTGGCAGGAGGGGGAAAATGAGAAGGGCTTTTTTGAACTTGATAACGGGTATTTAATTTCCGAAGAGTATATGGCTCCTTGCGGGACAGGACTTGCCGGTCTGCACTATTATAGTAGCATAAGCGATTTAAAGGCAAACAAAGGAGCTAACTTCAAACGTTATTCAGAAATCAAAGGCAATCACTAGTATTGGGTCGAGATATCAATAATGACATGCGAGGTGTTCATATGTTAGGTTTAGTGTATGTTAAATTTTAAACTTTGGAGAAAAAAAGATAAGCCAGGCGTCTCCACAACCAATTAACAGTCTGTGAGAATTCAACATCATTATCTTTCTTTTGAAAAAAACAGTAAACCAGCCAGTTCGCTCGGAAAAATTCATTTTAGAAACAACGGCGTATTGTAAAATGATGCATTGAACTGCACGAATTTTATTCGGGTTGATTAGTTGGTGATCATTGGCTTTTAGGTGGCATCTTGAGCAAACATAAGTTATTGTATTAATTATTATTGAAGGCGGCCCTATAGTCCTTCAACTTAGTGTTTGAGTTAAAACACAAACCTTCAAAATTCCTAAAAATCAATATAATTTCTTGAAAGACTATAATCGAAAGAAACGAACTGTAATGTGGTGGATGTTTAGTATCATTTATAGGCATTCCACTTTTCTATCACTTTGCCAATCAGAAACTCACCAATGACGACTTGTTGAGAATAGATCACCTAATTCTTTCCCAGAATGTAAAAAAAGATCAAGGCGGAGGTAAATCTAGCTTTCCTTCTCTAAAATTACGGTTCACTAACAGTGAGCGTACTTTTCTTTTTAGCGCCGAAGAGTACAGCTGTGTAAATGACGACGAAATTTTGTGGGATTTCAAAAAAGGAGATACTGTTTCGATTAAACTCAAAAAATCAGGTAAATACAAATTTTCGGTTGTAAGTTGGTTTAACAAGTCCACTAAAATCTACGGATTAACAAAAAACAACAAGGAGTATTTATCGCTGGAATGTCGAAATAAACTTTCAACCAAGCAGTGTTATGCTGCTGCTGCCGCGAGTATTGTGTCAGCAGCATTGTCGCTATTTTTTGCAGTTTTAGTTTTAAAACCTAAAACAAAATTGAAGCGCTTGGGCAGTTTCCAATTGACCCAGTATTGATTATTATAGCAACCTGGATAGCAACGTACTTAATATTACGGTAGCAGAGTGGAGTATAACAACGGGTTTATGCAAAGGCTGGATACAGAGCTGTCATTGGCATCATCATTATTAATTACAGTCACCACTGAGTCGAGATACCTATGGGATATCATACTTGCTTTAATCAACAATAAGTTATTTCGGTTTTGAAAAAATTTCAAGCCTGACACTGACGACGATGGTTGGCCAGGGCTTGACCATTGTCTGTTTTTATTTACAACTTTACCATGACTTTTTTTGAACGGTATTTGCAAGGAGAAACTGTTGCTGTGTATGATGAAATATATGCTTTAAAGCACGCCGCCTTTAAGCCAGATTATTTTAGCCAAGTTGACCTTGTTTTAAACGAAACTTTTAAGAGAGTTCGATATAATCTGGAATTAATTTATAATGAATTGAGGAGTATTAATTATCAATTCGTATCAAATATCAAATACGAATGGGAAATGCCGCTTTTACTCCCTGACGCTAATACGGATAGTTTATTATCTAAGTTAAAACGGAAGGTTAAGTCTGGAGGACATGTTCCATTATCATTGGAGTACTTTTACAAAATTGTAGGCTCTTGCAACTTTTGTTGGGATTGGAAAACGAATCCTGATATTCCATGGGAGGGGGCTGACCCAATAGACATTCCGCCCATCAATACCCTGATAACTGAGTTGATTTATGATGATTATGACAGTAATGAAATTTTGTTATCGGGTGATTATTTGCAAAAAGACAATGTAAGTGGCTCTTGTTATAACATTGAATTGACAGATTTGCCGTCAATTGACAGTCTATTAATAGGATGGGATATTCCTTTCATTGAATACTTAAGGCTAACCTTTAAAAACTGCGGATTTACAATGGCGGATCGTTGTGAATATGAGAGTCTAAAAATATTTTGCGATAAGGTTAAACCTCAACTGCAAGAAATATAGTCTAAAACCTGTGATGATCTTGCTCGATATTTGTTCCGATTGAAAGTGTCCCGGATTTCGGCACGAACGCGAATCCTTTGACTTTAACAGTAACCAGTTACTATTTTCGTGAATACAAACAAATACTTTTTAGCTACAATATTCCTCTTCCTTGCAACTGCAGGGACAGCTTTATTTGCTCAAAATAAACAGGCTGACGATGGCAGCTTTATTACTTATATCGTTGATGCGAAGAAGCGGAATGTCAAATTCTATTGGAAGGACGATAAGCTGGAAAACTTCAAAAGCATTCTCAATTTAAAAACGTGGCTGGATGACAAAAAAGAAATACTGTTGTTTGCGATGAATGGTGGAATGTATAAGCCAGACAATTCTCCGAAAGGACTATTCATCAAGAACAAAAAGAGAATCACGCCCATTGACACTTTAAACGGAAATGGAAATTTTTACTTAAAGCCCAATGGCATTTTTTACATAACATCCGGCAATGTTCCTGCTATTTGCACAACGCCCAAATTTTTCGACAACGGAACAATTAAATATGCAACACAATCGGGACCTATGCTGTTGATTGACGGTCAAATTCATCCGGCGTTTAAAAAAGGTTCAACCAACCTCAATATAAGAAATGGTGTAGGTGTTTTGCCAGACAACAGAGTCATTTTTGCGATGTCAAAGAAGGAAATTAGTTTTTACGAATTCGCTATTTATTTTAAAAGTTTTGGTTGTAAAAACGCATTGTATTTAGATGGGCTTGTGTCTCGAACATATTTACCAGAAAAACAATGGATACAAACAGATGGAAACTTCGGCGTTATCATTGGTGTAACAAAGCCGAAATGATTTTTAATTGTATAGCTCTACTTTTGAATGCTTTCTGTGCAAAGACAATAACCAGTGTTACTTCGATTCAAATAGCAAGCCATTACTACGATTTAAACCGAGAAAACTTCGCATGATAGTTTTCAGTTACAAATAACGATGACGATTTCTAATTACAATCCTCGCTACCGTTGTTGTGCATTCAATGGAGTAAGGATACGGCACCGACGACAGAGTGATTGATTAAAAATCTGGAACCGTTACAAAACCTAACCTGATATGCTTGGATTAAAACAAATACTATTATTCTCATTTTTAATAACATCGAGAATATACGTCAGCGGTCAAACCGCACCCTCAGATTCGCTCGCTTATGAAATGGCAAAAAGCCAGTTCCTGATCGACACTAGTTTTACAGGTTTTAAATTGTCAAACATTTTCGAGAATAATTATATATACACGCCAAATGGCCTTGCTGATAAGTACCGGGAAGAGGAAACGTCTGGTTTCGTTATAATGGTATTACCAATCATGGGTTATGAAAAAGGAGCTGAATTTATCAAGTCGACACACTTGTATAATAACTATACTGTTATTAATAGCTGTTTTGTGGATACAGTAGTAAATGGAAATCGAATACTAGAGCATACTTTTGAAATTAAACCGGAACCGCATAAGGTTTATTACATATACCAGGCATTTCTCCTCACAGGCACAAAGACTTTCATTTTTATGGGGAAGGATATTGATGAGGGAAAATGCATAAGTTCTATCAAAAGGACCTTCAGGAATATTATATTTTAATTGCGTCGAAAGGAAATTTGAATGTTTTTAATTTACGGTAAACGGAAAGCAAGAATAAATAAGTATACCAATAATAGCAACTATTGTAAAGCCTGTAATGCCTTTGATTTAAACGTTAATGTATACAAAGAGTATTTTCACGTTTTCTTCATTCCAATTTTTCCCATCGGCGATAAAACGGCAAGGATATATTGCAATAGTTGTGGCGAGCCTTATCGAATAGAGAGCGTGCAAAGGGAGTATGAGGAGAGTACAAAAATTCCTATTTATTTATACTCGGGCACTATCATAATAGCAGGATTAATAGCATTTCTCCTATTTGTAAACACAAGAACGCAAAAAGAAAAAGCAATGTTTGTCGAAAATCCAAAAGTTGGCGATGTTTATCTGATAAGAAAGGATGAAACCGGCCCAACATCTTACTATTTTCTTCGGGTGAAAGAAATAAGGAAAGATACCGTTCGCGTTTATCACAATAATCTGGTATACAAGAGCTTTGTTACAAATCTAAATGATGAAGACTTTTTTGACGTAAGAGAAGAACTAAGCTTTACTAAAAAAGAGTTGAAACAAATGTTAGACAAAGATGAAATTACTTCTGTAGAGCGCGACTATGGAAGAAGCGAGGGCTTTAACCGATTGAAGTGAGCAACCCTTTCAGTCTCTTTTACTAAAATGTGGGCCTCTTTCTTTAGCGCAACAGTAAAAAAATCATCATTGGCTTAATAATTTATGGTAACCCGTTATATACCAATTTTTGCTTTTCTTATTTTGTTATTGTTGACAATTCCATTTTCACTTGACTTTGCGACCTCTGTAGTTCCAGGATGGCACACAACGATTTTTCCACCATATTTCTTTTGGGGACTTGGCGTGACCGTTGTTTTGATTTTGACCATTATTGGATACTGGTTGTTACGCAATCGTAATGACAAAATAAACTGGGCTTTATTTGCCGGGCATTTTGTATTAACCGTTCCGACGATCATTTACCTTAAGTTCCCGGGGATTTTTTTACAACCACAATTGAGTGACGAAGGTGAGTGGATAAAAGCAATCGAATTTCGGATAAGATTAATTCCTATTATATGGACGCTTTTTATTATTGGACAAACTTTGTTTCTCGTTTATTATGTCCGAAGTATTCGTAAGCGCAGGATATAGTGCTGCATTGGTTACAAACAAGAGCGGTTTTCTTCACATTGTGCATCAAAGAACCCTTTTCTTATTTAAAAGCGCTTATAGGCAGTGAAAAATTTTTAGGTAGCGAAGTGCGAGGGTCTTTTCGTTACATAGTACAATGAATGCAGTAGTAGTTCCTGCTTTTTAGTATTACCCACCTAAATTCGTAATCTCTCTCACGCTAATCAAATGCGCCGCTTCTGTCAATTTTGTGAGATGAATATATACCGCAAGGATATCAATGTCCACACCCGCCTCCGATAAACTCATATTCAGGAGCGCATAATCCAACAAATATTTTAATTCCTCCTTCCACCCCGATAGTTCCAGGTATTTGAAAAATCTTTTAAACACCAAATAAGGATCAATGTATTCCTTCATAGACAAGGAGCGGGGAAAGCAATCCCAATCAGTGCCATTCCCATTTGAAAAATAACGTTTATTGAAAGGGTCATCATTTCCCAAACTTGTGAGGCTTTTTTTCTTTACCTGATTAATAAGGTATGCCGCGTTAATAACAGATTCCAATAATCTGAAACGGTTCAAAAAATCCCCGGCAGCCCCTTTATTCCAACTTTTGTTCGACTGGGCTGCCTGTAATAGCTGCTTTATATATTTGCGGTGAGCAGCAAGGTCTGCAGCGCAGAAAAAATCACTTATGATCTCATATGGATTTTTAATTTTTTCTCTATACAAAAGAGAGGTTTGCAGGTATTGGTGTTTTCGTTTTTTCATGCGGCTAGCTAAATTAGAGTTGAAGTAACAACGGTTTTAGCCGGTAAACTACCAGCGGCGTTTTGTAATTTACGGCTACCCCACGCCAGGAGCGGTGCTCTTTTCCTATATTTGTCTTATCAGAATTAAAATACAATGGAACAAGTTTTTGCAAAACGTCCCGTGCATGTAGGACAGAACATTCAAAAGTTCAGGTTCATCCGTAATAAGAGCCAAATGGATATGGCTGTAGAGTTGGAGAGCAGATTGGGTAGAACCATCAGTCAACAGCTAATTTCTGATATAGAGAAGCGTGAAACTATTGAGGATGACGAATTATTAAAGCAGATTGCGGATATACTTAAAGTTGATGCGGAAGTATTGACCAATTTAAACTGGGATGCTGCAATAAATGTAATGTCCAATACATTTACCAACCATGACCATTCCCAGCAGCAATTCGCAACTTATATTAATAATTCGCAGGTGTACAATCCACTTGACAAACTGATCGAACTATTCGAAAAAGAAAAAGCCGAACTCAAGGCAGAGATTGAACGGCTAAAAAAAGAGAAAAAGTAATTTAAAAAATAAAAATCCCACTCAGAAAGTGGGATTTTTATTTGGATTAATAAATGATGGTTTGATATTTTCAGGGATGCCACAAACGCTTTTACACTATATAGCAGCTTGATGAATATTGTTGATGCAGTACAAGTGAGTGACACAACCATCGCCCGATAGTAGCAGTGCAGCTAAGTTCACAAACTCTTTTACCGGAGAACTTTTATTCAAGTTGTCCGTTATCAGATGCTAATGAAATTATTTCATCGTCCAATTAATCAGCCCAATACTTTCTTTGCCTGCTCCTCTATCAGTGCTTTGATCTGGTTTTTGTACATACCGGCAAACAGCGGAATTGAAATGTCAATGTCCACCTGTTTGTCTTTTACTTCTATGCTTCCCGAAGTTGAAAAGGGACCAACACCCAGCTTAAAAGCATTGGTATTGCCTTCCCAGTTTTCTTCTATGCTGCTTATTTTATCGCTGTATTTTTCTCTTAAACCTTGCAACAAGTCTTTGATCCGCTGCTGTGCCTGCTCTTTTGTATGCTGATGAGGAACTTCAATTTTCATAAATACAATATCTGAGTAAGTAAAAACAAAACTTCGGTTACTCCCTTCTAAAAACGTACCATTTCTGCAAAATTTCTCCATTCGTGGCATTCTGGCAGGGAGCAATCTTTCCCATTATTTTACTATAATAAAATAATTGTTTTAAAATATTTATTATAATTTTTTTTGTTTTTAATATTATTATTTTATATTTGTTTTATTTATGAAAAAAAAGAGGAAAGCAGGAGGGGGCCGCAAGAAATTGCCGCCTGAACTGGTGAAGCAGGTAATTACGCTTTTTGTGGAGAAGAAATTTGTGGATGCAGCGGGAGGTGCGGAGCCCTTAAAAGAATATTTATACAAAAAAGCCGTTTCTATAGAGTCTCATAATTCCCCGTCCTAAACCCCGAATGCCTTTTCGGGGTTTTTTCTTTATTATACAGTAAGTAAGAACAGCGGTTGAAGGTTTATGCTATTTCTTTTTTAGCAAGCCGGCTCAAAGGCTCGTGAGTCCAAAGCCTGGCAGACGGTACAGCGTTATTTACCGAAATAGATTTGTTTTTTAAATGCCGTTTAAAAAGCGACACCTGCGGGCAATCTTTAAAATTGGTGAGAAACACCTCGGTTGGCTTTCCTGCCTCGCCGCCTAAACCCAGGATGAGAAAAGCGGGAAGTTCCCGGTGGGTGCCGGATGATGAATTTCCTGCAAATTTAAAATTATTGGCTATCAGGGCATGCCTGTGCCTGCATTCAATATTGAATTCAAAACCATTTGAATGATCTCTCAATGTTAAAACCGGATATAAATTATTTCCTTTACTATCTTCCACATTTCGCAAATAACCGGGAGATCGGTTAATCACGGTATACAGCGCCGGGGGAAATAAAGTGTTTATTACGAAATCCTGGAAATCGTCGACTTTGCGAAAGCTGTCTGGAATGTGGAAGCGATTGTTTCCTGGTTTCGGGGGAATGACTGTTGCCATAGGAATGGGGATTATTCTATAGAAACCTTTTTGCATTTTGATTATTGCAGTAGTTTATCACCAGAGGATATTTTTACCATGAGATAATGATGATTGTGTATTGATGTCATTGCCTAATTCCGGATATTTGCGACCAACCAAAAAACAGCTCATTTCAATGGTGAACCAATTGTTACTAAAACTGGAGGCTGACGAAATACAATTTGCAGATGTACTTGCGCATATTGACAGTCAATACACTCATACATCTACCGCTTTTAAAAACGGAAATCAATACAATGCGGGCACCGAGAACCAGGGCAGCGCGAGAGTATTATTTTATGCACACCTCAATAATTTGAGTAAGGAGGACACACTCAGTCTGTTTGCTGAGCATTATCAAAATGTACTGGACAATCCGGATGGAACCAATCATCAGAATATCCGGCAGTTCATGCAAAACGGTTGGGAAGGTGTAGAATTTGAAGAAACCGTTCTGATGCCTAAATAGATTTGCTGTGAAAGCCAGCTGTAAATTAAAATTTAACTCCAATACTTAATATCGCCCGCCGCCCCAGAGTGGTTGATACAGGCCGCTTCTCGCCAGGTAATCAACATTGTCTGTAATATTGGTAATGTTCAAACGGGTAAAGAAGCTGCTATAATTGTATCCCACCGAAGCATCCATACTCCAATAAGCTTTCACTGCTGCTTCGGGGAGGTTGTCGGTGGCTGCAAAAAATTTTCCTTTGTAAAAGAAACCATAGCCCAAATCAAATCCTTTTAATGGTCCTTTGTCTATTGTATAGTTGGTCCATGTGTTAAAGGTTTGCCTGGCATTTCCTTCGAGCTGATTGCCTGCTTTAAATGCAGGATCTTCCACCACCGTAGCATTGATGTAGGAGGTTACCGCGTTTATACTTAACTGTGGCGTAAGCTTTCCATTTATACATCAAGTTCAATACCACGGCTGCGGTGATGTCCGCCCCTCATCAACCTAACACTTCTTTATTTTTTAAACGCCTGCGTGCTTTTTGCGGCAACCGGAATGCCGGCAACAATGCGAGCAGAATAAACACTGCAGTAGCAAGAAAGCCATCCTGCAGTGCGTAATGTTCTGCCAGTTGGTGAGCCCCTGTTTTGGTTTCGTAATGAGTGAGCAAATGTGTATGAATAGCGCTGCTTACAGCAATACCTATGGAGCCACCTAACTGTAGCATTAACGTATTGAGCGATGTGGCTGTGGCCGTTTGTTCTGACGAAACAGCATTAAGCATGGCTGTTGACACAGGGGCGATCAGGAAGCTGATGCCCAGTCCTCGCAGGACCATTGAGAATACAATAAACACTACACTGCTACCAATATCGATGCGTGAAAACAAAACGAATGAAGTGGATAGCAACAGGATACCTAATATGGATATGTTGCGAATCATTCCTTTGTCGGCCAACTTGCCCGATATGGGCCGCGTAACAAGCATGATCAATGCATTGGGCAGCAGTAGCATGGCAGTTTCTATTTCGGAATAGCCGAGGTAACCCTGCAACAAAAAAGGGAGGAAGAACATGCCTCCAAACAAAGCCAGTGAACGAATACCAACAATAATAAAAGGGCGGTTAAAAGCCGGCAGCCGGAAAATAGACAGATCAAGCAAGGGGTTGGCGCGTTTGGCAGAGCGGATATACAGTCGCAAAACAACGGTGGTCACCAGCAGGCTGAGTAAAAACTGCCACGACAATGGTCCGTACCGTGAAGCAAACGGAATGATGGTGGCTTGCAGCAACAATACAAATCCCGCCAGCAGCAGGTAGCCCTTCACGTCGAGCGGAGGCTTGCTGACTGGCAGTTTTTTCAAAAAGCTCAAATGAGTTGCTGCCATTGCAATGGTGATGATGCCGATAGGTACATTTACATAAAAGATAGATTCCCAACCCAGGTACTCAGTAAGTATGCCGCCCAACGTTGGTCCCAATGCCGGCCCCATTACATTGCCGATGCCCCACCAGCCTATAGCACTGCCTCTTTTTTCTTTGGGAAACGTTTCGCTGAGGATAGCAAGCGATGTTGGAGCGATAGCGCCTCCGCCAATAGCCTGCACCATTCTTGCAAGTACCAGAAAGGTTAAACTGTTTGCCAGGCTACAGAGCAGCGACCCTGCTACAAAAAATACAATGCTGCTCATGTATAGATTATAATAGCCGATGCGATTTTTTAGCCAATTGGTGAGCGGAATAAAAAGGCTGTAGGTGATCATATAAGCTGTTACTACCAGTGCAACAGCATCTAGCTGCACATCAAACTCGCGTTGAATAACGGGCAGCGAAACATTGACGATGCTACTGTCAATGGCAGCCATCGATGTTCCGATCATAAGCGTAACCAGTACCAGTGACCTGTTGGGAGACATAGTGGTTCAAAAGTATTTTATCTGCACTAATCTGTACAATCGGAAAAGTTGTTGCCCGCCCGCCACAGATTTGCACAGAAATATTTTCTTGTACATCGATTCAAAAATTATTCCTTCTTGCGGCTTTATAACTTACAGGCCGGTTTTAATAATGATAACGTATTCGTTTTGCGTCATCAAAAATTCTCCGTCCTAATGAACAAAATGAAGTTTGCCTAATGCAAAAGGAAGCTTTGAGGAGGTGAAACAATAGATATATTTTGATCAAATACAGTGTGATTGACAACTATTTTTAATAAGGATAATATCCTATTTACAGGTATGCGTTAGTGTTATTGGCTCTTCTCGCTAGATTTTTTTTATAACTATTTTTTATTTAATAAATTAGTTATATGATACACCCTAACGAACTGCGATTAAACAATGTTGTTGTAATACCTAACGAGTCCATTGGCGTGGTGAAAGGAATTGATGAGGAACAAATAATAGTGCTCGATGGACAAACATGGTACACCCTGGCACCACAGCAACTGCGTCCTGTAACAATCACTCATGAATTACTTGAAAAGTGTGGTTTCAGGTTGGAGCTTGAATCACCGTTGGTAAACGAAGATGGGTCCATTCAGCCACCCGAAGGGTTTATATGGAAAGACAAGATAAAACTATACCTGCGGGGTGATGAAGTATACGCCAGTACGCATTATACCAACCACTTTCACAAACTCCAGAATTTGTATTTTTTCTCAACCGGGAAAGAGTTAACCTTTGCTGGTTGAGCTAATCATTAATTCAATTGATCTGCCATGGGTATGTAATGTTGTGTTTTGCACCTAATGCATCAGAAACCTATTTAGCTATCTTTGCTGCATGAAAACGATCATTGTGATAGATAATCACAAATATAGTGTGACTATAAACGCTGAGCTTGACATGTTTTACATTGAGCTTCGGGATGATCTGTCAAAAAAATTCAACCTGCCTCAATCTTTCGTCATTCAAAATAAACAAGGCGTACTCGAAAGCAATTTTACATCGTACGGTATTCATGCATTGAGTATATTCGAGCAGGTATCTACTTTCCTTAAAAATGAACCTGGTACCGTATAGTATCGACATTGTTTGCCTTTTTCACCAACTTTTCTTGTTATTTCCTATAATTCGATATTCAATTTTTTTTGCAAAAAGGGTTGCAGGAATAAAAGATTTGAATTAGCTTTGAAATTCAAAGTGCTTTTAATACTATAAAAATACAAAAAGCTGCTTATGAGTACTGTTCTCTCTCTGGCTGGCATCACAAAATTTTATGGGTCTGTACAGGCACTGAAAGATGTTTCTTTCACCATTCCCGAAGGAAGCGTATTTGGTATTTTAGGGCCGAACGGTAGTGGTAAAACCACATTGCTTAGTATTATACTCGATGTACTCAAAGCCAACAATGGAAATTTTTTGTGGTTCGATCAGCCAGGCTCACCGCAGCAACGGAAAAAGATTGGCTCTTTGCTCGAAACGCCTAACTTTTATCATTATTTGTCGGGTGTAGATAATTTAAGAGTTACCCAAAGCATTAGCGGGAGAGGAGATGACCAGGACATTGACCGTGTTTTGCAAAAAGTAAAATTATACGACCGTCGCAGGAGCCGCTTTAAAACCTACAGCCTTGGAATGAAACAGCGGCTGGCAATAGCAGCAAGTTTGTTAGGCGATCCCAAAGTATTGGTGCTGGATGAGCCCACCAATGGTCTTGATCCGGTGGGCATTGCGGAAATAAGAGAGCTAATAACCGAATTAAGAAATTCTGGACATACCATAATTATAGCCAGCCATTTATTAGACGAGGTAGAACGGGTATGCACCCACGTTGCTATTTTAAAGAAAGGAGAATTGTTAACTACCGGAGAGGTAAACGAAATTTTGCAGGATGAAGATGTAGTGGAGGTAAGCGCTACCGACCTGAATGCGCTGGCACAAATTCTTTCTCCGGTGGGAAATCATTTGCGCATCAATCACGCAGAAAACACGATCCATCTCTCCCTTCCAAAAGGTACGGCCAGGCTGGAGGAAATCAACAGTTTCTGTTTCAGCAAAGGCATTGTACTCAATCACCTTTTATTAAAGAAGAAACGTCTTGAAACCCGGTTCTTTGAACTTACCAACAACTAAACCTGTTGAGCTTTTCAAAACTCTACTATGGCAACTCTTTTAAAAACAGAATGGCTTAAAATAAAGAAGTATCCTGCTTTTTGGTGGATGCTGGGCATCGTATCATTGTCCTATCCGGGTATGAACTATGCTATCTATGTAAATGGATACAAAGACCAGTTGAACGACAAAGCCATGGGCATGATCCTGGCAATGCTTCCCAACCCTTTTACGTTTCCCGATGCATGGCAAACAGTCGCCTTTATTTCTTCGCTGTTTATTTTTCTTCCTTCTATTGTGGTGATCATGTTCATCACCAACGAATACAGCTACAAAACAAACCGGCAAAATATCATAGACGGATGGAGCAGGAACAGTTTTATGCTGAGCAAGATGATTGATGTGATCATTGTTTCGCTACTGATTACTGTCCTGTACGTGATAACAGCATTTGTGATAGGAACGGTAAACTCAGGAAAAGGAAATGCATTTAGCTGGGAAGGGACCCAGTACATAGGGCTGTTTTTTTTGCAGGTCTTTTCACAGTTGTCGCTGGCGCTTTTGATCGCCTTCCTTGTACGGAAAGCTTTCATTGCATTGGGCATTTTTCTTTGCTATTACTTTCCATTAGAGCCCCTGTTGGTGCAGTTGGCAAAGCATAAGGCAAACGGCATTGGAGAATATTTACCGCTTGAAATTTCTGACCGGCTTATACCTTATCCAAGATGGTTTGTTAAAGATGAAAAAGACTGGAAGTTGTTGATAGCTCAAAGCGATATTCACATAGGGTATACTTTGCTGTTATTAGCGCTTACCTGGGGCCTTTGCTTTTGGATAAATGCCAAAAGAGATTTGTAAATTCCAATTGCAGGCACATAATATTTGCAGGCGATTGGTATTGGCTACAGATATTTTTCACATATTGAAATAATTTTACAGTCAAATCGTTAGAGGCTCGTATAGTATTACGTTGATATAGTGTTCCTCTGCTGCCCCGAACGGTTTATCCGCAGCATATTCAATCCTGTCTTCCTCTTGAAAAACAACTGACAACTATATTTCTTACTCACAATAAGAGTGCTTATGAAACCGGTAATTAACTTGTTCCTTCTTTTTGTAGTCATTGCCTTATCCGGTTGCAGCCGGTATTACTATAGGCCAAATGCAGTAAATACACCGTTGTTTACAGAGGGTGGTCAGGCACGGCTTAATGCAGCCGGCAGTATTGGAAGCGTAAATGATCATGACTATGATGGCAACACTTACTTCTTTAATGCCCAGGCCGCAGTTTCGCCCATAAACCATTTAGGCATTATTGCCAACTATAGCAACTTTTCTTATTCTACAGATAATATAGATGAAGCTAACGGGAATGTGAACGCGCGGGCTCACCTGCTCGAAGGAGGCATAGGCGGCTATTATGCCAAAGGCAAAAAATTTAAAATGGTAGTAGATGGTTATGTGGGTTACGGCGGCGGAAAAATACACAGTGATGTTGACATGCGCATGCGGCGATACTTTTTTCAGCCGGGTATTGGAGTGCGCTCGCCCTGGTTTGACGCAGCATTTAATTTACGGATCGCCAATGTAAAATATCTTGACTTCGACAACAAAGGCAGGAGTAACGACTATCTTATGCAACGCAATTTAGTTAACGACAATGGTGTAAGAATTGACAACAGGACCTACACCTTTGCTGAACCGGCGTTTACTATAAGAACTGGTTATAAGTTTGCGAAAGCACAGTTTCAGATAGTGTTTGCCCAGGAAATGGAAAGTGTACCGTGGCGTTATAACGGCACCAGTTTTTCTGCAGGCATTTCGTTTAGCGTAGAAGAAGCCTTTAAAAAAGCTGCTAAATAAAGTGCAGAAAAAAATTATACCAGCGAGTTGGTTATTATCCCCGGCAGGCGGGGGGAAGCGCTCCGACCTAAAGCAATATTCGAATGGGGGTGGATTTGAATTCCTCCCCCTAGCAAAAGTCATGTAGTTCAACGCGCGCTACCCCCTCTGGGAGGGGGATATTAAAGCTGTTCCTGATGTGACAGCTGTATTTTGACAAAAGCTGATAAAAAAGTTACACAAGCAAGGTGTTCATTATCCCCCGCAGGCGGGGGAAGTGCTCCGACCTAAGATCATGTTCGAATGGGGGTGGACGTGAATTTCTCCCCCGCAGTAAAAGTCATGTAGTTCAACGCGCTACCCCTCCAAGAGGGGATATTGAAGCTGTTCCTGCTTTGAGAGATAAATTTCTTCTTTCGAAGAAAGTGCAGAAAAAAGTTACACAAACGATTTGCTCAATATCCCCCGCAGGCGGGGGAAGCGCTCTGACCTAACATGTTCGAATGGGGGTGCACCTGAATTCCTCCCCTGTAGCAAAAGTCATGTAGTTCAACGCGCTACCCCCTCCGGGAGGGGGATATTGAAGCTGTTCCTGCTTTGAGAGATAAATTTCTTATTTCGAAGAAAGTGCAGAAAAAAATTACACCAGCGAGTTGCTCATTATCCCCCGCAGGCGGGGGAAGCGCTCCGACCTAAGACCATGTTCGAATGGGGGTGGAACTGAATTGCCGGCTTAATCATAGAAGATTATTTACTTGTAGCACGCTGGTACTTCTCTATCCAATCCAACAAATATTCCTGCACACGATCTATTTTATTCAATACCTCATTATCATCAAAACGAAGTACCGTAAACCCCGCTTCCTCCAATTTTCTTTGACGGATTTCGTCTTTTTCTGCTGCACCTTCCCAATGATGACTAATTCCATCCACTTCAATGATCAGCATAAGTTCCATACACATGAAGTCCGCGATATAATTAAGAACTGGTCGCTGTCGCCGGAAAGCAAAACCCTTAAGCTGACTTGCACGCAAAACATATTTCCATAAACATGCTTCTGCTTTGGTCATTTCTTTCCGCAACTTATTGGCGTAAGGCTGTAAACGCTTGTTGTAAAAGTGATTTTTCATATCAGTTAGTTGTGGTTATAAATATACATAAAGCTTGCAGGTTCTTAAATGTTTGAAATAGGTATTGTTATCCTCCTCCGTGGTAAAAGTCATTTGGTGCAAGGCGCTACTCCCTCAAAGAGGAGAATATTGAAGCTGTTCCTGATGTGACAGGTGGCTTTTTTATTTTGACAGAAGCATGATAAAAAGTTACACTAGCGAACTTGTCATTATCCCCCGCAGGCGGGGGAAGTGCTTCGACCTAAGACCATGTTCGAATGGGGGTGGACGTGAATTCCTCCCCCAAAGTAAAAGTCATTTGGCGCAACGCGCTACCCCCTCAAAGAGGGGGATATTGAAACTGTTCTTGGTGTGACAGGTGGCTTTTTTATTTTGACAGAAGCTGATAAAAAGTTACACAATCGAGTTGCTCATTATACCTCGCAGGCGGGGGAAGCACTCCGACCAAAAGCAATATTCGAATGGGGGTGGATTTGAATTCCTCCCCCTAGCAAAAGTCATGTAGTTCAACGCGCTACCCCCTCTGGGAGGGGATATTAAAGCTGTTCCTGATGTGACAGGTGGCTTTTTTATTTTGACAAAAGCTGATAAAAAAGTTACACAAGCAAGGTGTTCATTATCCCCCGCGGGCGGGGGAAGCGCTCCGACCTAAAGCAATATTCGAATGGGGGTGGATTTGAATTCCTCCCCCAAAGCAAAAGTCATTTGGTTCAACGCGCTACCCCCTCAAAGAGGGGGATATTGAAACTGTTCTTGGTGTGACAGGTAGCTTTTTTATTTTAACAGAAGTTGATAAAAAAGTTACACAAACGAGTTGCTCACTATCCCCCGCGAGCGGGGGAAGCGCTCCGATCTAAAGCAATATTTGAATGGGGGTGGATTTGAATTCCTCCCCCATAGTAAAATTCATTTAGTTCAACGCGTTACCCACCTCCAGGAGGGGGATATTGAAACTGTTCCGGATGTGACAGGTGGATTTCTTTATCTTAGGTAGGGCGTTACTCATCCCCATTCCATTCTTTGTAAAACCGTTGTAAAAATTCTTCAAGATAACGGTGCCGGTCAACTGCCAGTTGTTTTGCAGCGGACGTATTCATTTTGTCTTTTAACAGCAGCAGCTTATCGTAAAAATGCTGGATGGAGGTTTGTTCAGGACGATCGGGATTGTAAATTTCGCGGTGCTTGCTGCCTCCAAATGCAAATACGCGGGCCAATCCAATGGCGCCAATGGCATCCAGCCTGTCGGCGTCTTGTACAATTTTAGCTTCCAGGGTTTCAGCTATTTTGCCTTTGCTGAAAGATACCTGCGAAACGATATTGATCACCTGGTCTGTTGTTTGCTGTGATATGTTGAGTGGCTGCAGCAATACAGCAATTTGCTCCTGCGATTGATCGATGCCGTTATTAAGCTTATGATCGCCCACATCGTGGAGCCAGGCAGCCAGTTCCGTTAAAAACAGGTCAGCTTTTTCTTTCCGGGCTATTTTTACAGCATTTCTTACCACACGTTCTATGTGAAAGTAATCATGCCCTGTTCCTTCTCCGGAAAATTTATCGTGTATCAGTCGTCTTACTGAATCTAAAATTTGCTCCTGCGTCATAGAGCGCAAAGATAAACGGTTGTATAAGAATGGTTGCGGAAAACGTTGTTGTTCTTGCTGTATACATCTTTCAGATGCTATTCGCACCGGCGTTGAAGTGCTTGCGATGGTCTGAACGAGCTGACAGGCAACGATGATACCATGAAAAACCCCAGTCGGTAAAAAAAAATAAATCGAATGTAACCGCTGAAAGCTTTTACACGCGCAACGCTCCGCGAAATCCCCTGGCGGCATAATACGATTCTGCACCGTTGTGATAAAGGAAGACAGTATCATACCGGCGATCGCAAAACAAGGCGCCACCCAATTTGCGGATAGGCGACGGTGTTATTATCCAGCTAGAGGTTTTTAAATCAAACTCCCCCAGTGTTTGCAGCATGCGGTATTGTTCTTCGTTTAATAGCTCAATGCCCATTTCGTCTGCCATACCCATTGCACTGTCTTTGGGTTTGTGTTCTTTTCTCGACTCAAGCGCCGGATGATCATAACAAATGCTCCTGCGGCCTTTAGGTGACTCCGCAGCACAATCAAAAAAAATGTATGCTCCTGCTTTTTTATCAAAACCTACCACATCGGGTTCGCCACCGGTTTCTTCCATCTGGAAAAGCGACCAGAGTTTGGCAGGACTCGCTTCGAGTTTTTCTTCCACATCATTCCAGTTGATGCCTTTGTGCCGATCCTTATTTTTTTCGAAACGACTTTTTAATGTTTTAAGAAACTCGGCTTGTTCAGCTGCCGGCAACTGTTTTTTATTGGTTTTCATTGTTACAAGTTAAAGATGGAAGAAACAAAGATCAAGAGCCAGGAAGCAGGAAACAAAAATAAAACAGCCTGATTGCTATTTCCCCGAATCGAGGTATAACTCCAGTTTTTCCACATTTTGTTTCAATCCTTCATCAGCCTTGTGCGCCTTTACAATTGTTTCGCGCAATTCTTCTGTATCAAACTCCATTGTCCAATCCATCTGCGTATTGTTGCCTTTGGATTCAAATAAAACCGTGGTCATAAAATGAGGATTGAAATGTTCAAACACGATCTTTTTCAATGGAATAATTTCCATAAACATGTTCCTGTTGGGATAATTTGTTCCATCGGGTCCGTGAAGTGTAAGCTTCCATTCCCCGCCTTCGCGAAAGTCCATTGCATGAATCGTGCTTGTAAAGCCTGCGGGGCCCCACCAGTGGGCAATAGGTTCGGGCCGGGTCCACGCTTCCCACACAAGTTCAACAGGAGCTTTCAACGTGCGGGATATGTGTATTTCCCTGTTTTCTTTTCCTTTCATCGTTATATTTTTAGTTAAGTAAGTTGATTGGTGTAATTGGTTAAGAAGGCATGACTGTATTAATTCATTTCCTCTATTAACTAATCTCTCAATCTTCCAACCCCAACCCCTCCAGAATTTTCGGGATATATTTTTGTACCCTTGCCTCCCGGGTTTTGGCTTGTTTGGCCTGAGAAAAATAAAAAAGATAAGCGCGTTGCCTGCCGGGTGTAAGCGATTCAAAAGCTTTTTTAAGAGCCGGTTTTTTATTGAGCTGCTTTTGAAATTCTTCGGGAACCGGATAGTCGACAGTTTTTTTCAGTTTTACTTTCAAGCCCGCTTTTTCTACTTCTATCGCTTCGTAAATGTATGCCTTAAGGATTTTTTTCTGCTGAGCAATCTCTTTTGCATTGCTAAAACGGATCTGCCTTGCCGACTGTACGTTTTCTGTTTGCTGGATCAAAATGCCATTCGGGTCCTGCAACAGTGCGCCCTTGAAAAAAAGGAAGGCGCAATATTCTTTGAACACATGTATTAACACAACGTTGGCGCCATTGTATTGATAGCATGGGCAGCCCCATTTCAGTACTTCGTCCAACCCACAATCGAGCGCAATCGTTCTCATCAGCTCAATCTCTTTCTGCCATTGTTCGTTTTTTTCAAAGTACCAGTCAACGTCAGGATTCATAGTGTTTGTAATTTATAGTTTGTTGTTTAGCGTTTGGGCGTTTATTGTTTACCGTTTGTTGTTTGGAGGTTTATCTGTCATTATCTGCAACCGTAAACTTCAAACTCCAAACCTTAAACCTTTCTTCTGCTTGTCGGCCTGAAATACCACGACAACACCGTTAACAGCAGCAAAAGCGCAGGACCGAACAATGTAGAGGCTTCATCGCTCACTGCCAGGTGAGAGATAATTGCTCCCGACATAGAGAAGAAAAATCCCGCATAAGCCCATTCTTTCAGCAACGGGTACCTGGGTATCAGCACCGCTACTACGCCCAGTAGTTTCCACACACCTAATATAGTTAAAAAATACAGCGGATAGCCCAGCCTGTTCATCATTTCTGTTTCTTCTTTCATCTTCATCAATTGAACAATGGCAGTAGATGCCATGCCGAGTGACAGCCAAATGGTGACAACCCAATAGGTAATTTTACGCGCCTTACCTGTAGCTGGTTTTGTAGTGGACATTGTAATTATTTTAGTTTATTGGCAATTTGTTGCAATTGATCGTGCGCCATGTTAACGCCATAGGCAAACGGCAGCTTAAGCTGTTGCGCCCTGTGCTCCTGCGACCGGTAAATAATTTGCATAGTAAGTTTGCTCGTATCATTGCTAAGCGATTCAAACTCCAGGAATTCCAGGTGCACATCAAAGCCATTCTCCATTTCAAATGTGCGTACGATCTTTTCATTCGTCACAACATCGTGTATGGCTCCATGCGCTTTAAACAATACATTGCCCTGGGCGTCGCTTGTTTCAAATGCATAGCCACCATGTTTTTTGTTTTCCAGCTTCAGCACTTTGGTGCCCATCCATTGCTCCACAATATCGGCTTCGGTGTAAGCCCTGAACAACAGGTCCACGGGCAAATCAAACTCCCTGGTTACTATAATGTCCTGCCTGCCATCTTCGGCATGCACTTTTGTTTTACGTTCCATACGCTGTTATTTTTTCGATTTATAATATTTGAGTAAGAGATTCTTTGGTGAATGGATGAACATATCATTTTCCTTTGCTCCGCTGTTTCATAATCGCCTCCAGTTTGTTAAAGCGATCATCCCACATATTGCGAAAAGGCTCCAGGAAGTCAGCTATCTCTTTCATTTTCTTTGGATTTAAGTGGTAATAAATTTCCCTGCCCGTTTGCTCCTGTTTAAGCAGTTCGCATTCGGTGAGTATTTGTATATGCTTTGAAATGGTTTGCCTGGAAGAATTAAAGTTGGCAGCTATAGCACCAGGCGTCATCGCGTTCATAGCCAGCAGGGTAATGATAGCCCGACGGGTGGGATCGGCTATAGCCTGAAATACATCTCTCCGTAAATCCATTATGCAGCTATTTGACTGCAAATATATGTGCAGTCATTTAACTGCGCAAATTTATTTTTGAAAACAAACCACAGAGTCACAAAGACACGGAGGTACTCAAATGCCAGAGAACAAGAAGGAGCTACGGTGCTTACATTAAGTTTCATTTAGAATGATCAGTCTTAAAATCCCAAATTTCAAATCTCAAATCAGTATAGTACAGGATGCCAACACGAAAATCAAACTAAAAAAAAGGCTGTATCCATGCAGCTTTTTTCAATTGCTTTGCAAATTCAACCCAGCAACCAATTTCAGCGCCGGACTGCGCGAGAAAGATTTATGAATATCTCCCGTAGCATTGTTGTGCTGTCTCGTAAACAAAAAAAATATTATTTTTCGTACACAGTAAAAAGCAATGTCGATGTATTGTTCTATATTGAGCAAACATAAATACATAGCCGTATCCTTCACCAAAGTTCATTCCCTCTTCTCCTTGATGAAATAGCTACGTAGCATAACCGAAGCTGTTATCTAACAAGTTTCACAATAATCTTTAGTTACTATTCCCAGCCCGATTCGTTTACAGTTTTTTTGAATGCCAAAAACATTCAACCAGGTGTCTATTCCTTTTACCCAGGGACCAACCAACAACATTGTTAACCCAAAACGATTGCACATGACAGCTCCAAACAACTAAAACTACACAAGCGAATTACCTTTCGCCAAATGACACTTTAAACCGATCTGTAAATTTCACAACATCATTTCATGAATAAGAGACTAAAAAACCTTATAAGGGCTTCTCATGCCTTTATCGAAAGAAGAAGAACGGGACACCCTACACCGACGGCTCTTCAAAAAATGCTGCTACATTCCAACAAACAACTGGTGGCTTTAATGTTGCTTATTTTCACAACCACCGCTTCGTTGGCTGGCAATGATATTCGAAATACCAACAGCACAACGCATTCCAGCAATCTGCAGTCCATCGACATCAAAGGAAAAGTTACCAATGTTTCCGGCGATCCTGTTGTTGGAGCATCGGTTACCATAAAAGGCAGCAGTACAGGTACAACTACCGATGAAAACGGCAATTTCTCGCTCAATGTACCCGATGCTAAGAGTGTGCTGGTGGTAAGCTCCGTAGGTTATACCACGCAGGAGGTTGTAGCAGGCAGTGGTACCGATCTTAGCATCCAACTGGTAGCATCTGGCGCTACCGACCTGGCAGATGTAGTAGTGATAGGTTATGGTACCCGTAAGAAATCGGACCTGACCGGCGCCGTAGGAACAGTGAGGAGCGATGCATTATCGGAAAGGCCTGCGGCTTCTTTAAACCAAAATCTTTCCGGGAGAATTACCGGCGTGAATGTTTCCTCCAACTCCGGCAGACCCGGCGGAAGGGCGAACATCCGCATCAGGGGTGCTACTTCTATCAGCATATCAAACAATCCATTGTATGTGATAGACGGAGTGATCTTAAACTCCGCTGATCTGCAAAACGGCAGCACACCTATCGATTATATCAACCCTAATGACATCGCATCCATTGAAGTGTTGAAAGATGCGTCTTCTACTGCCATTTATGGTGCCCGTGGCGCTAATGGAGTAATATTGATCACTACCAAACGTGGGTCTTCGGGAGGCGGTAAGCTCACCTACGATGGAGATTTCAGTATAGGTGTTGCTCCCAAAAAACTGGCGGTGCTCAATGCCCGGGAGTTTTTAGAAACAGAAGAAATTGCTTATGCCAATGCACAAAAATATGACCCGGTGGGTTGGGCGTCGGGCACCAAATATGTAGATCCACGCACCAAAAGAACCAACCCGCTTTTATTTGACGCTAACGGTAACCCACTATACGAAACCGACTGGCAGGATGAAACTTTCCGCAAGGCGTTCACCCAAAATCACCAGGTAGGCTTTACCGGTGGTAACGACAAGGGAAGTTATGGTGCATACCTCAATCATCGCAATGAAAATGGTATTATAAAAGGATCGTGGATCAAACGCTATGCAGCGCGCTTTGTATTTGATTCGCAAATAAAACCCTGGCTGAAAGTGGGCGGCAATCTTGGCTATACCGATCAAACCGACCGGCAAATTGATATACTGGGCGGCGGAGGCATTACTGTAATGCGCCAGGTGCTGGAAGCGTTGCCATTTATCCCGGTAAAATATCCCAACGGCAACTGGGGGCGCAACCGTGACTACCCTGGAATGGAAGGTGGCGACAGCCCTTTGCGCATTATCGACGAGCGCACTTATTTGCTGCGTACGCAAACCATGCTGGGAAATATGTATGCCAATATAAAGCTGATGGATGGACTGGAGTTAAGAACAACGCTGGGAACCAATATTATTAACCAGCGGCGCGATAATTACAACGGTATAGACCTGCAATATATATCATCTACCGGCAACGCCGAAGTGGTGAGCAATCGCTATAATTCCTGGCAGTGGGAAAACTATCTTACCTACAACAAAAGTTTTGGCATTCATAACATCAACGCCATGGCTGGTTTGGCATGGCAGCATGTAGACAGGTACGAAGTGGCGGCCCGCAGTCAAACCTATATCGACAATTTTTACAACGTTAATAATCTCGGTGCAGGAGCAGTTATCCAGGCGCCCGGTTCATTTGCCAACGCCTATGGTATCAACTCTTATTTTGGAAGGGTGAACTATACGCTGCTAAACAAATATCTGTTCACCATTACCGGGAGACAGGACGGGTCTTCTAAATTCGGTTCCAACAATCGCTATGCATTCTTTCCATCGGCAGCTTTGGCATGGAAGGTTACGGAAGAAAAATTCATGGAAAGCCTACCAGTCGTTTCTAACCTGAAGCTAAGGACGAGCTATGGAGAAACCGGCAACTCGGAAATAAACGCTTACCAGTCGGACGAAATAATGGGCAACTACGAAGTTATTTTTGGCGGCAACAGGGAAATAGGTATCGGCGTTTCGCGCATGGGCAACCCGGGATTGAGATGGGAAAAAGTGCGTCAGGTTGATTTTGGATTGGAGCTGGGACTGTTCAATAACCGTGTGAATATAGAATTTGACTGGTATAGAAAAAGAGCATCGGATATGTTGCTGAGCGCTCCTGTGCCAAGAAGCAGCGGTTACAACGAGGTATCGCGCAACGTGGGAAGCATGGAAAACAAAGGGGTGGAAATTGCACTCAATACCATCAACATTCAAACTGCCAACTTTACCTGGAGTTCTCTTTTCAACATTTCCATCAACAAAAACAAAGTAATAGCGTTAACGGGCGGAAGCGATATTTATTCAGGCGCCACGGTTATTCGCGTAGGCGAGCCCGTTGGCTCGTTCTTCGGGCGTGTGCATTTGGGAACCTGGGGATCGCACGAAGCTGCGGAAGCCGCTGTATACAATATGAAGCCGGGCGACGTTAAATACCTTGACCTCAACAACGACAAGGTAATCAACGATAACGACCGAACCATTATTGGTAAAGGCATTCCCGATGGTTTTGGAACTTTCATGAATACCTTCCAGTATAAGAACTGGTCGTTGATGGTAGACCTGCAGTTTATGTATGGCAACGATGTGCTCGACCGGAGCATACATTCTGCCGAAGACCGCCAGGGCATTGCCAATAGTTATAAAACGGTGCTGAACGCCTGGACGGAAGAAAACCAGAATACACCTATTGCGCAAATACGTCCTATCAATGCATATTACACTACCAACAACGATAGTCATAAGGTAACCGACGCGTCGTTTATCCGTGGACGTAACCTGTTGCTGTCGTATACATTTACACCGCAAACTGCTTCGGCCTTAAAACTGGACCGCCTGCGTGTGTTTGCATCGGTACAAAACTTTTTCGTATCAACAAAGTATTCAGGATACGACCCGGAAGTATCCAACTCCGGCTCACCTTTCGACCAGGGTTTTGGCTTATACGATTATCCGAGGCCCCGGGTATTTATGTTAGGAGTGAACGTGGGATTGTAATTATTGAATACTTAAAATTTTTGAAATGAAAAAGAACATTCATCAATATTTGTTGTACATGGTTTTGGGCACGAGCTTGCTATACACAGGGTGCTCCAAATTTTTAGACGAAACAGATCCATCTAATTTTTCTACGGGCAGTTACTTCACCAAGCCCGAGCATGCAAAAAGTTCGGTAAACGCTATCTATGCCAGTATGCGCGACCCATTGGGCAGCGGTTTTGGCGGCGGCGCCTGGACAATGGTAGAGTTTGCTACCGGACTGGCAGGCACCGATCTTGGACAGGCGGTGAACAGTTATTTTGTAAAGGACCTTACCAATACTGCCGACAATGGATATGGGTTGACGATCTGGACGGCTTACTACCGCGGAATAGCCAATGCCAACACTTCCATTAAATACATTCCAGGCATTAGCATGGATGAAACGCAGAAAACCAAGTTGCTTGGCGAAGCTTATTTTTTAAGAGCCTGGTACTATTTTAACCTGGTGCGGCTTTTTGGAAACATTCCGTTAGTAACCGAACCTGTGAACCTCGAATCGGAGCAATTGAAACCTGCACAGGTATCGGCAGAGGAGGTATACAACCTGATTGTGAGCGACCTTCAAACAGCCGAACAGTCTGGCCTGGAGTGGACTGATCTTTCGGGCCGGGTGAGCCTCGGCGCTGTTAAATCGTTGCTGGCAAAAGTGTATTTAACCATGGCCGGCTATCCTTTGCAAAAGGGTGCTTCGCATTATACATTGGCAGCACAAAAGGCAAAAGAGGTGATAGATTCAGGCAAGTTCAAGCTGTTTGCCAGCTATAAAAGCATGCGCGACCTGTCGATGAAAAATACCGAAGAAAATATTTTTATGATACAATACCTTGCCGGCACGTTAGCAAGCAACTTCCAGGTATTGATTGTGCCTTATAATAAAAATATTTCTGCCTACTCCGACGAAACCGGGGGTATTTATTCCACTACCGCTTTTGCACAATCGTTTGAACCGAATGACCTGAGGGCGAAAGAAAAGCAGTTCTTCTATACCACTTTCACTCACCAGGACGACCGGAACCAGCAGGTGGCATTGGGCGGTTATTTCATTTACAAATACTTTGATACCACGGCGCACCTGAGCACCGCCAGCAGCGGCATGAACTGGCCGGTATTGCGCTATGCGGATGTATTGCTGATGTATGCCGAAGCTTCGAACGAAGTAAACGGGCCCACTCAGGATGCATACGACGCGGTGAACGCCATCCGCGACAGGGCACAGCTTGCCGACCTTTCGGGACTGAGCAAGGAACAGTTACGGGAAGCGATATGGAAGGAGCGTTGGCATGAGCTCTGCTTCGAAAACATTACCTGGTTCGATATGGTTCGTTTGCGCAAAGCCTTTAACGTTACTACCAAACAGTTTGAAGATTATGTGGGACACCAGTTCTCTTATGGACCTACACTGAAAGAACGGGAGCTCCTGTTTCCCATTCCTACTTCGGAAGTGTTGAATGGCGGGCTTACACAGAATGAGGGATACTAGGGAAGGGGGAAGGTATAGGGTGTAAGGCCGAAGGTGAAAGCCTGCCCGGACTATATCTTACTTGCCTGGTAAAATGAGACGACACTCTTTGTAACAAGGTAATGGATTTGAAAGATCGATTACATTCCAGAACAAGTAATGCCCAAGAAGGTGAAAAGTGAAAGGTCAAAGGGGAGAGACAGATATTCTACTGGCGCCGGTCTCACGCGGTGGGATGGGCGCAGGTGACCGGTGCTTATATTTTACTTGTCTGATAAACGAGATGACACTCTTTGTAGCAAGGTGATGGGTTTGAAAGACCGATTACATTCCAGAACAAATAAATACCCAAGAAGGTGAAAAGTGAAAGGTCAAAGGGGAAAGACAGATATTCTACTGGCGCCGGTCTGACGCGGTGGGATGGGCGGAGGTGACCGGTGCTTATATTTTACTTGCCTGGTAAAACGAGACGACACTCTTTGTAACAAGGTGATGGGTTTGAAAGACCGATTACATTCCAGAACAAGTAATACCCAATCACCGGTCAGCCAACACTCAAATCAATGCTACAGACCGGCGCTAGTGTGTTCAATATAACAAAACCCCTTCTCAGCACAGAGAAGGGGTTTGTTATTTAATAACCAGCTTATGGAGCGTTGTTAAAAGTTCCTGTATTCGCCGGTTAAATATTTGTTGGCTTCTTCTTCCTTAAAGCGTGCATTTTCGCCGTCCCAGTTAAGGGTTTGATTGGGGAAACGTGCAGCAATAACGCCCAGCAAAATAACTTCTGTAAGCTTTGCTGCATAAGAAAACGGTGCACTGCATTTGGCTTTGCCAAGGCAGGTATCTACAAATTCATGGTAGTGCTTCTGACCTTCCACATCATAACTTACCGTTGGTTTGCCTGCCTTGCCTTTAGGATCGAATTTTTTAAGATCGATCGGCTGATAGGCATTTTCAACAATCAGTTTTGGAAGCTGCATAAAGTGTGGCAGCAACAGGCGTTGCCCGTTTTCGCCAATAAACATAGCACCCTGGTCGGGCAGCTTTTCCCCATTAGGCAGCGTTAATTCTTCCTGCAGTTCCGGAGCACCGTTCCCGTCGTACCAAACCCATTCAAGTGTTTCGGCAGTATATTTCGTTCCGGGAAAAACATAGGTTACATGGTTTTTTTCTGCGTGTCCAAAATCATTTGGTTCCCTGCACTCGTTCTTAACGGTTAAGGGCACACTCAGTTGCAAAGCATTATAGGGCGTATCAAAAATATGCACACCCATATCGCCCAGGGTACCACATCCGTAGTCAATGCATTTTCTCCAGTTGCCCGGATGGTAAAAGCCTTCTTTATAAGGTCTTTCCTTGGCAGTACCCAACCACAGGTTCCAGTCCAGTCCTTCAGGCACAGGGTCGCTTCCCTCTGGTGCAGGACCATCATAACCCCATACCTTTGGCGACCATGCAATTACTTTTTTTACTTTTCCAATAATACCTTTCTGAATAAGGATGGTGGCTAACTTGTAATCGTAAAACGAGTGCACCTGGATGCCCATTTGCGTTACCAGTTTCTTTTGTGCCGCTACCGCATCCATTTTGCGCGATTCTGAAATGTAGTGAGTAAGCGGTTTTTGGCAATACACATGCTTGTTCATCTCCATCGCCATTAACGAAACCGGCGCATGCGCGTGGTCGGGAGTTGATACTACCACCGCGTCTATTTCGCTTCCGAGGCTTTTAAACATTTCGCGGTAGTCGGTAAATATTTTTGCTTTTGAATAGGTTGCCTTCAATGCATTTATTTTATTCATGTCTACATCGCAAAGCGCCACCACTTCAACCGCAGGGTGAGAGGCTATGTCTTTTAAATCACTTGTACCCATCATCCCCAGTCCAACCTGGGCAATTCTTAGTTTTTTAGCGCCGTTCAGTGCTGTTGAAGGAAATGGGAACAGGAAAGCCAGCGAGCCCGCTGCCGTTGTTTTTATAAAACTTCTTCTTTTCATGTGCAATTTTTATTTGATTGTAGCTACACGCCCGCCTCACCGGCGGCAGGGAATTATGCATAAACAAATCATAGCAATGAGTGTGAGTTTTGCCAGGAAGTTTTTATGTTATATTCCACCTGTTTGTTTGTGTTTTAATATGGTTATTTAAGAGGTTTAACGATTACGTTTCTGAAAGACAACTGCCCCCCGTGATGCTGAAAGCCAATATAGCCTGTTTTGGCGGTTCCATACTTTTCGTCTTTCGCAAATTTACCTGCCTTTTTACGGGCATACCAGTCATCAGACCAGGGTTCAAAACTGATCAGCTTTACGCCGTTCAGCCAATGCTCCGTCCTGCCGGGCGCTACTACTATTTTAGTGGTATTCCATTCGCCATATGGATGAAGAACCTTTTTGCTTTCGTCGGCAGCATACATGGCATAATCTGCTCCGGCCTTTTGCCAGTCCTGCAACAGCTCGGGATGCTCTACGCCAAATTGTTCATTGTAACCTTTTAAGCCCGGGTTCATTGCAGCAAAATTTACATCGTCTATCACCTGGTATTCGGGCGACATGGTAGTAGCATAACCATCGCCTTCCTTTAAATGGTAGAAGATGCCGCTGTTAGCACCCTTATCAATTTTCCATTCGGCAGTTAGTTCAAAATATTCAAATTCCTGCCCGCCAAATATCAGGTCTTTGCCACCTTTATACGATTTGTCGGTTACGTTCGGATCGAGCGACAGCACACCGTTGCTGATCTTCCAGCCCGGAGCGAAGGTTTGGGCATTGTAACCGCGCCATTTGGTTGCATTTTCTTTGCTTAATAAGTTGATTGCCTTCTGTTGCACCGGGCTATCAAAACCCACACAAATAATAGCAAACAAAAGACCTGCGAAAAAATAATTGAACAAACGCATATATAAAGATTGATGAGCTGCACGAATATACTTCGTTCAGGTGGTAACTGAAGTTGATAAGGAGATTTTTTTCCGGCAGGGCAAAGGGTGTTTCTTATTTGCTTCCGGGGCTATACCCAAACATTTTTTTAAATGCGTACGAAAAACTGCTCAGGTTGTTGTATCCAACATGAAAAGCTGCTTCCGTAACATTCATTGCCCGGTTGCCCAGCAGTTGCTTCGCTTCCTCCATGCGCAGCCGGTGTATGTCGCCAAATACGGTTGTATGGAAAAAATATTTGTATCCCTTCTTCAATTTGTATTCGTTTAGCCCAAAGCGATAGGTAAGGGCTTTCAGGCTCAAATCCTCCAGGTATGCCTTTGTTATATATGCTTTAACCGCATACAGCTTTTCCTTATCCGCCGGCGACCAATATTCCTGCACTCCTTTGGTATGCAGCGCATACAGTTCATCCATTTGCAGCACAAACAGCTCCAGCAGCTTGCTTTCGGTAAAAATATAGCGCGTAATACCGCTGAACGGATTTTGGCGTATAGCCGGAATTAATTCCCGTATCCGCTGTTGCCAGCGCAACCCGGTAACCGATCCTAAAAAATTGTTCTTCTTTTCCACGTGTTGACAAAACAACGCCAGCGCCCCGCAGTCTTCACTTTCTGCCAGGCTGTTTAAATATTCGGCATGATAAGTAATGGTGCAGGCATGAAAGCGCGGCGAATGAATGATATGCCTGCCCGAAAAATTCGTATTGTATTGTATGTTGTGCTGCCAGTTGCCAAAATGCAGTGGCTCCGGCCTATTGTTGAAGTACGATTCCACATCGCCTTCCATTACAAATACCGATTCCGCCGCTTCTTTCGGCTCCTGGTCGTACAGGCAAAAAGGCGCTTTTGCCGCAATATCCAGTTCAGTAAACAACATGCCCGGCGTATTAATGGCATTCAACTTTCCCGAGGCCAGTCCTGCCTGTTCAAACTGCACGGTAAAATGCGTGTAACGGTTGCTGTTATACAGCACCTGTTGCTGCGTGGTACCAAAATACTGGTCCCAGTGCGTTAAATCAATTGAATCCATTTTTCAACAGTTTTAATCCGTTTGTCTAAACAGCCGGGGTACGATGGCGGCTGAACTTTGCAGCAATAAAAATAAAAGCAAAATGAAAGGTGTTTCTAAAAATGCGGCCCGTATTGAGCAAAATGCCGCATCAACTGTAAAAAACAAGTCATGGAAATGGTGGCTGTCGCTGTTGTTTTATCCCGTAGGAGTAGTGCGCATCTGGCGCAGTAAAACCTGGTTATGGGCAAAGCTGTTGTATAGCATATTGGTACTGCCTGTTTTTTTATTGGTAAGCGTGTATGCCGGCATTGTGTTGTTTGCAGCCTTTTTGCCAACGCTCGACTGCAGGGTTGGCAACCGCGCCGACAAAACCATTTATAACAAAGACGGCAATTACTCCGCCACCTTTGTTGAAACCGGCAGGCAAACCAACAATGCCTACGAATTGGTGCAGGTAGAGCTGGAACCCCATGGCGGCAACGACTGGCATTATCATTCCAGCTTCGTTGAAACGTTTACGGTAGTAGATGGCAGGATCACCATTGGCAGGAATGGCGACAGTATTTTGCTGGATAAAGGACAAACTACGCAGGCGGAAAGAAAAGACATGCACTATTTTAAGAACGCGCTTAATACCAGGAGCGTGCTACTGGTAAAAGTAACGCCTGCCGCGGGTTTGGAAAAAACGTTGCGCGTTGCCTATGGACTGATCAACGATGGTTTGCTAAAAAACGAGATGACGGAAAATCCCTGGCATATGTGCCTGTTGCTGGGCTATAGCCAGTCGTACCTGCCCGGCATGCCTGCCTGGTTCCAGGAGCCGCTTATTACTGCGCTGGCTAAAATTGCCCAGTGGAAGGGAGAGGATAGGGTGTTGCGTAAATATTTTATGTGATAATGGCGGATATGCAGAACCACGAGGGCACGAAGACACAGAGGTGCACAAAAGAGTAGTATCGATTCCCGTTGCGGGCGCTGCGTGAAAACATCACAAAGGCACCGAGATACAGAAGTGTGTTTAAAACACGTCACTATCTTTCGCAGCCTTTTTAAGCCGGGCTGTTACTTTTGCTGCCGCGTCGTTTTTGCGTTGCTGTTGTAAGGTTTTATGCAACCCCGCCAGCGACCATACATTCTCGTTATTGTCTTTCAGGTCCTGGTTAAAAGTGGCTTCCGCCTCTTTCCATTTGCCGGCTTTGAAATACGCATCCGCCAGGTAATATTTGGGATTCAGCAACCAGTCGCGCGGCTCGTTGTATACCATGTTTTTTTCCCGCTCAACCGCCGTGGTAAAATAGGAGATAGCGTCTTCATTGTTCTTCTTTGCCAAAGCAATGGCGCCCGCCAGCATGTTTTCAGCGATCACGGCACCATCTATCGCCGGAGAAAAAGGCGTAAAAGGCAACGAAAGCACACTGTCTTTCACCAACGCTCTTACCTTGTCCAGTTCGGCTTCTGCTTCGTTTGTTTTACCGGTATTGGCCAGCGCCATGCCCCTTCCAAAATGCGATAGTAATGCTGCATACACATGCGACGAGTCTATTACAGACGCAGCTAATAAACCATTCCAGTCTTCGAAGCGTATCATCACCAGGGTAGGCACCATATAAATGTATTGCAGGTAGTTGCCCATAGCGCCCGGCTCAGACAAAAAAGACTCCAATGTTTTTTGAAAATCCAGCGACTTGCCGATGGTATACTGCTTGCGCCCCGCATGCATGGCGCAGTTGATGAGCATGTGCTCGTTGTGCAACCGGTATAAAAATTCTCCGCCTGCCACCGCCGGGAACAATTGAAGATAGCTGCTGAACTGTTTGACCGCTTCTTCATTTACACGGTAGCCCTTGCCGTAATAGCCGGTGCGCAGGTAAATATGCGAGGGCATGTGCACCAGGTGCGCCAGCCCCGGGTTCAGCTTGCCCAGCCGATCTGCGCTGGCCATGGCTTTTTCGGGATAGGGGGAAGGTTCCATTACGTGGATGTAATAATGATTGATGCCCGGATGCTCCGGACTTTTTACCAACGTTTTTTCCAATACCGTGCGTATGGTGGGCGTCCACGGTTTGGGCGTGCCGTTGATATTCCATAGCTCCCAGGGATGTTCCAGCATCATCGCATCTACATATAAGGCGGCAACATCTGCATTTGCCGGATATTGGCCGTAAAGCGTTGCCATGGCTTGAGTGTAGGTGGCGTTCAGCTTTTCGCGCGCCTGGGTAGTATCTTTTGAATAACGTACCGAAATAGCGCCAATCAGCGCTTTTTCTACCGGCGACGCTTTTTCGAGCAACGCATTGGCTTTGTCTACTGCTTCCAGTGCCTGCGGCAGCACCGCATAACTCACGTCGTTGATATTGGGTCCATAGGCAAGCGCCTGCGCCCACCAGATGGCAGGGTTTTCGCTATCGAATGTTGCCGCTTTTTTAAACGAAGCCAGCGACTCAATAATGTGAAAGCCATAATACATATTGATGCCCTGGTTAAAATAAAACTGCGCACTGTCACTTTGGGTATTGATCTTCCATTTGTATTTGCCCGCACCGGGCATGGGCGGAATATCCGTTTCTTCCAGCCACTGTTCCATTGCCAGCCTGTCGGGACTGCAGCTAATGGCGTTGTTGCGTTTTAAAGTATTGATATCGTTGAGCAAGGATGCTGGTTGATAAGAAATGGTTGTTAACCTTGCCGCTCCCGCTGCGGCGCTAAAAGCCAGGGCTAAAAAAAAGAGCAGTTTCATAAACAGAATGGTTGTGTTGATAAGATACAAAAATTCCGGAATGGCAATGGTAAAAATCAGCTACTTTATTTACACAGGCTGTCTTAGACCTGCCCCGCCTGCAGGTTTAGTAGGGCAAGTGTCCCCCGCTGAGCTGGGGCGAACCTACACACTGCAAAAGGATTTGAACGGCGACGACGTAACAATGCCTTTCCTTACGCACAAACGATAGATTAGATACAGAAGATATACGCCCGCCTAAACTATTCTTTAATCCTCACGAAAGCTTTACAATCTCGCTTTTTTTATATAGATCGCCAAGATGCTGTGACTTAATTCGGAACTGGCTGCGTTTTTTAACCTGGGGCTTTGTAGAAACATTTTCCATTTTGACAGCGGGATCATAATAAATATTGCCGAGAGACATCTGTTTTAGAAAAAGTTGAAAATCTGTACCTGTTCCTAAAATTACCCGATCGCCATATCTATATCTTCGCCCCGCAACCTTATCAGAAAGCGAAGGCACATAACAAGCCTGATTATGTTTTCGATTCCAATGTAGGAGCATGGAAGAAAAGCTCCATGATGCCGCTTCGTTACCTTGTGGATCAATCAACGCAATAGCACCGTTTGCATTCCTGATCTTACCACTCGTGGTATCAAAGCCAATCAAATGTATTTCAAGATTTGTGGACGCATGACGAACGCCTGCTTTGTGAGTGCCTCCAAAGTTAATTCTATCAGCACGCCCCGTCTTATCAGTATATCCGTATTCTTGTAAAAAAGTTTCGACTCCCTTCGTTTTGTAAATACCATCCGTAGGCTCCGGGGTCATTAAAGTAATTAACGAAGTACTGTTTCGTTCAAAATTCTTAACTCCAAACTGTTTTACCTCCCATCCTAAATAGTCCGGCTCTGAGTAGCCATTGGGTGTGATGCCCAATTCAGCCTCCAACGTATAGCCCCCACAGTTGGGCGCTTCACAAGGCAGTATGGCTCCTGTTTTGTTTAAACGCTTCGAAACAATCCAATTTAGCTGATGAATGCGATATAGTTCTTTTAGCAGCCGTTCCCTGTTATTAATGATTTGTGGAAGTTCAATGACTCTGAATATACCAAGTTCCTCTGTCAGGCATAGATCGTTAAATTCATTAGCAATTTCAGAATCAGGTGACGCTACATATCCCAAAATTAGGCCTCTATTCGTCACACTTAAAAATAAGAGACGATCAGCAAGTCGTTGGGTCATTAATAGTGAAGGTGGATTTTCGCATTTGGCTAAAAAGCCGGAAAACCGTACTTCTGGATATTTAGGATAAAGAATCAGCTGTGCTGTAGGTGCAGGATAAATATTGCCATCATCTCTGACCCAGGAAAAGTTAATAGCTGCTTTAAAACGTTCGCGATTCCAGTCACCAGCTTCTTCCGTTTTAATTTCGGAGATAGGAAAAACATTCAATATCTCAAAGCTACCAGCTAAGTATACCTGATTTTTAGAATTGTCATTGGGAGAGAGCTTCTTTACATAGATTTTTTGACAGCCCTCATTTGTAAACAATTTTTTGAGGTTATTAAGATTCATTTACAGAACTAAGTGATTTTATCAATTGTTTCCCAACAGCCTGAATAAGAGGAACAGTTACTGAATTTCCAAATTGTCTGTAAGCCTGATTGTCCGAAACAGGAATAACAAACTCGTCAGGGAAGCCCTGTAATCGTGCGCATTCTCTTGGCGTAAGTCGCCTTGGATTGATACCATCTTGTGGTATCAAAATTTCCGAACCGTCTTTGTAATAACGTGCAGAAATAGTTCTCGAAATGCCGTTTAAATCAGTCATTCCGAACCCGAAGCCGTTACCTTGTGCCTTATGCTTAGCCGCGTAATTCTGTAGATATTTCCAAAGTTTGTCGGTCAAAGTGTATTTAGTTTCTATTTGTTCTTCGAGGATGTCTTTGATTTTTACTGTTGGATCGGGGAGTTTTGGAAACTGAAAATTTTCTTTGCCTTTGAAAATATTATTTCTGAAACCTACAACTATTATCCTTTCACGATGTTGAGGCACAAAATGCTTGCCATCCAAGACCTGATAATGAATTGAATAACCTAACTCAGTCAAAGTGTTTTTGATCACTTTAAACGTATTGCCTTTATCGTGCGAAACAAGGTTTTTGACATTTTCTAACATAAAAGCCTTTGGCTTTTTATGCTCTAAAATTCTTGCAATATCAAAAAATAATGTTCCTTGGGTTTCATCCAAAAATCCGTGTTTCTTTCCTAAAGCATTTTTCTTTGACACACCTGCTATTGAAAACGGCTGGCATGGAAAGCCTGCCAATAATACATCATGGTCCGGGATAGACTTTTCGTTGATTTTAGTGATGTCGCCGAAAGGAACTTCGCCAAAATTGGCCTCATATGTTTTCTTGGCGAAATTGTTCCATTCGCTAGTAAAAACGCATTTTCCACCCAGATTTTGATAAGCCAGCCTTATACCGCCAATACCTGCAAACAGATCAATAAACTTAAATTTAGGTTTTCCTTTTGGGGGAAAGGGAACGTCAAATTTCAGTGGAATATACAACTGCTCCGGGTCTTCAACAGCCGACAAGATTTCTTCCTGTAAATATGTTTTAGCGCCCGGCTTAAAATACTGAGAAACACCATTTCGATGATTTTGCCAATAATGCGTTAAATGAGCAAATCCGTCGTTTAAATGTTTATCTATATTAATGTTTAACTTTTCTTTTATTTTGTTGTAAGTGGGCATCTTCTTTTAGTTTTTCCTCAATTTTTTCTACGCAATATGCTAAATTTTTTCGTATTTCTTTACTCCAGAATCGTAAAACTTTCCACCCGTTCTTAACGAGATGTTCGTTTACTGCCAAATCTCTTCTCATGTTCCCTTCAATTTTTGCCCACCAGAATTCCCGGTTTGTTTTGATTCTGTGTTTATCCATTTCCCAATCTTTGCCGTGAAAGTATTCGCTGTCTACAAAAACCGCTAGCTTGGATTTTTTAAAAGTAAGATCAGGTTTTCCAAAAACTGATTTATCATTCTTGCGGTAACGGTGTCCCCGATGCCATAATGCTTTTGCTAAAAGAGTTTCGTCTTTCGTTTCTTTACTCTTAATTGCCTGCATATTTTTTCGCCTTTGTTCGGGAGTCAAAACATCCATGCGACAAAGATAAGATCAACGTGAGAAATGATTATGGCTGTTTACAAAGAGCAGTAATGATGTTGATTTAGGTTGAATGGATTTTCTGATCTGCAAAAACAGCTAAATCTTACTATCTCCCAATCCCTAACTCCTCTTGCCATCTATACAACCCTCCCTCCTCAAAAACATCTCCCTTCAGAAACCGATTAAGAAATTCTTCAAGCGATGAAGTCATAGCAATGAGCGGATAACTTCCATTGAAGATCTCGAATTTTCCTTCTGCTGTTTGCCTCAAGCCCCACATATCGCAGTAGATCATATACTCGGCAAAGTGAAACCATTTTTTCCCGAAGTTTTCATCGTACATAACCACCTCTTCAATCGGCGTCATGTTAAAAATGTCTTCGGTGCAGCCAAAACCATTGCAGATACTATAGAATTCTTTAAAATCAGTGGGCAGGCTAAAACCAATTTGTTGTTCAAACCGGTCGATTGCCGAGGATGTGGCTGGTTTATTCACCTCAATGCCGTAAGCCTTATGCTTTTGGATGATCGCTTCAATAATGATGCGCAGGTTGGTCGTTTCGGCGGTTTGCGGTGGTTCCAACTTTACTTCGGCAGCAGGAGGTGGAATCGGTTTCTCAACCTCTGGATCGCTTATTGTAGTATCGATGTGCTGCGATGGAACTTCGCGTTTGGGCTTTTTAAAAAGGTTAAAAATATTAAAGCGCATGCCGGTTTTATTACTTATCAATCAACCGCTGCAATAAAGTAATGGTATCCTTCTGCAACTGAATCATATTTTCATACGTCTCTACCATCTTATCCAACGGATTAAAAGTGCAGTACGGATTAATTGCATTCATAGTGGAAGTATCGTGACTGGTAAATGTGTTTGCAACAATATTCACCGGCTTCTCTTCATCAAAAGTGCGGAACAATTCGGCGGGAAATTTTAAAATCCGTGCTACTTCTTCGAGTATGCTATCGTCGATGGTTTCTTTTTATTCGAGCTGGGAAATCTTCTTTTGGCTCCAGTCGTCGCCCAGCATATCGGCAAGCGCTTCCTGCTTTAAGCCTCGCATCTCGCGAAAGCGTTTTACATTTCGTCCTTCGTGTATTTTTTGTTCCATACCAGTTAGATATATGAGCGCTAAAGATACATTTTTACCGCTAACGTAACCGTTTGAAAAACGCTTATTTATGCCGTTGCGCAACTAATTTATTCGCCACGCGGCTTTCGTATTCTGTAGCCGGGGCGTTGTTTTGCAGGGTAACCCCGCACCAACGCTTATGAAAAACAAAGACCGCTTTGATACTCGCTGCTGGCGCTACCGGGCCATTGCTAACCCGCACGAGGTAATTGCCGAACTGTTTTCGCTGGCTGCCGTATACCATTTCAGGAGCATGATTGGCAAGCTGCTGTACTATGCCGGCGAAGACAAAATATTCTGCCAACGGTCGCCTGCTGATGTGCTGCTGTATTTAAAATCAATCCGGTCGCTTATAAAAGCCGCTCATGCGCTCCGTCACAAAAAACAGTCGCCGGTAAATGATTTGCCCGATGGTAGTGGCTTTACTGAAGGCAATGAGTGGCTGGAGTTCCCGCGCTTCCTGTCGCAAAAAGAGTATCGCAATCCCTACCGCGTGTTCCGCAAGTTTTTTAAATACCAGCGTATGGAGCAATGGGTAAAGGACTGGGAAGAGCTGGTGGAAGCAGCACTCTCGCGCAACCGCGGCGATCTGGATGTGAATGCCATTGCGGCGTACAGGCTGCTGGTAAAACTGGTGGAGGCGGCGCATGTGTTGAACCACGAAGCCACAAAGACACAGAGGGGCACGGGGAATTTATAGTTTGTTGTTTGCGGTTTGCGGTTTGTTCATGCCTGATATAAATAATAAGCGTCAAATGAGCGGGCTACGGTGCGCGGTTCCTCTCCCTTGGAGAGGCTAGGTGAGGCTTTTTTGTTTGAACCACGGAGGATTTATAGTGTATCGTTTTTGAACCCCAAACGACAAACGAAAAACAACAAACTCAAAACTCACCAAACTCAAACCGCCTTCACCCTTTCTTCTTCCAGGTCTATCAGGTATATCTGTTTGCGCACCAGCTCTTCGTCGAGGGTTTCGTCTTTGTTCTTTTCTACCAGAAACTGGCGTTGCGCTTCGAGCAACTGGAGGTAAATCTCTTTATGATCGTGGCGCAGCAGCTCATCGTCTGCCGCTTCGAGCTTTTGCTGCCAGTGCACCAGCGTTTTTGCCAGGTGGGCGTTGCCGTTAATTCTGTCGCCATGCTTTTGCTGCACATGAGTGAGCGAAAACTGCCAGATCTCTTTTCGCAGGCGCAGGTTTGCCTGCTCCTCGCTTTCGCGCTTAGGCATCATATCGTACAGGTTCACCCGCTTTAAAAAGATGGGCAAAGTGAGCCCCTGCACAAAAAGTGTAAGGATGATGACCATAAAGCTGATGAACAAAATGAGTTCCCGTTGGGGAAACGGCGTGTTGTCGTTGATGAATGCGGGTATAGACAATGCAGCCGCCAGCGATACCACGCCTCGCATGCCCGTCCAGCCAAGTACAATGGGAAGCGTCCACGCACGGCGCCAGCTAAAATCGGCAGACACGATGCTGCGCCTGAAAATGAGGGTGGCAAACATAGCTGCAAACGAAGAGATGATGCGGATAAGGATGATGAAGCCCGTAACCAACACGCCATAATAAATGCCGGTACTAACGGGAATGCCTGTGTTGTTTAATGCTCCCACTATTTCAGGAAAATCGAAACCGATAATAAAAAACACCAGCCCGTTGAGGATGAACACAAAGCTCTCCCAAAAACTCGACCCGCGCACGCGGCTCTGGCTGTTGAGGAACTGCATGCGGTGATTGGCGAGGTACAGTCCACCGCTTACCACCGCCATTACGCCCGAGCTGTGCGATTGCTCTGCCACCCAATACAAAATATAGGGCGCTATCAACGTAAAGGTAATGTCGGAAGGTGCGTCGGTAGGCAGTCGTTTCATGCCCTGCATCATTAACCAGGCTAATAATAAGCCAATGCCTACGCCACCTGCCACCATCCAGCTAAAGTTTACAATGGCATCGCCCCAAATGAACTGCCCTGTGCCCACAGCAATCATGGCAAAGCGAAAAATGATGAGCGAGGAAGCGTCGTTGAACAAACTTTCTCCTTCAAGCAAAGTGGCCGTGCTGCGCGGCACTTTTACAAACTTGAGGATGGCGCCTGCACTCACCGCATCGGGCGGCGATACAATGCCACCCAGCAAAAAGCCCAACGCCAGCGAAAAGCCGGGAATAAAATAATTGGCAAAAATGGCTACCGATGTAGCGGTAAAAATGACCACCAGAAACGAAAAGCTGCCAATAACCCGCCACATCTTTTTCATTTGTTTATACGAAATAGACCAGGCGGCTTCGAACAGCAGGGGAGGGAGGAAGATGAAAAAGATCCAGTCGGGGTCGAGCTTTATTTTAGGAACCGAAGGTATGCTGCTAATGAGCAATCCTGCCAATACCAATAGTATAGGGTAGGCAACCTTTATTTTTTTAGCCAGTAAAATAAGCAGTACTATCAGCACAATAATAGCAAGTAAAAAAGGCAGTGTTTGGTGCATTGATGTGGTATTTTTTCAAAAATAGGAATATTGAACACAGTTGCTGCAATAAAGTTACAGGCTCCGGAACTGCATTACAGATGTACCACCGGCCCGGTAGTGGTGGGCTTCACCCGCCATTGAAAGCTCATTTTCAAGAAACCATCTGTAAAGCAAAATATTCCTATAATTTTATCCTCGTTGAACATCGGATTTATTCAAGTGCTGTTATTACAATAATAAACAGACATTAAAGCTTTCTACAAATGATGAGATTTTCTTCCTTGCTTTTTCTAACGCTGCTGGCTGTTTGCCACATAAATTGTACTGCACAAATTGCATCGTCAAAACAAAGTGCCTCCGGTAAGCGGGGAATTATTACAGGTGCCGACCAGACAGAAAAATACCTGCCTTTTTTAAAGGGAAAACGGGTTGGCCTGGTTGCCAACCAGAGTTCCATTATTGGCAATAAAAGCAGTGTAGACAGTTTGTTGAGCCTTGGAATTAACATTGTAAAAGTGTTTGGACCTGAGCATGGTTTTAGAGGGAATGCCAGTAACGGGGCTGCGGTGGGCGATGAGAAGGACGCAAAAACCGGCATTCCGATTATCTCTTTATACGGCAAAAACGAAAAACCAACCAAAGAACAACTGGCAGATATAGATATTATGGTGTTTGACATTCAGGATGTGGGCTGCCGCTATTATACCAATATCAATACGCTTGAGCATGTAATGGAAGGCTGTGCAGAAAACAATAAAGAACTGCTCATTCTTGACCGGCCTAACCCTAACGGATACGTGGTAGACGGGCCGGTAATGACAGATGATAGATTTAAATCGTCTATCGGGATACACTATACGCCGATGACGCATGGTATGACCATAGGAGAATTTGCACAATACCTTAACGGTGAAGGCTACCTTAAGAAGCCATGCAAGATCAACATCATAAAAGTTGCCAATTACAATCACGACATGCCCTATGTGCTTCCCGTAAACCCCTCGCCGAATTTGAATACGCAGCAGGCTGTAATGCTTTTCCCGAGCTTATGTATGTTTGAAGGAACTGCTATTAATGAAGGCAGGGGAACCTATATGCCCTTTACTATATTGGGAGCGCCTGCATTAAAAGACCAATATCCATTTTCGTACAAACCGGTGAGTATTCCGGGGATGAGTGAAAGCCCGCGGCATAAAAACAATGTTTGTTATGGCCTCGACCTTCGCAAGTATGACGTTAACAAGCTCAGGAAAAGCCGCCAGATTAATTTATCGTGGTTGATTGAACTCTACAACGCTTATCCTGATAAAGCCAGCTTTTTCGCTCCGGGCAGACCCGGTCAGGATATATCGGCTTTCGATCTGCGCATAGGTACCGATCAGTTAAGAAAACAGATCATAGCAGGCGTATCGGAAGCAGACATCAGGAAAAGCTGGGAACCCGGATTGCAGCAGTTTAAGGCCATCCGGGCAAAGTACCTCCTGTATCCATAGTGGATTCATTTATCATTTTGGTAGACCGGGAAGAGGCTGCCCCGAAAGTTTGGGACAGAAATCGAGCAGCAATTTTATCAGAAAAAAAGAGCTAATTTGTTGCAGCATCCCCCCTGAAGTACAATGCCCGGTATGAAAGTTGACTATCTCACTAAGACCTTTTCTTGGTTACTAATGACCTTGGGTCCTGCCTTTGCCATTGCGCTTAATTTTGTTTTATTTGGCAATCTGTATCATTCCGACATCCGTGTATTTTTACTGGCTACAAGTTGTACGCTCTTGGCCGGGTTACTATTGAGCCGGTTGCATATAGGCCTCAGCAGTTGGCTAAGAAAAAAAGTTGGAGCGCGCCCAAATTTCAGCCAGCGATTGTTCGCGCAAATCTTCTTCATGTTGATTACAGCCACTTTTGTTACGGCAATATTTTTTGGGTATGAATGGATTGATTTTCCGGGTTACAACTTAAAAATGGAAAATTACAAATGGGCGCTGCTAACAGGCCTTACCGCCGACCTTGTGGGAAGTGCTTTTAATGAAGCTATTTATTCGCAAAAGGAGTGGAGGCGCACACAATTAGAAAAAGAGCAATTGGAAAAACTTCATTTGCAAAGTCAATTGGATGTTCTCAAAAATCAGATCAATCCACATTTTTTGTTTAACAGCCTCAATTCGCTTTCGTCGCTGATTGCCGAGGATCCCGAAAATGCAGAACGATTTGTAGATAAGCTCAGCGCCGTGTACCGGTATATTCTGCTCCACAACGATCGCAACTGGGTGGATCTTCAAACCGAACTTTCCTTCATCGAGGCATATTTTCATTTGCTGCAAACAAGGCACGGAAACGGCGTTCAACTGCGTATTGATGTTTCTGCGTCGCAATTAAAGATGCTTCTTCCGCCGCTAACACTTCAGATTTTGGTAGAAAATGCAGTGAAACACAATGTAGTTCATAAAAACAACCCGCTTATTATTCAAATAGCCTCAGCCACAGAAACGCTGTTGATTGTAAGTAACAACCTGCAGCAAAAGAAAAAACATTTTGTTGTTTCAAATGGTGTGGGATTAAAAAATATTGCTGAACGCTACAGCATTGCCAATGCTGGTAAAATTGTAGTGGAAGAAGAAGCGGGTTTATTTACCGTAAGATTGCCTTTGCTGCACTATTGTTAGCCCCCAAAAATCCCAAAGTGTCATATCGTTATTGTTTAATGAATTTATAAGTGCCCAACCTGGTTTGTAAATAATATAACCCCGGAGTTAATTTGCTGATATCTATCAACGCCTTGTTGGCCCCGCTATAACTCATCCTGGTATTATTTTGACGCGTTCCGTTGCTGTTTACAATCACCAGTTGCTGCAATGCGTTTTTATTTCCTTCTATTATAAGCGTATGAGTTGCAGGAACCGGGTATACAGATATTTTTTCAACAGTTGATATATAAACACTCCTGGTGTCGCTATAAGTCGTTTTGCTGTCAGCATCAATTTGTTTTATGCGATAGTATGATTTCCCTTGCAAGGGCAATTCGTCAAACGACTGGTAGAATTGTATGTGCGTTGAATTGCCCAGCCCTTTTATTTCTTTCAATGTAGTCCATTGTTCTGTATTGGCAGATCGTTCGATGCTGAAAAAGACATTGTTGTTTTCTGAACCGGTTTGCCAGTCTAATTGCACTTTTTGATTGTTCTGTACCGGTTTTGCTGTAAAAGATAACCACGTTACGGGCAGGGGAGTGGCATTCATACCCTGTACATCAAAATAGCCTTGCGGGTATACCCACGGCCCATATACCTGCCCGTTAAGGGAAGTAACGGGATCGTATTTAACACGTGCTCTTATTTTGGTTGCAAATCCGGATTTATTTACCACTGTATTCAACATAGTGCCGGCTAAACCAGAATTGGTATAATTTTCCTGTTGACCGGTAAATTGCGTGCTGTTGCCGATGGGAGAATTACTGCTGAATGCTTCGCCTTCGCTTTTCGTTTCCCAAATCAGTTTGCCTTTTGATCTGCCTTTGGGATTTTTAAGGAACATGCCAATGGAGAACTGGTCGTTGGATATATTGGACTGCTGAATGCGGGTGGTGGTACCTGTGTTATACAACGATAGTCCTGTTCTTGCTCTGGGTGCAGTACTGTAATAAATATAGGCTTCACCCCAAAAATCAGCTACATAATTGTCCGGTGTACCGAGCAAAAAATCGCCTAAACCATCTCCGTTGATATCTCCTCCTCCCGAAAAGGAAGCGCAGAAGGTGAGTTGATGTTCCGGGTTTACAGGCCCGGATTTTACAATGGGGTCATCTCTGGTTATACCGGTTTCCCCTCCTTTAAAAATAAACACCTTTTAACTGGGCCGCCGCAGGATGGTACATACCCGAAAGAACCATTAGCAGCAGCGCAGGAAAAATAATTCTCATAGCAGGCCTGTATTGATTAGGAAGTGATTGCCTGCTGAAATTACAAATATAAAATCAAAATATATAAATGCTCCGCAGCTCAAATTCATGTTAAAGCGCTAGTTCCAACCCGTTATAAAAAGTACAACGAAGATGATAAGCAGTACAAGGCCGGTAATTATCTTTTTCATGTTGTTGTCAATATGTTTTTATGAAATCGCCATTTCGTTTGTCATGTAGGTGTTGATGATTACAGACTTCCATGCCTCAATAGTTTCTGCTGTCGCACGGTCGGCATGGTCAAAAAAGAAATGCTGCTTAATGACGAAGCCGCAATAGGTGTAAATACCCTTGTCTGAGGTTAATTTTAAGGCATCATCCATTCCAATTTCCTGGTATTCCAATTTTGATTTTCCGTGCGAGTTGATAATGTATGCCAACTTACCAGCCAGCAGCCCTTTTTGCATGCCTTTATCGTACCGATATGCAAATCCATAACTGAATACACGGTCAATATAGCCTTTCATGATGCCCGGCATACCTGTCCACCAGATCGGGTAAATAAAAGTGATCGCTTCTGCCCAGGTGATGTATTCCTGCTCTCTTTTTATTTCTTCGCTAATAATGCCTCTTCGTTGTCCTGCTATGTCTTCCAGTGATAGCACAGGATCGAAATTAAGTTGATACAAATCCCTCACCACAACCTCATGGTTTTGTTGCAGGAGCGTTTCTTCAACGGTTTGTTTGAACAAATGGTTTAAACTTGCCGTATTGGGATGGGCGTAAATAATAAGATGCTTCATTCTTTTTGTTTTTAAGTAATTGAATAAAACAAAAGTAGAATGACAGTAAGCGGGAAAATTGTAAGAAAACGAAAAGGCTTATTCAGGAGAAGCCTGACAAATATCCTGCTGGAACCTTAAAAAGTTTTTGGGAGAAAGATTGATGAAGTGTTTAAAATCGTGGATAAGCTGGCTTTGGTCGTAGTACCCGCATTCATCTATAATTTCAAACCAATCCATATTTTTCGATGATAAAAGAATTTGTTGAATTAGCTCAATCGCTTTTACAAAACGCTTGTATCGACTGATCTCTTTTGCACTATATCCAAAATGTTTTTTGTGCATCAATTGAACATTTCTTTCACTCTGCCCGGTTTTTTCTGCGATAGATTTGATCGGATTAAGGGCACCAGATTTAAAATTACTCAGCAGAATAGCTGTAGTGGCGGGCAATTTTAAGTAGGGTCTGCAAAAATCGAGGATATAATTTACTTTTTCCTGCACAGTATTAATGGCGTTTAGCTGGTGCCATAAATAGGTAAAGCAATTCTCCTCCATTGCTTCATCGGGATTAACCGGCAGATGATCGGAAAGAAATGCCTTGCCAAAAAAGCGATAGAACGCATCGTCTTTAAAATTGGCTACTAAAATTTGCGCTCCGGGAGTAAGGGTATATTCAAAAGCCGACTTTATGGGACCAAGCACAATACATTTGTCAACCTCAATTTCAATTTGTGCTCTGGAAATCAGTCGCGCCCTGGTCCCGAAATTGAACACCATAATAGTTTGGAAAGAAGGCAGCAGTGTTTTGGTTATAGAGCCTGCTGAATCATTCTCCGCAAAATAAAAATGTGAGAACACCGCTTCAAATTCCTCTGGAACCGGCAACCTGTAATTATGGTATGTATAATCTTCTGATGTCATTGGTTGTTATCCTGTCAGTTTAAAAATGCCCCGGCTGCTAGGAAATCCTACTGCTGTGCAATGAGTAAATTTCGTTAATTTTAGAAACATACAACTTCTGATTTAGTTGATCCCCTTGTAAAGCTTCAAAAAACCATTTAAAATGGAATAAGGCAAGCAACTTCAAACGAATGCTTTCACAGCAGAAGATGGAATGAACATGTTCTATAGAAGCTGGAAACCGGTAGCCAAACCTAAAGCCCTGTTGGTATCGCCAATGGATTTAATTCGCATAGTGGATATTTCCGCGGCAAAAAGCCAAACCGCTTCGTCTTGCCTTGCGCCCATATATCTTAAAGGTGAAGCGTCCGACTTTTTGCTTCGATTTATTTTGCGGCAAGCGCTAAGCCTCCAACCCCTCCTCAAACAAAACAGGGTATCTGTCCCCGTATTTTTTCTTCAGCCGCTGTTTCGATTTTTTTATTGCCTCAAGTGTCAGACCGAGCACCCGCGCAATCTCCGGGTTATTCATCCCGAGTTTCGACAGGAAGACAACCCGCAGGTTGGCATCGCTCAGATGTCCAAAATGGTTAACAAGGTTCTGGTAATACAAGGCGTGTTCGCGGATGAAGGCATCCTTAAACTCCGTCCAGGTGTCATTGTTTAATAAATGCGATTGTAAAAGCACCTGTATCCTGTCCCGGTATTTTTCTGAAGATGCAGTAGAGGATGCTTTTATTTTCACCATTTCAGCTTCCAGTTCCATGATGTGCCGGTTCTTTTCTTCAAGATAGATCTTGTAGTTCTGCAGCGACTGGCTGTTGGCCTTCAATCTTTTTTCGGAGGCTTCTTTATCAAGCAGGAGGCGGTGCATGGTGGCCTCGTACTGGCTTTTTTTAAGGCGTATTTTTTTCTGGTAGGCCCTGATTACAAGGGCGATCAGCCCCAGCAGTACAAAGCAAATGATTAAGGTGATTAATTTGAGCAGTGCTTCTTTTTCTTTTTTCGCCTTTTCGGCCTCAATGCGCAACTGCAATTTTTCCTGTTCCATTTTCCAGCCCATACGGGCAATCACTTCTATGCCATCCAGGGCGGCAAGGTCTTTCTGTAGGGTGTCCATATGCCTTCTGGCTTTCAGCTCCTCCTGTTGGTTGCCGCTGTGTTGGGCCAGTGCTACCATGAGGGTGCTGATCTCGTAGTCCGATTTTTTCAGGTAAGGTTTAGAGCGGGCAAGGCTTTGGGCAGCCAGCAGGGTTTGGCAGGCTGCGATATCATCGCCCCGGGCCTTGTGTAGCCTGCCCAGCAGCACCTGGGCATAGATGGTATTTTGTGTATCCAGTTTTTGTGAGAGCGCTATATCCCGGTTCAGCAGGTCCACGGCTTCGGCATATTGCTTTTGCCTGAACCGGATATCGGCCAGGTTGCCCAGCGCTTTAACATAGCGCAACGTGTCGTTGGCGGCGGTGGCAATGGACAGTGTTTGCTTAAAATAGCGCTCGGCCTCCGCCAGCTTATTGCGGTGCAGGCTGTTGATCCCCAGGGCGTCGGTAATACCTGCCAGCTCACTGCTGTTTGAGGCGGCAACCCTCTGGGCTTTTAGCAGGTAGGCATTGGCCTGTTCCCATTCGCCTGCGGTCATCAAAAAATAGGCGATCTTTTTATACGTATCGCAGGCTTGTATCAGCCGCTCCCCTTTAAGCTCTTCGAGGCTATGTATGCAGTATGTAAACAGCCCCAAAGCTTCTTCCATTTGCCGGTAGGTGTACAGGTAAAAGCCATAATGCACAGCCACCCACAATTGCAGGTCGGCACGGGCTGATTGCTTTGCCGCGAGCTGTGCTTTAGTAAAAAGACGGCTGCTGACAGCATTGAGCGCATCCTGCTGCTCTGCCGTTTTTTGGGCTACAAATACACGGGTAATAAGCGCAGTACTAAGGCTGTCGATACGCCGCAGCGGCTCCAGTTCTTTTTCCAGCACCGTTTTTAGCGCCTCCACGTCTTCGCATAAGTCGTATTGCCGGGCGATTGTTTCCACAATATTTTTTTCGGAAACTTCTGTTGCCGGGCCGGAACAGCTGCTGATGCCCATTAGCAACATAGCTAAACTGGAGAAAAAGTGGAATCGTGGGTTGATCATAGCAGCGGTTTGGTTCAAAAATAATAAAAAGTAAAGGAGGGGAGACAGCGGAAAGGGGACTTTTCATTTGTCCACCTGTTTGTCCACCCCTGTTTTTTACAAGTTTTATTAGAAGCCGCGTTAGCTTAACGCGCATGGATGCAGGAAAGAATTTTTTGGAATGCATTAATCGTAAAACACACTCGGTATGCCATGAAAAAGTCACTACATCTTTTTGCCTCCTGTTATTTACAGGTTGGCTTTAGGCCATCGGCAACGGATGAGCAGACTCTTTTACTCCATACAAAAATCAATCCTGTTAATTGTTACCAAGTAAAAATAAAACATTATGAAAAATTTCGACACCATTACCGCAAAAACTGCTCCTTCAACAACACCTGCATCAACCTGGATGCAGGATAACATTGGCATTATCGGAGGCAAAAAATTAAATGAAATCTGCATCCTGGGGTCGCATGATTCCGGAATGTATAAACGAACAAAAGGAGGCACTGTCGGTGCTTTTGATTGCAACACACTTACCCAGAGCCACTCAATCTTAGGTCAGTTAAATTTGGGCGTGCGATATTTTGACATCAGACCCGTTATTGCATCGGGAGAATATTATACCGGGCATTACTCGGATACAGGTACCCCGCTTGGTTGGCAAGGTGCCAATGGTGAGTCGATAGACGATATAATTTCTGATTTGAACACATTTAATCAGAATACCCGCGAACTGATCATACTAAATCTTTCACACGCTTACAATACAGATGTTGGAAGAGATTATCGCGGCTTTACACAGGCGGAATGGGACGGGCTGCTGGAAAAACTAAGTACGAAGGTTAATCATTTGTTTTCTATCGATGGCGATCTTACTAATCTGATAACTGAACAGACGATCAATACATTTATAGGAAACGGAAAACCGGCGGTTGTGTTTATTATAGAACCAACTACTGTAGAGTTGGGTAAATACTGTAAGAAGGGGTTTTATCTCTATCAGTCCTGCAATGCCTACAATTCTTATAGCGATACAAATGATGTGGATAAGATGATTGCAGACCAAATAGCCAAAATGAAAGCTCAATCAAACAGTTATTTCTTATTGTCGTGGACGTTAACCCAGGATGCCACGCAGGCAGCCACATGCGAAGTACCCATTGTAGGAGGGGCAAGCATCAAAGACCTTGCGCATGAAGCAAATAATGCGTTAGACAGGCTAATACCTTTTGTTACGCCTGTTAATAAACCCAGAATTATTTACATTGATGCAGTTGAAGATACACACCCTCTCGATTTGGTGCTTTACTTAAACCTTTCGCATTCAATACCGGGGGCAACATATGAAACAGGACAAAGTACTCAGGATAGTCCTTCTCTAACACCATTCACCGGTAAAGTATACTGTGCTTTTAAAAGTAATGATTCTTCCAACAGAGTACTAATCATATCTTCAGAAAATGGTATTCACTGGTCTGGAACGTCAGAAACCGGACAAAGCACTGGAGCCGCGCCTGCCCTTGTTGTTTTCAATAATAAATTATGCTACGCTTTTAAATGCAATTATGCTCGTAACCTTTTACTAACGATGTCTTCACAAGATGGTATTCATTGGTCAGGGGCATCTGAAACAGGACAAAGTACAGGAATGGCACCAGCTGTTGCTGTTTTCAGCAATAAATTATTCTGTGCCTTTAAATGTAACGATTCCCGTAACCTGATGCTAACTATGTCTTCAGAAGATGGCGTTCACTGGTCTGGAGCATTGGAAACAGGACAAAGCACCGGAGCTGCTCCAGCTGTTACTGTTCTCAACAATATGCTATACTGTACTTTTAAATGCAACGATCCACGCAATTTGCTGTTAGGTACTGTTCTCCTGTAAACATCTACAGGTGAAAGCTCCTTTCAATGTTTTGGCTTTTTAGATGATGGTGAAAAACACTTCGCGAAACAAATTGACCATTCGGTTGAAAGGAACTTTACTACTTGTTTAAAAAAATTATTGGTATATACGTGCATATACCATTTTACTCAATCGCCATTTTTTACTGGTTCAATTATCAAAGTCAAAATATAATGAAAAAACTCCTACTTTCAACGCTTTCCCTTATTATTTCCTTAACGCTTTTGGCGCAGGGAACTATTACCAAAACTTATCCCAATGGCGAGCGATGCCCAGGATTTGATTTTACTTATTCTGCTGCTGATAATGTTACCTCAGGAGGTATGACATGGTATAGTTATAATTCCGTTGAGTTTGACTTTAAAGTTAGGTTTGTGCCTTCTGCCAATCGATGGGAAATTCAATTTTCAAATGGCCGTACTGAGGCTTATAATATCAATGCCACAGGCCCCAAACCTCCAGCTACAGGCTGGATAGATGCTTTAAATAATTGTGGCAATCCTGTTTTTACAGGCGATGTAGCCAGTCTTGCATTATCGCCATCTATGTTGCCTGATGCAGTGTTGGGTACCGCCTACTCCCAAACAATTAGCGCAACAGGCGGTACGGCTCCCTATACGTATACCCTAAGCTCGGGCACGTTGCCACTCGGATTGACATTGGGCAGCAACGGTGTTCTGAGCGGTACGCCCTCTGCTATAGGTACTTATAGTTTTACCATTACCGCAAGCGATGCTTCTTCGGAGACATATCCTTATAAAGGATTAAAAGACTATACGGTAAGAGTGTTAGGCCTACCGGAAATCAGTGTACAGGGCAATGGTATGACAATCGCAGACGGTGATGCTACGCCTTCAACAGCAGACTTCACCGACTTCGGCTCACAAAGTGTTACATCCGGCAGTATTACAAAAACATACACGATCCAAAATACCGGAACCGATACGTTGTTTGTATTTTCGGTTACCATCAGCGGCATGGCAGGCCGTGATTATAGCACCAGCTTTATCACGCCAGATACCATCCTGGCTGGCGGCTCGTCCAGCCTGCAGGTATTATTCGATCCATCGGTGGCAGGTGCACGCAATGCTACCGTTACCATTAACAGCAACGATGCGGATGAAGCAGTGTATGACTTTGCCATTACAGGAAAAGGCATTGCTGCCGATGTAAACGGGGTGCTTTATGTAAAACAGGGTGCTACCGGCGGCGGCGATAGCTGGAACAATGCTTTGGGTAGCTTTGGCGAAGCGCTGGATGCTGCCCGCAACAGTACCGCCATTCAGCAGATATGGGTAGCCAAAGGTACCTACCAGCCGGCCAGCGGGCAAAGCTTCAGCCTGGTAAAAGGCGTGGATATTTACGGACATTTTGCCGGTACGGAAACAGCATTGAGCCAACGTAACCTTAGCGGTACCGATACCAGCTTTTTAAAAGGCAATGGAAGCCGGGTAATGTATAATAATAATAACGGGCTTACTCCTGCTGACAGACTGGATGGATTTACCATTACCGGTGGAGCTAATGTGGCGCTGGGAGCCGCGCATCTACAACTCAAACGCCTCTCCATTCATTATCAACTGCTATTTTACCGATAACAAAGCGAGTTTTGGCCTGGGCGGCGGTGCAGGCGGTGCTATCGCCAACGATAACATGGCAAAGCCGGTCATCGACAGTTGTTCTTTTACCGGCAACAGGGCAACGCGCGAAGGTGGCGCCATCTACAACAGCAACGCTTCTCCGATTGTAACCAATAGCCGATTTGCCGGTAATAGCGCCAGTAACGGGGGCGGCATTGCGAACACTAACAATGCTTTACCTGCCATTACTGGTTGTGACTTTACTGCCAACAGGGCGCGCTACGGAGGAGGCCTGTATAATCGCAATAATTCCAACCCGGTTGTTACGAATTCCTCTTTTGTAAATGATACAGCCGCTAACGATGGAGGGGGTATATACAATAATGGCTCCGCCCCCAAAATGATCAATACCCTTTTTGTCGGTAATATTTCGCTTTCCGGATCAGGTGGTGCCATATACAATATGGCCGATGCGTCGCCCATCATCATCAACTCAAGCTTTGTTGCCAACGATGCCCCCCGGGCAGCAGGGAAAGACATGTACCAGGAAGGAGGTATGGTTAAACTGTATAATTCCATTTTGATTGATGGTGTTTCAGGTAGCGGGTACGATATTCAATACAGCATGCTGGCAGGATTAACCTCCCTGAGCAGTGGTAACAATGGCGGTAACCTTGACACTATTGGCTACACAGCCGGAGATATTTTCAACGCCCCCGCTGCCGGCGATTATACGCTACGACCGGGGAGCCCCGGAATAAACAGGGGAAACAATAGTCTGTATACCTCCAATGCTACAAACGATCTGGCCGGCAATCCGCGCATTTTCAAGACTACCATAGACATGGGCGCCTATGAATGGCGCGGGTTTGCAGAAATAAATATACAAGGTAACAGCGTTGACATTGCCGATGGTGATAACACACCTGCTGCCACTGATTCTACCGACTTCGGTCCACAAAACATAACATCGGGCAGCATTACAAAAACATATACCATCCAGAATACCGGCACCGATACGCTGTTTATTTCTTCGGTTACCATTACCGGCGATGCGAAAGACGACTACAGCACGGCATTTGCGGTGCCCGATACCATCCTTGCTGGCGGCTCAGCTACATTACAGGTGGCATTCGATCCATCGGTGGCGGGTGCACGCAGTGCTACCGTTACCATCAACAGCAGCGATGCCGATGAAGCAGTGTATGATTTTGCCATCAGTGGCGAGGGCATTGGACAGACTACCATTAGTTTTAACCCGCCTGCTAACAAAACCTATGGCGATGCAGCCTATGAAATAACAGCCACTTCCAGTTCGCCCGAACCTATCAGCTTTAGCAGCAGCAATACGGCTGTGGCTACGGTAGCAAAAAATGCAACCGACAATAAATGGTATGTACGGGTTGTGGCAGCAGGAACAGCAACCCTAACCGCTTCACAGGCTGCCGGTTCTTCTTACGAGGCGGGAAGTGCCAATGCCACGCTCACAGTAGGGAAAGCTACGCTTACAGTGACTGCCGATGCCAGGAGCAAGGTATATGGCGAAGCTGATCCAATCCTTACCTATACCGCAACAGGCTGGAAGAACAATGACAACGAAAGCATGATAACAGGCACGCTCAATCGTGCAGCAGGCGAAGATGCAGGCGAGTATGCTATAACGCAAAACACGCTGAGCGCAGGCAACAATTACACCATCACTTATACCGGCAATACATTCACCATTACCAAAGCACCGCAAACCATTAGCTGGAGCCAGCAACTGGTAGCAGGTTGTGGTGGTGGAACGGTCATACAATTAACGGCCACTTCGGGCAGCGGTTTGCCCGTGAACTATACTTCGGCCAACCCTTCGGTAGCTACCATCAGCGGCAGCACGCTTACACCGGTAGCGCCGGGAAGCAGCAGCATTACCGCCACGCAGCCGGGCGATGCTAATTATGAAGCCGCTACAGCCGTTGTTAATCTCTTTACCTATGTGTCTGAAAACTTAATAAAACAACACTTTAGCGATGCCCTGTATTTTGTAAATGAAAACAGCCGCTTTGTTCAATGGCAGTGGTATAAAAACGGCACGGCAGTGAACGGTGCTACCCAACCTTATTACAGCGAAAACGCTCCGCTAAATGGCACTTACTATGTAGTGGCTACCGATGCTGGCGGCAACAAAACAGAAACCTGCCCACTGGTGCTTACCGGCAGCGAGGTTGAAACAAGGAGGCTGAAAGTTTACCCCAACCCGGTAATGCGGGGCACCCTGGCTACGGTTAGCTGCAATTACACCTCTGCACAATTGCAGGGCGCCAGGTTAACCATTACCAATACCAGCGGCAATATGCTGCAACAGGTTACCAATGTGCAGCTTTCAAACTGGGTACGTATGCCTGCAACCAGCGGAATATTTATTATAACGCTTACCCTGGGCAACGGTCAAAAAGAAACCGTAAATGTGCTGGTGAGGTAGCTGATTGGGCAGGATAGATGAGTTAAGTGAAGCAAATTATACAGATAATTTAAACGAAACGTAAAATTAAAACAATGAAGATCGCAACAATAATCTCTTTGAATGTGTTACTGGTTGTATCCTGCGCTACGGCGCAGGTACAACTCAGCCTGGAAGCAAAGGCGGGTATGCAAGGCTTGCAATACAAGTTGGAAAATAGTGAAAGCCGTCCCCAAATAGGTGGGGGGATAGGTATAGGCTATGCCTATGCGTTGAATGATCGCTGGCAATTGCTTACCGGACTATCGGGTGAACTGTTCCGCACCAATGCCACTTTAAAAGACGGAGCCGTATTTTCTTCTTACCAGGTAGATGAAACCGGTTCCGCCTTTCAATACAATGTAACTACAAAAGGGTACAGGGAAAGTCAACGCTTTTTTGCTATTGGTATTCCGGTAAAGCTGCAATATCATACCACGGGCCACGTACAATGGTATGCGAACGGAGGCTTTCGTTTTGTACTGCCTGTAAAAGCCCGCTTGCAGGCCTCCGCAGACGAACTAACAGTTTCCGGCTACTATCCCGATTACAACATTGAAGTAAAGAACATGGAGCAACACGGTTTTGGAACCATACAAAACTGGAAAAGCAACACTACTCCTTTGCTTAATCCCGGTATTGCACTGAGCGGTGCAACAGGAGTCAGCTTAAGGCTCACCAATAAATTGCGGCTATACGGCGGTTTGTTCCTTGACTATGGGCTCACCAATATGCGCAATGGCAACTGGCAAAATGCATCGCTGGTAAAGTATGCCCCCAATAACGTGAATAACACGGAGGCACGCGGAGCAATGAACATCAGCCGATCTGCCCGCCTGTTAGCCTATGGACTGCAATTGAAGTTGACTAGATGATTTGGCTTGAAATTCAACGTCGGTTAATCTGAAATCGTCATTATTTAACCTTCAACTTCATATCCTTCACCAGCCTTGCTTTCACCAGGTCTGTATTTCTTAATTTCAGCACCTGCAATCAGCAGCAGCTTGTCATCCGGTATGGTAAATACATCCGGCAGGACCACATTTTGTTCAGCAGTATTTTCACCAAGGATGTCAATGGTGTTCGACAACAATTTGTACTATAAAAATGGCATCTATCGAACACCTGCCATGCTTAAAATTTTATCACATACCATCTGCTAGTGAGGAAGAAAAGGTTATTAATATTTGAAAAAAAGAAGGGCTTTATGATAAAGCCCCTTCCGGCGGAGAGGGGGGGATTCGAACCCTCGGTACAGTTGCCCATACAACGGTTTTCGAGACCGTCCCATTCAACCACTCTGGCACCTCTCCTGGTTTTTTGAGCGGGAGCGCGAAGGTAAGTATTAATTGATAATTTATCAACCCCCGCAAACGGTGCGCGATAAGTTCGAGTCCGGGCCGTAGTTCTGTATTAATCATCCGGGCGGTTATGAAACTGCTACAGTTCTTTAGCCAGCGTTTCCAGGTTGTCCAGTACTGCTTTTACCAGTTGCTCCGTTTTGGGTGGAGATTGATACAATTGTTCAAACTGTTGATGATCGGCTGCAGGTAATTCCGCCATCAATTGTTCGCGGTAAAATTTTGCTGTTGCAAAATCTATGATGTCGAACTGGTTGGTAACTCCCTCTTTGTACGCCGGCGCATTCAACACATAAATATTCGACAGCGAATCCATTTTTTGGTTGTAAGCCGCACTCTCGTTGCGCAGGTTGTCCAGCTTTTTTTGTTCCTTCTCGTAAGTCTGCCGCACCAGCTTGTCTTTGTTTTCTGCGTCGGTATACTCCTTTTTTACACGCGATGTAAAGTCAAGTATCTCTGATTTTAAAGCAGACCGCGTTCGATTCTTTTGCAGCAGCATTTTTTGCTTTTGTTCAAAAGAACTCCGCAGTTTTTCAAATTCCCGGTGCAGTTTTGTGGTGTCTTCCACAAGCTTTTTGCGGCTTTGAGACAGTTGCAACACGTCCCTGCTAAGACTCATGGTATCTTCTGCCAGCCGTTGCTTGTCAAATTCCAGGTTTTTCTTTTGGGTTTGTACCGCCTTGGTTTGCAGTTGCAATCGTTGATGATTCAAAAAACCCGAGCTGAATGTAGCGTAGCCTCCAATTACAGCAATAAGAAAAGTCATGAGGGGAGGGTAGGTGGAAAATTTTGAGAAAGGATTGCGCGTTTGATCTTTTATCTCCACGCGAAGTTTTTCCAGTTCCAGCAGCTTTTTCTGGGTTTCCAGCTCAGAAAGTGTTTTTTCTGTTTGTTCCGTTTTCGAAACAGATATAGGTGTGTTTTGCATACGGTAAGCTTTTTCGTAGAAATAAAACGATTCTTCTGCCCAATGTATTTTATACGCATTGGGAATATTTTTCTGAACTGCATTTACAGATAGCTTGCAGAAAATGTGTTGTAAAAGGCGATGCTATAAAGATTAGCGCGTGAATACTAATTTTGTTAGCTTTGCTAACAGACAGCGAGAATACTCTAATGAAATTTTCAGGATCAGCAGATTTGCCGTTGCACAACGGAACAGTTCCTAAATGGCTTGCAGACAGGATGGCGAAGCTGGGGCTTGCCATCACAGAATCTATTGTCGGTTACTACGGCAAAGAAGAGTGGCTGCGCAGAATGGCCGATCCCTGCTGGTTTCAATGCCTGGGTGCAGTAATGGGTATGGACTGGCATTCGTCGGGCATTACCACTTCTGTGCTTGGAGCCTTAAAACGGGCCATCAATCCTCACTCCAAATCGTTGGGCATTTATATTTGCGGAGGCAAAGGCAAAGCATCTACCAATACGCCTGGTGAACTTTTAAAAGTAGGCGATGTTACAGGCTTGAATGCGAATGAACTGATGCGGCAAAGTAAACTCACTGCCAAGGTGGACAATACGGCTATCCAGGACGGCTTCCAGCTTTATCTTCATCATTTTATAGTTACAGAACAAGGGCAGTGGGCGGTTATACAGCAGGGTATGCACAACACTAACGGCACTGCCCGCAGGTACCACTGGCATTCCGAACAAATACGATCTTTTACCGAAGCGCCGCATACAGCCATCTGCGGTGCCAACCAGGGCATCATTCTCAACCTTACCGATCCCCTGGCATCGCCAATAAAAAACGATATTGTTAAATTGACTGCAGCATCTCCAGAACAAACCTTGCTCACGTTCAGAAAGCTTGTGTTGCCACATCACCATCATATAACCAATGCCGATGTAAACCTGAAAAGGCTGGGGGCGGCGCTGTGGACCGCATACGATCAACCACCTGCTGATTTTGAAGCATTGCTGTTGCAGGAAGGCGTAGGCCCCAGAACGTTGCAAAGTCTTACGCTGGTAAGTGAAGTCATTCATGGTCATCCGTCACGTTTTGAAGATCCTGCCCGTTTTGCTTTTGCCCATGGCGGCAAAGATGGGCATCCTTTTCCCGTGCCGTTAAAAGTATACGATCTTACTATTGAAACGCTTACGCAGGCCATTGATAAATCTAAACTTGGCTTAACCGAAAAAATGGATGCTATAAAGCGATTGCATCATACTGCCCAAAAAGCCGAAGAAGATTTCACCCCTACAAAAAATGTAGAAGAGCTGATCGAGGTAGAACGGGCATCGTCGTGGAAATACAATGGCAGAACGGTATTTGGCAATGCAGTAAAGCCACACCAGCCAACACAACTGGCGTTATTTTAAATCATTCATTCTCTCTTCTTTGATCAATCGTGTGTCATCATCCAACCTGAACATTGGAGTTGTATCTTTACTTTTATCGTTCAATCCACACTTTGCTTTATATGAAACATCTTGTAGCCCTGCTCTTATCTGTGTTTTGCATTCATTTTGTAGCATCCGCGCAGGTAACACTGGTAAAAAATGGCAAGCCTTCCGGCAGAATTATCCTAAGCTCCAACGATAGTATTGATGCCCGGGCTGCACGTTTGCTGCAGGATTTTGTAGAAAGAATTACAAAAGCCAGGCTGCCTGTTCAAAAAACAAATCAGGCACAAAACAATGACGTTATTATTGGTAATGAGGGATTGAATAAAAACCTGCAGAAAAATAATTTGACTGAAGATGGATTTCACATCGTTAGTAAAAATCATACGCTGCAAATTGTGAGCGGCAGTGGGAGGGGAGCAATATACGCGGTGGAAAGTTTGCTTGAGCGTTATTGCGGCGTTGCTTATTGGGGCGAACAGGAGTACAGTTTGCCATCAATGTCTGCTTTGCAAATACCGGCAGTTGATATTACCGAAATACCATCGTTCAGGTACAGGCAAAGTCAACATTACGCTATGGCAACAGATACGCTTTACCGCGACTGGATGCGGTTAAAAACGCCTTCGGAGTTGTTTGTTGGCGGGTTGTGGGTGCATACGTTCGACAAACTGCTGCCATCGGAAATATATGGCGAGGCGCATCCGGAGTACTATTCCTATTTTAATGGAAAGCGACATCCCGGCAAGGCAAGCCAGTGGTGTCTGTCCAATCCCGAAGTGTTGGAAATTGTAAGCCGGCGACTGGATTCCATCTTTAAAACCGACCCTGGTAAGCATATCATTTCTGTAAGTCAGAATGATGGCAACTTTACTTTTTGTCAATGCGATCAATGCAAAGCTATTGATGAGCAGGAGGGCGCTCACTCCGGCAGCCTCATCCGTTTTATGAACAAACTGGCTGAGCGTTTTCCCGACAAAGAAATTTCGACCTTGGCTTACCTCTATTCCATGAAACCTCCGCAGCATGTAAAGCCTGCCAGAAACGTAAATGTGATGCTGTGCAGCATCGATTGCGACAGGGAAGTTTCCTTAACAGAAAATGCTTCGGGGAGAGAATTTTTAGAAGCGCTGGAAGGATGGAGCGCCATCACCCAAAATATATTTGTATGGGACTATGGCATCAACTTCGACAATTATCTTACGCCATTCCCGAACTTCCATATACTGGGCGACAATATGCGTTTGTTTCGCAACAACCATACCACCATGCATTTTTCTCAGATAGCGGGTAGCCGTGGTGGTGACTTTGCCGAATTGAGAACATGGCTGGCATCTAAACTGATGTGGAATGTAAACCAGGATGAAGATTCTCTTATACAAACTTTCCTGAAGGGATACTACGGTGCAGCCGCTCCTTATTTGTACCAATACATTAAACTGATGGAAGGTGCACTGCTGGGCAGTGGCAAACGGTTATGGATATACGATTCCCCGGTATCGCATAAAACGGGCATGTTAAAGCCAGCGTTGATGCGTCGTTACAATCACTTATTCAACCAGGCTGAAGCCGCGGTTAAAGCCAACCCGGTTTTGCTGAAAAGGATATGGCGCACGCGCCTGCCGCTGCAATATTCCGAACTGGACATTGCCCGCACAGAGAAAAACATGCAGGTGGATGATATCAACCAAAAGCTGGACTTGTTTGAAGAAAGAGTGAAACTATTTGATGTGCCTACTTTGAACGAAAGAAAAAATAGTCCGCTTGATTATTGTGCACTGTATAAAACACGGTATCTGCCCTCGGGCAAAAAAAATATACCAGTTGCGGCTGTAAAGCTGCTGACACAACCCAGCGAAAAATATGCTGGCATGGAAAAAGAACTTACAGACGGGTTGTATGGCGGAATGACGTTTGCCGAAGGATGGGTAGGTTGGAAAGGCATAGATGCAGGATTGGTGCTTGACCTGGGCAGCGATAAAGAGTTCACCGGCATACACACAGATTTTTTGCACCAGTTAGGCGCATGGATCTTAGCACCCGCTAATGTTACTTATTCTGTATCGTCTAACGGCACCGATTACAAAATGCTGCAATCAGTCAACAATCCCGAAGACAGAAATCCACAGGTAAAATTTGTAGATCTCGGCCATAAAAGCAATACGCCGGTTAAAGCGCGTTACATTAAAATAGAAGTTACCGGTGTAAAAACCTGCCCGCACTGGCACTATGGTGTAGGACATCCCTGCTGGTTTTTTATTGATGAAATATGGGTTGAATAACCCATTCGTCGCATTATTCCTGCATCGCAACATCACATCCGGGCTTTAATGTAATATAGAGGCTGCCCGTTAAACCTGCAACGCTTTACCGTTGTGCCAGGCAACTGCCCCGCGCAACTCATTTTGCTTTGTTGTTCCTGGCAGTTTTGGAATGCTCGCTTTTATACTTATGCGTTTTTGCTATATGATTGTCCTTCGCTTCATCGAGTGAATGAGAACTGAAAAGATCATTTTCCTTTTCTGCTTTGTCAGACAATTCTATGTAGAACTTTTTCAGCATCTTCAATTCTTCTTCCGTTAAATCTTCGCTATCCACCAGGCGATTGCTGGCGTTTTCGGCACTTGCTATCAGTTCGTTTAACTTCAGGTGAATAGCAGCGGTGTCTTTATTCTGCGATTGCTGTATAATAAACACCATGAGAAATGTAATAATAGTAGTGGATGTGTTGATCACCAGTTGCCAGGTATCCGAAAATTTGAATATAGGCCCACAAATGCCCCAGATGATGATCATGGAAGCGGCAAGTATAAATGCGCCCGGACTTCCGGCCTTATGGGTGACCCAGGAAGAAATGCTGCAAAATATTTTCTGTAATTTTCCTGGTGTAGAAACGGTATGTTTTGCCATAATTAAAAAATGAAAAAGCCGGGCTAATACCCGGCTACATAAAAAAAGAATTACTCGGTTTCCATTTCAGCTTCCCAATTGATGCTGTTTTCCGCAATTTCGGTAAGTCCCAGGTCAGTTTGTTTTTCTTCTTCCAGTGTTGTTGCCAAAATCTTTGCTGCATCATTTTGTCCCAGCACTTTTGCCAACGTTACCAAACCGCCATAGGTAGCTATTTCATAATGCTCCACCTTTTGCGCAGCCATAATAATACCTACGTCCCTGGTAAAAGTTCCGTCCTCGGTTTCTTCAATTACCGTTTCGCCTTCTTTAACCAGTCCTTCCATTGCTTCGCATTTTTTGCCTCTGGCAGTTTGTCCAAAAATTTCAAACACTTGCTCCAGCCGCGCTACATGTTCCTCGGTTTGTGCAAAATGCTCTTCTATAGCCGCTTTCAGTTCTTCGGTAGTAGCAGCTTTCGCCATTTTAGGCAATGCCTTTGTCAAATGCTTTTCAGCCCAGTAAATATCCTTTAGCGAATCAACAAAATATTTTTCCAATTCTGTGTTGCCCTTTGCGGCACCCTCATACGATGCTTTTTTAGAATTTTTTTTTGTGTTTGCCATGATAAATAGTTTTTATGGTTCTGCTAAAACGGCAAAAAAAACTGTGCCATGTTGCAGGTGCAAACAGAAATCAGGGTTTTCCCTGACAAGGCTTGGCTTGTATTGAAAAGAGACTTTGGATCATTTGTTGCTTTGCAGTAAAGGAAGATTATTTAAACAACGTACAATGCCCGAAGGACCATCACTCGTAATAGCCAGGGAGCAACTGTTGCCATTTATCGGGCAACCGATAATGGGGGTAGAGGGAAACGCCAGCGCTCCGATAGACCTGTTGCTCTCTAACCACATTGTAGACCTACATACCTGGGGCAAAGTATTGCTGATAGACACAGAAAACGTTGTTGCACGCATTCATTTTTTGATGTTTGGGTCGCACAGCATTTATGAGCAAACCAAACCTTCATCCCGGTTAAGACTTAAAATACAAACGCCGATCGGAAGTATATTCTTTTACACTTGTTCTGCAAGAGTGTTGCCGCCAGAGGAATTACTCAACTACGATTGGGAGGCGGATGTGTTAGACGATTCGTGGAACGCCGACAAGGCAAAGAAAAAATTGAAATCAGAACCGGATGCATTGGTATGTGATGCACTGCTCGACCAGCAGGTTTTTTCCGGCGTGGGTAATATCATCAAAAACGAAGTGCTTTACAGGATCAGGGTGCACCCCGAAACGCTGGTGAAAAATTTGCCTGCCCGTTCCCTTAACCGGCTTATTGCGGAGGCGCGCAATTACAGTTTCGACTTTTTAAAATGGAAGCGCGAATATGTGCTGAAAAAACACTGGCTGGTGCATACGAAAAAAACATGTCCACGCTGCAACAACAGCATTACAAAAAAATACTGCGGTATTACCAAACGAAGGACTTTCTTCTGCGATCAGTGTCAGGTACTGTATTGATGCGGATGTAGGATGGATTAAAACTCAACATCGTTTAGTTAGTGAAAACTCATTTTTTGCCGCAGATTTGCAGATGATCTGCGAATCTGCGGCTCATTATCTAATGCTGTACGAAGCCTTTGGACTTCGTACTCCCTATGTTCATCGGGACTGCGTCTCTCGGTTCACTTCAACCGCAGCGGCATATCAACTATCGCTCCAGTGCCGGTAATAAGAAAGACGCAACAGCAGGAGTGGAGTGCGCCTGTTTCATGATCTTTTCTATTTCCTTAATTACTTCGGGATGCTGCCGCGCCACATTGTTCTTTTCTGTAGGATCGGTAGAAAGATTGTACAGTTCCAGTTCCAATGCGCCCTTGCGTATATTTTTGCGAACGCCTTTCCATTCCTTCCATCTCACAGCCTGTTGCCCGCCCGATTCAGGAAATTCCCAATAAAGATACTCGTGCTTTTGCTGGGCATTTTCTTTGCCCGACAGTACAGGCTGGTAGCTGATGCCATCGATGTTACCAGGAACCGCAATACCTGCAATATTGCATATGGTAGGAAAGAAGTCCCAGTTAGCTGCCATATGTTCTGTTGTAAGGCCTGCTTTAATTTTGGACGGCCATTGTATAATAAAAGGTACGCGAATGCCGCCTTCATATACTGTACCCTTGCCGTAACCTTTCCCGGCTTTATAAGGACCTGCGCTGTTGAACCACTCGGGGTCAGAACCGCCGTTGCTGGCCGGCCCGTTATCGCTTGTAAACACAACAATCGTGTTATCGTAAAGATTCAGTTTTTTCAGCTCGGCTATTATTTGACCTACTTGTTCATCCAGCGCGGAGATCATCGCCGCATAGGTGGCATGAGGATACCTGCTGGGCGAATAATTTCCACCGGTATAAGGCGGCTCGTCACCAAACTTTTTATGATAATAATCAATCCATTTTTGCGGTGCCTGCAACGATACATGCGGAATGGTAGTAGTATAAAATAAAAAGAAAGGTGCATTTTTATTTTTGTTGATGAAACGCAGGGCAGCATCGATCATCAGATCCGGCGCATAATCTGTTTGCGTGTAGGCTGTATAGTTAGCTTCGTTCAGCGAGTCTTCCCCTGCCGGGAATTTTACATGCGCGGGTTGTACTTTATTACGCAACGGTATCCTGAAATTGTTTTCCCAAAGGTGCGCCGGATAATACGTATGCGCCAGCCGCTGACAATTGTAGCCGTAAAAATAGTCGAAGCCCTGGTTGTTGGGTGCTCCCGCCGTAAAAGGCGCTCCCAGTCCCCATTTGCCAATAACAGCCGTGGTATAGCCTGCTTTTTTCAGTTGCTTAGAAAGCGTAACGGTAGAGTCGGGGATAGGCAACTGTCCCTCAAGGTATGGATTCGCTTCCATTTCTTTAAAGTTCCACACATCGCCACGGGCAGTCCACTCATCATTACCTCTTATGAAGGCGTTACCTGAATGCTTGCCCGTTAGAAAAAGATAGCGGGAAGGTGCGCAAACCGGGAAGGCGTAATAATTTTTAAACAACATGCCGTTGGAGGCCAGCTTATCAATATTAGGCGTTTCAATTTTCTGCTGTCCCATCACACCTATATCACCATAGCCCAGATCATCTGCCAGTATATACACAATATTGGGCTTTTTTTGCTGGGCGGTTGCCTGCAAGGATGTGACGGCTATCAACCCAAATGTCAATAGCGTGGTAAAGAACCTTGAAATTGTCATACAATATGTTTGCTTGTTAATTTTCACTTAGACCGGGAAATGCATCAAACAACTTTTTCAGCTCCGCTGCTTTTTCGGGATAACGATCAATCACATTTACTCGTTCGCTGGGGTCGTGATTGATATTGAACAATTCTTTCACTATTTCCTCCGGCTTGCCGGTAACACGACCTTCCCGGTATTTCCAGGCACCAGCACGCACGGCTTCCGCTTTGCCGTAATTCACTATATAAATAGGGCGATGCGCATATTCTTTACGGTTAGCTTTTCCCGTTAGGAGATCAGCAACATCCTGCCCGTCAAGCGTTCTGCTAACCGGCAGTTTTGCATTTGCCCAATGTGCCAGCGTTGGCAACACATCTACGTTGCTGATAGGGCTGGTTAAAATGGTAGGCTTGATGTGGTTTTTCCAATACAAAATAAAAGGAACTCTAACACCGCCTTCGTACGATTCGCCCTTCGATCCCCTGAAAATACCGGCTGCGCCTACATGCCAGCGCTCCGTAAACCCATCGGCAGACATCCGCTCGGGGTAGGCAGCCCAGGGACCATTGTCGCTCGAAAAAATAAAAATAGTATTGTCTGCCAGTTTTTTTGCTTCCAGCTTTTTCCATATCACGGCCAGGCAACTGTCCATTTCTTCCACTACTGCACCTAGTGGACCCGCTTCCTGCCTGCCGGAAAGCGAAGCTGCTTTTGCCGCCAGCGCTACAGGTAAATGCGGCATGTTAAAGCTCAGGTATAAAAAGAAAGGTTTGTTTTTGCTTTGTTTATCGATAATGGAAATCGCTTCGCGTGTATACAGCGGCGTGAGCGAGGAGTCTTCGGGTTTGATGACCTCCGGCTGTCGGTTGCGGAACAGCTTAATGGTGGTATCGGTTTTTACATAAGGAAAACGATAATCGTGGCTATACAGTAATCCGTAGTAAGAATCGAATCCTTGCGCAGTAGGGTGGTGGAAGGGCTGATCATCGCCCAGGTGCCATTTGCCGATCATGGCTGTATTATATCCTGCCTGCTTCAACACTTCGGCTAAAGTAACTTCCTGGTCGGGCAAGCCTAGTTTAGAACCCGGACTTAACGGGGTAGGAATATTGTAACGGGATGCATAACGCCCCGTTAACAGCGATGCCCTGGAAGGAGAGCAGGAAGGAGTAGTCACTACATAGTTCGTGGCTTTCAATCCCACATTCGCCAGGCTATCAAGAAAAGGTGTTTGAATAATGGGGTTGCCATAGGTACTGAGGTCAGAATAGCCAAGATCATCGGTCAATACAAAAATGATATTCGGTCTTTGCTGTGCGCTTAATTCGCTTGCAAACACTATTGAAATGATGCCTGCAACAAATATTTTTTTTAACATCAGGAGTTTCATTTTATCTGATTTATTAAATGTTGTAGCTGAGGTGCTGCATATTTTTCTTCAACATACATATTTCAAGTCAACGTCATCCATCAGACCGCCCTTCGGGCGGGCCGATGGGAAAGCCGGTCGGCCCGCCTGAACGGGTATTGTGGGTGGCGGCGATCTGACCGGCTGTACGAAGTGTCTCTGACTGCCGTCAGGAGCGCCTCGCACAGCAAGGAGCTGCTCCACGTCGTGTCTCACGATCCATTCATTGTCTTACATCTCCCATTTTCCCAACTACCAATCCAGATTTTGACTCAAATTAGGATTTTGCACAATCTCGGTTTGCGGAATGGGCCACAAATAATGTTTGGGATTGCTGAACACGCGGTTTACAGCCACCTGCACCGTTTTAAATACGCCGTTATCTTCATAAGTAATGCCATATACTGCGCCGGGCACAACGGTTGCAGCGGTTTTCCAACGGCGCACATCTGCCAGGTGCAGTCCTTCAAACGCCAGCTCGGAAACCCGTTCGCGACGAACGATTGCCCGCAATTCGTCTTGCGACAAACCTGTAGCGATGGAAGGAAGATTTACATCGTCCCTGCCGTTTCTTACCGCGTTGATGGCATCGTATACCGATGCATCAATATCGTTTGCTTCAATCTTTGCCTCTGCATAGGTAAGCAACACTTCCGCATACCTGATGAGGATGATGTTGATGCCGTTGTTGGATGGAGTAGCAAAGTCTTCGTTGTTGATGTATTTTTTTACATTGAAACCGGTAGTAGAGGCGATATAGGTATTTCCAATGGCGTCGGGTGTTCCGCTGTTGGGTGCCGGATGAAAAACAGTGCCGCCCGGCAGCGCATCGCCATCCAGGAAAACGGAGAAGCCTAACCGCGGATCCCTGTTTTCATACGGATGATTGGGATCGTAACCGCTTGATGGATCCGTAATGTCCAAACCATCGGCAGTTTGAAACTGGTCTGCCAGCGCCTTGGTAGGTACATACGTACTTTGACTGCTTTTTAAACTATAGGGAGCCAGCAGGTTAAACACATTGTTTGAATAGGACGAAGCAATGAACTGTTTATCCAGTATCACTTCCTGGTTGTTTTCTGCCGCGTAGGTAAAGAGTTTTGCATATTGCGGATACAGACTGTATACGTTCAAATCAATCACCGCTTTTGCATCAGTGGCCGCATTGCTGTACCTGCCTGCATATAAATTGGCGCGTGCTTTCAGGGCCAGTGCAGCACCGCGCGTTACCCTGCCTTTATCGGCAGCAGCATAACTGGCAGGCAGTTGTGGCGCTATCTCGGCCAATTCAGCATTAATGAAATCGTACAGCTTAGAAAGGTCTTCTTTGTTAAGCGCTCTTGCCTCTTCTATGGTAAGTGTTGTGGTAGTTAGTGGAACGGCACCGTAAAGCGTGGTCAATTTCACATACTGATATGCTCTTAAAAAGCGCGCTTCGGCTTTATAACGGGTAAGGGTAGCTGCATCACCCGGTATCTTGTCTGCATTTTCAAGAAAATAATTGACTGCTGCAATACCTGTGTAAGCATTGCTCCATTCGGTAAGTATTTTTGAACTGGTGGCATCGTAAGTACCGTTTGCAATATAGGCGTCAACGGCAAAGGGTTGGTTTACATGCCCTATGTCTGTCAATGCATCCCATGCAAAAATATTGGTACCATCCAGGTCCCGGTAAAGCGAATTAAGCGCCAGCAAGGCATCGCTTTGCGTTTTCCAGAACAGGTCTTCAGAAAGCCTGTCGTTGGGTGCGGTATCCAGCAGGTCTTTGTTGCAGGAGGTTATACCCAGGCCAATGAAGAACAAAAGGTATGTTAGTTTAAACTGTTTCATATAATAATGTTGGAAGATTAAAATTGAAGGTTAACGCCAATGGTATACAAGGCGGTTTGCGTGTAGTTAACAGCCCTGCCGGATTCTGTTTCTGGATCAAGATTCCACTCGTTGAGTTTTGAAAAAGTGAGCAGGTTGGTTCCCGACACATAGATCCTGGCTTTTTCAAGAAAGATGTTTCTCAGCAAATCGGAAGGTAGGGTATAGGAGAGTTGCAGGTTTTTCAACCGCAGATAGCTGCCATCATACACCAGCCTGTCGGAAGTAGCCACGTTGCTCAGGTCGAATTTTACGGGGCGTGGGAAACGTGCATCCCTGTTTTCGGGTGTCCAGTAATTGTTGGCGTAAATTTCATGCGTAAAGCCTTCCTGGTTGCCCATTTCAGCCAATGCACCAGCCAGCCGTGTATCTACTTTTGCAGCGCCCTGGAATAAAATGTTCAGGTCAAAATTTTTGTAAGAAAGATTGGTGTTCAAACCAAAAATGTATTTGGGAAAAGAATTGCCGATCACCGTCATATCGTTCGCATCTATTTTACCATCCTTATTCCTGTCAATGTATTTCACATCCCCGGGCTTTGTATTGGTGCTGTAAGTAGCACCATAGGCGGTGATCTCTTCCTGCGTTTGAAACAGACCGTCGGTAGTATATCCCCAAAGTGTGTTGATGGGCAATCCTTCGGCTATGATATACCGTGGGTTGATGTCGGTGCCGGTAATATATGGACCAGTGCCTTTCAAATCGAGCACTTTGTTGTTGTTGATGCTGAGGTTGGCGCCGATAGTATATTGAAAGCTGTTGCTGTTGTTGGCGCCGTTGTAATTAGCGCTGAATTCCCAGCCCTTGTTTTCAACGGAGCCGGCATTTTGAAATGGAGCAATCAAACCCACCGTAGCAGGTATATCCAGGTTCAGCAAAATGTCGTTGGTTACTTTGCGGTAGTAGTCCACCGTTAGTGTCAATTTCCTGTCCAGCAGTCCTGCATCCAAACCAATATCCAGTTGCGTGGTCGATTCCCATCCCAGCTCCTTATTGGCAAGCGTAGTTTGCCGGTAGCCGTTTACCGCTTCGCCATTGAAGGTGTAGCCAGCCAGCGACAATGCCGCATAGTAACTGTAAAGGTCAACCGACTGGTTACCTGTTTTACCATAGGAGCCGCGCAGCTTCAAATCTCTGATGGCAGGTTTTAAACCGCTCCAGAATTTTTCTTCCGATACCACCCAACCTGCAGAGAACGAGGGGAAAAATCCATATTGTTTGTTGCCGGTAAACTTGGAGGAGCCGTCGTAACGACCGTTTACTTCCAGCAAATATTTTCCTGCAAAGTCGTAATTGATCCTTCCAAAGTATGATCTCAAAGCAAACACTGCATCGTAGCCGCTGTTGCTTTTGGTGGCATCGTTAGCCCCCTGGCCTATTGACTCAATGTCGTTGTTATAAAACCTTTCCCTGTACGCAGTTAAAAAAGTTTGCTGGTTGTATATCTGCGAATAGCCGCCCAAAACCTTTATGCTGTGCGCACCAAATTGCTGCTGGTAGGTAACCAGGTTGTTCCAGGTATATTCTTTCAGCGTATTGCGCGTTTCGGTAAGTGAGTTGTTTGCTACCGTTTTTACAATGCCTGTAATGGAATCGCGGTTGGTATAGGCATTGGTGAAAGCTTTGCCAGCGGTATTGTAAATACGTGCCGACAAAAAGGAAGACACACTCAAAAAAGGAACGATCTGCCATTCACCCTGGAAGGCGCCTGTAAAATAATCGTTGATGGTTTTGCTTTTGCCGCCAATTTCGGCAAACATCAATGGGTTGTTGCCCTGTGTGCTTAAACCATAGGTTCCGTTGGGATATTTGGGTACCGCCCACAAAGAGCCGTGGAAGAAATTGTTGACTGGATCAACGGTTGGAAAGCTGGCAGCATTGTACCTGTAATTGATATTGCCATTAAAGGTAAGATTGCGCGCTGCTTTGTAGTCGGTGTTGAGCCTTATTTCCGCAATGTCGTTGGTAAAGTTTCTAATAACGCCATCCTGCTTTTGATACCTCACGCTCACTCGTGACCTGATCTGCTCATTGCCACCACTCACCGCCAGCGAGTGACTGGTTTGCGGCGCGGTATGATACATGGTGGTAAACCAGGTATTGGGCAGGGGATAGCGCAACCTGTCTGTAGCGTTTACCCAGTTGGCAATGCTTGAATCGGTAAAGCGTGCTGGCAAAGCCAGACCGGCATTGGTATATGCTGCCTGCTGTTCGCGCATGTAATCTTCCAGTCCCATTTGCACGGGAACGTTGATGGCTTTTTGCCACGCATAATATCCGTCGTAATATACTTTTGCAGGACCTTTTCGACCTGCTTTTGTAGTAACCAGTATTACGCCATTGGTAGCCCGTGATCCGTAGATCGCCGTTGAGGCAGCATCTTTCAATACTGTAATGGAAGCGATGTCGTTGGGGTTGATATCGGAAAGCGCTTGTTCTGAGCCGTCTACAATTACCAGCGCATCGTTTTTGCTGAGGCCGAAACCACTGGTGGAGCTGGTATTGGTATTAAAGGTAGTAATGCCGCGTACTCTTATGTTGGTGCTGGATTTACCAGGCGCTCCGCCCAAATCCTGCACCGTTACGCCGGGTAACTGTCCCTGCATGGCCTGCTGTATATTCGATACCGGGCGACGCGTCAGTTCTTCCGAACCAATTTGTGCAACGGAATTGGTAAGCGTAATTTTCTTTTGTGTGCCATAGGCTACCACCACCACATCTGCCAGTGTTTGATCGGCAGGCACCAATGCAATTTCCACCGGCGATTGTGTTACCTGCACATCTGTTGGCTGGTAACCTACATAACTCACGGAAAGGGTAAAGGGCAGTTTTTGCCCGGTAGACAATTTAAAATTGCCGCTGCTGTTGGTGAGCGTTTGATTGGTAGTGCCTTTAATGGCAACCGTTACACCTTCCAGCGCCGAGCCGGTATTTTTATCGAATATTTTTCCTTCCAACACACTGTTGATAACGGGTTGGTTTTGCTGCGACATACCAAAAACAGGTAGGCATAGCAGCACAATAAGCAGTTGCCTGATTGCAGGTTTCATAATTGTAATATTGATGAATTGATTTGAGAAGAGGTAATAGAGATCTGTTCTGCCTTGTTTGCCACAAAGCAGTTGCTTTCTTATTCAGTGGGAATACTTACTTAAAGCAACAACAGCAACAATCGTCAGGAGAGGAATAATAACCCTTTAGATATTTATCATCAGTAGTAACACAAACCAACAGATCGCTTTTCATTGTTTACGATTAAAATAGAATAATACTTTCCTGTTATTAGTCTACAAAATTAGTAAACTAATGAATAACTTTTGTTTTTAGAGAAATTTTTTTTTTGTGCGGGCTCATAAAAACCGGGACAAAGTCCCGGAAGAACATAGCGTATACGAAGTCTGGAGACTTCGCATAGCAGGGGGGAATGCATAAAAATGATGTTGCGTGTGGAGCGGTTTCGGTCGGCACGCCCCGGCTGAGCTATGGGTGCAGATACCGGGGCGTCTGACCGACGAAACACAAGCTTCGAACAAGCATGCTGTAGAAATTTAGTACAACAGTGAAGACTTCGCATGACGTATGCGGTTACAGGCTGTAGCTTGAATTTTTTTTGCGAACATCTACAATCTCAAAATTTTAAATCTGTTTACCTTACCATCTGTTGTGAGACAATTTACAAAATAGGTGCCTGCCGGCTGTTTATTTAAATCAACAGTCAGCTTTTTTGACAATTCCGAAGGCTTAATCTCCAAAACTTTTGATAAGGTGGAATATACTTCTACAGCAACGATGTTTTCCTCCGCTATTACATTTACAATGCCGGAAGCAGGATTAGGAAAATATTTTACTCCGGCATTTTGCATTAAAACAGTATTACTATTCATTCCAGGCATTATTTTCCTGCCTGAGGCATTATTATTTAAGCTAACAAATTCCTCGTAATATCTTTTACCCATTTCCCTCTGCCCGTCTGAATCAAAATGTATATCATCAAAATAATTGTTCGGTTTTGTAATAACAAAAGGAACCGTAGGGTCGGCAAAACCGGTAAAAGGCACACGGGAAGGGGTATTTTTGATGATGGTGTTAATTGCCGCCCTTGAAGAATCGGCATTTGCCCAGAAAGGAACAAAACCGCCCAAAATAAATTTCAGATTTGCAGTATCGCTTTGATGAATCTCATTTCTCATATCGGAAATCATTTGATCCAACGTTTGCTGATAATCCGGGGAACCAACATTTGCTTCTCCCTGGTGCCACAAAATAGCAACTACTTTACTTCCGGGTATATTATCTAACACATAGTTTGTTCTGCTCATAGCATCTGTGAAAAGACTGGCGCCTTTTTCCCAGAACGCAATAGAAGAACCAGCGTATGCAGCCGGAATGATAAGCACTTTTCTTTCCGAATTGGCGAGCATATTTTTAGCATATAGATTGGCGAATGTAATAGCAAAACTATTTCTGTCTATTGCTTTTGTCCAGAAATCCAAAGCAGGGGCTGCTTTTTCAATCCTGTAATCTTTTGCATCATACCGCTTTAAAGCATACACCTTTGCAGCTACCGTATCTTTTGCGGTATCTAATTGATAGCCATAATGAGTGTTTGATTGACCGGCAACGAGGAATACATCGTATCCCGGACAGTTTTGAGCCTTGACATTGACAGAAACACATACAATAAAGCACAACAGGTATAGCAAATAAGTCTTTTTCATAAAAAAATAATTTTTGTATTAAATCAATAAAATGAAAACAGTTTTAAATGAGATTATAATGATGCTATGATGTATTGACTTGAATACAGATAGGGGACGTAAAGGAAGTTTACAAGAAATATTCCCGGAGAATAACTAGAAGAAAAATTATTTTATCATCAAATGTACTGTTTACTGTTTTTAATGAGCGACCCGTGTAAGCTTATTTAGAATAGAAAAACCCCGGGAGTTTATATAGAAACTCTTTGAAGAAACGTCGGTATTTTGATGAGTAACTCGTCAATCTAAATGAATGGGACAAGCAACCGGAAGCGACTATTGAGGATGTTGTAGCGCGAAGGATAGTTTTACGAGAGTCTTCTATTTAACATAATATAAATTATAGGAATGAGCAAAAGACTAAAATTAGGTAGCTGTAAATCAGCGGTTTACGTTACCCAAAAAAAGTTCTTTGACATTGTTGGGCTGTTGGAAATCACAAGACACTTACAACAGCGTTATTCATTTTTTTACTTTTTTAGAATGATTTTATGAAAACAGAGACTAAAAAAATGACAATTTTGAACAGAGCGCAGCGTGCAAAACTTATCTATTTGCTGCGTGCGCATCTGGCACACGAGACGGTTGCAATTGATCGTAGTGAGGCGAATTTATGGCGTCCGAACTTTAAGGAAATTGCACCTGTAATGAGAAAGCGCATCGCAGATCGTAAGAAAGCCGTAAGGGCAGCAAATTATTTTTTGTCTGACTACGAGCGCTTTTACGATTCTTATTAGAATCCAATGGCAAAAAATCAGTTCTTCACGGGCTGGCTTTCAGGGTTTACACTCTTGCAAGTCAGCCCGTTTTCTAATGATCTTTTAAAGCTGATTTTAGCGGGTGTAATATCCCTGTTGACACAGTTGCTTACGAAATGGATAGAACATCGTTTTAAGAAGAAATAAACCTTTAAACGTAACTACTATGCAAACGAGCCCTATTACAGAGGCGCTGAAAAAAAGCGCCGATAGTCAACCGTTCCCATTTAAAAAACTTTCCGGCTTTGGATTACGCTATAGCATAATACCGAAAGAAAAAGCTGAACGCATGGTGTTGTACATTGACAATGATACGCACTTAGCGTTAGCAAGAATCGGGTTAGAACATAAGCTTACCGCTGATGAATTGCTTAGGCGCTTAGCATGGCTTCTTGCTAGTGAAGGATAAAAAGGGCGTGTGTCTATAACATACGCCAACTTGTATCACTAGCCTATCTCCCGTTTGTCGGGCTACTGGTCATAATGTCTCAAAAGTGAGATTATGATTTTTTTTAATGTCACGTAAAAAAAACCATTCAAAACAAATGGCAAGATTCACACGTTTGCGCCGGTTTGGCGGCTCATTACGTAGCCGCTTCTCAAAATTTCGTTTTCCGGGTAGGAAAAGAAGAAGATCAAGAAGAAGGTCTAAGGGCGGCGTAAACCAGTTTCTTAAAAGGAAACTAATTTTTGGTTTGAGTGGCGGCACAGTGCTTATCGCCCTCATAGGTTTCTATGTTTACAAAAACTGGACAGAAATTAAAGAGAAATTAAAATTAAAGTAAGGATGAAGAAGAAAATTTTTGGAATCCCCGTATTGCTTATCGTTGCCGGAATAGCTGCTTATGTATTTCGCGACAAGCTGAAGCCACTTATTGACAAAATTAAGTCCATGCTTAGTAAGGAAACTAGTTCAACTACTTCTACTACTACAAGCGCTACTAAATAGCGCATTAAACCCAATATTTTTTCCTATTATTTTATGATTGTTAAAGCAGGTGAAAGCCGTCAGGATGTTTTAAGAAGCGGCACCTATAAAAGCGTAACCGTTTTGGCATATTTGACCGCAGCCGCGGCAAACAATAAGTTAGTAACTAACGATTGGAAACCGGTAAATACTAACGTTAAGGTTTTGCTGAAACGAAACGGTGTTACAAGCATTATTATGCAGGATAATCTGCTATTGCTTGGTACGTTCAACACGTTGAAAAACGGAATGCACGAATTTTTTAACGGTCTGGATAAAATATATCCTGCCGCCGGTATTAAAAATGTTTTGGTTCGCCCTGTTGAACTTTTCTTTGGTTCGCCTATTCGTGTTAACCCGGGAGATGAATTGGTTACAGAGGTGAGTTTAGCGGCTTCTGGCAGCTTTACTGCAAATATTGATTCATCAGCATCTTATTTGGAATTTTACGCTAACCCTGATGTTGGTTATGAAGTAGGTATTCCAAAAACTACGTGTGAAGTAGTTAATGCTGGAACTTCTAAACAACCGTTTAACCCGGGTGACGGTGTTACCGATATAGCGGTATTGAATTTTGATAAGGATACGCTGGAAAGTGAGGTTATTACGAACTTAGCCTTATCGTCTGACCGCTATGATATTGGTTTGAGCTTTAACCAGCTTGTAGCTGCACAGGTAAACCAGTTCGCAGCTATGCCAGCATGGCGAACAGGTACTACACTTCCGGTTACGTTAGCCGGGCAGGATGTTTTTCGCGGTTTGAACAGGTTTCCTCAATCTTTCCTTTTAGTTGATAGTGTTGAGTTAGCACAAGTGAGGTTGGATATATCTTTCAATACTGCTAATGTTGCCAGTTCTGAAAACTGGGTTGTTTGGCGTACCATACAGGCAACACAGGAAGGAATTATTACCGGTGTCAACCGCAGGGAAAAGCACATTAAAGAAAACTTTCAGAAACTCCCTTCCCGGTAATGATCGCTACGCTCATTGGTTTGGGCGTTTCTGCGGTTACTACCGGTGTTAAAAAAGCAGTTTCAAAGAAAGAACAGATATACGCAGAAATTGACGCTAAGAAATTAAGTGAGCTTAGTGAAGCGGGTCTTTTGGTCACTCCCGAACAGGTGGCTATAAATGAGAAGAAACGAAAGAATTTGCTCATGTACGGATTAGCATTAATTGCAGCGTTGTACTTAATCTTTAGAAAATGAGTTTTTTTAAGAAGCTCCTGAACGTGGTAAATCCGCTCCCTTCAATAATTAAAGCAAATAAAAGCGCCGGTTCTTTTGGTGAAAAACTGCTTAATGTAGTTAATCCAGCCGGCGCTGCTATAAAAGACAATTCCGGTTTGTCTGATTTGAGGCTTTCAACCGAATATAAGGCGTTACAGTCTGGTGGCGATGTTTTAACTGAAAAGGAAAAACAGGATGCGCAAACAGCTAAAGCGGCATTCGATGAAGCTGAAAAAAAGAAAACGGCTAATGTCTTTTTGATGTTAGGCGCTGGTTTATTGGGTCTTTTTTTATTTATGTCCCAAAAACCGAAAAAACGGAATGCCTAAAATGTTGGCTTTATTAGGAGCGGCGGTTGCGTTTTATTTTTACTGGAAAAAGAGAAACGAGAGTGTACAAACAACTTCAAGCACTTTAGATACACAATTTTCTACCAGTAATTTAAGGGAAACGCGAAGTTCTTCAACGGGTGCGCTTTCTACTGCGCCTGTTCGTAGCATTCTCGATGTTACCAATGCCCGTCCGATTGAACAAAAAACGCAGGAGAAAAATGCTTCTACGTTTATTAATCGGGCGTTGGGTTCACAGAGAGAATTATTATCCAGACTACAAAGAAAATGAAAATGGATGCTAGCGGCTGGTCGCAAATAATATCGTCTGTTACAAGCGGAGCGGCTGATATAATCAGTAGCTCGAAAGGCAATTATTCAAAAAATGCTACCTCTTTTGGGCTTGGTATCGGTAACGATAATGACCCTCCTTCGGGAACAAGCAGTATTATGGGAATAGCATTATTAGGAGTAGTTGTCATGGTTGTTGTTAAGCTCTTTAGGTAGCTTCATTTTTCCTTACGGACATTTTAAAACAGATTTTTAAAAGTTTCTTTTTTATGAGAATTTATGAGCTTTTTCAGAAGCTGATAGAACGCTTCGTTCCAGTTGACAAAACAAGTAATAACGAGTTATCGCTTGAAGCTGCAAACAGCTATATGCAGATAAAACACGATTACGAACGTATTATTCAGGAGAACCAGAAAAATATTGAATGGAATAACGAGAATCCAGACGCTGAAAACAAAAAGCCTGTGGTGTCGTTGACGATGAAACATAAGATCATTCAATTTTTGGAACAGTGGTATATACGTTATCTTTTAGCAGCCAGTTATATTTTCTTGGTTCCTAAACTGAAGGAAATAATGGCTGGTAAAGCTATGTCCGAAGATGGTGACGAAGATGAAGAAGACGGTGCAAACGAGTTTGAAGAGTTTAAAGCCTTCCAGCGGTTTAGAAAACAAATGTTATAAATTGGTAAGTATTAAAAAATGGAAGGGCGGCGGCAAAGCTGCCCTTTTTTCATTAATCCCCTTTGGTCTTGCAATTCTGGCTTTGTTGTTTGTTTTTCAGTATATCAAACGTAGAGGCTTGCTTGGTGCGCTTGGTGGTGTGTTAGGAGTTGAGGAAAGCGGTTCTAGCCAAAGCATTGAGGGTTCAGAGTCTGCGGTTGATAGAATGAGTAAAGACCTTGCTGCAAAAGGAGTTACTGTTAAAAATGAACATCAGTTAGTGGCAAACCAGTTGTTCGCTTTGATAAATGAAGCGCATGTAAATCCTTTAAGCGTTCGGTTCTGGTCACAGAATTTATATATCAGGACGCAATATGAAGTTTGTTCAATTCTCTTAGATTATTTCAACGCTACAGATGGTTTTAATGGTAATCTAAAGGCGATTATGGTTGCATACGGTGTACGGAATGCAAACAATAGACAAAACGCTTTGTTGGGTTTTGTTTGGGATAATGCTAAAGGGAATTTGTATGATCATATTGCTTGGTATATGGATGATGTGTTGCCAGATACAAAAAACCCGATCAATAATATTGATCAGCCGCGGGACGTGAAAAGGGAAATTCTTAAAGCTTTAAAAATTTCTAAATGAAGTCTGATGTAAAAGATTTTGAGTTTTTCGATCAGTCTTATGTTGAGGAATTAATTCGCCAGATGTTGCCATCGGTTAAGATTAATAATGTTGTTCCGTGGCAAGTATTAACTGATGCAGCATTGGGAAATAATGCGTTGGTTTCTCAACCTGGGCTTTTGTATTATGGCTTTATTCAAGGTGGTCATTCTTCACATGCTGTTTATCATCCGGACGGTATATTTAGTACGACTATTAGTAATACAGCGATGCCTTACCCATTTCTTTTTAAAGGAGTGAAGGAAGGTGCGATTAATTACAATAATATCCGGTTTATAGGATGGAAGATCACTATTGAAAATGCCAGTACGCAAGGTTCGCAGCCTAAGCCGCCCTCTACTCCTCCCCTTGTTGATGGGTTTGATTTCTTCCTGTTTGATGAGCAAGACTTAAACCCGCTCGATAAGTATAATTGCATGTTTGCATGGGGTAAGATTAATGACATCGTAAAGATTGTTATTACATCGGTTAAGGAACCGTACAATAGCATAACAATAGCCAAAGGTGTTGATGGTGCCGGTTACTTGCAGGTTGATTTCGCTTACGATATAAGTGAGGGTGTAAGAGTTCAGGTTATAAGGTCTGCTACTGGTGCAGTATTTATAGATCGCGTTATACAGTTGAATACTTATCCGTTCAGTTTTGTTGCGGCAAAAGTCGGTGCTGATTTGGTGCTGACATTCTCTGCTACTGCAACAAACGGTACTTATGGATTCAGTACTATAACGCCGCAAGTGTACATGTATAATCAGGCAGATTATGAGCCTGTACCCGGTGCAATTAGTACAGGCGCTGCAATGGTGAAAACCTTTGCTAGCATAGATTATGCAGGCGCTGTAACCATTATGTACCAATATCAAACGAAAGTTCAATTTACCCTTTTCGATACCAGTGTTGTTAATTTAGAAATGGGTCATGTTTTCTTGGTTAAAAATCAAATACCGCTATAGTATGACCGATTTAGAGTATCAGGTATTTAGTGCGGGTATTGATGGCGGCATGACGACAGAGGTTGCTTCTCTCCTATTGGCACAGGCAAAACATGAAAGTGCTGGCTTCACTAGTTCGGTATTTAAAGCAAATAATAATGCGTTTGGTTATAAATACGTAGGACAGTCGGGAGCCATGCAGGGAAGTGCAGCGCCTGCCAGTGAGGGCGGTTATTATGCAAAGTATGCGACTGTTTACGACAGTGCAACGGAGGTTGTAAACTGGTGGAAACGGCGTATAAAGAGCGGTGCTATAACCGGCTGGAAGGACATCAATACCCCGGAAAAGTATGCGCACCATTTGAAGCAAAGCAATTACTTCGGTGATACGTTAGCGAACTATACAGCCGCTTTAAAAAAGTGGTTTGGTTCGCTCTTAGATTCCAGCAGTCCCAATAATGTGCTGGCAGAATCGGCAATAATGATTGTCGGTTTTTTCGTTGCCTGTTATTACCTCCTTAAATGAGTAATTACTTTTCTCATGCTTTTAAAAATAAGCAGTGGGTTGTTTCTTATGAGACGGTAAGACATGGATTCGTTTATTACGCTGGTAGATTTATGTACGGGTTGCGTTGGCAAGATGCATTATTATTGACCCGACAGGGTGCAAATAATGTAGCTAGGTCGTTAAAACGTGCAGGTTACAAAAAGGTTCGCATCAAATACCAGTCTATTCCGTCTACACGAAATATGTATAGATGAAATACGCTATAACCTTGCGCTATACCTATGGGTATGGCACTAAGTTAGTTCCTAGTGTGAAAGCTGCGAAAGCATATATTTCATACGTGGCATTAAAAGAGAAAAATTCATTTTTGGGCGCTTCTTGTTATAACGGGAAAAACAAAATAGTTTTTGCTTGTTCATTCAAGAATGGAAGAATAAAATACTACTAGTATGAAATTCTCTATTGAGTGATTATTATTTATTATTTAGTCCCGTATGGGTTTTCATTTTTTATGTTGAAGAAACAAAAATTGCAGCGGTACTATAAGATAATAGTTTGGTTTCGTTCCGGTGTTAAGACTTATAATATAACACCGGAAAAGAAACGAGAGTTCTTTTTAAATCTTTCTAAAAGGAAGGATGTTATAAAGCATGTAGTTGAATCAGTATACAAATACATTTATTAATGTCGTTCTGCAAAAAGTGTACTCCAAGAGTAAAGGATTTCTTTAAGAAGGTTGATAAATTTTTAATAGAAAATACTACTATAGTAATTTCTTTTGTCAGCAAAATTAAAGCTGCGTTGGATAATCCCGCTGTCGATATATTGACGGCTATTATCCCAGGTGAATTTGACGACAAATTAAAAACTGCTCTTAGAGTGGGTTTAAGTCTTGCAGTTAACAAACTTGTTGAGTTTGATAAATGCAATTCCGGAACCGATCAGGAGCGGATAATTTGTTATCTGAATTACATTAAGACGTTACCGACTGATTTGAGAGACGCGCAGCTATTTAAGTTAGGCGCGCTTATTACAAAGAGTATAGACGGAAACCGTTTTAAGCAATATGAATATGATACCGCATTGCAGCTCTCCTATTCGCTGCATAAGTAGCCCCCCGTTTCTTTAGTCCAATACCCTTCTAGCTTTGGGATATCCCGGCATTTCTATGTCGGGTTTTTCTTTTTACTCACTCTAAAAATTACATCATGTCGAACTTATTAAGTCACTATTACATATTGAGCGCAGAGGCTGTTCGTAATATTCGTGAGGCGTCTAATCGTTTGCAGGATATCATTAACAAGCAATTCAATCAGGGAAAATTGAATCAGCAGGATTATTTGAAGGCGGTGAATAATCTGCATTCGATTAAAAGGCAAGAATATCATTCGGTACAATATAAACGTGTAGACGATGAGACGAAACGGTGAGGTATTTATAAACGAAGTGCAAACAGTTCGCGCGTGGGCTGTTTGGTCGCGCATTAGTAGGTCAAAGCATCCAAAGAATGTTCGTGTAGATGTTTACGATTGGCATGTAGTAGTGTACCACACGCGAACAAAAATGCACAAGGCGTTGCAACGACTGCAAGAACATGGAAATTTTGTTTGGTATGTTGTTGATATTGATGCGCCGGAAAAACTTAAACATGAACCTGAAAAAGAAGTAAAGAATGATTGACACAATTGTAATCCGCATTCATAACATAAATAATTATCCACTCTTAAAAGAACAGTTTTATGTTCCTTCAAAAGAAAAAAACACGTACACCGAAGCATTGGTTCATGAGGATACTGGCGAAATTGTTGAAAATACTTTTCATCACGGCTTTGTTTACCACGATAGCGAACGTTTTATTAGTCTTAGGCACCGCAGTAGTACTTATATTGCCAGCAGCCATTATAACCTTAGCTATTTATTGGATTCAACAAAAGGTTACTTAGAGTTTAACTTCAGTATCCCGAAATATGAGTTTGGAACAAACGTCCTGCAATTCATTAATCTTTTCAACCAAGATGAAAGCATTATGTATTCAGAGTTGTATAAGTTCATTAAGGATTTTATACAGTTGAATCTTAATGAAAAGCCTTTGCTTGATGATGTGGAAATAAATCGGATAGATTTATGTTATAATCAGTTTTTTTTAAGCAAAGCTGATGCTCTTGCTTATCTCGCTGAACAAAATAAATTGTTGGTAAAATTTGCACGTAGTAGTAGTAATAAGTTTAGGAGTTATGATACCTCCATAATGTACGTTACTAGACGTTACTCGTTTAAGATTTACCACAAGGGAACAGAGTTTGCCAAGAACGATGCAAAGGAGTTGTTGAAAAGAAATCCGAAGAATTACAGGCTTGAAGAATTGCAGGGAATAGCAGATAATATGCTACGTTATGAAATGACTTTTAGAAGTAGCATGATTGACTATTTGGTAAAGCACTATATGTATAGTAGCGAAAAGCAGGCATTGAATGAAAATATAGCTGGTCACCAAGTAGCAAGACACTTTAATAACATGGTAAGTTTTGGACAGCAGAGAGTTGCTGAAAAGTTTTTTCAGCATTCCAAACGATACCTAATGAAAAGTGCTTGGAATTACCCGCTGTTGAGTGCAGAGATTAAAGAAGAATCTCTTACTATGACTTTTGATAAGACTATTTTTTCAATTCTATATGAGACTTTTTGGAATAAGGTTAAACAGTATCAAGTACAAAGACAGGTGAATATTGTTGAGATTAATGATCGCATTTCCAAAAAATTTGATGATGAGAATATAAAGAATAGATTACGAAAGGCAAGCAAGCAGCAACAAACGCAGGGGCGTTTGCGCCTGCTTAGTACTGCGCTCCTCTCCCACTTTATGAATGTTCAGGATTTAAAACAGTTTCTGCCGCGTGCGACATACCAACGATTACAAAGGGATTTAAAAGAGATTGGTATTAGCGAAGTGCAGCACGATTTACAAATACCTCAACCAAAATTGGATTATCATGACTATAAAATATTCTGCGGAAAATTTCACTGCTAGTTTTGCTTGTTGCCTTAAGCCGGGCAAAAAGTTTTTGCTCACTAAAAAGCAAACTAAGTTGAAAGTTGTGAAGTCAATAAAGGAGTATGACGAACAATCTGTTTTAGTTTGCTTTGATGAAGATAAAAAGGTGACGCTTAATAATAATGTGGAGGTGTACATTTTTAATGATCAAGTAGAGTGTAAACCGAAGATTGGTGCTGATCACGATCTTGTTGACGAATTAAAACGTACTCCCCCAATTGATATTTACGGAGCTTCAAAACTGTATAATATTCCGCTTTTATTGACGGTTGTTTTAGTGCCGTTGGTTATTTTGTTTTGGTGGCTTTTTGACAGCAATAAAAATAATCGCGATGCATAAAACATATTTAAATCCCTCTCCGGGCTATACGGTTATGATAGCCCGGAATATATGTAACAAAAACAATTCGGTTGATAACCGCAAGTTGCTAAGGATAGCCAAAAAGCAAAAAAAAATGCTTGGTAGGGAAATCGTACAGCTAAAGCTTTTTGAATAGATTTTTGATGTCTTACAAGGGGATTGGCAATAGCCGTCCCCTTTTTTCGTTACAACAGGAAATCTTTTTAAAATGTCTATTTTAAACACTGTTGGAAAGTTCATCTCTGATCTTGGTAAACCTGCAACCTTTAAGGATGGTGAAAGCTGGGAAAGGGACATTGAGAATGTCTTTTTCCCAGCGAAGCATTATAATCTGATTCATAAAGCACATGATTATCATGAGAATAATAAAAGATATGTCGAAAGCTCTTTGCTTCCTGATTTTAAGTTTAGGGACCTGTCTAATAAAAGAGAGTTCTATGTAGAATGTAAGTTTAGGAGTAGCTTATTACACGGTAAAATACAGTGGGCAAAAGACTGGCAATATAAGCGCTATAAGGAGCTAAAAGAGCCTGTTTTTATTGCTCTGGCTTATCAGGATGATAAAGAGGAAAGGTGTTTTTTATTGCCGTTAAACAAGATTAAATATCCTGCTTTGTATCCATCAGTAATAAAATCATTTGAAGTATCATTTGAAATTGTTGCTTCTAAAAAGTTATGGGAACTTTATAAGTAGCCTTGTGCTTCTGCGTTTTTAATCGCTTGCAAAAAATTGGTATTATTGGCAAATCCTGTAATTGTTTTATACCGTTTAAGGATTGATTTGTACAATGGAACAAGGTCAGAATTTATATAAAGTTCAAAGTCGGCTGCTTCTAACGTAATTTCTCCACTCGTTGGATAATTTCTATGAATATTAGAATGAATTAATTTTCCTTTTGAGTTTCTTCTTGTTTTAATTTCATTGTGACAGGCTACATTTCTAAAGTAGTTTACTAAATCGGTGATGTCCTTTATTTTGGGATATCTTTCACTTAGTCTTTCGTTGGAAAGTTTTATAGGTACTCTTTTCCCTTTGCGTGCTAAATCTTGTGTTAGGTCACGCATTAAAATAAGAAGTTCGGTTAAAATAGATAAGTAAAAATAATTTTCTGGTGTGGCTTTTTCAGGCTTGGTAAAGTCAAACGTGAAAGGCGCAAAAAGCGCTGTCATCCTTTCGATACATAAAGATGCTTCTTCTGTAGATAGTGATATATATTTCGCCATAGCATGATTTTGTTATTTAAAATACAACATTTAAAACACCTAGCCTTTTGTTTCTTTTGGGCAATGCCAAAAGAAATAGCCTCTGCGGCGATGAGCAGAAATAAAAGACCAGCGCTAGCTGGCTAAAATCTTTTGAACGTAGTGAAAAATAATCTCCCGGCGATAGCCGGGGCAGCCTATACACGCAGTGGCAAATTGCTAACGTCTACGCATACTTGATAACACTTAACCAATTGAGCAACGATAAAAAAGTCAATTTAACGAAGTAAAAAAAGACTAAAAACAGTTGCGATAGAAACAGAAAGTGTTATATTTACATTGTAGTTCTTTGTACGCTCTCCCACTCCTATTTTACATAAACTTGGTTCTCGGATATTTCTTCGCGTTAGTGTGTCCCCAAAGGTTAACTTACTATAAATTATAGTACAAAACGAGCCAACGCTGCGAGAGGCTGATTATTCGTTTGTCACTATAATTCATATTATGTCGCGCTCCTTAGGTCGCTTGCCCTGCGGGTAAATAGACCAAGCGGTGGCTGCGCCGGGGTTTTCGTTTTGTCCTATAATTTGACATTATGTCTCCGCTGCGCTCCGGGCTAAAGCCTAAATAGCCGCATGGTATAGCTCCATAGGCTTGTAAAATTTTGCGGCGTTTTCTTGAAACTTACGCCGCCAATTTTACTGCACCTATGTTCGCTATGGCGTTGTTTATGTCTTTAAAATTTTTGCCTTTTTTTGCCCCGCTTCTTTTAAAAACATGGTCGCTCCGCTTGCCTGTAAAAAATGCAATGTGCGCCGCTTCGCCGGCTTTCTTTTTGCATTTTTCCAGGCTGGCGCTGCGCGGGTTGTTATAGTGGTTACTTTTTGCTTTGATGCAAAAAGTAACCGGCTGCCATCAAGAAACTATTTACTAATCCGCATCGCCATCCGGTTCGAACCACGCCGGAGTGATGATGAGTTTGTTTTTTGCCTGCAGCACTTCAATATGCTGACCGGGACGGAAACCACAATCAGCCAACCATTTGCCCATTAGCCGTATTTCGGGCAAATGCACCAAAGCAGCTTTTTCCCTCCAAAATATTTTATAATACACCTTTAAAGTGCGCATTGCACAAATATCATTTTCCTTGCTCATAGCTTTACAAAGTTTTTGATTTGCAACAAAGCAAGCACCACAACCAAGGATATAAAAAACGCCGCGTGGATTTTTCAGAAACTGTAAAAGGATATTTTACCTAACTTCATCAGTTAAGTAAATTAGATTATTAAATTTGCTGTATAACGTACTGCTTATGACTAACAATAAAATACACGAAGGCAGAAATGTAAAACGCTTCCGCGAAATGCTGGGCATTAAACAAGATGCACTGGCTGCCGACCTTGGCGACGACTGGAACCAAAAGAAAATTTCCCTCCTCGAAGCTAAAGAAACCATCGACCCTGCCCTGCTGCACGAAATATCTGCCGTGTTAAAAATTCCTGTAGAAGCTTTTCAGAATTTTGATGAGGAACAGGCGGTGAATATCATCTCAAATACTTTTCAAGAGGGCTCAGTTGCAAATAATTCAGGCTCCTTAAGTTACACTTTTAATCCTATTGATAAAGTGATGGAACTCTTTGAGCGTCTGCTTGCGAGTGAGCATGAAAAAGTGGAACTGATGAAGGAGATTTTAGAAAAGATGAAATAACTTATTTATGAATTCACTTTTTTCTTTTCAATTTGGAGAATTTGGCGACTCAGGTCCAAGTTGGTTTGACTGGTTTTCATTAGTTATTACATCATTAATTAGTATTTTAAGCATTATTGGTGGTTTTCTTATTGCTACTAAAATTTATTCAAAAGAGAAACGCGACAAGCAAAATGAAGACAATGACATTCAAGCGTCAGAAGTTGGTCTTTTTAAAAACAACTTATCGCAATTAAAGGAATCTATTACAGACCAGATTAAAAAGCTGGAAGAATATCAAACAAAAAAGGATTTTAAAATACAGTTCAGTCAGGGTGTTCATGCCGGCTTTCTTTATCATGTTGATGTGAAATATTTGTATAAAGATGTTGGTTTAGAAAATACTAACAAGATCATAATTATTAACAAGCTACTGTCGGGGCTATATGTTATTAATGATTTTCGAACGTTTCTTCGAGACGAATTCAGAAGTTACATGGTAAAATATAATTTCCATGAAGATAAGTTTTACACGTATAGAAAATTACTTTATACAAAGTATTTTGAATTATGTAATCAACGTGGTTTTGATTTTACTATTGCAAATGGAGTAAAAAAATGGAAAATCGCCAATGATGACTTATTTATGAAACAGTATTCAGAGGTAAGAGAAAGTATTTTTAATGACGGCGAAGTTATCTCTGAAAATGGTCTTAATGACAGGCAGAAGCTTATTGAGCGATTTATAAAACCATTAATCAAAATTTCGAATAACAGTATGCCTGAAGATTACAATGCTATTGAGGTAAATGATATGGCGAATGAGGTGAATTCGGCATTTTTAGATATGTCAAATGTTTCTCAAGTGCATTTTCATGCCGTAGCTTCCTACCTTGCGAGTCTAAAAGACATTCATACTAAAATTACCACATATCTTAGTTAAGTCAGAAAGTATTAGCTAACAAAACTCGACGATTTTTTCTTATGAACGATATATACCATTACCCGCCGGATTTATTCGATTTGGTTGTGCAGACTATTCCTTTATTAAATAAATCGAAAAAATCTGTTTTAACCTTTTTTAATGGAGCAGGTGTTGAGGAATTACTTTACAGCGATGTTACAACAAGAGTTAACTCAAACCCAGAGGCAATATCTAAATACGAAATTTGTAGAATCATTCTTGAAAGAATAAATCAAAATAACGATAAATATTTAAGGCAGAGAAGAGAATTGCTTAAAAGAATAACCGAATTTGAAGCATTTTCTACCTGTTGGGAAAATGATCAACTTAAGGCTAAAGGACTTGTTTCTGAAATTCAGAAAGTGATCAATGTTAAAGATTCTTTTACAAGAATGAAACAAGAACGAGAACATGAACAAAATCTTAGAAGAAAAGAATATCAAAATAAGATAGAAGAAATTCAAAAAAGAACAGAGCAATTAAGTAAGATAAAAAGTGAATTGTTTTCTCTCTTTACTGAAACTAACGCTCAGAAAAGAGGAAAAACATTAGAAACTGTTTTAAATGGATATTTTAAAGTTTTTGAGATCTTAATAAAAGAGGACTTTAAACGGCTGGGAGAGCCAGGAGAAGGGATAATTGAACAATTAGATGGAATAATTGAGGTTGATAATCACATTTTTTTGGTCGAAATGAAATGGAAGAAAGATTCGATAGGAAGTGATGATATTTTTTCGCACCTTGGAAGGATATACCACAGAGCCAATGCCCATGGTATTTTCATTTCTGCTTCTGGATACTCTGCATCTGGATTAACCGCGGCTAAAGAAGCGTTGATAAAAAACGCCTTGATGGTAATGTTTGATTTGGAGGAATTTGTTAAGATACTTGATGGTGAAATTGACTTTAAAAACTATTTAAGGGATAAAATTAAAGCTGCGATAATTGAGAAAGAACCATATAAAAAAATGGTTTAATCATTGCCTCCCAAAGCTTCCCTATAAGAATCTGTTATCATTGAAACTGCATGACATCACACGCCGCTTTAATTATCGAAAAAATGAAGAACTCAGATTATCCTGGGTTGAACTTTGATTTTGCCTACAAACTAACAAATGAATCGGAAAGAGGGGCAATATTAATTGGAGCAAGTAAAATTGAAACCTATTTAGAAAAATTAATTCTTAGTATCCTTCCCATAAAAACAAAAAAATACTCCGAGAAACTACTGAACTATCCGGGAGTATTAAGTTCGTTTTCAGGAAAGATCGAACTGTGTTTTGCATTTAGAGTAATTGATGAAAAAGTTTATAACGCGCTTACGGCACTAAGAAAAATTCGCAATAGTGCTGCTCATTCTAACGAAACATTTTCATTCCAAGAACTTAACGGTGAACTTGAAAAAATATATGAATTTGAATATGGCTTTCCAGAAGTTGTACATGAGTTGACATTTAAACATCTGCTAAACTGGAAAACGGAAAATGCAAGGCAGGCGCTTATAAAGAACAACTTAGCTGATTATGATTTTGAAACGCTTTGGAACGAAACCCTACCCGATCCGGAAAAAAATGAAACGTTTCAAGAACACCTGCGCGTATGGAAACTAGCTTACGGTCTAACTCTATTGTGTTTGAAAATTGAAGTTATACGAGATGAGTGGATTTCAAAAAATGAAGCAAATGAGACTGGAAGTAATACTTACACCAAAGTCGAAAAACAACAAAAACACACAAACGCCTACGAACCCTGGACACCCGAAGCCGACGAAAAACTGGAACTCCTTTTTTGCAAAGGCAAAACCATAAAAGAGTTAACCGAAATTTTTGGGAGAAACGACGGTGCCATCCGTTCGCGAATAAAAAAGCTGGAGCTAAAGGAAAAGTACGACCGTTAGCAACAACTACCCACCATTTTTGTTCCTGAGGGGCTGCGCCCCTCAGGAACAAAACCAAGCCCACCCACCACCCCTACGTATTGTCATCAACGCTACAAATTATCGTTATCTACTAAATTTATTTTGGCGCACATTGTGTAAGATTTGGGCGTGCCCCCAGCCCTGCGTTATTGTTATAAGTAAATGCATTTGTGCAGGGCTGGGGTCGGGCTATTCGCTGCTACTCCGCCACAAAGCCCACCGCACAAGGGCTTCAGCGGGGTATCCGCTTCTATCCCTCACGCATTTGCCACCGCACAAAAGGCAAAAATTTTAAAGGGCGGCGTATTTAACATAATGCTGATCATTATAGGACAATGGATGGCGAAAAAACGCTATAGTGCTGAATCTGCGATCATTCAACATCGTCGAACCGTTGTTGTTTGGCTATGGTAATAACGAGCTTACCATAAAACCGGTTTCTTTTAGCCACTTGCCGAAAAAAATTACATTTACCCTCTCAAATACATTCAATAATCACGATCATTCCAGTCATCAATATATACCTATAACACAATACTCAGATGAAGGATTATCTGCAAATCTGCGGCTGATTAATATACTATTTAAAATTTCCAGCCTTGATCGGCTTAACCAAACAGCATTGATTCATATTCCGCTATAGCGGATTGTTAACTCACGCTAACATCTTTATATAAACGATTTTTCGAGTCCCCGGTAGTTGAATCACTACCCTGTGTTCCATCATCAATGCTTATTTTTACAGTTGCCCGGTTCCTATACCATACCAAATATTTCGTACAACTGCTTTATGCGTAAAAAGCTGTCTTTAATAATACTGTTTTTTTGTTCTTTTTTATTGCTACAGGCTTCACTGTGTGGACAGGTGCAGGATGGAGACAGCCTGCTACAGAAACTCTCAGATAAAAACACCACCCCGACTGAAAAAATCGAAACACTCAATGCTTTGTCCGTTTTATACAGTCGCGATTCAACCCAGCAGGCAAAGGAATTTGCCCACAAAGCATACCTGCTTTCCTTGCAGGAAAAAAACAAATTGCTCGAAGCCAGGTCGCTGATCAACCTGGCAACAACTTATTTATATAACGACAATTATGACCAGGCGCTGCAATATGCTTTTCGTTCGCTAGACTTGTCGATACAGGAAAAAAGCAAACCCGATATTGCCTATTGTTACAAGGAACTGGGTTGGGTGTTTTTTGATTCGGAGAACTACGATTTTTCTATGCAGTATCACCGGCAGGCCTACGATCTGTATGGAGAGATTGGCGAGCGGAAGAAAAGCGGGGTGGCTGCCAATGCCATAGGGCTGGTGTACAGAACCAAGGGTCAGTGCGATTCGGCACGCACTTATTTTGACATTGCCCTTGCCATTGCGCAGGAAACCAACAATTATTCGGGAGAGGCGGCTGCTTTGAACAATATTGGTATATGCGAAAACGATCAGGGAAGGCACCGGCAGGCCATTGTATTTTTTAACCGGGCGCTGGCCACAAAAGAGGCAAAGGATAATATATTGCTGCAGGCGGAAATATTCAACCAATTGGCCGAAGCCAATATCGGGCTGAAAAGTTATGCCGATGCAGATGCAGCACTTGCAAACGCCAAAAGGCTGATTGACCGCTCCACTTCCAACATGAAAAAAGAAAAACAGCTCGATTATCTGTATAATTATTCATTATTGTACAAAGCACAAAACCGCTTTGCCGAAGCATACCTGTATTTGCAGGAATACAACGCGGTAAAAAAGCAGGTGATTTCAGACAATAAAAGCGAAGCGATTGCCGCCATGAAAATGGAGCGGGAAACAATGCAGAAAGAAGCCGCAATCAATGCACTGGAAGCTCAAAAAAAGCTAAGGGCTTTTCAGCGCAATGCACTGGCAGCGGGCATAGTGCTGCTCATTATTATAGGCATCCTTCTTTTTAACCGCATCCATCATCAACGGAAAAAAGAAAAAGAGCTGGCGGCCATAAAAGAAGAAATGATCAAAAAAGAACTCGCCAATACCCTGCTCGAAAAAACAGCTTTAAGCGCCAAGCTTGAATACAAGAATGCAGCATTGAAAAACTCGGCCTTGTTCATTTCGCAACGCAACGATATGATCAGGGATTTTATTGACGAGCTGCTGCGCTGGCAAAAAGAAACGCCTAAGGAATACAGCATCGGGTTTTCGCGGCTGCTGAACAAATTCCAGCATACGCTGGAAGCAAACCAGGATATACAGGACCTGAACCGGTTGATTGAAGAAACCAACAAAGACTTTTTCTTCAACCTGCTGGCAAAATTTCCCAATCTTACCGAAAACGAAAAAAAACTGTGCGCGCAAATAAGGCTCAACCTTTCTATTAAAGACATTGCCTCGTTGAACAATATATCTGTAAAATCTGCCGAAATGGCGCGCTACCGTCTCCGCAAACATTTTGAACTGAAGTACGAGGATAGCCTGAACGATTTCCTGAAGCAATTCTAGCAGCAATTGAATCTCGTACTATGCGGTTGGCGCCCTCTCGTTGGCCCTTTTTACTGCAAAACCCGCTGTAATGGACTGAACACATTTAATTATCGATATAGAATAAACAGCTGGTTACCAGGTCTTACATTTTTTGTAGAGGTCGTGTAGGGGTAATGAAAGCCTGTTTGAGGGTTTAAAAAAGCAGCAATAAAATCAAACAAGCCCTCCATCTGTGTATACTTGTAAACCCTTATGGCTAACGAATAGTACGAATCTTCACGCAAACGATTAATATGAAAAAGAACCTCTACCAAAAGAGCTGCTTACTCTTTCTCCTGTTATTGAACTCATTGCTATTATTTGCCAATTCGGCAGACAGAGAAATTACCGGTATAGTAACCGGCACGGATGACAAGCCCGTTGCGGGCGTTAGTATTGTACTGAAAGGAACCTCGCGGGGAACAACCACCGATGCCGCGGGAAAGTTTTCCATTTCTGTGCCCGATAACGGAACGCTGGTTTTCAGCGCCACCGGTTACGAAACCACAGAAATAACAGTGGGGGCACAGAAAACCCTCGACGTTCGCATGACCGCTGTTGCTTCCAGTTTGGAGGAAGTGGTAGTGGTGGGTTATGGCACCCAGAAAAAGAGCGATGTAACCGCCGCTATTTCCACCGTGAATGTTAAAAACCTTGAGAAGCAACCTGCCGGCAACCTCGGAACCATGCTGCAGGGCCAGGTACCCGGCGTAGTGGTATCTACCGGCACGGGCAACCCAACCGGCACACCGGTAATATTGATACGCGGTCTCAATTCCTTTAACAAGCAAAAGCCGCTGTATGTAATAGATGGCGTGCCGATTGACTATGCGAACGACCTTAACCCTAACGACATTGAAACCATCAGCGTATTGAAAGACGCTTCTGCCGCTACCATTTACGGCGCAAGGGCAAGTGCCGGTGTTATTATTGTTACTACCAAAAAAGGCAAGAGCGGCGAACCGAGAATCAATTACAACGGGTATGTATCGTCCAACAAGCTTGCCAACAGGATTTCCATCATGGATAAATTTCAAACCAATAAGGTATGGAAGGCGATAGCCGACAACGATGGAACAACTCTTCCTGCCTATGCTGCAGACGATACAAAATATGGCAACACAGACTGGCAGGGCGCTTACTTTAAAAGAGCGTTTGAACAAAAACACGATGTGGATGTTTCGGCCGGAAGCGACAAGCTCACTTATCGTATTTCTTACAGTCACTGGGCCAACAGCGGAACCATCATCAATTCTGGTTCCAAGCGCGACAACATACGGCTTACCTCCAACATCAAAATGCTGAACAGCCGGCTTAAAATAACGCCCATCCTTTCTTACACCCGGTTCAACAACAAAGACTTTGCGGATGTAACGGGCGACGGCAACGCTGGCTTTTCGGACATTATGAATATTTACGCCCAGTTACCGCACAAACTCATTTACGATCCGGCTTCGCCCAATGGCTACGCTAAAGCTCCGGCCGACCTGGGCATTTTGGGAAATGGCAACCCTGTAGGCGAAAGAATGCTGAGTCAAAACCGCACTAACAACGATTATTTCCAGGCAAATGTTTCTGCCGACTTGAAACTTTGGAAGGGGCTTTCTTATACGTTCACTTTTGCCAAAACCATCAACAATTATTTCGGTTACTCGCAGGTGCAGCCTTACGACTTTGGCGCCATTTCTTTTGTGGAGTTCCCGGCACGCTCCGAATCAAGATCGCGCGACGATATATCGGTGATGACGCACCTGCTCAACTACGAGCTTGAAACAGGAAAACACGAGATCAAAGCGCTTGCCGGTTTTTCGCGCGAAGAAAAAGTAGAGAAAGGAACCACTGCCGGCGGCAATCATTTATACTCCCAACTCAACGAAGTGCTCAGCCGGCTGATCATTACCCAGCCTTCCGACTACATTCGCGCAGGTGGATGGAATCTTACCAAAAGGCTGCAATCGTATTTCGGAAGATTGAACTATAACTACGACAACCGCTACATCCTCCAGGGAAGCATCCGTCGCGACGGCTCCTCCAACTTTGGCCCGTTGAACCGCTATGGTACTTTCTGGTCTGTGTCCGGCGGCTGGGCTGTGCACAAAGAAAGCTTCTTCCATTCCAAAATTATCAGCGAACTGAAACCCCGGGTAAGCTATGGCACATTGGGCAATGAAGATATTCCGCCATTCCTCTACTTATCCGGCATAGCCATTGGCGGCGAAAGGCTGAACTATCCTTTAGGCAGCCTTATTTCGCAGGCAATCAGTGTGGGAGCAATAGCCACCTCGCTGGGCAACAATAATATCCGGTGGGAACAAACAGGCACTTTCAATGCAGGCGTAAATATTGGTTTGCTTGATAACAAGATCACTGCCAGCTTTGATTACTTTAAATCAAAAACTACCGGTATGCTGGCGCCTACTCCATTGCCATCTACATCGGGTGTTACTTCCATTGTAACCAACGTGGCAGATATGGAGAACAAAGGATGGGAATTTGCTGTTACCTACAGGCATACGGCAAAAAATGATTTTAATTTTGACGTAACAGCCAACGTATCGAACAGCAGGAATAAGATACTGAAACTGGGCACCGACGACGCAAAGATTATAGACGGTGCTGTTGACTACGCCAACAAATATACTACTGTTAGCCAGGCAGGCCTGCCCGTTGCATCGTTCAATCTGTTTAAAACAGCAGGGCTGTTTCAGTCGCAGGAAGAGATAGACGCCTATAAAAACAAAAATGGCGAACTATACCAGCCCGACGCCAAACCCGGGGATGTGAAATTTGTTGATACCAACAACGACGATGTAATTGACGACAACGACAAAGTAATAATGGGAAGCGGTTTGCCCAAACTCGATTATGGGTTGAATATAAATGCCTCGTACAAAAGATTTGACCTCGCCGTTTTCTTTAATGGCAAAGCAGGACAAAAAATGTACAACGGAGCCAAAATATTCCTGTACAGCCAGGTACGATCTACCGATCTGCTGAATGCCTGGACACCCGACAATAAAGAAACAGGTATTTACCGCGCCACCAAAGAGGCGAACGATAAACGCGATGTATCGGATTATTTCCTGGAAAATGCCTCTTTCCTCAGGCTGCGCAACATTCAGCTCGGTTACTCATTCCCGTCAGCATTGGTAGAAAATTTAAAATTATCGAGGTTGAGAATATACATAGGCGCATACAACCTGTTTACCATTACAAAGTACAGCGGGCTTGATCCCGATCTTTCAAATACTTCCGTATTCAGTCGCGGAGTAGACAGGGGCTATTACCCCATCAGCAAATCATTTGTAGCGGGTATCAACCTTGGATTTTAATCAAATATTTTAAAAAGC
>JBQCGX010000074.1:0-17945 GCA_051955255.1 Agriterribacter sp. | reverse complement strand
ATAGCCGTTGTAAGAAATTTTCAGCCTGTCGTTTCCTTTGCCTGTTTTGGTGGTAACCAGTATAACGCCGTTGGCTGCCCTGGCTCCGTAAATGGCTGCGGAAGAAGCGTCTTTCAACACCGATATTGACTCCACATCGTTGGGGTCAATGTCGTCGAAGGAGGCGACGGGTATTCCATCCAACAGTATTAATGCGCTGGCATCGCCGCCAAAGGTACCAACGCCTCTTACGCTGATGTTGCCGCCACTTTTGCCAGGCTGCCCCGAGCGCTGTATGATGGTAACGCCCGGCATTTGCCCGGTGAGTGCCTGCGAAAGCTGGGGCACCGAACGGTTGTTCAGTTTTTCGGCGCCTACCTGTGCTACCGACCCGATTACCTGGGATTTTTTTTGCGAACCGTAACCCACTACTACTACTTCTGCTATATCGGCCACAAATGTTTGCAGGGTGATGCTGATATTTTTTTGATTTGTAATTTTAATAGCATGTTTAACATATGCGGTACCGGTAAACTCAAGCGTTTGACCTTCTTTGACGTCGATGGCAAAAGTTCCGTCGGCATCGGTCACGGTGCCCGAGCCGGTTTCTTTTACTACCACCGATATTCCGCCAATGGGATTGCCGTTGTCGTCTTTAACGGTACCTGTAACCGGTATGTTTGCTTCTTCAGCCTCCGAGGGTTTTACAGGCGCTCTTTCTTCCTCTATTTTAATGGATTTGTTTTCGATGGTGAAGCGCACTGAAAGCTGTTGAAAACAAATTTTCAGCACCTCGGCCACGGGCATATCTTTTACCGAAATATCGATCTTGCCGGCTTTAGCTACCAGGTTATCCCGGTAAAAAAACTGGTAACCGGTTTGCTGGTTGATTTCGCGTAAAATTTTGTGAACAGATGCATTCTTTTCGGAAATCGTTACCCGCTGCGAAAAAGTTTTTGCAGTTACATGGAGCGAGGTTACAAACAGAATTATTGCGGTCAATTTCATAAGCAATAACATTTTGGCAATTGCCTTCCTTCGGGAAGGCGGACATAGCGCAGTTTTTAATTTCATACCTTTGAAATGTTTGGTTAACAATAGATCATTCTTTGAACGGAGAGATTTATACATGATTTAACCTTACGTTCGCCGCTTCGACTTCACTTCGGAGCGGTTTCTGTTTGGTTAAGTGTAACAGGTTTAGGGTTTCATTTGCACCATTAATGTTTTTTGATCGAGCCTGAACTGCACGCCGCCTGCCTCCATTATTTTTAACACGTCTTCAATGCAACTGCTGCGGCTTATCACTCCCGAAAATTTTTCCTCTGTTATTTTGCCTGCGTATACCACATCTACATCATACCACCTGCTTATCTGCCGCATAATATCCTGTATGTGCTGGCTGCTGAACAAAAACGAACCATTTTTCCAGGCCACTGTTTCCTCCACATCTATCTTGTTATTCAACCCAAAAACTCCTTTCTGGTTGAAGCTTGCCTGTTGCCCTTGTTGTAATGTTGTGTTCGATTGCCCTTTTGCCAGCTTTACCGAACCTTCGAGCAGGGTTGTTTTAACTGCTTTTTCGTCGGGATATGCATTGATGTTGAAGTGGGTACCCAATACAGTTACGCTGCCGGTATCGGGATCGGATGCCGAAATAATTTGCACAGTAAAGGGTTTTGCCGCGTTGTGCGCTATTTCAAAATACGCTTCGCCGGTTATTTCAACGTTCCGTTCCGTGGCAAAAGTGGTGGGATACCTGATAGATGAAGCCGCATTCAACCATACCTTACTTCCATCAGGCAATACAAGATGGTATTGACCTCCTCTCGGCGTTATCAGTTTGTTGTAGGTTGTTTCGCCGCCGGCAGCACCATTGCCGGCATACTTTAATTCGCCGTTGCGTTGCTTAACAATCCGGGTGCTGCCTTGTTGCGCAAGCAACCCGTTGGCAGCGCTATCGAGGGTGATAAACGAGCCATTGGCCAGTTGCAGCACGGCCTTGTTGCCGCCCGGCTGTACAACATCGCTCATTTTGGGAGTTACAACAAGCGACTGTTCTGCCCGTATTGCAGAGGGTTGATTCAGTCGCAAAAAGCCGAGTGCAGATACAACTCCCGTCAGTACCGCTGCTGCCATCCATTTGTACCGGTGAATATATTTCAGAATGCCTGAATCTGTGATGTTCGTTTTTTCGCCTTGTTGCAAAAATTCCTCCCTGAGTTTGCCGAGTTTATCATCCCATTCGGCACCGGGCAGTTCAATTTGATCGATGGCCGATTCCTGCCATAAACAATTCAGTTCAGCAAACAGTTCTGCTGGTAGTTCCCCTTCGGGAAGCAGGTTCCACAATTCCTCATACTCCGCAGGGGAGAGGGTGTTGTTGGTGAATTTCTTAAATAGTTCAGTCAGCCTGTTGTGATGGGTATGCATGTTTTTCGGGGGCTATTATCTAAATGACGATAAAATTTGCTGCCCGTACTAATGCACCGGAAAAAAAATAAACGCTCAAAATATGATTATGAGTTTTTCGACACTGTCCTTTGGTCGGTCAGACCGCCGGCCACAGTCTATTCCATTCAGGTGGGCCGACCGGTGACGATGTTAACTTGAAATTGTTAGTGTTGTTATAATGAGTATCGTACACATCTGCTCATCTAAAAACTGTTGTATAAACCGCCGCGAAGCGGCAATGTGGTTGCGAACGGTGTGGGCAGAAAGTTTCAATCGTTTGGCTATTTCATCATACGTTAGTCCCTGGTATTGCAGTTTGAATACTTTCTGACGTTGGGGAGTTAATTGCTTCACTCCATCGTTAAGGGCAGAAGCGATGCTTTTATACTGCACGTCGTCGTCGGCAGATATGGCTGCAGCTACCTGTTGCAGCTGGTTCCATACCGCTGCCTGGATTGCTTTATCGCGTTTGGCTGCTCTCAAAAAATCGATGGACTGGTTGTGCGCTATTTTTGCAAGGAATGCATCTATATTTTTGAGCTCGCGCAATGCCTGCCTGCTGTTCCAGATCTTTAAAAATACATCCAGCACAATTTCTTCTGCCGTTTCTTTCGACTTTGTTATTTTAAAAATGTAAGTAAATAGCTGGTTACGGTATTGGCTGAAGAGCTGGTTAAACGCCTGTTCATTGCCATTGCTGATGGCAAGTAATAGTTCATGGTTATTATAACGGTGCGTATTTTTCATGGTCAGCGTGGCACTTTATATCAGTTAACAACAGCCGGAATGCTGTTAAAAGCACATTGCAAAAATGTGAAAAATTTTATTAAACACTCCTGCCAAACCCGTTAAAGGCGTTGCCCCGGCCACGGCACAGCCTGGTTTGTTTTTTTATCAATGGGCATCGGTGCATTCCATAATTTCAGCTTGCTGCCTAATTCCGATTCAAGCTCTTTCAATTTTGCAGGGTATTTACCTGCAACATCATTTGTTTCTCCAATATCGTCTTTTAAATTATACAACTCACTTACACCGGTGCGCAGATTGTGTACCAGTTTCCAGTTGCCTTTTCTGGCAGCGCTGAAATAGCTAATGCCGGGACCTGTATTGTTAACGCCCCAGCTATTGGGATAATGCCATATCAGCAACCTCGATGTGTCTTTATACAACGGATTTTTCAATACCGGCATAAAACTTTTGCCATCTACCTGCTGCGCTGTTGTATAATTGCGTACCCTGGCCATTTCAAGTATTGTGGGAAAGAAATCTTCCATGATCACATATTGTTCTGTAACGGAAGCTGGTTTAACAACGCCAGGCCATTTTACAATCATAGGTTCGCGAATGCCTCCTTCGTATACCGATCCCTTTCCTGCTTTAAGAGGAAGGTTGTGCGTGTGTGCAGCGCCGCCTCTGGGTGGTGCAAGACTGAGCCCGCCATTATCGCTCATAAAAATGATGACAGTATTTTTGTCTGCGCCCTTCGCTTTCAAAAAGTCCATCAAATCGCCCAGGCTTTTATCCATTCCTTCCACCAGGCTGGCGTATCGTGCCTCTGTGCTGTCTAGTCCTTTGTCGAGGTATTTTTGCACAAAACGCGGATCAGCTATAATAGGGGTATGCACGGCATAGTGCGCCATGTTCAGGTAAAAGGGCTGCTTGTTTTTGATAGGATATTCAAGCGCTTTTTTTGCTTCGAGGGTAAGCGCTTCGGTTAAAAAAGTGCCTGTTTCATAATACTCTTCAAGGTCTGGCACGGCTTGTATAACGGCTTTTTGCGGCAGGTTGCCATAATGCTCTTCGCTGAGGTAACTCTGAGGGTGACCCGCAGTATGACCTGAAATGTTTACAAGAAAGCCCATGTTGTAGGGGCTTGCTCCGGGCGTTCCATATGAGGCCCAATGCGCTTTGCCTACGTGTATGGTGAAGTAACCCGACTGCTTAAGCAACTCGGGAAAAGGTGTTGCGTAGGCGGTTTTAGGTATGCCGGGCACAGGGCTTAAACCATTGATGTTCCAGTTGGCGGGGATTAACTCGTTGTCTTTACCATCGGTATTATTGTCTTTTACAGGCGATGTCCAGTTGGTAATGCCGTGATGAGCTACATTCATTCCGCTGAGCATGCTGCTGCGCGAAGGCGTGCATACCGGGGCGGCATAGGCGTTGGTGAACTTCATACCTCCTTTTGCCAGGCGTTCCATATTGGGGGTGCGATACCGTTGGTTGAGCGGCGTTGTCGAAGTCCAGAAAGGAACAGAGCAATCCTGCCAACCCATATCATCCACCAAAAAAACAATGATATTGGGACGTGTTTGCTGAGCTTGTAATGATACAGCCGGTAGGAACAACAGGCTGGCTAAAAATATCCGGTATAGTGTTTTCATACATACTTTAATTGAAAGACATTACAACCGACACAGTATATACTATGTTTGGTTGTGGCATACCTTGCCAAGTTAGCGTTTCTCTATTGAATTCAACCGATCAAACGTTTGCGTGTTTTTGGAGCCCATCCTGGCCTTTCCAAAGGCCCGCCTGACCGGACGGGCAGGGGAAGGGACGCTACGCACAATGCCTGCTTGTGCATAGATGATTAATTAGCCACAGGTAATTGCCAACGGAGAGGCTCTTTGTTGTTTTGTTTGTTTCACGCAGCGCACAACGGGGCGGCGGTTTTGTATCGTTATTTCGACGCAGCCGAATAAATTCATTCAGGCGAGCTAAGCTCTTTAGCTTTTGTTTTCTTTTATTTCTTGGCTTCTTGGATCTTGTTTTCTTGGTTCTTGATTCTTGTTTTCCCGTTATTTCATTTCACAAGTTTCTTCTCCAACTCTTCCAGCGACACGCCTTTTGTTTCAGGCATTTTGGTAACTACCCAAATCAACTGCAATACCATCATAAAAGCGAAGAAAACAAAAATGGGCCAGGGATTGTCTTTGAAGATTCCTTTGTCTGCATCCAGGAAATAAGGAGTGATCAATGTGATGATAGCCGCAAACACCCAGTGAGTGCTGGCGCCGAGCGACTGTCCCAATGCGCGCACATTATTCGGGAAAATTTCAGAAATGAATACCCATATTACTGCGCCTTGGCTCATGGCGTGGGCACCAATGAACAACAACAAAGAAATAAGCAGGAAGCCGGGGCTGGTGCCGGCATAAAATGCCCAAGCAACCATGCTGAGGCTGATGATATAACCGAACGAGCCGATGAACAACAATTTTTTGCGTCCTATGCGATCAATCAGGTATAAGCCGGCAAAAGTGAATATGAGGTTGCTGCCACCAATGGCAATGGAATTGAATAAGGAGTCTTTGGCTCCCAATCCCGCCCGTTCCAGTATTTCGGGGGCGTAGTACAATACAAAGTTGATGCCCGACCACTGGTTGAAGAACGCCACAAAAAATGCCAGCCATATAACCGTACTGTATTTTTTGCTGTAAAATCCCGTGGAAGTGCTCGATTTTCTTTCTTCGTCGGCGGCCTGTTTAATAGCGTTGACGGTTTGATCGGGATTTTCAACTCCTAATTTCAACAACACTTTTTTGGCGCCTGCCAGATCGTTTTTGCGCGATATGAGCCAGCGCGGACTTTCGGGAATACTTACTACCAGCACCGTGTATAATATAGATGGAACTGCCATTACGCCCAGCATCCAACGCCAGTCGTTGCTGCCGCCAATGCCCTGCAAAAAATAGTTGGAAAGAAAAGCGATTAAAATACCAAATACAATATTGAACTGGTACATCGCGCCCAGTCTTCCCCTGGTTGCAGGGGTAGAAATTTCTGAAATATAAGTGGGAGCGGCTACCGACGAAACGCCGATGCCTACGCCGCCAATAAACCGGAAAAAAGAGAACGTATAGGGGTCCATGGCAAATGCTGAACCGAAGGAAGAGATGGTAAACAGCATGCCGATCCAGAACAACACTTTTTTACGTCCCCATTTTTCGGTAGGCCAGCCGCCGGCCAAAGAACCGGCAACGGTACCCCATAGGGCCATCGACATAATGAAGAACCCATGAAACCAGGGAGAAGTATGCCACAACTCCTTAATAGGAAGATTGGCACCGGAAATAACAACTGTATCAAAGCCAAATATAAAACCGGCGAGGGCCGCAATTAAAGAAATACCGAACAGGCTTGTTCCGCCCTTTGCCACTTCGGGTACGGCTGCATCGTTAGTTTGCATTTTGTGGTTTTTCCGATAAATATAGCGAGGCAAAGCGCAAAGGCCAAATCGCGTTTGGGGTTTGTAGTTTGTCGTTTTTTAAACCGAAAACGATAAACGTTAAACGATGAACGACAAACCATAAATCCCAAACTACAAACCTGCTAAACTTTCCTCTATCGCCTTAATCTTCGTTTCGGCGTCGGCTTTCTTTTTTCTTTCCAGCTCTACTACTTCGAGTTTGGCGTTTTGTACAAAGCGTTCGTTGCTGAGCTTTTTCTCAACCGATGCAAGGAAGCCTTTCTGGTATTCAAGGTCTTTCAGTAATTCTTCTTTTTGAGCGGCAGTATCGGTTGGCTTGTCCGACTCAATATAAAAACGGTCTTTCCCGGCCACTACATTAATGCAGCCCGCAACAATTTCATCAACGAAATGAAGGGCAGAAGCATTTACCTGCTTTTGCAGGATGGGTGTGATCTTGCTATATGCTTCCGGTGCGTGTGCCTGCAGGTGAACCACCACTGTATCCTTAGGCTTTAACTGGTTTTTTACCCTTGCATCGCGCAGTGCGGTAATTACATTTTTCAGCAAAGTGCCGTCGTTAATAAGAGTGGTGTTGGCAGCAGTACGCGCAGAGAATTGTTTAACGCACAAGTCGCTTTTTTGTTCAGAAAGAAGATGGTATACTTCTTCCGAAATAAAAGGCATAAAAGGATGCAGCAGTTGCAATAATTCTGTAAAGAAGGAAACTGTTTTGTTGTATACAGCTTCAGATATCGGCTGCTCAAAATCGGGTTTCACCCACTCCAGGTACCAACTGCAAAAGTCGTCCCATATCAAAGAGTAAATGGTTTTCAATGCTTCGCTCAGCCTGAATTCTGCAAACAGTTTTTCTACTTCCGTGCTTACTTCATTCAGCCGGTTTTCAAACCACTCGGTGGCAAAGCTGTCTTCTTCAGCAAGGGTGCTGTTTTTTTTCTGCTCCCACATTTTCACCAGCTTCAGGGCGTTCCATATTTTATTGTTGAAAAACCTGCCCTGGTCCAGCGATGCAGTGTCGAACAACAAATCGTTGCCGGCAGGAGAGGAGATCATGATGCCGAAACGAACTGCATCGGCGCCGTATTTGTCAATCAGTTCCAGCAAATCGGGTGAGTTGCCCAACTGTTTGCTCATTTTACGTCCCTGGTTATCGCGCACCATACCGGTAAAGTACACATCTTTAAAAGGCACCGCTTTTTCAAGTGGTTGCTCTTTGTTGTATTCCAGTCCCGCCATGATCATTCTTGCCACCCAAAAGAAAATAATATCCTGCCCAGTTACCAATACAGAAGTGGGATAATAATATTGTATGTCGGCGTTGCCGGGATTGGAAATGCCTTTGAATACTTCCATTGGCCACAACCACGAGGAGAACCAGGTGTCCAGCACATCTTCATCCTGTTTCAACGTATCTGCCGTGGCGTTGGCACCTTCGTTACCAGGTAGTGCTGCCCATTTTTGCAAGGCTTCTTCTTTGTTGAGCGCTACAATGCAATTGCCCTTATCGTCGTACCAGGCTGGTATTTGCTGTCCCCACCACAACTGGCGGCTGATGCACCAGTCTTTTACATTTTCCAGCCAGTATTTATAAGTAGCCAAAAATTTATCGCCCGGATGAATATTGATCTCACCATTCACGACCGCTTTTAAGGCAGGCTCAGCAAGGTCTTTCATTTTAAGGAACCACTGGGTAGAAATGCGAGGCTCTACCACTACGCCTGTACGTTGGCTGTAACCCAGCCTGGTATTGTAGGTTTCTTCTTTTACAATGAATCCTTTTTCCGTTAATTCGGCAATTATCTTTTTACGCGCTGCAAAGCGATCTACGCCAACGTATATCTGCGCGGCTTCGCTGAGTGTGCCATCTGCATTTAAGGTGTCTACTACTTCCAGGTTGTGTTTCAAACCCAGGTTATAGTCGTTGATGTCGTGCGCCGGCGTAACTTTTAAAGCGCCGGTACCAAAGGAAGTGTCTACATACTCGTCGAAGATGATCGGTATTTTCCGGTCTATGAGCGGGATATAGGCATAAGCCCCTTTCAATTGCGCATATCGTTCGTCGTTAGGATTTACGCAAATGGCAGTATCGCCCATAATGGTTTCGGGGCGTTGCGTTGCAATTACAATTCCTTTTTCGCCGGTGGCAGGGTTCACAAATTCTTTGCCCTCAGCATCGGTAACCGCATAGCGTATGTAATACAGTTTGCCTTGCAGGTCTTTGTATTCAACTTCCTCATCGCTCAGGGCCGTTTTTGCAGCAGGGTCCCAGTTGATCATCCTGGCGCCGCGATAGATCAGGCCTTTTTCAAACAGGCCTACAAATACTTTCATCACCGCTTCGTAGTAGGAGGGGTCCATCGTAAAAGTTACCCGGTCCCAATCTACGCTGCAACCCAGCTTTTCAATCTGGTGGTAAATAATGCCACCATATTTTTCCTTCCACTCGTAAGCATATTTTAAAAACTCGGGACGCGTAAGCGTATTTTTATCAATGCCCTTTTCTTTCAGCATCGCCACTACTTTTGCTTCGGTAGCAATAGAAGCATGATCGCTGCCCGGAACCCAGCAGGCATTTTTGCCCCGCATGCGCGCACGCCGAACCAGTATGTCCTGCACCGTTTCGTTGAGCGTGTGCCCCATGTGCAGCACCCCCGTTACATTGGGCGGGGGAATGACCACGGTAAATGGTTCCCTGTTATCGGGAACGCTTTTAAAATAGTTTTTCTCTTTCCAGTGTGCATTCCATTTGTCTTCAACCGAGGCAGGTATGTAATTTTTGCTGAGCTCCATAGTATTGTAAAAGGCAGCAAAGGTAAGATGAGATTTCTGATTTCTGATTTGGTGATTGCTGATTTGTGAAGCCCATCCTGACCTTACCAAGGGGAAGGGACTCAACGCGCAGGGCCAACTTTGCACAATGGCGTTATAATTTGCTAATAGCTGACGGCTGATCGCTGAAAGTTAATGGCTCAAGGCTGATAGCTGGCGGCTTCCAACAAAAAAACGCTTACCCGGATCAACCAGGAAAGCGCTTCTTCCTAAAATAGGTAATAATTTTTTACCAGGAGAGGTAAGTGACAACCGCAATCGTAGCGTAAACCAAAATAACGATCATAGCGATTTTTGCACTTTCGCCTACATGTAATGAGTTGAAAAGCTTCATAACTGATGTTTTTAAAATGTAAAAATCAGGACCGGATTGTTGAAAGCTTTCAAAGGAGAACGGGAAATATACAGTCAATGGTGATCTCGTAAGAATGCAGATACCTGCAAGGATTTGAAAGTACCTGTAGCCGGTTTATTAAATAGATGTGACCGAAGTTAAGGAATTTGTTTTAAAGTGCCATGCATTTATTGTGTGCTGTGCTTTTGCTGTGGATATTTAATGAATTTTTAAATATTACGTTTTGATTATCAGTGTCTTTTTTAAAAATTGAGCGGAGTAGGGTGAGAGAATTTACCTTGAGTTAAAGGGATATATTAAATGAGCCACAGATTCGCAGCAGCTCAGGCGCACGGATTGAAATCCGTCCTTACAAAATGTGACCGAACCTACGGTTCCTGCAAATTAAGATGATGCAGCGCCATCGGCTCGGTGAAATATTGTTGGGACGGATTTCAATCCGTCCGCCAGAATTCCTGGATTTTATCCACCTGCTTTATTGTGCTGTAAAAAAATCTAAATTAGCAGTTCCATTTTAGGGGCAATACCCAAAGCGATGTATGCAATTGTAGATATTGAAACAACCGGCAGTCATGCTGCTGCCAATGGTATTACCGAAGTGGCCATTTTTATACACGATGGCACCAGGGTAATTGATCATTACGAAACACTCATTAATCCCCGGCAGGAAATTCCCTATTTCATTCAAACCATGACGGGCATTACCAACGAAATGGTAGCCGATGCGCCCGCTTTTGATGAAGTGGCGGAAGAGATATACGAAATGCTGAAAGACAAAATCTTCATCGCCCACAATGTAAATTTTGATTATTCCTTTCTCAAACACCAGCTCCAGGAGTGCGGATACCAACTGGATGCAAAAAAATTGTGCACGGTGCGGCTCACCCGAAAAGTGTTTACCGATCTGCCTTCGTATAGCCTTGGCAATATTTGCAGGTCGCTGCAAATTGAGATAGAAAACAGGCACCGCGCCGGCGGCGATGCATGGGCAACCGTGCGATTGTTTGAAATGCTGCTCAAAAACAATGCGGCGCCCCATATTCTCCAGTTCCTCAAAAAATCATCGCGGGAGCAGTATCTTCCCCTTCATTTGCCCAAAGAACACATTGAGCAGTTGCCCCGCACACCCGGTGTGTATTATTTCCGCAACCAGAAAGGAAAAGTAATTTATGTAGGCAAAGCAAAGAACCTGCGCAGCCGCGTAAGCAGTCATTTTACCCACAATGGCGCCGGCAGACAAAAGCAGGAATTCATCCGCAATGTATACCACATCAGTTACCAGGTTTGCGGTACGGAGCTGATGGCAGCCATACTGGAAGAAACGGAAATAAAACGCTGGTGGCCCAAATACAATACCAGCCGCAAGCAGATCAGCTTTCAATACGGGTTGTATGTTTTTGAAGACCAGAAAGGATATGCAAGATTAGCCATTGAACGGAAACGAAAATACCTGCGTCCCGTGCATACATTTGGTTTAATGTGGGATGGTTACCGCCTGTTGTGGAACATGATAGAACGGCACCAGCTTTCGCCACGGCTTTGCTTTATTGATAAATCGAAAGAAATGGGAGAGGTGGCCGAAGTGAATGACGAGCCGGAAGTATACAACAAGCGGGTAGAACAGGCGCTGACAACCTTGTATGAAGAGCTGCCCACTTTTGCTGTAGTGGGCGCAGGCGTTGAGCCGGGACAGCAGAGTTGTTTGCTGATTGAAAAGGGAAAGTTTTTTGGTATGGGATACATTCCCGAAGCGATGAAGATGGAGCTGAAAAAAATTAAAAAAATACTCACGCCTTATCACGACAATGACTTCATTCGTGATATGATTTACAGGCATGCCGAAACTTTTCCACAACGTCGCATCACCTTTAATTAAACACACTCATTTTTCCAAGTTTTTGTTTTGAAACACAGCTATTACTTTCGCACCCCTTATGACAGAATTTTCATCCATCATAGCAGGTAAATTAAATATCCGCATACAGCAGGCAGAAGCTGTTTTAACATTGTTGGCGGAAGGCGCTACCATCCCTTTTATTGCACGATACAGGAAAGACAAAACAGGCGCGCTGGACGAAGTAGTGGTGCAGCAAATAGAAGATGAAGCCAAAGCGCTGAAGGCATTTACCGAAAGAAAGGCAGCGATTGAAAAATCGATTACCGAGCAGGAAAAAATGACGGAAGCCTTGCAGGAAAAGCTGAACAAGGCAACTACGCTGGCGGAACTGGAAGACATTTATCTGCCTTATAAACCCAAGCGCAAAACAAAAGCGCAAACCGCCAAAGAAAACGGGCTGGAGCCGCTGGCAGTGCTGATGCTGGAACAAAAAGACATTGACATTGCTGCCGAAGCGGCGGCTTATATAAATGAAAAAGTAAAAACAGCCGACGAAGCGTTGCAGGGCGCGAGAGATATTATTGCAGAACAGATCAACGAAGATGCGCAAACCCGCGCTAAAATGCGCAGGCTGTTCGAAGACAGGGCTACGTTGCAAAGCAAAGTGGTGACTGATAAGGAAACAGAGGGTGTAAAGTTCAAAGATTATTTCGATTACAGCGAGCCTGTTATGAAAGTGCCTTCGCACCGCGCATTGGCTGTGTTACGTGGTTTTGTAGAAGGAGTGCTGCGTATAGCCATTACGCCCGAAGAAGAGCTGGCAGTGGAACAACTGGAAAGCATATACGCAAAAGGATTGAGCGATAGCAGTACGCATGTGCGCAAGGCGGCAAAAGATGCATGGCGTCGTTTGCTGCAGCCTGCGCTGGAAACAGAGTTCCGCACCATGCTCAAACAAAAGGCAGATGAAGAAGCCATTAATGTGTTTGCTGAAAACCTGAAGCAATTGTTGCTCAGTTCTCCGCTGGGTGGTAAAAAAGTGTTGGCTATCGACCCCGGCTACCGCACAGGTTGCAAAGTAGTGTGCCTGGATGAAAAGGGTGAATTGAAAAAGAACGATCTTATTTATGTACACGAGCCGGGCAAGCTGATGAGTTCGGAACATACCATACGCCATCTTGTTGAAAAATACAACATACAAGCCATTGCCATTGGCGATGGTACTGCGGGAAGAGAAACCGAACAGTTCATTAAAAAGCTCAACCTTGGTTTGCCGGTTTTCCTGGTAAACGAAGATGGCGCATCGGTATACTCTGCATCGGAAACAGCTAGAGAAGAATTTCCCGATTACGACATTACAGTACGCGGTGCCGTTAGTATTGGCAGGCGGTTGATGGACCCGTTGGCTGAACTGGTAAAGATCGACCCTAAAAGCATTGGAGTGGGACAGTACCAGCACGATGTAAACCAGTTTCGCTTAAAGGAGCGTTTGGACCAAACGGTAGTAAGCTGCGTAAACCAGGTGGGAGTAAACCTCAACACAGCCAGCAAACACCTGCTGGCATATGTGAGCGGCATAGGCAATACGTTGGCAGACAATATTGTAAAATACAGGAGCGAAATTGGTGGTTTTGCCAATCGCAGTCAATTGTTGAAAGTGCCGCGGCTGGGTGGCAAAGCATACGAACAATGCGCAGGCTTTTTGCGCATACAATCGGGCGAAAACCCGCTGGATGGCAGCGCTGTTCACCCCGAAGCCTACAGCCTGGTAGAGCAAATGGCGGCAGACAACCAGGTGGAGGTAAAAGCGTTGATAGGCAATGAGCCGGTTATTAAAAACATCAATCCAAAAAAATATGTAAGCGAACAGTTTGGTGAGCTTACTATACAGGATATTTTAAAGGAACTGCAAAAGCCGGGTCTTGATCCGCGCAGCGAAGTGCAGCAGTTTGAATTTGCCGGTATATACAGTATGGACGATGTGCAGGTAGGTATGGTGGTACCGGGCATTGTAACCAACCTCACACGCTTTGGCGCTTTTGTTGACATTGGCGTAAAGCAGGATGGACTGGTGCATGTTTCGGAAATAGCGCACAAATACATTGAAGACCCGAACGAAGTACTGAAGCTGAACGATAAGGTAACAGTAAAAGTGCTGGAGGTGGACCATGCGCGCAAACGCATTGCCTTATCTATTAAACAAACGCAGGAAGCGCCCGCCCGCAACGAACGGCGAAACTCCGGCGGCAGTCACAAACGCTTCGACAAAAAAGAACCTGATCTTCCTTCCGCTTCCTTAACCGATGCACTAAGCGCATTGAAGAAAAAGTTTGGAAAATAGGAAATTTGAGATTTGAGATGCTGCTCCGTCGGCACGCCCAAAAGGCGGTCTGACGGATTCTGGAAGTAAGAGCGAGGAAAGCAAGATCCAAGAACAAAGAAGCAAAATCCAAGACAGCAAGAACCAACATGCAAGCTCCCAACTGTTGATCATTGGCGTTGCGTTAAAAAGCAATTGCCGATAACTGAAAAAAACTGATAGCTCAAAGCCCAAGGCTGATAGCTTAAAGCTGATAGCCGACAGCTCAAATCCCCCTTCAACCTCAAAAATACCCCTGTTCAACCTCAAAGCCGGTTTTCTACATAATCCGCGGCGTTTCGCTGCGTTCTACCCATCCATACAGGAAACAATCGCTGTATGGAGATGACAGCATTGTGCCAAACCCGCAACCTTCGTTAAGAACGACGCCCGGTTTGCAGCAGGCTGCTTATAACAAAGCGTATAGAACAATATTATGAAAAACAGATCCATTCGTCAGTACCTCTTGCATTGGTTTCCTTCTACGAAAGTCAATCCTCCTTTCTCTTGTTATGCCTCCATGGCACCCCCTTGCCGCAAGACGCTTTTTCTGCGCCGATGCGGGCGTTGCTCAGAGGCAGTTGAATAGTCATGATACCGATTGCAGGTTGCTGGTTGCATGCCTATTACCGCTTTTTACAAAGCAGCATGGTGCAGCCACATGGCCTTTTTTGTTCAAAATCACAACATTCAATAATGCATTTATCTTTTAAAGTTTTGTACTTATGAAAAATTTATTACTACTCTTTTTGTTTAGCTGTCTTGTTTATCCCCTCTTTGCCCAAACGCCCGATGCCAATGGCGTGCTGTATGTAAAAGAAGGCGGTAATGGCAGCGGCAACAGTTGGAGCACCGCTCTTGGCAATTTGGGCACAGCACTCGATGCGGCCCGCAGCAACACCGCCATCAAACAGATATGGGTGGCCAAAGGCAGCTACCAGCCAGCCAGCGGGCAGTATTTCAGCATGGTAAAAGGCGTAAAAATCTACGGGCATTTTGCCGGCACCGAAACCAGCCTCAGCCAGCGTAACCTGGCCAGTACCGATACCAGCTTTTTAAAAGCGAATGGCAGCCGAGTAATAAGCAACGATAATAACAATCTTACAAAAGATGACGTGCTGGATGGATTTGTTGTTACAGCAGCACAAGGCGATGCGATATTCAACAAAAATAGCAGTCCCGCATTTACCAATATGACCATTCAGGGAAATGAGGGCGCCGGTTTAAGTAACAATAGCAGTAACCCTGTGTTAACCAATGTGGTCATTAGCGGTAATGCCGATGGTGGTATGTACAACACGAACAATAGTAGCCCTATACTGACCAATGTGGTTATTAGTGGAAATGCTGCGACTGAAGGTATAGGAGGCATTATGAATTATAACAGTACTCCGCAGATACGCAACAGCATCATTCTGGGTAATCAATGGGGCAGTATTAAAGATCAGGATGGTTCTAATACGGTCATCACCAATAGCCTGGTGCAAGGTGTTGAGGCAGATGCAGCCAAGGGCAACCTCGACGGCACTACCTTTGCACCCGGACAGGTGTTTGTAAGCCCAGTCTATTCTCCACCTACCACAGCCGGCGATTACCGGTTGAAAGCCGGCAGCCCTGCCCTCGATCATGGCAATAACAGCTTGTATGAGGTAGCCGACGGAAACGAAAACAATAATAGCGTTAACAGCGACAAAGATGTTGCCGGTAACCCTCGATTGTTTAATAACATTATTGACATGGGCGCTTACGAAAGCCAGGGTTTCCCCGAAATAGAAATCTCGGGCAACGGTGTTGTCATTACCCGAAGCAATACACCTTCAGCCACCAATTCAACCGATTGGGGCTACAGCGCGCTGGGCTTATCTACTACCAACACTTTTACCATCCGTAATATCGGTGCTCAGCCCCTTTACATTGCATCTGCCAGAATAAGTGGCGTTGGGAACACTAATGACTTTAGTATCACTAAGCAGCCGGCATCAACAGTGCCCGCAGGCGGTTCCACGACTTTCGAATTAACATTCAAGCCTTCATTCAATGGGGTACATGCAGAAGCCGTTGTGATTGAAAGCAGCGATGCCGACGAAGAGCGATACAGCGTTTTAATTATAGGCGCCGCTGTTACTCCCGACGCCAATGGCGTGCTGTATGTAAAAGAAGGCGGCAGTCATGGCGGCAACGGCAGTGGCAACAGTTGGAATAATGCGGTGAGCAGCTTTGCCGGCGCACTCGATTTTGCCCGCGGCAATACCGCCGTTAAACAAATATGGGTAGCCAAAGGCAGTTACCAGCCGGCCAGTGGCAAAAGCTTCAGCATGGTAAAAGGCGTAAAGGTCTACGGGCATTTTGCCGGTACCGAAACCAGCCTCAGCCAGCGTAACCTGGCCAGCACCGATACCAGCTTTTTAAAAGGCAATGGCAGTGGCGTAATAAGCAATGATGATAACAACCTCACAACAGATGATGTACTGGATGGATTTGTTGTTACAGCAGCACAAGGCGATGCGATATTCAACAAAAATAGCAGTCCCGCATTTACCAATATGATCATCCGGGGAAATGAAGGCGCCGGTTTGTCCAACAATAACAGTAATCCTGTATTAACCAATGTGGTCATCGTTGGCAATTACGGCAGCGGGTTATACAATCAGGGTAGTAAGCCCCTACTAATGAATGTAACTATCAGCGGAAACAGTACCGGCGAAACTGGCGGAGCAATGATTAACTATAGCAGCATTCCCGACATACGCAATAGCATCATTTTGGGTAATAAATTTGGTATCGACAATTGGGATGGTTCCAGTCTGGTGGTCACCCATAGCCTGGTGGAAGGTACAGAGGCAGATGCTGCTAAGGGCAACCTTGATGGAAACAGCATTACCGCCGGGCAGGTGTTTAAAAGCCCGGCCAGCTACGATTTGGTTCCCACAACCACTGGGGATTACCGGCTGAAACCCGGCAGCCCCGCCATCAACAAAGGCAGCAACAGCCTGTACGAAGCAGCCGACGGAGATGAGAACAACCATAGCGCGGATACCGACAAAGACCTTGCAGGCAACCCGCGCCTTGCAGCCGGAACAATTGACTTGGGCGCTTACGAAAGCCAGGCCTTCCCCGAAATAAATATACAGGGCAATGCTGTGTCTATAACCGATGGCGATGCCACTCCTTCAGCAGCAGACTCTACCAATTTCGGTTCGCAAAACATAGCAACGGGAAGCATTATAAGAACCTATACCATCCAGAACACCGGAGACGATACACTGTTTGTTTCATCGGTAACGATTGGCGGAGCGGCTGCGGCAGACTATAGCATCAGCTCGGCGGCTGCCGACACAGTGCTGGCAGGAACAGCCACCAGCTTTGCAATACGGTTCGATCCTTCGGAGAGGGGCGCCCGCAATGCTATCATTACGGTTAATAGCAACGATGCCGACGAGGCAGTATACGATTTTGCGGTTACGGGAGAAGGCATTGCTGCAACGGCTATCAGTTTCAGCCCCGCTTCTTCCAAAACCTATGGCGACGAAGACTTTGAGCTCAACGCCGGTTCCAATTCGCCGGAACCTGTTGGTTACAGCAGCAGCAACACTGCCGTTGCTACCGTGTATCAAAACACAGACAACAACAAATGGTATGCAAAAGTGGTAGGCGCAGGAACTGCAACTATCACAGCTTCTCAAAACGCAGGCTCCTCGTATTCAGCCGGTAAAGCCGATGCTGTAGTTACGGTAGACAAGGCTATACTAACCATAAAAGCCAACGGGCAAAGCAAAGTGTATGGCGATGCCGACCCGGCGTTTACCAAAGGGGCAACAGGTTTTAAAAACAACGACAATAACAAAATTATTACAGGCAGTTTAAAACGTGCCGAAAGAGAAAATGCAGGTAAGTATGCCATATGTCAAAAAGACCAGGA
>JBQCGX010000073.1:0-12972 GCA_051955255.1 Agriterribacter sp. | reverse complement strand
CTTCTGTAGCGGATATTGACCAGGTAATTATTGACGACTGTAAATATGGATTAGACAATTTACCTGAGCAGTGGGATGAAAGTGAAGGATCGCGAGCTACCAAAGGCGCATGTGCCACCTTGCTAGCCAATGTTTATATGAGAGCACACAAATACGAAGAGGCAAAAACCTATGTTGATATGGTGCTGGCTATGAAGAATGCGGGTGTGTACCAGCTCAACCCGGATTTTAAAAATGTATGGTCGGAAAGCAATAAGTTCGACAAAGGATTTATCTTCTGCATCCTTCACGAGCCTGGCATGAATGGTGGTGAAATTGCCAATCACTTTGGCCCGCAAGATCACCCTGAAGTAACCAACAGGTGGCAATACTATGCGGTGTCGCTCGAATTCTGGCGCAAGTACAGCGACCAGGACCCTCGCAAGCAGTTCTTCTATTACAACTATGAGGGTGCATCGCCTCGCGATGAAAATACAGAAAACGGGTTCTTTTATATGGTTCCTGCGCCAGGACAAACCACTCCGCCGAGCGATACTGTAAAATTTCTTAAAAATGTAGCCACCAAAAAGTATTCTTACGAAATGGTGTCCAATTCCTATTACGATGGTCGTACTATTTCCATCTTCCGTATTGAAGATGTGATATTGTACAAAGCTGAAATAGAAAATGAATTGAATGGGCCAACGGCTGCATTGCCTTATATCAACCAGATCAGGGCCCGCGCCGGCGCACCGGAATATGGTTCGGGCGGAGCATTTCCTGTTCCTGCATCTAAAGAAGAAATGGCACAAAAGATATTGGATGAACGCGGGTTCGAACTGGTATTTGAATACAAAAGAAGACCAGATCTGATCCGATTTGGTAAATATGAAAGTATCTGTAACGCTTACCTCACGTCACGCGGTTTGGCTCCGGTAGTTACAGCCAATATGAAATACCTGCCTTATCCTTTGCTGGATGCGCAATTGAATGCTGATATGGCCGCAGAAAATTTGAACCGGGTACCATAATTTGGTTAATTAGGTTGAATGGTTAAATAAGTTAAGTAATACCATTCAACCAATAGACTTACTTAACCTAGTTAACTTACTCACCAAAATAACGCCACCTGGTTCATTGAAAAGTGACAGGTGGCTTTTTTTTAAATACTGAAAAATGAAAAGAGTTTATTGGCTGATCCTTTTTGTGGTAATCATTCTCGGTGCAGTGCTCTATCAATACAACTCGGTATCGATTGTAAGTATGGAGTTGTCAACTCCCAATAACATTGCGATGAATGAGGCTATAAAAGTTGTGCTCGATAAAGAGGAGCAAGTATATGTGCGTTACTGGAAAGAAGGTTCAACAGAAAAAATGAGAACACCTTTAACCCCAAAAGCCAAAGAACACGACGTAAGGTTATTGTTGCTGGATCCTGATACTGAGTATCGCTTTGAAGTGGTTGTAGACAAAATGGTGAATGTAAAGTCGAAAGAAATGAATTTCCGCACCCGCAAACAATCGCCCTGGCTGGAGCACAACTGGGTAAAGGAAGAACAACCACACGATGGTTCAACGCTCGCCGGAGGGATGGTGCTATTGTGCAATGCCCGGCTGCCGGGATACATTGCTATGGTAGATGGGAAAGGCGCTATAAAATGGTATTGGCAAATAGATGATATTGGCGTAAGAGCAGCTACATTAACGCCGCGGGGAACCATATTGGCTATGCTGCGTCCACCTATGCGCGATGTAATTGACGATACTCCCAAACAGGAAGCCGACAGTTTGCGCGAAATGGAAAAACCCATCAGGCGTGGTGCACTGGGCTTTGCAGGAGGTACAGCCGTCGCTGAAATTGACCTCACCGGAAAAGTGCTCTGGCGAATTAATATGGATACGGTAGACGGCGGAAAACACAAGATCATTCACCACGATGTGCGTATGGATAAAAAAGGAAACATTGTAGTGATGACACGCAATCAAAAAGTGTATGATATGTCGAAAGTTGGAGGAACAGGCATAGATACATTGGGCGGCGATGGTATATTGGTGATGGACAACAAAGGCAGGAAAATATGGGAATGGGATGTATGGAATGAATGGGACCTGGAGCGCGATACTTTATTAAAAGAATTTGCCTATGATCGTTTTCACATGAATGCGTTCAACTTTGATGCGGACAGCAATTATCTAGTGTCTATAGCCATTGAAGATCAGATATGGAAAGTAAATCGCGAAACAGGCAAGATCATGTGGAAGCTGGGGAAAAATGGCAACTTTAAAATGGATACTGCCTTGCATTTTTCTTTTCAGCATTCGGTGCACATCAATCCTAACGGCGACCTGATGGTGTTCGACAATTCGCTGTGGAAGAAGCAATCGGGCGCAGTCTCGTTTCACCTGGATACCACCAAATGGACAGCCACACCTGTTATTCATGCCATGCTGCCCAAATCGAAATACACTTCGCGCATGGGCAGCGCCTATGTTCTCCCAAACAACAACCTGCTGCAATGCAGCTCTAAAACAGGGGCCGTAATGGTAACCGACCAACAGGGAAAAATACTGTGGGAACTGAATTGCTATTTTGTGCCGTACAGGGCGGAGTATGTGCCGGCGGGGGTTTGGGATGGGTATTTTGTGAAGGAGTAGACATGCGGGTATTTGAGGTGTAAGGTTGTTAACGTTTACAGCGATTGTTCGCGTGCGGATACTGCTATTGTTGGAATGCTTAACACTTCTTTCTCCCCAGCTTCTCCTCGCATAGCCCATGTGCGCAAGCAGAGCGCTGCGGTTTTAACTAACCAGTGTCTTTTTAATCTACACCCTGCATCAAAACGCTGCATTTCTGCCTATATGCCGCAGAGTCCTGCCAACACACATGGCTTAGAGAAGACTCTGCAGTGAAAAAAAGGATTGATCATTCAATAAGAAAGCCTGGTGTAGACGGGCTTTCTTATTGATTAATATTCCACGTTTTTTGCATGAGCTTGAACGATGGTATTTTACTTTTCTTTTTTTGCCAATTGTAATAGCTGGTTTATCTGTTCTTGTTGTTTTGCGATTTGGACACTTTGATCTTCGATTCTTTTTTCCTGTTGTATTGCATAGAGTGTAAGCTCCTCAATTTTTCGAAGTAATACTGCTTGGTTTTCTCCCAGGTTCAACCCGTCCTTTTTTATTTGTGTAGCCGATGGCACATCGGGCAGGTGTTTATTGGCTTCAATAAAATTCTCTACTTCCTGCAAGGGGCGCAATTTGTAACCATTATCAAATACATAATCTGGCCACGTAGCCTGATCAACCTTTACTTTTCTCGTACGAACACCTGCTTCTACAAAAAGTTTGTAATCGGGGTTATTCACATTCTGCGTACCAATGCCTACATTTCCGTTGGTTGCTATCATCATCCTTTCCACACCGTTAGAATAAAAGGTAGGATAATATCCGCCCGCAGTAGTGCCTATTCTAAATTCTCCACTGCCTCCATTAAGCTTTACAAAAGCTCTTTCTCCTCCACCACTCTCATTAAAGCGAATTCCCTTAAGAAAATTCTGTGTGGTTCTATTAATAATCAAATCACCATCTCCTTGTAGTTCTACGTTCCCAGCAGTAGCAATTTTCATTCTCTCTACATTGTTAGAATAAATAATCATATCCCCTCCTCCTTTTAATTCTACATTTCCAGCAGTAGTAATTCTCATTCTCTCTACACCGTTAGAATAAAATGTTGGGTAATACCCTCCCGCAGTAGTACCTATTCTAAATTCTCCGCTGCCTCCGTTGAGCTTTACAAAAGCTCTTTCTCCTCCACCGCTCTCGTTAAAGCGAATTCCCTTAAGAAAATCCTGTGTGGTTCTATTAATAATCAAATCACCATCTCCGTAATGAGTAAAGGCACTTGTAAGACGATCAACGGCAAAAGCATAGTTATTAGTAGTACCATTATACAACGAAAAGTTATTTGTACCTCCTTGCCCTAATTCCCAACGAAAAGTACTACCATCGTAACATCTTATTCCAGCATTATTATTGCCACCGTTCGCCACCAAATCAATTGCAGCAGCATTATTGGCTGCGTTTGCAGTATTTTCTATACGAACCAAAGAAACACCTGTACCGACAATATGAAGTTTTGTTCCAGGTGTTGAAGTTCCGATTCCAACTTTTTTTGAAAGATCGGTGGAGTATATTGTTGTGCCCGGCGATGGAGCAGTCCATTGTGCGTTCGCTTTCGCAACCAGGCAAATAAAGGCAGTTAGCGTGATGATTTTTTTCATGGTGCTTGTTTTGAAATTATTGAGGAATGTTGACCTTGTTGTACCAGCTTTTTCAAAACATCAATTTGTTTTTGCTGATCTATAATGTACAGTGTTAGCTCTTCTATTTTCTTTACAAGCAACACCTGGTTATCACCAAGATTGAGTCCGTTTTTTTCTACTTCAGCCGCAGTTGGCATTTCCGGCAAATGTTTATTGGCCTTAATGTATTGTTCCACTTCTTCAAGTGTAGGCAGCTGATAAGTATCTTCAAACACGTAGTCGGCAAAGCTGCTTTGAAGCACTTTTACTTGTCTTGCCCCTATCGTTCCTTCTACAGCCAGTTTATATGTTCCGGGGTTGGTAGTACCTATCCCTACATTACCGTTCTCCATCCCTTGCACAAAAAGTGTGGGGGTACCTTCAGCAATACCAATATAAAATTTTCCGGTGCCGGACCAGATATAGGGATGAGCCAAGGTGGTCGAGCTCCCAATACCTATGTTCATCTGGCCTGCCGAGTTGGCTATCGAAATCCTGGAATTACCTGAACTGGTTGCACTAAATTTAGCTATATCAGCAGCATATGCAGAGACGTGTAAAGGACTAGTAGGGCTGGTCGTACCAATACCAATTTTACCGCCCCGTAGGATTGTCATCACAGGGGTCCAGGTTACATCACTCCCTTTGCCAGTCGATAACCCACCGTCATAAAAATTGAACAGACCGCCGTTTGCCTGGTATCCCATAGAAAAAGCTCCGTAACTGTATGAGCCAGCATCGCTGGCATAAACAGTATTGCCGGTTTTCCAAATGTTGCCAGTAACCTTATAATCAGTCTTTGCACCAAAAAGTATGGCATGGGAAGTACTATAAGTTTTAACTGCTATTTCGGCATGGTCAAGTCCGTCATCCAAAATGACGTTGGAAGTAGCTTGCAATGTAGCGGGGGTGGTTTGGGCTTGGGCTAAATGAGCGGCTAAAAAAAGAATGACTAAGAGAAGGTGTTTAAGGTTCATACAAACATTTGTTTTGATTGTTATTAATAAATTTGAATGAAAGCATCATGGTCAGCAAATGAACGATAATAACCGTTTATGAACAATTATACTTTCGAGTCTAAACACAGAGTATATAATTTTGCTTACCCAAATAGCCTATTTTAACTATAGAATTTCACCTATATGCGCCAATGGTGGTGGGTGATTGCCGTTAACTGAATTATACTGCATACTGAACGTCTAGGCATCCACATTTGTCCGACTCACTTCAATCACTGGTGCGCCCATAACCTTACCCTCCGCGTATCAATAACGGCGAAACACCAGTATATTCTAAAGGTTGGCCTATGTTCAGCGGTCTTTGCATAGAAAATATTTCATCATTTAACTAGTTGTTTATTCTGGATTTTCATTTAAGCGTAACCAAGCATCTTAATCCTAACCAATTTTCCTCTTTGTCGTAAGTCTGTATCCTATCGCTGTAAGATTCCCTTGCAAAATGTCTGAATGAACCACCCACAGCTATTCCAGGTGTTGATGTCATTTCTGCTGCGTTACCTTGAATATTATATAGTCCGAGCTCAGATGGCCAATAGCTGTCAGCCCTTAATAAGCCTCGCCCTTGTGTTACAATATCTCTACTCGATGCCGGTAAAGCACATTTCTCATGGTAATAATTAAACTGGTATTTGCTGCAATCATTGCAACTTAGTTCGGCCTTGCAAAGGCTATCTTTATTGATGTTAATTTTTTTATAGACATCAACCGATGGCAGGGTTATATGTACTTTTCTCTTCCTGAATTTGTTCACCAAAGATTCCCTCCACTTACAAAACTTCAATGCTTGATGGAATGAAATTCCGACAATTGGATTATTTATTGAAAAATAGTTGGAATCTGCGTCAATAAGAATTTTAAGTTGAGTTGTGGCTTTAAACCCAATAGTTCCGTAGCTCTTTCTTATAGATCTATTATTTTTTGTAATATTTACATACTCGAAATTTTTTTGCTTTCTTAGATCATCAAAAAGTAATTTTGTAGGTTTAGAAATACTAGATGGGTTGGGGAACAGGTCAGCACTTAAGCCATTATTGATAATAAAGTAAATCCACTCGCCAATAGTTACTTCTGTTGCATCAATTGAAGAATTATTATCAATGGGAACAGTTCCATAAACTTTCGTTGGATTTTTTTGCCCAAAAGAGCAAGCAATTACCCCATAAAAAATCAAAATCAAAAATATTTCCTTCATAAGCCAGCATTTAATTCTCCATATATGATGCTTTTGAAACAAACCATGTCATGCTACAGTTTTGATTTGGATGTGCACTTAAAAACTCATTTTATTTAATGTAATTTGTCTCGGTTGTTGGTGTTGTGCAAGGCTCTGCGTGTATGCTTCACCAACAACAATTTAGGATGATACTGCCATAATTGGCGGCTCTGCGTCTGTCGTTGGTACGCCACCCACATTATCCATACTGCATACCAACAACGGCAAAAAGATGCTCTATAGTAGCTCACTGGTTATTCTCCACAATCTACTGCAAAGCCTATCTGTCCTCCCAGGTCTGTGTATTTAAGCGCTTAGAAAACTTTTCTGTTTGGCTTGGAATGGCAGGCGACCCGTTTGGACAGGTGGGGCATGGCGAAACCAATGGCTTTAACGCTGTTGATAACGCCAAAGACTGGTTTTGTAAAGAAACACCCTTTACTTCACACAGCCGTGGGAAGAACCTTAGCCCCTATATTTATTTATTAATTCCTTAATTCTTTGAACTTTATCTCCTGTTAATAAACAACTGACTCTTAAAAATTGGTCGCTATTTATTGTATTACTTATTCCGTGGCATACTCCGATTACATAATTAACACCTGCGACATTTACCCAAAGCGGCGAACCGCTGTCACCTGCGCATGCACATACATCCATTCCAGCAATAGTACTATCACCATTAAAAACCAGATGCTCTTTTCCAGGTACAAATTTATCAGTGAGCGTGTCTCTTTCCATCGTTGAAGCTGGATTTGCCTCTTTATCACAAGAATAACCAGTTATATGAACCGACGCGCTTATCTTGTTTTCTAAAGTCTTGTAATCTTCTAAAAGAAACTTTGCATATTTTAAATTATGCAACTTAGATTTATTCTTTACGACAATTAGTGCAATATCATCTTTGACGGAAAACTCTGTCTTTTCTCCAAAAGGAATAATCTTAAAGTCTTTCTTTTGTAGCACGACAACAACGTTTCCTTCTAATGTATTAATTGAAAGAGAAAGATTTTTTGCCTTTTTATTTTCGAACAAATTGTGTTTTCCTGTGATCAGCGTGTAATCAGATACAAAAGAACCTGTGCCTCTAAATTTTTCATTTACCGTGAGTCCGATTATTGCGGTGAATGGTTCTTCTTGAAGACGCTCATCGATTACATCTACACGTTTAAGTTTTGCAGAGTCGTAACAACAGCCGCATTCTATTTGTGAATATGCGTCGCTTGCAAAAGCAAGCATCATAGCAAAGAATATTGTTTTAAGCATATGTTAGATTATTAACTTTAAATCAAGGAGTCAACCTCCTGAATGTTGGAATACCAAAAATTTTGAATCTCCATTTGTTTAACTTTTGAATTTCATACTGCCTAATGTCAAAATTCAAGTTAGGCAATACTGTTGCCCGATATTCAAATGACTGCCCATATTGCCGTATTTGCCTTTGTCTTTCAAGATAGTTTGCTCTTTCAATCCTAAAATCCCTTTTGGGTTTCGCAGTAACGTTTATTGTACCTCCACTGTTTCCCAGGTTAATCTCATCGCTTGTGATGAGTTGTCCATTTAAAAAAGCATCAGAGCTGCCATCGTTGCGCCCATCAGAAGTAACAGTTAAAACCGATCGTCCTCCAGGAGGAGTCGGAGGAATATAAAAGTTTGATGAGGCAGAATATACTGTTACATCGGGATCGCCCGAAACCATTTCTTGTATATACCTGCCTTTGAGATAATCTCCTACTCCCATTAATCGAATTGTGTTGATTAGAAATTCCTTGTCCTTCGTTCCAACCAACTCCCATCCGAAATCCAAAGAGGGTAATGTAAAATTTCCCCAAATTCTCGGCACCTTTCCTGTTCCCGCCATCCATTTAGGAACGTTACTATTAGAGTAAATTTAACCCTCGCCGCCTGCTAATCCCTTGTAAAATCCTTATCTCCGTTGTTGGTGTTGTGCAAGGCTCTGTGTGTGTGCTTCACCAACAACAATTTAGGATAATACTGCCATAATTGGCGGCTCCGCGTCCGTCGTTGGTACGTCACCCATATTATCCACACTGCATACCAACAACAGCAAAAAAGACGAACCTTTTAGAAGTCGCAAGGGCCTGGTATATTCTTAAACTATACCATTTCATTTGTCATTTTCGCATTCGAAAAATACTCTATTTTTGCCTCCGACAATTCGTTTTTAATTACTATAGATATTTCCCTTCCTTCTTGATCAAGTTCTTTAATAAGTTTTTCGTTAGTAAACCCATTATAATGCTCGTTCGCATATTTTGTTACCCATTCTTTCAGTCTTTGTTTTATTGATAAACTTAAACCTAGGTCTTGAGGATTTATATACCCCCCTTCATACTTATTCCTAATTCCTGTGCCACTTAATGCTGCATCTATAACTAAGTATATCATTATTTTCTATTTAGTGGGCCTAAAAAATCTATGATCAATTATACCGTCTTTAGTAAGACCTATTTCAAAAACTCCATTTTTTCCATTCATCGTGCCTTGCTGCTGAAATATTTTATATCCATTAACTTTAAGAAGGGGATTGGTTGACAGTATTTCATCATCAAAACTGTAAGGAAAGTTATGACTAACAGGATCTTGCACTGCTCTCATCCTAACCCTATCAGCATACCTATAGTTATGTTTAAATGCGCTTCTACTTGTTCTAACAAGACCCTTTCCTCCAAACCAAAATCAAAAATATTTCCTTTATAAGCCAGCGTTTGGCAAAATGTATATTATACAATGATAGAGCTATCTTTAAGAATATTATCTAGACATCGCCGAATAGTCTTAGGATTTCTCAATAATTTTTTTCAGCAAATTCCTTAATTAATTTTTTCGATTTTTTTGCAATCCGAATTTTTGTTCTCACTTTATTCACGGCTATAAACATATATTGTATTGTTTCTGTTTTCATAAATTTTTTATCCTCCTCATCTAAATAGTGGATCGTAATCAATGACAGGCTTCCATCTTTTTCAAAGTAAACAGTGTCATAAACCGGAGAGTTGATTACTACAGTTTTGTTGTCTAATGACCGAAATTCTATTCTATCTATATTGATGTTATCATACGGTTCTTTATTTGTTGCCCTAAAAACGAACTCAATTCCTGTCCGACCGTTTTTAAATTTTTTTGCCGAGAAGCTCATGCTCGAAATTGTTTCAGTAGGAGAATATGAGATCTTTTTTGCCTCCGAAGAAAAAGAAACATTTATGTCTTCGTCTATACGGGGTTGCGAATGAGTTGTGATTTGAGAGAATGTGCAAAGTAGTAGAATTAAACATTTAAGGATATTCATAAGGTCTATCTTTTTATGAAAGGAACTTTTATTCCAAATATTTTTAATCGTTTGATGGCTCTTCGTATTTTTCTTGAAGTGATAATTTGGACTCTGCTTTCAGTGGCTTTATAACCACGTCGTTGCTTTTGGGAAATATAATTGGTGCCGACCCCTGATTGAGCAGTTTGATTAATTGTTACAGAATAATTTGAGCCATTTTGTTGAGTAGTAAAAGTTCGCGCAAAGCGACCAGGGGTATCTCCTGATCCTTCTATAACTAAATTCGTTCTCCTCTTATCCCCTCTGGGTACCGTAGGAATTGTTACAGCACCCTGATCTGTCACATTTACGTTATCAGGTATATAAAACTGACCAGAAGGGGTGACCTGAACATTTCTTATCATTATTTGATCATTTTGAGTTGCAATTCCTACAGTTGCCAAAGTCTGAACATCAATTATCTGCCAAGGTAAATACTTAAAACCATCTACCCACTTGATTAAATCTAAACTTGGTAAGTTAATGTTAGGAAAACTAATAGTCCCTGCCCACCCCCATATGTCAGGAACTGTCGCAGCGACGGCATTTGGCCCCGAAACTCCATTATACACTTTGACGAGATCCCCAGGTGTTCCTCCAAACAATCCTTTATAAAATGCTGCGCCATTATTTAGAAAGCTCGCTTCATAACCTATCTCCGGAAACAATGTTTCTCCAATTGCATATCCTATTCCAGCACCCAGCACCGCTCCTCCTAAACCAGCTCCAAACGATTCCAGATCGCTGCCTCCATTGTTTCGCGCGATAAGGTAAGAGGTAACTCCTACAGCAGCAGCTCCAATCAACGATCCGGTTAACCCTGCACTCCAACCTCCATCTTCATCAATGCTATTTACCGGATCACCTCCCATTCCGACAAACGGCGACCCAAACTGATCATAAGGATCTGCCGTTGTCCAACGCCCCACCTGTGCATCGTAGCTGCGCAATTCAAAATCGTTCCAGCCGGTATGCTCGTCAAGGCTGCTGTAATCGCCCTGGAACTGGAACGGGTTGTTGATAACGCCAAAAGCTTTGGAGCTAATGCCGGCAATTTTTAAACCATAGGGATAATAATGGCTCTCTTCAAGTATCGGTCCCGGCTTATGCACCACCTGTAAGTTATCGAAATATACGGGCATATTGCTTTCGTTGCTCACATACACAAACAGGTAACCGTTTTTGGGCACCGCCACCTCCTGCATGGCGGCATCGTTAAAATGATCTTTCACCGTTCCGCTGCTTCCTACCCGGCTAAAGTTGCCACCCGTATACTTAAACTGCTCATCAAAGAAAATATAGTTGATATAGGCTTTCGGCACGGTGGTGCTTGCTTCGTTGTTTCCTCCACGGAAAAATGAGGATGGAATCAGTCCACTATTGGTGCTATTAAGCTGGGCAGCACTCAACCCTTTACTCCCCGCGGGGTTGCCAGGCACGGCCAGCAGGTTGGTCATCAAGGTTATAAGATCCAACGCCGTTGAATTGGAGTTATTAATAGTGCTGGTGTTTAAATAATAAGATTTTCCAAATATGCTGACCTTGTCGCCAGCCATTACTTTTATCATAAATTCCAGCCCTGTTTTATTGCTGGTAGCGTTCAGCTCGTACAAACGGGTGCTTCCGTCGGTTTGCACTGGCGTACTGCCAGCAGGATAGCTGGTATTGGGGATACCATTATTGTTATAGTACAGCTTGGTGTTGCTGGTGCTTTCGGTAGCCCATGAGGGTATGGCTGTTTCCAGCTTTGTTTTTGTGTAATCAATATTGTAAAATTGCTTTTCAAAATTCACCATACTGTTGCTTTGCGTGGTTCCGCTGGCACTGTATGTACCTTCCAGCGTAGCGGCGGGATAATAAATCACCTTTACTTCGTCGGTCAGTATCATCCTGGTAGAGCCGAGATGGTCTTTTACAAAATAGTCGTATGCAAAACCGGTAAGCGTGTTAGACGAAGCGCCGTTGTTGTACAGCGCCCGTATCCTGCCTTCGGCAAAAGCAGTAAAAAGCAGCTTGTTGGTATAATCGGGGCGTTGGGGATCATCGGGTTGAATATCCCTGCTTTCAAATACCAGGCTGCCCACGTAGTTGGTGGTAACGGTAATGGTTTTGTTTCCGTTGGCAGCCGAAGGGTTTTCTACATATACTTTTCTCAGCTTTGTTCCATCGTCGTTGTATATATAATTGATGGAGCCTTTGGTAGTGGTAATGATCTGAGGCTTTTCGGTAGTTGACCAATACGTAATAGCTGAAATTCCTTTGTTAAGATCGGCAGTTAAACTTCCGTTGCCATTGTTATAGTTGTAGTCATCACCGGTATTGGAGCCGTCTATAAAATCACCCAGGTTCATATTGGTGGTGGCTATTCCGGCATCCGCTATTTTATAGGGTTTGTTTTCGTAGCTGTTATAAGAGTAGGTGAGGTTGTCAATAACAGGAGAACTGTTGGTGGTAAGCCCGTTCCGACTCAGGGTTTTAATGTTGCCGTTAAGGTCGTATTGTCCAACGCTTTCGGAAAAATTGAATGTACTATTGTTCCAGTCTGTTGCTCCCTGTGCATTTTGTTTAAAGGCTGCTGCCGTTAGCCGGTTGGCATCATCGTAAGTATAATTGTACATACGTCCCGCCTGGTCGCCCCTGGTTTTCCATACTACGCCGGCTATAGCGCCATCGTAACGCAAACCTGTATATGAAGCACCGGAAGCAATGGCGGTGTTTTTATCATAACCCAGCTCCATTCCAAAATAATTGCCGTTAGCACTCATTGCAGGCATGGTACCTGCACTACCCTCCAGCAATTTTCGATTGATGCTGAGCAACTCTCCCCGCACGCTGTAGGCATAGTTTAAATGTTCCAGCGGCTCTGTGGTATAATTACCGGTAGCGGGGTCTTTCTTCTTTCCAAGTTCTACCTTCTGTATCTGCCCCAATGCATCGTAAGTTGTTTTCGATACAATTGTCCACGGAGTGGAAGTAATATTGTTATTGAGAAAGCTGTCGTATATTTTTTTCTGTACCTGCGATTCGCGTCCAAGGTCATCATACGATATATCTGTGAGTACTACATTGGTTTGTACGCCTGGAAATTCTGTTTTGTCTACTATCCGGATGGGTTGCCCGGCCCAG
>JBQCGX010000072.1:0-69970 GCA_051955255.1 Agriterribacter sp. | reverse complement strand
TATTTTAAATTGACGGGTATGGGTGACCAGGGCGACCAGGTGGTACCTCTTTTAATACGGCAATCGTATTTTCCAATGCTGGTAGCTACTATTGTGTTTGAATCGGCACCGGCTATGAGCGTATCGTTCTTTCTCCATTCGTAACCATCAAAACCGGGTGTAACGCCAAGGGTAACATTCAAGGTTTCTTCCACGCAAAACTCGGTGCGTCCAAACAACGGCCAGGGATTGGCTTTGTGTGCTCGGTTTAAAAAAGGAACATAATCTGCCTGAGCCCACGACTGGTTCCAGCAATCGTGTCCTCTATCCGGGAACTCGGTATATTTAAAGTTGCCGCCTGCTGCAAGAGACTGATCTCTCAGGAAACGACCAAAGGATGGTGGTGGCTTTGTATCCAACGCTCCCTGGAACAACCAGATCGGCGTAAATTTTTGCTGAATCACATCTGCAGAGATGCCATACGCCGCATTACTGATAGGCAACGCTCCTGCTACGAGCTTGGGATTTTCAAAAAGAAAATTCCAGGTGCTTCCACCGCCGCCAGACAAACCGTCAACAGTAATCCTGAAGGGATCTACCTGAAGTTGGGGAATGATGAAGTTTTCTATGAGCTCACGTATAAAATTTCTGTGCCCCAAGGTAAATACCTTGGAGTTCCAAGATATCTGGGGATACAAAAGAAATCCGTCATAATTGCCGTTGTCCACATTATTCATGTGCCTCTGACCGCCATGATACAATTGGTATTCATTGTCGTAAACTGTTCCTCTTTCGCCTGCTCCATGAAAGAACAGGAAAAGCGGATACAACTTTCCATTTCCCGGCACATAGCTTTTCGGAAATTTTAGCCTGAATGCAATGCCCTTGTATATATAGGCTTTAAAGCTGGAAGTGTTCCAGGTTATTCTGTTTGTTTTTGTTACCACCCATTTACCTACCTGCCCCGACGGTGGTTGAGCCGGCGGACTAGCAGGGTTATATATCACAATAGGGTCGTTCGGATTAAAAACCGACTGCCCCGCGGCGGGCAAACCAAAACTTAACAACAAAAAGAGTGAGAACACTCCTCCAAATAATTTGTGTACTAATCGACTCATAAAATGTGCATTTCAGTAAAAAACCTTAACGGTTCCAGGAAGGAATTTGGCTTAGATCAGGTGTGTAGGATATGTTTATTGGAAATAACAGGTGTTTATTGGCCGAGCAATAAATTGGGTGTTCAACGGGAGAGCAGCAATTTGTGAATGGAATTGGAATGAATCTTTAGGTTTGACAGAAGAAGATTGGAAATAGGAACTATAGGTATATACGATGAAATCGCTTAGAAAGACGGCTGCAAGGTAGAAAAGTATTTCTAATTATACAAGACCGTATTTTTAACATTTCCTAATTTTTTCAAATATTTGGTAGTCAATGACTTGTTCTTTTTCGCTCTCCGTGTAACACTTTGCCGATAAAAGTATATCGCACAAACCATTCATAGGTTGCAAACGAAATAATAACGGGTACCAATAACGAAATTGAAAACCGCAACCATCCCGGAACAGCCGTGTTTAAAAAGAGCAATTGCAACCCTATTACCATACCAAGGTGCACAAGGTAAACCCAGTAAGATGCGTCGGACACGTATTTCCAGAACTTATTTTCGAGATTAAAATACCTGAGAAAAAAGCCAATAAATCCGAGCGATAGGAAAACCACCTGGAAAGCGGCCAACAGTTTTAACAGCAGCCAAATGCGGTCCGATTGCTGGTAAAGGTGGGTCCACTCCACGTAAAACAACCCGCATGTTATCAGCAATCCTACCAGCAACAACAGCAAATAGTTTTTAATCAGTATGCCAAATATGTCCTGCCGCAAATGAATCAGCCAACCCAGTGCAAAAAAGTATCCATAAAAAAGAATATAGGAAATATGGTTGGGAATAATTTGAGTGTCTGCCAACACAAACAGTCCCTTATCCCGGATTAATATTACCCATACCGGGATGCTCAAAATAAAAGTCCAGTATGCCGCATTGAACGAACGACTTTTCCACCAGTCAATAAATTTTGCTGCCCGTGCGCCAAACCAGGCATATCGTTTTAGCCGCATTACTACTATGGTAATAAAATAAAACATCAGCAAATCATATAAAAACCACAAATGTGCAACTCCAGTGGTGCCTGGTAATTTAAAAAGTGCTTTAGGTGTCGACTCTTCCCACGAAAGCCCGTATTTATAATGCAAAACATACAGGCTATAGGGTATCATCCCCAACGGCACAACGGTAAGCATAGATACCAAAAAAGGGATGCCTATTCTTACCCAGCGTCTTTTAATAAATTCTTTCTCATCCACTCTTTTATATAAGAGCCGGCAAAAATATCCGGCAATTAAAAAGAACAATGGCATCCGGAAAGAATGCACAAAAAAATAAGTGAAATCAAACACCGCATGGTTAAACTCTTCATCGTGTACCCAATGCTTGTCTGGCACAACCTTGTACGCAATAGTAGCATGCAATAGAACTCCTAACAACATAGCAACAGCCCGCAATGCGTCTATACCATGAATTCTGGCCTGTTTGATCATTTCCGTTAGTTGAAAGTTTAGTGCCTGTTATGGTAAGTATATGGCATAAGGTGCTAAAATACAAACTCACGGTAAACCATTCAAATTATTTACAACTAACATGCAGGGCTATCCGCTTAATGCCTTCAAGCCCCCATTGTATAACCGTGTGTTGTTTTTTTGTTACCTCCCATATTGTTACCCGTTAGTTGCACTATTGATAGCCGGGATCCTTTTGAACAGGTTAGGTGCTCTTTTTCTCTTTCCATGCAGCACCTTTCCGATAATTGTGTAACGTACAAACCACTGATAAGTAGCAAAACATATGAGGTTGGCCAATACCAACACCACCCAAAAGCGCAACCAACCCGGAACATTGCTGTTTAAAAGAGCGAGCTGCAGGGCAGCTACGGGTGCAATATGTACAAGATAAACCCAATAAGAGGCATCTGATACGTAGCGCCAGAACCGGCTTTCGAAGTCAAAAAAACGGAGAAAAAACCCCATCACTCCAAGCGTTAAAAAAAAGGTCTGCAAGGCCATACACATTTTATACAGCACAATCGCTCCACGGGATTGGCTGTATACATCGGTCCATTCCAGGTAAAACGAACCACATACAATCAACGTTCCTATCAGTAACAATCGCTTATAATAACGGACCAATACGGGAAGTATATCCAGGCGAAGATGCAACAACCATCCCAGACCAAATATGTATCCCCACAAAATAATGAAGGTCATCTGGTCGTGCATAATTTTAATACCCAACAAACGCCTGTCGTTCATAAATACCAACGCTATCGGTATACTCAGCACAACAGGCCAGTATAACCGGTCGAACGATCTTGTTTTCCACCAGCCGATAAATTTTGCAGCCCTCCTGTCAAACCACCTGAATTGTTTAAGCCGCATTACTAAAACTGTAATTCCGTAAACAACCAGCAGCACATACAAAAACCATAAATGTGCAACGCCATCGGCAAACGGGAGTCTGAGGGCGGTGCGGTTGATAGCGGTTTGCCAAGGAATGTGTTGATCATAATGTAAGATGTATAGGTTAATGGGAAACATTACCAGGGGAACAATAAAAAGCACACCCACCAAAAACGGAATGCCTATGCGTTCAAAACGTCTCTTTATAAATTCCTTTTCGCCAACGCGCTTATACAACAGGCGGCAGAAATACCCGGAGATCAAAAAAAACAAAGGCATTCTGAAAGCGTGAACAAATACATAGGTGAAGTCAAACACAGCACTGTTGAATTCGTCGTCGTGCACCCATCTGGAGCTGCGCTTAACCCTGTAGGCCATAGTGGTATGCAATAATACTCCCAACAACATAGCAACAGCTCTCAAAGCGTCGATGCCATGAATTCTTTCAGGTTTGGCCATTTATCGTTAGTTAAGGGGTTAAGGAATTTTTATAGGTTTTTTATGTTGCTACCACTAAAAATACAAAGTCGTATCAAACCTTTCAAATTCAATGTTGTTTAGTTAGTAAACACTCATTTTTGCTGCAGATTCGCAGAGGAAGGATCAGCTGCGAACCTTGGCTGATTACTATAATTATTTAAGCATTCCAACCTTGATCGGCTTAACTAAACGACATTGCATTCAAATTAGTTGTTGCCGGCAAATACTTCCCCTCGTGCCCGCATATAAACCAGCCCCGGCACGCTGCATTTTTAAAATCGGTAAATGCAACGTTCGCCTCACAATTGTTATCCATTAACCGATACCTTTGTCGGGTATGCAGTAAAGTAAATTTGTTGCTAACCGGTGAGCTGATATTATCGAGTTTTGTTGGACAATCCGTAACTATCTGTCTTATAATGAAGTTGAAAAAAATTTTCATATTCCTTTCCGGGCTTTTTTTTTACGCGTTTGCCTATGCGCAGGAATGCACCACCCTGGGTCAAAATCCCAGCACGGCATTCCCGGTATGCGGCACTTCTGTTTTTACCCAGCAAACCGTTCCTGCCTGTGGGGGCAAACCTATTCCGGTGCCGGGTTGTAACGATGGTGCAGCTTACGGAGACCTGAACCCTTTTTGGTACAAGTTTACCTGCTTTACCGGAGGAACTTTAGGATTTACGATCACTCCCATTACCGGGTCGGATGATTATGACTGGCAACTGTTTGACATTACAGGGCAAGACCCCGATAATGTTTTCACCAACAGTTCGCTGTATGTAACCAGTAACTGGTCTGCAAACCCCGGCGCCACCGGCACTGCCAACAATGCCAATGCAGTTACTAATTGCTCGGGATTTACCTATCCCAACAGAAGCAAGATGCCTGTACTGAAAGAAGGACATCAGTATCTGCTTCTGGTTAGCCATTTTACTGTTACCAATCAAAGCGGCTACACGCTGAGTTTTGGCGGCGGTACTGCGAATATTACTGATCCTAAAGATCCTCATTTAGATAAAGCAAGAGCTTATTGCGACGGGTCGAGCATTATACTGAAGCTCAATAAGAAAATGCGCTGCAACACGCTGGCGGAAGATGGAAGCGATTTTGCCCTTTCTACAGGGATAGCCACTATAGCAGAAGCCGATGCTCCTGCCTGCCGGTCGGGTTTTGATATGGATTCTGTAATCATCAATTTAAGCAATCCGCTTCCGCCCGGCGATTATTCGTTGTCGATAAAAAAGGGAACGGACGGTAACACCATACTTGATAACTGCGACAGAAATGTGCCCGAAGGTGAGATGGTACAATTTAAGGTGGAACCCGTTCACCCCACACCTATGGACAGTCTTGCCCCTATTAAATGCACCCCGGATATTTTGGAACTTGTTTTTGAGAAGCCCATACGCTGCAATTCCATTGCGGGCGACGGCAGCGACTTTTTGGTTGCCGGATCAATTCCTGTTTCGGTGACAGGTGCTTACGGAAATTGCGAAAACGGAAACAGAAGCAATAGTATTTATGTAAAATTATCAGCCCCCATTACTGCTAAAGGTAATTTTACCATTACGCTGAAACCCGGGAGCGATGGCAATACGATTATAGACGAATGTGGCGAACAAACACCAGCAGGAGCAAGCATTCCTTTTCAAACAGCCGATACCGTATCGGCAGCTTTTGATTATAATATTTTGCTTGGATGTACGCGCGATACGATTTTGTATACTCACCCAGGAGGGAACGACATCAATCAATGGACCTGGCTGTTTGAAGACAATACCACCAGCAACGCTCAGCATCCCCAAAAAATATACAGCGTGTTTGGTATAAAAAGCGCTACGCTGGTAGTGTCCAACGGTATCTGTTACGACACAGCTTCCCGTGAAGTAAATCTTGACAACGAACTGAAAGCAAACTTTGAGGCTCCTGAATTTATTTGCCCTGAGGATACCACTTTGTATAAAGACCTGAGCATAGGCAGGATCATACAATGGAACTGGACATTTGGCAACGGCAGCAACAGCGTTTTTCAACATCCGCCTGCGCAGCGATACACCCCACCGCTGGTAGATCAGAAATATACTATACAACTGGAGGTTAAAGACGACATTGGCTGTATTGATGTTGCAAGAAAAGAAGTAACGGTAGTGAGTAGTTGCTATATTGCCGTGCCCACTGCTTTTACTCCCAATAACGATCGCTTAAACGATTATTTGTATCCGCTCAATGCCTACAAGGCAGATAACCTTGTGTTCCGCGTATTTAATGTATATGGGCAGAAGGTTTTTGAATCGAATGACCGGCTGAAAAAATGGGATGGTACCGTAGACGGGTATCCTCAGCGGTCGGGTACCTATGTATGGATGCTTGAATACAAACACAGAGACACGGGCCGCCTCTTTAAACTCAAAGGAACCACTACGCTTCTAAGATAATTTTCTATTAAAACAGGCAGCCTGGCCCATTTCAGCACGGCTTTTGCAATTGCCTTATGGCAATATTGTGGGCACCGCACAATAAAATATTTCCATTAAAACAACAATCTGTTTTAGTTACCCGTTATGCTGCAACAAATTATTACTACTCAATTCCATTATCATGAAAAATGCAGATAAAATGTTTTTTGCCGCTGTTGCCATAGGCTATTTTATACTTTACAGTTTTATGGCACTGCTTAGCTAAACCTGCTTATATTTGTTGCCGGATACATTGTTGCGCCAGCTTACAGCGGGCACTTTATCATAAAACTCCTTCTATATGAACTTTCCGGCTTTTAAAAAATTCGCCCTCGTGCTGATAGCGTCATCCGCTTTAATTGTTGGTTCGTGCCAAAAAGACGATGTAGAAGAGCCTGAACCAGAACCTACCAAAAAGGAACTGCTCAGCAACAAATGGAAGATTATTGATGTGCAAACGGCTGACGGAACCAGCATTATCAACCTTGCGCCGCAAACCCAATGCCTGAAGGACAACTTTGTTACGCTGGTAACCGATAATACATTTACACTTGACGAAGGTGCTGATGTGTGCGATACACCCCTGGAAGGTACCGGTACATGGTCACTTATAGATAATGAAACCAAAATACGCTTTGTAATTACTGGCGGCGACACCATGACCGTAACTATTAAAGAATTAACCACCAGCAACCTTAAATTATCTTATTATTTTGCGGACGCTCCTATACCCGGAGATTATACGCTTGTACTCCAAAAGCAATAACTAACCTGAAAGCCTAGGCGCTTACCGGTGTTACATCGTACACAGGGCTGAAAAGATATACTTTGCCGGTTTTTACTTCCAGGCAACGAATGCGTTTTCGTAGCTGGTCGCCACGTTTAAACAATCTTCCGTCGTCGGTAGAAAACAGGTTTCCCGGCTGAATCTCCTCAACCAATAACTTATTGTCCTTTTTCTCATCATATTTTCTCAGTACCCTCAACAAACCATCCTCGGCGCAACTGCCGGCTGCGGGCCGCTGCATGGTTAGCCTGATCTCGTCAGCAATATCGTTAGGGAAAATATCAAGCTGCAAAAACTGGTATAGTATTTCACCATAGGTAAGCTTCCACTCTTTGCCGTGTGATGCAATGTGATTTCCAAATCTTACAAAAGCCACCAGGTGTGCCAGCTCGTGCAGCAAGGTTATTAAAAAAGCATAGGTGTTAAGATTACCGTTTACACTGATCCGGTGATTTTTTCCATTCACCGCAAACCTGTAGTCGCCCAGCACACTCTTTCGTTCACGGGTGATCGTTAGGTGTACTTTAAATTGCTGCAAATATTGCATTACCTTATCGTATGCCCCCGGCGGCAAAAAGGAATGCAGTGTATTGAGTGGCGCTTCGTGTTTTCTACCCATTTTATTTTTTGCCCGCTTTAAGAAGTATCCTCATTTCAATAAAAGTGTACACAATATACAACACCATGCAAACGATGATGGAAGTGCGGCTAACCTGGGCTGCCATTCTTCCGTATATCAAAGCCACAATTGCTACTAAAAAAAACTTTATGGTAAACGACAGGTAAAAGTACCTCACGAAAATTTGAGGCGAAGAAGAGGCAATCGCTTTCCGAAGCAGCAAAAATGAAATAACCGTCAGCACAAACAAAAAGAAGTTTCCTATCAATAAGGTCGATTGGTTAAATCCCTGTTCGGTTAACCACGGTCCGGAAACAAAAAACAAAAGGGTAACAACTGCAAAAAAGATCACTACCGGCAAAAACTGCATATTTTTTTTCATGAACATCGTTTACAAATGCACGCAAATGTACTGTAAGGCAAAATTTCTGCAAGTCCCAAAGGCCTTGGATTGAAATTCAAGGCAACAATATTAAATAGCCCCTGTGTGCCGGTGCAATCGGTCAGACTGCCCACCAGCACACAGGGGCTGTCCTTTGAGCGGGCCGACCGGCATTTCCATCGGCCCGCCGTTAGACGGCCTGATGGAAGTGGGTTATGGGACTAGTCATCAACTACTGCAACTAATTGTTTTTCATATCTTTGTATAAGTATTGATATTTTTTCCTGCATCAGCTATTTTCTTCCGCCAATTTCATGCTATTTACCTACCTTTGCAAGCCTTAAAAACAAAAGGCATGGCGAACCGGCACGAATATGAGATTGCTTTTGTAGGGCTTAAGCCGGGGAAACATGAATTTGTGTACGAGGTAGACGATAAGTTCTTTGCAAATTACCAGCCACAGGATTTTACTGATGCGCACGTTACGGTAAAGCTGATCCTCGACAGGCAAACATCTTTCCTGATGTTGAAGTTTGAGATTGGTGGCACCGTTAACCTGCAGTGCGATATGTGTGGAAATACGATTGTGAAGAACCTGTGGGACGATTTTGAAATGCTGGTGAAAATGGTGGACAATCCCGAAGAGATGAACGCAGACGAGGAAGATCCGGATGTGTATTATATTTCGAGAACAGAAAGCCATATTGACGTTGCAGGATGGATCTACGAATTCATCAACCTGAGCATTCCACTGCAACGCACATGCCCTGATAAGCCAGATGGCAGTTCAGGCTGTAACCAGGAAGCACTGGAAACGCTCAAAAAACTGAATCAACGAAATTCCGAAAGTGAAAACCCGATCTGGAAGGGTCTGGATAAATTCAGAAACAATTAAAATTTAGTGTTATGCCAAATCCAAAACGCAGACACTCTCAGCAACGCAGCGCCAAAAGAAGGACGCACTATATAGCTGAGACCGTGACGTTAAGCAAGGACAGTGTTACAGGTGAAACGCATGTACGTCACCGTGCACATGTAAGCGAAGGAAAATTATACTATAAAGGGAAAGTAGTAGCCGAGAAATCGCCTATTAAATAATTACTTCACCTCTTTTATACATTCCCAACTCCTGATAAATTAAATTTTATTTGGATTGGGGATTTGTATTTTTCAGATTTTCCGCAAATTTGCTGCATGAAGATTGCCTTAGACATGATGGGTGGCGATTATGCACCGCTCGAAGCAGTTAAAGGAGTAAGTGATTATTTGTCTGCAACGCCCGATCCGGCCCATCTTATTATGATAGGCGATGAAACGCAATTGCAGCCGCTTGTTCAGCAATACCTGCCGGCTTCCGGAAAGTTTACCGTAGTGCACGCGCCGCAGGTAATAGAAATGCATGAGCATCCCACAAAGGCGCTGAAGGAAAAACAACAATCTTCTATAGCAATCGGCTTTCATTTGCTGGCAACCGGCAAAGCAGATGCTTTTATAAGCGCCGGCAACACGGGCGCTATGCTGGTGGGTGCCGTATATAGTATTAAACCCATTGATGGCGTTGCCCGCCCGACCATTGGCGCCTATATGCCCCGCGAAAACGGGGAACTTGGTTTATTACTGGATGTGGGCATTAATGCAGACTGCAAACCCGAAAACCTGGTGCAGTTTGCCATCCTCGGGTCGCTGTTTGTTCAAAAAGTATGGAATCGCCCCAACCCCACGGTAGCACTGCTGAATATTGGAGAGGAAGAGGGCAAGGGAAATATTCTTGCGCAAGCCACTTATCCTTTACTGAAGGAAAACAATCTTATCAACTTTATTGGCAATGTAGAAGGAAGAGATGTATTCCTTAATAAAGCCGATGTAATTGTTTGCGAAGGCTTTACCGGGAATGTAATGCTTAAAATGGCTGAAAGTATTCACGACATTGTAAAACGTCGCAATATTCACGACGAATACTTCGACCAGTTTGAATTTGAAAAATATGGCGGGGTGCCCGTGCTGGGCGTAAACAAACCTGTTATTATCGGACATGGCATTTCTACCGCCCCCGCTTTCAAAAACATGATATCACTCTCGCAAAAAATAATCGATATCGACCTGATTGGATCTATAAAAAGCAGCTTTAAGAAGGAAGGTTAGTAGCAGTCAGCTTTCAGCCGTCAGCATTCAGTGATCGGCTCCGGTCGGCACGCCCGGGCAAGCTGCGTGTGCAGGATACCGGGTGGTCTGACCGATCTGGCTAAATGAGCAGAAGCAACATGCATTAAAAATAGTGTTTACTTTTTCAGGATATGACACAGCTTTCAGCAAATACAACTCTGGCAGGGTGATCCAAAATAAGAACCCGTCTTTCTGCGGTAAAAAACAAAGAACCAGAAAGTAAAATAAAACAGTCGACTTTTAACCAATCTTACTGCTGAAAGCTGACGGCTGATAGCTCAAAGCTGACCGCTCCTAAGACGCTTTGTTTAGTACTTTCTGCTGGGGAGGTAATGAGCTGCGCCTGCTTTCCCGGTGCTTGTTTTTGATAATAACGCTGAGCGGTTGATTGTACACCTTGCTTTCAATCCACGAAATAACGTCGAGGTAAGCAAACGCACGGGTTTCGAACCGGTTCTTTTCCAGGTGCTTAATTTTATCGAGGAGTTTTTCTAATTCGGGCTTCAACAGCCTTGGCGATACGCTGAACGACCGGCGTAAAAACCGGAACATCTCTTCTTCTACCACCGTAAGATTTTTCATTTTGGCCATAAACCGGTATACAGATTTTATGAGCGATTCCATCAACTCATAATTGCCCAGTTCATAATGTGCCATCAGGTTCAATACCCTGGCATAGCACTGAAGATCGTGCCGCAGATCGAGCGGCCCGTTAATAATCTTCATCAGGTAATCGATAGATTCATCATATTTTCCCGCACCAAAATAAAGCGTGGCAAACTTATAGTTGAACACCAGTATCCTGTGCCGGTCTACATACAAAGTATACTCCTTTAATTTTTCTTCTACTTCGGGCACAATTGCCAGGCCTTCTTTAAAAGTTCCCGTCATCAGGTGCCAGTTAATGCGCGCAACATTAATGTAGATAGAAGTATGCGTGCGGAAATTATCGTGGTGGTTGGCAATATCTGTTTTGGCAAACGCTTCAAACTTACGCAAGGTTCCCTGGAACTTACGGAAGTTGCGCAGGTCAAAATGCGCATTCAGCAAATTGTGCATTCCTTTTATAAAGTGCCCGGTTTCTACAGCAATCATCGATGGCTGCTCATCAAAAAGCTGCATCCATTTTTCGCTGTACCGGTAATACATCAAAAAGTCCTGCCTTATAAAAGCATACCAGCAATAGCTCTGGCACAGGTAGAGATTTTCGTAAAACCCGTTAATGGCACTGATATCCTTTGGAAGATTGCTTTTAAAGAAGGCCTTAATGTCTTTTTCATCTTCCTCGTTCCGCGCATGCCCATACTTTACATACCACCTGTAGAGCAACAGCGCCAGGTTCGATAACCGCGTTACCCTGTCTATATGCCCGCTGATTTCCAGCGCCTCTTCCGATAGTTTTTCGGTTTTTTCAAGCGTACTGCGGGTAATATGCAAGGTTTCAATTTTCTTTTCCAGCGAAATAACCTGGGCAAGAAAATTGAATTTCTGGCTATCCTTGGCAAGTTCTTTGGCCTTTTCCAGTATTTTAAGACTTTGGATCTTTAACCCCTTGTTGTAAAGCAGGCGGGCATAATCGAGATGCTCACTTAATTGAAGATCAGTGTTTTCTGTACTTTTCAGCAGCCTCAGACTGGCTAAAAGCTGTTTGTATAAATGCGTTTTTAAATTGGCCAGTTGCGGTTTGGTAACTCCCGAAAGCTTTTTTAGCAGTATTTTTTCATCGTATTCGGGCAGTTTATCTAAAGCATCGAATAATTGTATGATTTTCAAATCCTCCTTACCCGAACTCCGCTTTATATATAGTTTAAAATGCCTTTTCTCTGATTTCTCCAAAGAGCGAACCAATTGAAATAATGCATCTGTAAAACTGTTGGGCGTCATAATATTTTTTTCCTGAAACTCAATACCACAAAGGGTTTCAAAAGCATACACCTCCTTTTGGCATGATAAAAATACGAACAACTTGGTTTGTACAGGCTATTTTCCTGTACTACTTTTACACTGTCAACGGAAATGATAGAAAAAGCAAGCAATCGTGAAGCAAGAAATTGGCAAGTGTTAGAGGCATCAACTACAGCTAAACTGTAAAAAGACCAAGCAAAAAGATTATTCAAGATTTTTCATATGGCAAGCAATCGTTAGAGGTCATCTGTTTCTACAGAAGACCTTCTTTTTTTATTAGAGATGCCAAATCTACAGTATTTTTTTAAAAAATTAATTTTTTCTTAATTTTTTAGAAAAAAATTTTCTTCCTTTCACCCGGCAGGTTAACTTAAGTCAATTTATCAAATCTTTTACGGCTCAAAAGCAAGCCAGACACGGCTTCCCCAATTCCCGCAGCCATCATTTAAACAAGCGACTGTTTTATTTAACTCCGACTATTCCCCCACTTAATTCCCCTGACTTACTTTTGCGGTTTATGGCGAGAAAAAAGCAAAAAAACCAATTGCTCGAAAAGGTATTGGTACAGGATTATGCGGCTGAAGGGCGTTCGTTAAGCCGGGTAGATGGAAAAGTTGTGTTTATAGAAGGCGCAGTGCCAGGCGATGTGGTAGACATAAGGTTGAATAAAAGTAAAAAAGACTGGGCAGAAGGTTATGCCGCCACTTTTCATAGTTACTCGGCAGACAGGATGGAGCCTTTTTGCGGGCATTTTGGCGTATGCGGCGGTTGCAAATGGCAAATGCTTCCCTACGAAAAGCAGTTGCAATACAAGCAAAATGAAGTGGAGCAAAATCTTCGCAGACTGGGGCGGATCGAACTGCCTCCGTTAATGCCGATACTGGGCTGTGAAAAAAGCATTCGCTACCGCAATAAGCTTGAATTTACCTTTAGCAACAAACGCTACAGAACCTGGGAAGAAATGCGCCAACCTGATGCTCCGGCTATTCACCAGGAAGAAAATGCGCTCGGTTTTCATGTGCCGCGCCTGTTCGATAAAATTATCGACATCAGCACCTGCCACCTGATGGAAGAGCCTACCAATCTCATCAAAAACACCATCCGGCAATTTGCCCTGGACCGGGGATATTTGTTTTACGATATTAAGAACCATACCGGCTGGTTAAGAAATCTCATCATTCGCGTGTGCACTACGGGTGAGATTATGGTGAATGTTTGCTTTGGACAGGATAATGCGAAAGAGCGCAAAAAACTGTTTGACCACCTGCTGGAAAAAGTGCCCGGCATCACAACCCTGCTCTATACCATCAACCCTAAAAAAAACGATACTATCTACGATCTGGAGCCGGTGCCCTATCATGGCAAGGGTTATATTATAGAGCAACTGGAACATTTCAGGTATAAGATCGGTCCCAAATCTTTTTTTCAAACCAACAGCCGCCAGGGCGAAAAACTCTACCAGGTTACCCGGGATTTTGCGGAGCTGACAGGAAACGAAACCGTATATGACCTTTACTGCGGCACCGGCAGCATTGGTATTTTTGTAAGCGAAAAAGCAAAAAAAATAATAGGGGTAGAAGTGATAGCCGAAGCGATAGCAGATGCAAAAGAAAATGCCGCATTGAACAATATAACCCATGCTGATTTTTTTGCAGGAGATGTAATTGATGTATGCAACGACGCTTTTTTTGAAACCCACGGCAAACCCGATGTAATTATTACCGATCCGCCCCGTGCCGGCATGCACGAAAAACTGGTTAGAAAAATACTGGATATGCAGGCGCCGACTGTAGTATACGTTAGCTGTAACAGCGCCACGCAGGCCAGAGATCTGCAATGGCTGAACGAAAAATACCAGGTAACAAAAGTGCAGCCAGTCGATATGTTTCCACACACCCACCACATTGAAAATGTGGTGCAGTTGAAACTAAGATAATGTTATAGGTATGCAACATTTGCGCATATTGAAACACATTTTAGGATGCATAGGTTATTTTCGCACATATATTAACTGAATATAGTATGGCAGAATTTCGTCCGCAAGGCTTCGGGGTATTACCTGTTGTTATAAAAAATTTACTGATTATTAATGGTCTGGTTTTTCTGGCGCAGATTGTTTTGCAAAAGAGCGGTGGCTTTTCAATGGAAAATTATTTCGCTTTACATGATGTAAGATCAGTTTTTTTCCGGCCGCATCAGTTGGTTTCGTATATGTTTTTACATAGTACACAAAGTTTTGCTCACATTATTTTCAACATGTTCGCCCTCTGGATGTTTGGCAGTACGCTTGAAAACTATTGGGGGCCAAAAAGATTTCTGATATTTTATTTGCTGTGTGGTATTGGCGCAGGGTTAATGCATTTGGGCGTTTTGTATTTTGAAAACACAAAAATCATCGAGGCAGTTAGCACGCTGTCTTACGAAGAGCAAGAATCATTAATGTATGATCCTTTATACAAAATAAACACCGCCACCCTCGGTGCTTCAGGATCAGTATTTGGTTGCCTTGCCGCCTTTGGCTACTTGTTCCCTAATAGCCTTATTTATTTATACTTTTTTATTCCCATAAAAGCTAAGTGGTTTGTACTATTTTATGGTGCTGCAGAGTTATATCTCGGTGTCAAAAATTCAGCAGGCGATAACGTAGCCCACTGGGCTCACCTGGGTGGAGCACTTATTGGGTTTTTGTTGGTATTATATTGGAATAAAACCAATCGCAGAACATTTTATTAGTAATTTTATAAGGCAATACATACAAAGAAAAAGGATATGGGTGTGCTGGAACAAACAAAAAGCAGGAAGGTTTTTTTTGGAGCCGACCAGGATGCATTGGTGAGAGTGATTGTTATTAATGTGCTGGTCACTGCCATTCTGTTCTTCATCAGGGGCGTTTACCAGATATCAAATATCAATCTCACCGAATACCAAACACATGTGGTTGACTGGCTGATTTTACCAGCAGCCTATGTAAAAGCGGTTGAAAAACCATGGTCCCTGCTCACTTACATGTTTACCCATGCCGACATCTGGAAGCTGATTGCCAATATGCTTTGGCTATGGGCCTTCGGCTTTATTATGCAAAGCCTGTATGGCGGACGAAAACTGGTTCCACTTTATATTTATGGAGGTTTGGCAGGCGGTTTGTTTTTTGTGCTTACCAACCTACTGACCGGCCCCAATGGAAGCGCGGCGTTGTACGGCGCCAATGCCTCTGTAATGGCCATTGCCGTGGGAGTTACCGTAGCAGTGCCCGGTTATCGCATCTTTCCTATGCTGAACGGCGGCATTCCTTTGTGGGTGCTCACGCTTATATATGCAGTTATTAATCTTACCGGGGTTGGGCATAATGATCCGGCAACCTATGCTTCGCAGGTAGGAGGTGCCGGAATGGGCTTTTTATACATACGGCTTTTAAACAGGGGCAAAGACATTGGCGAATGGATGAACCAGCTATACGATTGGTTTTTTAACCTGTTTAATCCCGATAATCAGCCGAAAAAAAATACAGCGCGGGAAAATATTTTTTACGATACCCAGGGAAAACAACCCTTTAAAAAGAAACCTAATTTAAACCAGCAACGGATAGACGAAATTCTTGACAAGATCAATCAAAGCGGATTCAACAGTCTTTCTTCCGAAGAAAAAGAATTGCTTCGTCGAGCCGGGGAAGAAGACCTATAACCAGTTAAGGAATGTTCAAAAAGTTCGCAAGGCGCCTGTTTAGATTTCTATACGTCACTGTTGTGATACTTTTCCTGATCGCCTGTTTGTCGCCATTCCTAAACCCTGCATCGTGGTGGTTTTTCGGTTTTGCAGGGCTCATCTTCCCTTATCTTCTCATACTGCTGGTTATCTTCCTCATCATACTAATTTGCGCGCGCTCAAAATGGAGCATACTGGCAGCCCTTTGCATGATAGTAGGGTGGAAAAGCATTTATGCAGCGTTTGCCCTTAATCTCAACAGCTCCTTTCAAAAAGAAAAAGAAAAACAGGCCATAAGGGTAATGACGTGGAACGTGCGCAGCTTTATAGGAGCGAACGATAAGGTAAAAAAGACAGGCATTACAGATCATCAGAAGAAAATGCTTGACCTGATCAACCAATATGATCCCGATATTTTAACTTTCCAGGAATTTGCTTCTGCCGACTCAGGCAAATACGCTAACAATATTCGCCTGTTTACAAAAGAAATGGGGTATCCCTACTTTTATTTTTCCAACGATGTGGTACGCCGGGCCCAACGGAGCGGCACCGTCATTTTTTCGAAACTGCCTATCATTGATACGTCCAAAGTTGTTTTACCAAAAGAGATGGGTAAAATTGAAAGTGTAATTTATGCTGATGTGCTGCATGGTAAAGACACGCTTCGGGTATTTACAGGACACCTTCAGTCGTTTGGTTTTATGAGGCAGGATTACAACGACATTTCCAAAATAAAAAACGACCCGGATGAACGGCTGGATGCCTCCAAAAATATTTTCAGGAAAATGCGCAGGGCTTTTGAGCAGCGAGGACAGCAATCCGACTTCATCCGCAATCAACTGGACGAGAGTAAATATCCTGAAATATTCTGCGGTGACCTGAACGACGTTCCCAACTCCTATACCTATTTCGCCATTAAAGGCGATAAAAAAGATGCGTTCATCCGCAAAGGCTTTGGGTTTGGCAAAACCTTCTTCAGCCTTGCCTCCGGTTTTATGCGCAAGCTGCCAACCCTGAGAATTGACTATATTTTTACAGATACCCGTTTCCGCATCCGGCAGGTAAAATCCGTACAGGAGGTGTTAAGCGACCATATTCCAGTAGTTGCCGATATATCGCTGGGAGAAAATCCTAAATAATTTACCCCCCTCCCATCCGGTAAACATCCCTCATATTTATTCCCGTTATATTTGCATAAAACCATACCGCATACCACAATAGTTTATGGAAGAACTGAAGATTTACAACTCGCTCACCAGGCAAAAAGAAATATTCAAACCTATTACGCCGGGATATGTTGGCATGTACGTGTGCGGACCTACGGTTTACAGCGATGTGCACCTGGGCAACTGCCGCACTTTTATTTCGTTCGATATTATTTACCGCTACCTCAAATACCTTGGCTATAAAGTACGCTACGTGCGCAATATTACCGACGCGGGTCACCTGGAAGGCGACCGGGATGAGGGCGACGACAAGTTCTCGAAAAAAGCGCGCCTGGAACAACTGGAACCTATGGAGATTGTGCAGAAATATACATTGGGTTTCCATAAAGTGATGGAACTTTTCAATAACCTTCCGCCTACTATTGAGCCAACAGCTACAGGGCATATATCGGAGCAAATTGAAATGGTAAAGCACATATTGGCCAACGGGTATGCGTATGAGGTGAACGGAACGGTATATTTTGATGTAGAAAAATACAATAAAGAAAAGCCTTACGGTATTCTTACCAACCGCAAGCTGGAAGACCTGTTGGAAGGAACCCGTGAACTGGGCGGACAGGATGAAAAAAGAGGTCGGCTCGACTTTGCATTATGGATCAAGGCAAAGCCTGAGCACCTCATGCAATGGCCATCGCCCTGGGGTATGGGCTTTCCCGGCTGGCATATAGAATGCTCGGCGATGAGCGGCAAATACCTCGGCAAACAATTCGACATTCACGGCGGTGGTATGGACCTGGCGGCTACCCATCATACCAACGAAATAGCCCAGTCGCAGGCATGCTACCACGAAAGCCCGGTTAACTACTGGATGCATACCAATATGCTTACCGTAAATGGCGCCCGCATGAGCAAAAGCGCCGGCAATGGTTTTTTACCCGAACAGTTATTTACCGGCGACCATCCCTTACTGGATAAGGCCTATAGCCCAATGACGGTTCGCTTTTTTATGCTGCAAACGCACTACCGCAGTACGCTCGACTTTAGCAACGAGGCTTTGCAGGCGGCAGAAAAGGGATTGAAAAGACTGTGGGATGCCTACGAAATACTGGAAGGGCTTACCCCCTCAGGCAACGCAGAGGCTTTAGACAAAGCATTGGACCAACGTTGCATTGACCTGTTAAACGAGTTTGATGCCAGCATGAACGACGATTTTAATACCGCAAAAGTGCTGGCAGCTATGTTTGAACTGGTACCGGTTATCAATTCTTTTAAAAGCAAACAAATTGCACTCAACAGTATAAGCGCAGCTACCCTCCATGAGCTTAAGAAAAAATTCAGCGTTTACCTTACCGATATTTTTGGGTTGAGGAACGACAAAGAGGCCGACAGCGGGCGGCTGGAAGGAGTGTTGCAATTGCTCATCCACATCAGGAAGGAAGCCAGGGCTAAAAAGGATTTTGCCACTTCCGATAAAATAAGGAATGAACTGCAGCAGCAGGGCATTGTTTTAAAAGATGAAAAAGATGGAAATGTAAGCTGGAGCATGCTTTAACTCGTATACCATGCATTACGTATTACACCTGCAAAAAGACAGGCGGCTCAAAAAAGTGATGGAGGAGGTAACGCCCTTCACCCTAAAAAAAAGAAACAATATACCGTTATACCTCAGTGCGTCGATCATGAGCCAGCAACTGTCCGCCAAAGTTGCCGAAGTTATATACCAACGCTTCCTGAATCTATACGGCGGCAAAGCACCCAAACCACAACAGGTGCTGGATACACCGTTCGACACGTTGCGGTCTATAGGGCTATCGAATGCAAAAACCACTTATGTGCAGAACGTGTACCGGTTTGCTATGGAGGAAGGCCTGGAACCGAAAAAGCTGGCACGCATGACCAACGACGAGGTAATTGCCCATGTAACCAAAATTAAAGGGGTGGGCAAGTGGACGGCGGAAATGCTGCTGATGTTTGCTTTGCAAAGAGAAGATGTTTTTGCGGCAGACGACCTTGGTCTGCAGATAGCATTGCGAAGCATTTACAAACTCGACCCGGCCGATAAAAAGAAGTTTAAAGAAGATATACTGAAGATATCTCAAAAATGGTCGCCTTACCGCACTTATGCCTGTATGTACCTTTGGGCCTGGAAAGACAAAGTATGATCAGTCTTTTATAATCTCCTGCAAATAGGTATTTTTAAAGGATGACAAGACAGAAGACATTGCGAAAGTTTAAAAAAACAGCGTATGCCTGCTATTAAAACCCATAGGAACAGCACAAAAAAAGAGGTGATTATTACCAAGGCTGCAAAACTGTTCCGCGAAAAGGGATTTGCCGCCAGTTCCATGCGCGACCTTGCAGAGCACGTGGGTGTTGAAGCTGCCAGCCTTTACAATCATATACAATCCAAAGCCGAAATTTTACAGGACATCTGCTTCCGGGTAGCCAACCTGCTTACCGCTCACCTGGAGCAGGTGGAGGAAAGCAAGGCAAACGCCATCGAAAAAATAAAAGCCATCCTGCGCTTCCACATCCAGCAAATGATCAACAACTATGAAGATGTACATGTTGCGGACCGGGAATGGCGGCATCTTACCGAACCTTACCTGTCCAATTTTAAAACCCAGCGAAGGGCCTATCGCCAGCGGTTGGCCGATATTATTGAAGATGGTATAAAGCGAAAAGAAATCAAGCCGATCGATGCTCCGACAGCGGTTTTGCTAATGCTTCATGCTATTAGCGGAATTGAGTCCTGGCACCGCTCTCAGCAAAAAATATCTGCCGAATTACTCGAAGACAACATGATTATTATTTTGGTAGAAGGTTTAAAAATATAACCCCTGCGCGTTTGCCTTTTGTCGTCAATTTAATTTTTTCTTGAAAATAATTATCAGAATATGGGTTGATGTTGTAATTTAGCAATACATCCTTATTCTAACTTCATAGTTATTTAGCGCTCTCCGATATATTCCAATGCGTTAACCTTAAGACATCGTACTTATCCTGTGATCATTGATCATAAAAAAAAAGTATAATGGCAATCAGGCAATCAGTAAAAATGCTTCCCAACGAAGTTTGGAAAGACCTACCTAATCATGAAGCCAAAGGAGCGGTTTGGTATAAATATGCCATTTCCAGCCATGGCCGAATCGTAAAGTACAACAAGCGTATTTCAGATGGCTTTGTCCTCCAGTTAAGCCGACAGGCAAATTACCCGATCTGGAGAAAGAAATTAAATGGTGAATATTTTACAGCGTTGGTTCATCGCCTCGTTGCCAAATATTTCCTTCCCAAACCCAAGGCCAATCAGAAGTTCATCATCCATCTCGACCACGATTACGAGAACAACAAGTACACCAACCTTAAATGGGCCACCCAGGATGAAGTAACGGTGCACAACCGCAAAAACCCCCGGGTAAAAGCAGCTTTAAAACGCAGGAAAGACAATCCTACTAAAAAAGGCGCCAAGCTTGATATCGCTAAGGTTCGTGTAATTAAATCCATGCTCAAGGAAAAGAAAACCTTGAAGGAAATTGCACAAAAATTTGGTGTGTCCGACATGCAGGTACATCGTATCAAGACCAAAGAAAACTGGGCACACGTTAAGTTAAAAAAATAATCAGCCGTCAGTTCACCAGACCTTTACCCAATTCTATAATAAACAGGCTGCCTGCTTTGTATATAGCGGGTTCGTTATCGTTTTGAGCTTTCAAACGAAAGCATTCTGAACGTATACGAATGCTGCTGCCATCCCGTGCCTGAAAACTATGGATAACAAATCCTATATTAGCGCCCTTCGCCTTCCGGTTGAGGGCACTACGTTTACTATCTTACCCGTAACGGCAGCTCCTTTTTTAATAATTACAATGCCGTTTACACTTACTTCTTCGTCGCTGTTTTCGGGTTGCCCGGCGACAGTCAACCAGTCGCCGAGCAAGATGTCCTTGCTGTTAAAATTCAAATGGAAGAGAATCTCAATTCGCGCATCTGCGGCTAAAAAAAATCAGTCATCGAACCTTATTTTCTTCCTCCCCTCTTTAATTTGCGATTGCTGCTTTTTCTGATCGAGCCGTTTTTCTTTAGAGGCTTTTGAGGGTTTGCTGGCTATACGTTTCTTCGGTTTTATCAACGACTGGTTGATGAGCTCATTCATTTTCTTTATTACCAGTTGCTTATTTCCTAACTGCGTTCTTTCCGCTTGTGACTTCACAAGCAGTTTGCCATCGGCATTGATCTTGTTGGCCTGTTTTTGTTGTACCAGTTGCTTTTGGTCCTCGTTCAATAACTGCGAGGCCGCTATATCAAAATAGCCCTCCACCATCGTTTCCACCTTATTCACATTTTGTCCGCCCTTACCTCCGCTACGCGCAGTTTTAAAAATAATTTCTGTATGTACGTCAATCTTACCCATTGTGCCCCTAGTTAAACTGTATTTTACAAAATGTGCCAGATATTCATTTAATCCATAACAAAGGTATATTGCATAGGTAAATTATTTCATTTAATTCATACAGGTTGCGCACTGGAACCGCACATATAAATAATGCACTATGAAAAAAGAACAGATACAGCGCCTTTTTGAGCAATTTGAAAACGCTCGTCAAATGATTGAGGGCATTGAATGTTGGAGCTCGAGAGACTTACAAACCATTTTGGGTTATGCCAAGTGGGATAATTTTTTGAAAGTAATTGAGAAAGCTAAAACATCTGCGGAAGGCAGTGGTGTTACAACTGCTGACCATTTTGCCGGCGTCGGCAAAATGGTTTCCCTTGGCAGCAACGCAGAGCGCGAAATCGCTGATGTGATGCTTACAAGATACGCTTGCTACCTTGTAGCACAAAACGGAGATCCAACAAAAAGCGAGGTTAGCTTTGCTCAAACATATTTCGCTGTTCAAACGCGAAAGCAGGAAATTATTGAAAAGCGCTTATTAGACGTGGCTCGGGTTAGTGCAAGAGAAAAATTAACCAAAAGCGAGAAAAAGCTGTCCGGCCTGTTATATGAAAGAGGCATTGATGACAAAGGGTTTGCAATTATTCGCAGCAAGGGCGACCAGGTCTTGTTTGGTGGCTATTCTACGCAAATGATGAAATTCAAATTAAAAATAACCGACGGCAGACCCCTGGCGGATTTTTTACCAACCCTTACTATAAAGGCAAAGGACTTTGCGAATGAACTAACCAGTCACAATACTGAAACAAAAGATTTAAGAGGAGTCAGCTCTATAACAAATGAACATATTGAAAATAATAAAGCTGTTCGTAAAATGCTTTTGGAAAGAGGTGTTAAACCAGAAAACCTTTCAGCAGACGAAGATATTCAAAAAGTAAAACGTCGGCTGAACACCGACGAAAAACAGGTATTGAAAAGTATAAAGAAAATAAGCAAGGGCAAGAAAAAATAACAACCCATGAGAGCGGTTTTACAGCGTGTTTCGCAGGCATCGGTTACTGTAGACGGCGCCATTACCGGTGCTATCCAAAACGGCCTGCTCGTTTTATTGGGCATTGAAGACAGTGATACAACGGATGACATACTATGGCTCAGCAATAAAATTACCGGGCTCCGTATTTTTAACGATGAAAATGGGGTGATGAACCTTTCTGTAAAAGATACCGGGGGCGACATTTTACTGGTAAGCCAGTTTACACTGCATGCTTCTACTAAAAAAGGCAACCGTCCTTCCTACAGCCGGGCAAGCAAGGGTGAAATTGCCATTCCCCTGTACGAAAAAATGATCGTGCAATTGAGCAGCGACCTGGGTAAAAACATTTTTACAGGTACTTTTGGGGCAGATATGAAAGTATCGCTTTTGAACGACGGACCGGTTACTATTGTGATAGATACTAAAAATAAAGAATAGCCGTTGCTGTATTTTTGGCAAAGGCTTTGCAACTTCAGGTGTATTATTGCACTCCGGATATATATTGTATTGATTATCACTTAAAATCAGTTTATACGGTTATGCTACAAACTGCAGACGACATCCGCCAGTTAAACGAACGCATACAGGTAGCGGCAGCTTTTGTTGACCGCCTGGAAGCAGAAATATCCAAGGTAATTGTAGGGCAGCATTATATGGTAAGCCGGTTATTGATAGGGTTGCTCAGCAACGGTCACGTACTGCTGGAAGGCGTTCCCGGGCTGGCAAAAACATTGTCTATCAAATCACTTTCGCAGGCTGTCAACGCAAAATTCAGCCGCATACAGTTTACACCCGACCTGCTGCCCGCCGACGTGATAGGCACGATGATCTTTAACCAGCAAAAGCACGAGTTTGTGGTGCGCAAAGGCCCCATCTTCGCCAACTTTATATTGGCAGACGAAATAAACCGCGCCCCTGCCAAAGTACAGAGCGCATTGCTGGAAGCGATGCAGGAAAGGCAGATCACCATAGGTGAAACAACGTATAAGCTGGACGAGCCTTTCCTGGTGCTGGCTACGCAAAACCCGATAGACCAGGAGGGAACTTATCCATTGCCCGAAGCGCAGGTAGACCGGTTTATGCTGAAGGTAATGATCGATTACCCCCGTCGCGAGGAAGAGCTGCTGATCGTGCGCCAAAACCTGCAGGGCCTGAAAATGCGGGAGGTAGAAAGGGTGGTAAGCACCGTGGAAATTTTGCAGGCGCGCGACCTGGTACGGCAGGTGTATATGGACGAAAAGATAGAAAACTATATTCTTGATATTGTGTTCGCCACGAGGAACCCTTCGCAATTCCGGCTCGATAAACTAACGCCCCTTATTGCGTATGGCGGCTCACCGCGCGCTTCTATCAATCTTGCACTGGCAGCCAAGGCACATGCGTTTTTAAATAAAAGAGGGTATGTAATACCGGAAGATGTGAGGAGCATTGCAAGAGATGTGATCCGTCATCGCATTGGACTTACCTACGAAGCGGAGGCAGAGAATATCAATGCTGAAAACGTGGTGGATGAAATTTTAAAAGCAGTAAATGTACCGTAGGAAAGGTTGAAGGTGTAAGGTATAGGGCGTAAGGCCTTAAACGAATCACCTTCTTACACCTTACACCCTATACCTTATACCCTACGCCTTACACCCCATACCTTACATCTTCTAATGAAGTCTAAAAAGAACAACCATACCAGGAGCACAGACGACACGCTGAGTGTGGCAGACATATTGAAAAAAGTAAAAGAGCTGGAAATAAGAAGCAAAAAGCTTACTACCAACCTCTTTTCAGGTGAATACCATACGGCGTTCAAAGGAAAAGGTATGTCGTTTAAGGAAGTAAGGGAATACAGTGCGGGCGATGATGTGCGGTTTATAGATTGGAATGTGTCGGCACGGATGGGCGCCCCCTTCAGCAAGTTGTTTGAAGAAGAAAGAGAACTTACCATGATGCTGCTGGTAGACATTAGTGCCAGCTCATTGTTTGGAACGGTGCATCAGCGTAAGAAGGATCTTATCACCGAAATATGTGCGGTACTGGCTTTTTCAGCCGTCAACAACAACGACAAGGTGGGTGTAATTTTTTTCAGCGATAAAATTGAATTCTTTATTCCACCCAAAAAAGGAAAAGAGCACGTATTGTATATCGTTAGAGAATTGTTGACGGTAAAACCCAAAAGCAATGGCACGAACCTGAACGAAGCGGTGCGGTTTTTTAATAATGCGGTAAAGCAAAAAAGCATTGCTTTTATTTTGAGCGATTTTATGGTAGAGAATTACGACGATGCTTTGCGGGTAGCCGGTAACCGGCACGATGTGATTGGCATAAAGGTATACGACAAAATGGACATGGATCTGCCCGAAATAGGGATGATGCAGATTGAAGATGCAGAAACGGGCAAGACCCAATGGATAGACACCAACGATAAAATGGTACAATACAATTATCACAAACAGTTTGTTGACAACGAAGAAGCATGCAAACTTTCTTTTCTTAAATCGGGTGCCGATCTTTTATATGTGAGAACAGATGAGGATTATGTAAAGATCCTGCAGAAATTTTTTGTTAAACGAATGAAATCAGCCAGGTAATCACAACCAGCCAATGATCAAACAAAAGCACATACCTATATTTTTTCTCTGGCTGTTGTGTGGTGGTTTTCTGTGCAGCGTCGCCAACGCCCAGGAAACAAATGTTTCAGTAAATGCAGGCGTAAACCGCGCACAGGTATTGCTGGGCGAGCCGATCAGTTTGAAAATAGAACTGAGTACGCCGCTATCGCTGCCCGCAACGCAGTTGTTCAATCTTCCTGATACATTCAATCACCTCGAAGTAATAGAACGAAAAGCGGTCGATTCTTCTGTTGAAGGAGCAATGCGAAAATACGTGCAGCAATTTACCGTCACAGGTTTTGATTCAGGTACATGGAACATTCCTTCGTTTCCCGTACTCATCAACAATAAAACCTACAGCACACAACCTATACCCATCACCATTGTACCCGTACAACTACGCGACAGCGCTTATCACGATATTCACGAAATCATTAGTGTTCCCAAAGCAGAAACACCCTGGTGGTATTGGGCAGCCGGCGCTGTTTTATTGATAGCGTCAGGTGTAGTATTATGGTGGTGGTTTAAAAAGCGAAAAAAGCAACCGGCTGGCAACGTAGTTAATCTTACAGACAGGCGCTCTGCTTTGCAGGAAGCAATTGACAGGCTCCGGCAATTGCAACAGCAGGAACTGCCCGCAAAGGGAGACTGGAAAACTTATTATTCTACATTGACGGAAATTGTAAAAGTGTACGCACAAAAAAGATTGGCGCTGCCTGCTTTGCAATACACTACAGACGAGTTGCTGGTTCAATTCAATACTGGTCTTTCGCGCGAAACGTTGGGTGAGCTGGCGGAAAGCCTGCGCATAGCCGATGCCGTTAAGTTTGCCAGGTATGTTCCTGGAACTGACAGATCAACGAAAGACATTAAAGACATTGAAGCAGCTTTGCATGAGCTGGATCGTTTAAAACAATAAATTTTGCTGAAGGACTATTTTGAACATATTGAATTTGCATATCCGGCGGTATTGTTCCTGCTGCTGATTGTGCCGGTATTGGCGGGCTGGTATATCAGCTACTCCAACAGGATGAAAGCTACCATGCGGATATCGTCTATCAAAAGTTTTCGCAACACACATTCCGTTAAAAGCAAACTCCGCCATATTCCTTTTGTGTTCAGGATGCTTGCAATAGCCTTTATCATTCTTGCACTGGCCCGCCCGCAGTCGCACAACGATGAAAGAAGTGTGGAAGGCGAAGGCGTGGATATTGTATTGTGCCTGGATGTGAGCGGTAGTATGCTGGCACAGGATTTTAAACCCAACCGCCTGGTGGCTGCTAAAAGAGTCGCATCAGACTTTGTACAACAACGCCCTGCCGACAGGATAGGGCTGGTAATTTTTGCAGGCGAAAGCTTTACACAATGCCCGGTAACGAGCGACCATGCAGTGGTGGAAAACCAGATTGCACAAATAGACGGCGGCTTCCTGGTAGATGGAACGGCAATAGGATCGGGATTGGCTACCAGCGTAGACCGGTTAAAGAGCAGCGAAGCAAAAAGCAAGGTCATTATTTTATTGACCGATGGCGAAAACAATGGTGGGCTGATCGATCCTAAGACGGCTAAAGAAATTGCCAAATCGCTGGGCGTTAAAGTATATACCATTGGCGTTGGGTCCGAAGGATACGCTACCACCCCCATGTCGGCACCAGGTGGGCGGGTAATTATGCAGCAGGAAAAAGTGAATATTGATGAAAACCTGTTGAAAGAAATTGCATTTGAAACAGGCGGCAAATATTTTCGCGCAAAAGACAACCAGGGATTATCGGCTATATACAAGGAAATTGATCAGCTCGAAAAGACAAAACTCACCATTACCATTAACCGACGATTTACTGAGCGCTTTCATCCGCTGGCGCTCATAGCCGCAGGATTTATTTTTCTTGAACTGTTGTTGCGGCTTACGTTGTTTAAGCAGTTTCCTTAATACACTTACCGGCCATAGCGAGGCTTGCTACGCACTTCCCCTGGCTACAGACCGGCGCAAGGTTGGTAGTTCCATCAGACCACCTGCGGCGGGCCGATGGAGTTGGGCATTGGTCGGCACGCCCCGGCAGAGCGATGTGAGCAGGATGCCGGGGCGGTCTGACCGATCTTTGGCGCAGGCCATCGTTGGCGCAGGTCATATAGCATGGGTTTGAGCGTGCCCAGACCTGTGACATTTATGTTACTTAGTTTGAACAGATCATCGTATAGTATGAAGTTGGCAAGTTTTAGTTTTCAAAACAAGTAATGTCAAAGCACCCGTCGGCCACGCACCTCCCTTGGCTACAGACCGGCGCAAGTTTCATATTTTATAATTCACTTCACTGGCGCGGGTCTTGTAGCATGGCTGCGAGCGTTGCCAGACCTGTGACTTTAACCTTACTTAGCTTAAATTAATTAGCTGCCCGCACACGGTTAAGGCAGTTGATTTTTTAGCACAAGTAACACTAATGCACCGGTCAGCTACCCACCTGCCCTCGCTTCAGACCGGCGCAAGGTTCATATTGGAAACATTTCAGGGCTCGTCGCCCGACATATACTTTTCTATCGCATCTTTATAATTTCTGCCAATAGGCACCTGCTGATTTTGCAATATAACCCTGCCTCTTTCAACCCGTACGATCTTATTTTTTGCGACTATAAAAGATTTGTGCACGCGCATAAAATGCTTTTCAGGAAAAATTTCATGCATCGATTTTACCGATCCTTTGATCACTACTTTACCTGTACCATGATAAATAATGGCGTAATCTTTCAAACCCTGTATATGCGTTACTTCGTCAAAATTCAATTTAACTCTTTGCACACCGCTTTTTACGAATACCGAACCGAGGGACGCATCTGAATGTTCGAGCATCGATTGCTGTTCTTTCAATGCAAAAAAGTCTTTTACTTTTTCCATTGCCTGTGCAAACCGCGCATATGATATGGGCTTCAATAAAAAATCTATCACTCCCAGCTCATAGCCCTCATAAGCATAATCGCGGTAAGCAGTGGTAAAAACAGTAACCGGGGGAGTATGCAGCTTTTTCAGCAGCTCAATACCCGTCATTTCAGGCATTTCAATATCCAGGAAAATCAGGTCGATGGCGCTTGTTTCCAAAAAGCCCAATGCATCAAAAGCGTTATAAAAAGTTTGAACCAGCCGGATCTGCGGCATTTTCTGCAAATGATCTTTGAGCACATCACAGGCCAGCGGCTCATCATCTATGATCAAACATTTCAGCATTACGAAAGCTGTAAGCGTAAGGAAATAAAAAACTTGTCTTCCCTGTTGCGGATATCAAGGTCGTACCTGCCCGGGTAAAGCAATTCCAGTCGCCGGGTTAAATTAAGCAATCCAATTCCGCCCTTACTCACGGTTCCCGGCTCCTTTTGCTTTCCATTCTCAACCGTTACAAACAGCTCCTTACCGGCAGTTTTTACTGTACAATGCAGCCAGGTGGCGCTGGCTGTGCGACTGGCACCATGCTTAAATGCATTTTCTAACATCGGCAGCAGCAATAATGGGGCTATGGTTAATCCAGCCATATCTCCTTCTGTAATGAATTGAATATCGGCCTGTTCGCCATAGCGAAGTTTTTCAAGTGCCACATAATCCTGCAGGTATTGTACTTCCCGCTCTAACGGAACAACTGCGTCATCGCTGTCGTACAACATATATTCCATCATCCCCGAAAGCTTTAGTACCACATCCGGCGCAGCATCCGACTTCTTCAACGTAAGCGAATACAGGTTATTCAAAGCATTGAATAAAAAATGGGGATTTACCTGCGACCTGAGATAGTTTACTTCGGCCTGCAGTTTTTCAAAAGCTGTTCGCTGCAATATTCGTTTCTGTTCGTACCAGTCAATGCTCAGCTTAAAAGCTATTACAATACCGATATACCAGAGCGTACTGAAAAAATTATACGAAATCGTTTCCCATATACGGTCCCTGCGCATAGGGCCTAACACATAACCGTAAAGGAAAATATCAAACAAGGCCTGCACCAGCAGGTATCCCGCTACAGACAGCAGCACCCATAAAAAATACTGCCAGTATTTTCCTTTCAACAAATACCGGGGCAGCAAATAATGCACATTAATATAAGCAATGGTTATCAGCAAAGCAATGCGGATGGTTACGCATGCCACAAACGAAGGGAGCCCTGCCTTTACGATCATGTACTTTTTATCGTATATAAAAAAGGCTGTGATCAACACCCAGTAAACGCTGTGCAACAACGCATAGCGCAATCGAACCGACCTGTCGGGATAAGCCATTGGTATGGTTGTGGCAGAAATACTCATGGCAGCAAATAATGTGAAAAAGCCTGTTTATAAAAAATTAATAGAGGAACAACCGAAATTGACGATAACCTGATAGTAAGTTAGGGAATTAAGTTGAGTAAGTTAAATGGGTTAAGTGAGTTAATTAAGGAATACTACTCACCCACTTCACTTACTCAACCAATCAATCCACTTAACTTATTTATTTCATTTCACATGGTCAGCCTTTTAACTTACTCACCATATACCACCTATTACTTACCACTTAATTTTTCCCTAGTTTTGCTGCTGCATTATGTCAGAACAAGCGCCGGCCAAAAGGGTTTTCGATTTTAGTTTGCTCAAAAGGGTATTCAGTTACGCCGCTCCGTACAGGAACAAAATGATCATTTCTGTTGTGCTGGCTATAGTACTGGCTGTAATGACTCCTGTTCGTCCCTGGCTGATACAACTAACGGTAGACAAATACATTCGCGGAGGCTGGGTAAATTGGGTTATCATCATAACCTGCATCCAGATAGGATTGTTATTGATTGAAACAGCCATGCGTTTTTATTTTTCGTTTCTTACGGCGTGGCTGGGTCAAACCGTTGTAAAAGATCTGCGCACTGCAGTATATAAAAAAATTGTACATCTCAACCTTTCGCAGTTCGACAAAACGCCTATCGGCACTCTCACCACCCGCACCATTAATGATATTGAGGCTATTAATGATATTTTTTCTGAAGGACTGATACCCATTATTGCCGACCTGCTGGCAATTATTTCCATATTGGGGGTGATGTTTGTTACCGATTGGAAACTTACGCTTATCTGCATGACCATTTTGCCGGTGCTCATAATTGTAACCAGGTGGTTTAAAAACAGTGTGAACATTTCTTTTCAGCGGGTACGCAATGCCGTGGCCCAGCTCAATGCGTTTGCACAGGAGCACATCACGGGCATGCCTATTGTGCAGGCATTTGCTGCGGAGGATCGTGAGTTTGCCAAATTCAAAAAAATAAATAAAGAGCATCGCAATGCCAATATAAAAGCAATATTTGCCTACTCCGTATTTTTTCCGTTTGTGGAAATTATGCTGGCAGTGGCAATGGGTTTAATGATATGGTGGAGCGCACAGGGAGCCGTACTGGGCGAAGCTACGTTGGGAACGATGATTGCCTTCCTGCTGTACCTTAACCTGCTGTTTCGCCCGTTGCGGGTAATTGCCGATAAATTCAATGTATTGCAGATGGGTGTGGTAGCCAGCGAAAGAATTTTCAAAGTGCTCGACAATCCCGACTTTATTGTAAAAGAGGGAAAACATGCACCGGCTGCCATTAAAGGGAAAGTGGAGTTTAAACATGTGTGGTTTGCCTATATAAATGAACATTATGTTTTAAAAAACATTTCTTTTGATATACAACCCGGCGAAACACTGGCTATTGTGGGACATACCGGCAGCGGCAAAACCTCCATCATCAGCCTCATTAACCGGTTGTATCATATTCAAAAGGGAGCCATTGAAATAGACAACGTAAATGTTGAGCAGTACAAACTGGAAGCGTTGAGAAGCCGGATAGGGATTGTGTTGCAGGATGTGTTCCTGTTTTCGGGTTCTATTATGGACAATGTAACACTGCGCAACGAATCTATCCGTAAAGATGCGGTAGTACACGCTGCAAAGCTGATTGGCATGCATGATTTTATTATGCAACTGCCGGGCGGTTACGACTATAACGTGATGGAAAGAGGTGGAACATTGTCGCTCGGTCAAAGACAGCTACTATCGTTTATCAGGGCGCTGTTATACAACCCTGCTATTCTCATCCTGGACGAAGCCACTTCATCGGTAGACACAGAAAGCGAGCAACTCATACAGCACGCTATAGACACATTGATTGAGGGCAGAACATCCATCATCATTGCCCATCGCCTTTCCACCATCCGCAAGGCAAATAAAATAATGGTGCTCGACAAAGGCGAAATAAAAGAAATGGGCACTCACAATGAGTTGCTGGAACAACAGGGATTCTACTCCAAATTATACGAAATGCAATTCGCGAAGTGAGGTGAAAGGTATAAGGTGGAAGGCCGAAGGGAAATGCAAGCCTCACACCTTATACCCTCCCCCAAAAATGGGAAGGCGCCCCTTGCGAGACGCCTTTCAACCAGTGAATATGTTTTAAAGAATACTTACAGCTTACTCGTAATACTTTACCCCGGTATTAGTTCAGCTTAGTTGCTCTTTTGCTTGGCCTGGTAGCAGCGATTGCTTTTTTATCAGCAGTATCTTCTGATTTGTTTACCAGGTCTTTATACGAAGTGGTTATTTTGCTGGCTTCATCAGTATAAGCAACTTCATCCAATACGCCATCAATAAACCAAAAGGCAACTTTTACAGTATTACCATTTTTGTCTTCTTTACCAATCATGGTAAAACTGTTTTTACCTTCAAGAGCATTCATATCGGCGTTGCTTAAAGCTATTTTAGTAGATGTAAAGGCAGTGCCGTCTGTAGAAACAAAATATACAGCGTTGTCCTGAATACGGATCTTTGACACGCTTTTCACTTCTGAATCAATAAAATAAGCTTTATACGTGGTGTCGAACTTCACCTGCTGGTGTTGCTGCGAAATAAAGCTGTAATTGGTTTGAGCTTTTAAAGCAGTAACCGAAGCGATGAGAGTTATCAGGGTAAGGGTAAGTATTCTTTTCATAAAATGTTTTTGTATACTAAAAACGCTGTTTACACTTAAATATGATAAGGGTATACCCTCATTTCGCCAGCCAGTAACAATTCAGCGATGAATGGCAGCAATCGATGAAAAAACATGTTTTGTCATTGCCGGTAATTAAAGTGGAACAAACATTGCTGAAAAGCAGGTAAATGTTAATAGGATAATCCTCTGTTTTAGTATATAAAAACACATACAATGACGAGTCGCCGCATTTTTATAAGAAACACAACCGGCAGCCTGGCTGCTCTTGCTATTTCCAACCAGGCATTTCCCTTAACAGGGGCTCAACAAAAGCAAAAGCTGGGTGTAGCGTTGGTGGGACTGGGGTATTACAGTACTGATTTGCTGGCGCCTGCATTGCAGCTTACCAGGCATTGCAGCCTCAAAGGCATTGTTACCGGCACTCCCGATAAAGCCAAACGCTGGCAACAACAGTATGGCATACCCGAAAAGAACACTTATGATTATAAAGGGTTTAAAGACATAGCCAACAATCCCGATATAGATGTAATATATATTGTACTACCTCCATCGATGCACGCTGAATATGTAATAAAAGCGGCGGAGGCTGGCAAACATGTATGGTGCGAAAAGCCAATGGCGATGACGGTTGATGAATGTCAATCAATGATAGATGCCTGCAAAAAGAACAAAGTAAAACTGAGCATAGGCTACCGCATGCACCACGAGCCTAACACCCAACAGATTATCCGGTTCAGGAAAGATAAGACCTATGGAAAGATCACCCAGGTAAAAGCTGCTGCAGGATATTTCGACAGCCGAACCAATCACTGGAAACAGATCAAGGCTTTGGGTGGCGGCTCTATGTACGACATGGGGGTGTATCCTTTAAATGCAACCCGCTATGTTACCGGCGAAGAACCCATTGCCGTAACTGCTAAACAAAGCACCACCCGGCCCGAAATTTATAAGGAAGTAGACGAAACCATGCAGTTCAACCTCGAATTTCCCGGTGGCGCAATAGCGGAATGTGAAACCAGTTTTGGCAAGAACATGAACACCTTGCAGGTAACCTGCTCAAACGGATGGTACAAGCTGGAACCGTTTCAGCAATACAACGGAATAAAGGGAGAAACCAGCGATGGAAAAATTTTGAATGCAGTTATACCTAACCAGCAGGCAAAACAAATGGACGAAAATGCACTGGCTATTATCCAAAACAAACCGGTACTGGTTCCGGGCGAAGAAGGATTGAAGGACATTCGCGTGGTTGAAGCGATTTACCGCTCGGTAAAGCAGGGAGGACGCGTAGTAATATAGAACGGGAGCGCTTAGTCCGGCACAACTAACAGTCTCAGCTATAAGCTGAAAACAAATGTGCGTTTTCGCAAAGCTCTGAACCATTGTTGTCCAATTGATTGCTGAAACCCTTTGCTACGAAGAGTTGTGCCCCTCTCTGCGAGGAGAGGCTGGGGTGAGGCGATACATTGAATCTCGGCTATTTAGTTTACATAGCCGAACATTAGCGGTTTTGACCCTCGCACTTTCTTGTAATTTTCGCTGTTGGTTTGTGATGTACGCTGAATGTTTACGGGAATGCCGTTTACCTGCTATTGCCCTTGTTCGGAATGGAGGTTTTGTTTTACCTTCCTGCCACAAACCAATGTTCCATGTCCGAAAAAAAATTTCAGCCTTTTATTGCACCTGAAACCAAAATGGCAGAGTTTACGATCAAGGCAGTAATAACAGGCTCCATTTTTGGTATCATATTCGGCGCCGCCACCGTTTACCTGGCGCTGAAAGCAGGCTTAACTGTTTCCGCTTCTATTCCTATTGCGGTAATGGCCATTACGTTGAGCAGGATTTTTTTAAAGACGACCATTCTCGAAAATAATATTATTCAAACAACAGGTTCTGCAGGCGAAAGTATTGCAGCAGGAGTGGTGTTTACCCTTCCGGGGTTTTTGTTTTTGAGTGATAAAGCCAATGAAGATTATTTCAGCTATGTAACCATTCTTACGCTCGCCATACTGGGCGGCATGCTGGGCACTTTAATGATGATCCCCTTGCGCAGACCGCTTATTGTAAAAGAGCACGACACGTTGCCTTATCCGGAAGGTACTGCCTGCGCATCGGTTTTAAAGGCAGGCGAAAAAGGCGGCGATGTGGCTAAAACTGCTTTTGTTGGATTAGGCTTTGCGCTGGCGTATGCTTTTCTGCAAAAAATATTTCATGTAATTGCCGAAACACCTACGTTTATGACGAAGCAGGTAAACAAATACCTGCCTAGTGCAAAAATCAGCGGCGAAATAACGCCTGAATACTTAGGCGTAGGATACATCATAGGTCCTAAAATTGGCGGGGTGCTCGTTGCCGGTAGTGTGCTGGCATCGTTTGCACTGGTGCCGCTACTGGCAACCCTTGTGCCTGCTGATGCTATAGCGAATCAACTGGTTAAGCTGGGCAACCTGCCAGATATTACCAAGCCGGGCGGCAGAGGCGGCTGGAACCCGGAAACGCAAACTTTCAGTGATTATTCCACAGCCATTTATTGGGCCTATATACGCCAGATAGGTGCTGGCGCAGTTGCCGCAGGTGGCTTTATTACTTTATTGAAAACACTGCCTACCATTATCGCGTCTGTTAAAGGAAGCATTGGTTCATTGAATAAAAATGCGGGTGCAGATAATACAACTTCCCGAACCGAAAAAGACCTGAGCCTGAAAGTGGTGGGCTTAGGGAGTTTGGGGTTGATACTGATCGTATCCGTATTACCCTTTATACCCGGCGAAAATTTTTTCAGCCGCTTATTGGTGGGTGTACTGATAGTTGTATTCGGAGCTTTGTTTGTTACCGTATCATCGCGCATTGTGGGGTTGATCGGTTCATCTAACAACCCTATTTCGGGTATGACGATAGCCACCATACTGGGCACCTGCCTGATATTTATTGCCGTTGGCTGGACGGGCAGCGCTTACGAACCCATGGTGCTGGTGGTAGGTGGCATGATCTGTATTGCCGCTGCCAACGCGGGCGCTACCTCGCAGGATCTTAAAACGGGATACATTGTAGGCGCCACACCCAAATATCAGCAATTGGCCTTGTTCATCGGTGTTATCGTTTCCTCTCTTGCAATAGGCTTAACCATTAAGGTGCTCGATACGCCTACCCCGGAAATGGTAAAACAGGGCATTCATCATGCAATAGGCCAAACAACCTATGCTGCGCCGCAGGCAACGTTAATGGCTACCCTCATAAAAGGTGTGTTGTCGTTTAACCTGGACTGGCAGTATGTGCTGGTAGGTGTATTTATAGCTATAGTGGTAGAGCTTTGCGGTATTAAAGCATTGTCGTTTGCTATTGGACTGTATCTTCCATTGGCTACCACCCTTCCTATTTTCATTGGCGGCGTTATAAGGGGAATTGTGGATTGGCAGCAAAAAAGAAAAGGAAATTATGTAGCGCCGGAAGAAGAAGACCTGGGCAAAGGCAATTTATTTGCTACAGGATTGGTTGCGGGTGGTGCTATTGCAGGAGTGGTAGTGGCATTTCTTTCTGCCAACGATACTATTGCAAAGGGACTGCAAAAGCTTAACCTTGAACATGGCATCAGCAGCCTTATGGGTGGCGCTTTAGGTTACGAAATACTGGGCGTACTGTTTTTTGCTGTGCTGGGAGGAATATTGTATCGGACAGCAAGGGCGAAATAGAAAGAAGGTTGCCTTTCGCTGGTCAGACCGCCGGCCGCGCCCAACGCCCTTCAGGCGGGCCGACCAACTTTCCACCTCTATTTTTCAAAACCCGTTTTTCATACCTACCCTCCTGTGCATTTTCAGTACATAAATTATCTGCCATAAATAGCTTTCAGCCTGTTCATAATAACTTGCATTCCCTGCTTCGTATCTGCTGATGCAGCATTTGTAAAAATGATATACGCTCTGTCTATCTCTTTAATAACTGTCTCATATTAAAAACAATAGCCACCATTTTATAAATGATGACTATTGAAAGGTGTTGCAAAATAATAAAAAGAAGTATGCATTTTGTGCCTACATATAAAACTGCTCTGAAACGATCTTCCCGTCTTTTACTTCATACACACACAGCTCTTCCATAGTTGAACGGGGATGCCCCTTCATTTCTACATCCATCGACAATTTAAAGGCAATGGAATTTTTTGTAACGATAGGGTCTGAAATAGTATTTCCATATTCCTTTTCAATCATGCCCTGGAACTTTTTTCCTTTTTCTAAAATAGATTGAAGCCCTTTTGTTTCTTTTTCAAACCCCGAATCAGCATTGGGTTCAATACTTACGGCATCATTTGCGTACAACTCTTTTTGTGCCCTTTCAAATTCGCCTTCGCGGCACAACGCTGTCAGCCGTTGCGCTATTTTTTGTGTTGTCATAATGGTGGTTTTCTGTAGACACCGCAAATGTAAAGCCACACAAAATCTGCCCTTGTTGTAACTATTTATATCTCCCTCCATGCAAACTCTTACAGCAAATGATGTGTATATCTTTTGTTTAAACCAGGGGCAATATTCATTCTGAGCTTCGTTTAAATAGTATCCAATAAATAATCCTTGTGAAAGAGAACAAAACAAAAGTTGACATTGATCTGTCGATGACACTCGTAATTTTTGTAGTAGGCATACTTGCAATTATTTACGTATTTTTTAAAAATCAGGTGGGACTCTAACCGTTAATTTGCAACAAGGTAATACCAACCCAAAAAGAGTGTAAGCAGGATAATGAAGAGCATAGCCCAGGCGCCTGCAGATTCAGCCCGATCTGAAATGCCATGTAGTTCCCTCCGAGCGAACTTCTTCTTTAAAAACTGGAGAAAATCGTAAAACCCGTCATAAATCAATCGCTTTTCGCCTGTATATTCTCCAGGATCCCCGGCTTCTATCCAGATAACAGTGCTGCGATCAGACTCCTTAATGAGCTTTACATTGATGGTAATAATTGAAAAGGATTTGACCCAACCGAAAGAAAAAGAATTCTTCCTGTTTTTTTTCTTCTGGTTCTTAGGCACATCTCTTCCATCCCTCAGCATTGAATGGAACATGAACCGCACTTTTTCGAAACGCTCGTCTACTTTTAAAACGGTTTTAATATCAGATGTGTAAGGCTTTTCAACCATAATAATAGCCTTTCCTTACTATTATGCAATCATCCTGCCAGTATGCTATTTTTTCGGGTTGTTTTTTTCAGGCTTTGCAACCATTTTTTTACAATTTCCTACATAACTGTAGCAAAATTTCTACAATCTGGTAAAGCTTAAATACACATATTTGCTAAAACTGTGTTGTGCAGAGCCTTGTATACGATGACTTAATGGCACTTATTTTGATTGTTAACCGCAAATGTCCTTATGATTTTTGAGATCCTATGCCCGCATAACGGAAAAGAACATACGCTTGTCTTCAAAAAAATTTCCCACGACGATGGTATTGCTATGTATTTTGGGAGATTTAAAACAGATGCTACTGCGCTTTTTAATTGCATAAAAATAGACAATCAGCAGGCATTTGTTACCCTATCTGAAAATGTATGCCCTCAGTTGCAAAAGGCTGTACTGGACAGTATAAATGCCTTTGAAACAAACGGGTACCCACAGACTGTTGCAGCCGCAGTTGCAGTATAGAAAGCAATCAAGCTTACATATCTACAATTACCTTAAAGGCAAGAAAAATAGTAATGCAGGTCATTGTGCAAATAATGATGGCAGAAAAAAAGTCTCTTGCCTCAAAGCTCCAGCTCGATAAATTAAAAGTTCCTTCAAATCCGGCCAGTGTCAACCAGGAACCAATTGTAACAAGCAGCGTAGAAATAAGGAAGGTCTTTACGAAATACAGAAAACCTTTCATCAGGATTGTTTTATATTCCCATATACCGAAATAATGCCAACCTGTTTTGGAGGGAAAAACGCGGTCAAGGCCCGTCTGCAAACAGGAAACAGAATATCCGCGGGAATATTATTCCACAGGATTGGTTGTTATGGCTGGTTCGCAGTCAGTTCAAATGTTTGAGCAAGTAGTTCGAATGATCGCCTGCGCGCTTCTGCATCGTCTGCCATTACCGTAACCATTATTTCATCTACATCAAATGAGGATGCCAGATCGGTGAGCATTTCTTTTACTTCATCGGGTGTGCCGGATATTACTCTTCCGCTGTTATATTGTATGCGCTCCAACTCTGCCGGCGAAAACTGGTATTTCCGGATCGTTTCATAATCACCAAACTGGTGAAAATTTCCACGCTCGAATTGAATATGCACAAAATCAATAAACTTCCGCATATCCCTCGCCTTCTCGGCTGTTGCTGCGCATAATACTCCTATGGACAGCAATGCCCTGGGAGCGGAGCCATGAACATCGGGTTGAAAGTTGCGGCGATAGGTTTCTACTATTTCCGGGCTTGCAAAACCATTAATGAATTTGGCAACAGCCAGCCCCAATCCAAAGCGAGCGGCAATGAGGCTGCTGCCTCCACTGGAGCTGAGCACCCATTGCTGGGGAATAGTTTGCGCCTGTGGTGCAGCAATTACCGGCCCGTGCTGCGTGCCGGCGGTATCATTAAAAAAATGCTGCAAATGTTCCAGTTGTTTCAGATAACTCTCTTCGCTGAAAGTGTTAGATGGATTGAGAATGGATGCTGTAATACGGTCGCCTCCCGGTGCCCGGCCCATGCCCAGGTCAATACGCCCCGGAAACAAGGCTTCCAGTGTACGGAAATTTTCAGCCACTTTGAACGCGCTGTGGTTGGGCAGCATGATGCCGCCAGACCCTATGCGTATCCGTTGGGTTTCGTCTGCCAGTTTTACCATCAACACCTCGGGAGCCGTACCAGCTATAAATGTTGAATTGTGATGCTCCGATATCCAGAATCTTGTATAGCCCAACTGTTCTGCCAGCTTAGCCGTTTCAATAGTTTCGAGCAGCGCCTCCCGGGCAGTTTTATTATGATGCACAATGGATTGATCCAGTATACTCAGCTTTATCTTCTTCATATCCTCCAATTAAACTGCAAATTTACCGGCACATTACCAGTTTGCAGCACTGCGTTTACCGCATGATAGTGAGTATCTGCTAATTATTGTTGTGCAGTCCGTTCTGGCATTATTTGTACCTGTTTCATTTCGTTGCGTCCATAAAATGTGGCAAAGTACATTAGCTCAGCCTTAACCGGGTTGAGGTGGTGATGCCGTTGTTAAATATATCATGAACCAGCAGGAGCATCATAAGAAAACAAAATTCAAAGCTGAATACCTGAAAATGCTATCCGCTTACGGCGTTGATTATAATGAAAAATATACTTTTCACGAACCGCTGGATGAATAATTTTTAACGCGAAGGTGTTGCCGCGTAGGGGTAAAAAATGGGGGATACAAACGGATAACCGCTACGCGCCATATGGTTGAATGTATTCGATCAGAAGTGCACTTTACCCATGTTAATCAAACTTAATTCGCTCTATGCTGCAGCGCAATACAAATGGGCGACGGAATACCGCGTAGCGGTTATCCGTTTGTAGTAGCCCCGTGAGGGGGATGGGTTTTATTTGCCCCGTAGGGGCTACCCTTTTGAATATACGGCAAACAAAAAGCATATAATTGTAGCCATCGGCTCACAATATTATATGCTTTTAAAAAAAGATTTTTATTACACGCCCGTTGCTGTTACGTTCTTATCAATTTTTGCAATCAGCCCCTGCAGCACTTTGCCAGGTCCTACCTCTGTAAAAGTGGCAGCGCCATCGGCTATCATTTTCTGAACGCTTTGAGTCCATCTAACGGCACCGGTTAACTGATCGATAATATTTTTTTTGATGGTAGCTGCATCTGTTACGGGCAATGCCGTTACATTCTGGTATACCGGGCAGTCGGGAACATTGAATGTTGTGCTGTTTACTGCCGCAGCCAGTTCTATTTTAGCAGGCTCCATTAAAGGGGAATGGAATGCACCACCTACCGGCAAAGGCAATGCTCTTTTGGCACCTGCCGCTTTCATTTTCTGAATAGCGATTTCTATACCTTTTGTTGATCCGCTGATCACCAGTTGCCCCGGGCAATTATAATTGGCGGGCACTACAATTTCTCCTGACTCCCGCTGAATGTCTGCACAAATCACCTCTACTGTGGTATCGTCTAATGCTAACACGGCAGCCATCGACGAAGGATTTGTTTCGCAGGCCTTTTGCATGGCATTTGCTCTAACGATCACCAACTTCAACCCATCTTCAAATGACAACACGCCGTTGGCAACCAGCGCAGAAAACTCACCGAGCGAATGCCCTGCCACCATATCTGGTTTTACGCCAGCCAACGTTTTATATAAAATAACCGAATGCAGGAAAATAGCAGGCTGAGTAACTTTTGTCTGCTTCAGATCCTCATCGGTGCCATTGAACATAATATCGGAAATACGGAAACCGGCAGTCGCATTGGCTTTTTCAAACAAGTCTTTTGCTAAAGCATTGCTTTCATACAGCTCTTTTCCCATACCTGCAAACTGCGATCCCTGTCCCGGAAATACGTACGCGTGTTTCATTATAGTTGTGTTTTGTATGGCTGTGTTGCCATGATTTGCGACAAAAATAACCTGAATTCAGGAATGATTGCAAAAAGTTCTACTTGCCTGCTTTGATGTTGTGCATGTTGTAATCTACAGCTTTACACCGGGAAAGAAACGCCGGAATTCTTTGCTGCTAATGGCAAACACGGTACCGTGCCTTATCCCGTCGGGAAAAGAAATTTTCTCCGAAACGTCTTTCCAATTCGCCAGGTCGGTGGACTCTACTGCACCGTATTTGTGATCCATGTATTTGTCAAAATAAACGATCCACTTATCGTTTATTTTAATTGCAGTTGGTCCTTCTGCCCAGTATTTCCCGGTTATGGGCTTGGCGTTTGCTTTATATCCCGAACTGATACTTTCGCTGGTGGCTATGCGAAGATTTTTTTCGGGAACGGGTCTTTTGGTTTCATTTTTCAGGAACATAATGTACCTGTTGCCATCTGGTTGAATGGTGGCGTCAATTACATTGAACCCGGGATCGAGCAATAATTTTGTGGGTGAAAATGTTTTAAAATCGCTGGTGGATACGAAATACATCCGGTGATTGTTATTGCCATCGCCGGTGGAATCAGTGGCGGCAAAACGTCCTGGAATAGTGGTGGCCCAATAGATGTAATACCGGTCAGTTTTTTGATCGTAGGTAATCTCCGGCGCCCAGCAATTCAATGCCTGCGGCTCATGCTGCATCACGGGAATGTATAGCTGCCTGCTCCAATGTACAAGATCGGTCGAAGATGCATACCCAATGCCCCGGTCATTCCAGCTAACGGTCCATACCATGTGAAACAACCCATCTTTGCCGCGAATGATGCAGGGATCGCGCATGAGTTTGTCTTTACTCAGTTCAGGTTTCAAAAAAGTTTTGTCGTTGTTCAGCGCCTTGAATGTATATCCGTCAGTACTGTAGGCAAGATGCAAACCGTCTTCACCATTGCCTTTAAAATAAGAAAAGAGGTATACCGGCTGCTCCTGTGCAGTTGCCGTTCCGGCCAATAATACAACAAAAAGAACCTGTTTTATGCTCTTCCATATATGCATGGTACCCGGTTTATATTGCGGAAAAAAAATACACCACGCAAATATAGCTACTTGTATAAACCGATCACCTCTTTGAGAATTGCCCTGATCTTTTTTACAGGTATATCCTTCTCCGGATCAATCAGCAGGATCTTCATCCTGGCACGTTTCTCCTGCAAAAGATCTTTATGCTGTACTTCGTTGCCGCGTACAATGCCGATGTAGGGTTGTTTGTATTTTTTATGTATCCACAAATAACACATCATCCTTCCGTTCAAATAATAAAAGGGCAGCTTGTACTTCCACTCTTCAGTGATCCGTGCATCTTGCTGAGGAATGAGTTCACGCAAAAAAAGAAGGCAGCTTTTTGCCGGTTCCACCTGTTCATTAAACCAATTGTCGATAGGGGTGAGCATATACTTAACCGATGGCTACTAAAATAGGTATTTCCGCATTGTTTATATCCTGTGCCGCCGGGCCATACACCTCAATATCGGTTGTAAATTTCCTCGGGATAGCTGCATTCCATATTTTAAGCCATTCGTTGTATACAATTCCGTCGGCAATCCTGCCTTTGGCGGTAAAGACGCTATACTTACCTGCGGTAAACCTTTTTACGGTTATGCCTTCGGGTAAGCCTTCGGCTTGTGCAACGCGGCATCCCAATATGGTGGTGTACGGATGGGTATGATCTTTTTCATAATCGGTATACAAACAATAAACGGTACCATCTGTTTTTCCGGGAATTAAATCGGGATAATTGCCTCCGATAAACCGCTGCCACAATGCGGGAATATCAATGGCAGCCTGGTTGTTTTCGTTGGTAGTTCGTATGGACAGCCCGGCAATGATAATTTCTTCGTTCTCTGTAAAAATCATTTTTGCTTTTTTAAAGTAAAGAAAAGCAAAACTAGCCGGCTGTGCGACAGCTATATGTCAGGGGTATTGAGGTATTTTTTCCGGCACATTTCAAAATATTCGGAAAGATTAAAAGGCTGGGGCGCAAACTTTTCAGTAGTTGTTTCCAGTTTGCGGATCCTGTCGAGCCTGAAAGAGCGCATGTCTTTCCTTAACCGGCACCAGGCAATCAATATCCAGTTTTCCTGCGTGCTGTACAAAGCAAAAGGTTCAAGGAGGCGGATGGTGCTTGCATTATTTTCCAGCGACTCGTAGCTGATTTTTATAACTGCAAGATTGGTAATTGCCAGTTGCAGCAACGATACATAATTGCTGGTGCTGGCGCCCGGAGCGTTGTGCCTGAAAACAATTCTTTCAGCAAGCATTTCAGCTTTGTGCCGGGTGCTATACCGCAGCAAGGCTTTTATTTTTGTAACTGCGTCGAGATAATTTTTTACAAACGAGGCGTCCTTATTGCGCATCACCAGTTGCTCGGCGGTGATCAGTGCGTTGGCTTCTGTTTCTGTAAGCATCAATGGCGGAAGTGTATATCCATCCATCAGGGTATAGCCTTTTCCTTCTTCCACGCATATTGGTATGCCAGCTTCTTCCAGCGCTTTAATATCGCGATACACGGTGCGCACGCTGATGCCGAACTTTTGCGAAAGAACGGTTGCAGTAACCAGCCTTCGTGATTGCAGCATGGTTACAATGGCAGTTAACCTCGAAAGCCTGGGAAGATCTTGCCCTTTCATATACGCGGGTATCAGTGCAGGGTTGATCCTATGAGCCGTATAAACTCGCTCCGTGTTTCATTGCGTTCAAACTCGCCCCAGAATGCAGAGGTGGTGGTAACAGAATTTTGCTTCTGTACGCCGCGCATCATCATACATAAATGCGACGCTTCAATAACCACGGCAACGCCCAGGGGCTGCAATGCATTTTTGATAGCTTCCAGTATCTCGGTTGTCAACCTTTCCTGCACCTGCAAACGACGGGCATATACGTCTACAACCCTTGCTATTTTGCTTAATCCTGTAATCCAACCGTTGGGAATATACGCTATGTGGGCTTTGCCAAAGAATGGCAGCATGTGATGCTCGCACATGCTGTACACTTCTATGTCTTTAACAATGATCATTTCGCTGATGGGCTCATGAAACTTGGCAGAGTTGAGAATGGCTTCTGCATCGAGCGTATACCCTTGCGTCATAAACTGCATTGCTTTGGCAATACGCTCAGGTGTTTTCAACAGTCCTTCTCTCTTTGGATCTTCTCCTAACAGGTTGAGCGCTTTTTCGTAAGTTTCAATTAACGATGAAGTAGTTTCTCCATCATACTGTTCAATTTTTTTATAGGCCATTGCTGAAATTGATTTTTTTGCTGATTCTTAAGCCGGGTACTCTACAAAATTCCTGGGTGTTTCATACAGGCGCACCTGCACATCATTCTTTTGGTCAATCTTTAGGCGAAGCAGATCATAAATTACGATGGCGATGTTTTCGGCTGTAGGATTCAGATTTTTGAATTCAACAGTATCCAGATTCAGATTTTTATGATCGAACCGCTCTATCACTTCTTCCTTAATAATATCCGACAGTTGTTTCAAATCTATTACAAAACCTGTTTCGGGGGCCGGTTCGCCGGTAACCTTCACCTCAAGCTCGTAATTATGTCCATGATAGTGAGGATTACTGCATTTGCCGAAAACGCGAAAGTTCGTTTCATTGTCCCAGGCCGGGTTGCTGAGCCTGTGCGCAGCATTAAAACGCTCCCTCCTGTAAACCGCTACTTTTTTGCTCATTTTACTTCAATCAGGCTGCAAAAATACGGAGTATCGCCAAATAGCGGTACAAATGCCCTTTCTCCGCGGCAGCCCGGCTTGTTTGCACCGGCGATGTGCAAGCGTTTATTTGAAAAAAGACAGATCCCATTTATCAAGCCATTGAATTTCAGGCTTGGTCTTGTTCATTTGCATGGGCAACCATACATATCGGGAATCCTGAAGATTGAGCTTGTTCCAGCGATCCGCCAGAAAGATGAAAGCATTTTGCTTGCCAGGTACCGGCAACACATAGGTGCTTTGCGATTGAAATGTTGAGTCTGCATCTTTGCCTTTGCAGGGATTGTCGTGAAGTGTCCATACGCCCAGCACAGAATCAGCAGTAGCATACAATGCAGGATTAGCGGCCCAACCAGTACACCCGGAAGATATCATGTAATACCGATCGTTATACCTGAATACAGCCGGTGCTTCTCGCGATTCATCGATCAGGATTCTTTTTTCAGATGGCGTATGCGCCGTGTATTCATCATTCAATAAAACAACATGCATGGTTTTGTTCTGTTCGGAAGAGAAGAAATGATATGCTTTCCCGTCTACATCCTGGAAAATAGTCATATCCCTGGCCATGGCTCCATTGGGTTTAACGCTGCCTATATAAGCATAAGGGCCCTGGGGTCTGTCGCTTACGGCTACACCAGACCGTGAGTTGGAGTAATCCTGCTCATCCACATGCATCCACATCACAAATTTTCCTGTTTTGCTGTTGTATATCACTTTAGGGCGTTCAATTACTTTGCTGCTGTCCAGGTCGTAGTCAGGGTCGCCGGTAGTGGCGGGCAAAGCAACGCCTTCGTATTTCCAATGCAACAGATCTTTAGAGGAATAGCAGGATATACCGCCCGCGGATACACGATAGCATTCCCAGCCCAACCCCGGTACCAGCCAGGTATTGCCTTTTTTAATTTCGCCAAACCAATAATAAGTTTCCTGGTGATATAATAATCCGCCTCCGTGAGCATTGATGGGATTGCCATTCTTGTCGTTCCATATTTTACCTGGCTCAAAAAATGACTGATGCTGGGCTATTAACAATTGTATGGAAAACACGAATATGGCAGTAACGATACTCTTCATAATACAACATTTAAGCAATAGAAAAACAGGCTTCTATCCATCGAAACCATTGCTAATACTATACCACTATTGCTATTGATGTACTGCCCTGGGTGAACAGAGACAAAATACAGGCGCTGCGGAACTTATCATTACGTTTATTCTTCGCCGTAATACTCCGCAAATATCTGCGGGGTTTCGTACAATTTAATGCAATGCAGCTTTACGGTTTGGGGCAACCGGTTTACAAGCTGCTTCCAGATACCAATGGCCAGGTTTTCGGTAGAGCACATTTGCCCTTTCATAAATTCAACGTCTTCATTCAAATTCAGATGATCTACTTTTTCGAGCACAAATTCATTGATCAGCTTGCTTAACTTCTTGGCATCCATTAAAAAGCCGGTTTCGGGTTCGGGTTTGCCCTTAATGGTTACGTATAGCTCGTAATTATGGCCATGCCAGTTTTCATTGGCACATTTTCCAAAAATCTCTTCATTCTTTTCTCTGCTCCATGCAGGGTTGAATAACTTATGGGCAGCATTAAAATGTTCTACACGTGTAAGATATACCATACAACTTCCAGATTTCCGCAAAGGTAACAATATGCTGCCTGCGAGAAAAACCGGGCAACTGTTGCAGGAATATCCCCGGTTGCGGGTAGATATTTCCACCAATAATTTTTAAAGAAAAAGTGAATGACTTTTTTGCAAACCGAAATGCAGACATTTGCAGAATGAACATCCTGATTGTGGCAGCAACAGCCGGGGAAGTAAACGCTACCCAGGAATATCTTGGTGAAAAAATGTACCAGCGAAAGGACTGCAGCGTGCAGGTGCTTACTACCGGCGTGGGATTGGTAAACACCACTTATGTTCTTACAAAATATTTTTCAAAAATAAAACCCGACCTGGTGGTGCAGGGAGGCATAGCAGGAAGCCTCCACCCTTTCTATCCGCCCGGAACCGTGGTGGCAGTAAAGGAGGAAGTGTTTGGCGATTTGGGGGTGGAAGAGGAACACTCGTTCAAAGATTTGTTTGATCTGGATCTTGCGGAAAATAGCTTTCCTTATTCATCAAAAGTTTTATCTAATCCGCATCATCGCCTGCTTAATAAAATAAGATTGAAACAGGTAAAGGCCGTAAGCGTAAATGAAATTACCACACGTGCGGGGCGAACACAGCAGATCATTGAAAAATACAGTGCCGTTATTGAATCGATGGAGGGAGCTGCGTTTCATTATGTATGCCTGCAGGAGGCAATACCTTTTTTACAGCTCAGAGCTGTTTCTAATTTCATTGGAGAAAGAGATAAATCAAAATGGATGATCAAAGAAGCTATTGACAACCTTAATAAAGAATTGATCAGCTTTATACGCCCGCTGCTCTGTCATTAAACATGCAACAATGAAGTATACACTTGGATTTTCGCCCTGCCCGAACGATACTTTTATTTTTGACGCACTGGTAAATAAAAAGATTGATACGCAGGGATTTGACTTTGAAGTAGTACTGGAAGATGTGCAAACGCTTAACCAGTGGGCTATGGAGGGCAGGCTCGACATTAGTAAAATAAGCTATGGAGTGTTGCCGCTTGTGTTGCAGCACTACAATATGTTAAACAGTGGGGGGGCATTGGGCAAGGGAGTGGGTCCGTTGCTGGTATCTGCCAATAATGTTGATCCTGCCGATGCGAGCTTTGACATTAATCATTATACCGTTGCTATACCAGGAAAAAATACAACAGCGCACCTGCTTTTTTCGCTGGTTTACCCGCAGGCAAAAAATAAAGTGTTTAAGGTATTCAACGAAATTGAGGATTACCTGGTGAATACTTCTGGAGAAGGCAACACCGCCGGCGTTATTATTCATGAAAACCGTTTTACTTACCAGAAAAAAGGATTGTTCAAATTGCAGGATCTCGGTACCTATTGGGAACACAAAACCGGTTATCCTATACCGTTGGGAGGTATTGCAATTAAACGAAGCATTGATAAACGCGTTCAGCAACAAATAGATGCCGCCATCAGGAAAAGTATTGAGTATGCGTTTGGTAATTACCCGGCGCTGCCCGAATATGTACGGCAACATGCGCAGGAGATGGAGGAAACAGTAATGAGGCAGCATATCGACCTGTACGTTAATCACTATTCGCTTCAACTGGGGACGGATGGCAAACAAGCCGTTGACAAATTTCTTTCTATATTCGAAGCTGCCAACAATACATCGTTTGACCGATCGGATATTTTTGTTGGCGATTACATTTAAAGGGTCGGGAATTGAACAAGATATTCAGCGTTAATACAGAATTTTTTAACCTGCTGGGATACTCTATGAGCTACATAGAGTTTTTTGGCGTGGTTACAGGGCTGGCAGCCATCTGGTATTCGGCAAAAGCGCATATATGGAGCTGGCCAATAGGCATTGTAAATGTTGTGTTGTCGTTTCTCCTGTACTTCCAGGTGCAGTTGTACCCCGATATGTTTTTGCAGGTATTCTTCTTTGTTACCAACATCATTGGTTGGTGGCGATGGAGTCATCCTAAGCCGGAAGAAGCCGACAAAAAGCAGGAACTGAAGGTGAGCTATATGAAAAGATCGCAACTGATTTTTACCATTGTAACAACCATTGCAGGTACTATTTTACTAGGCAGCTTTGCCAGCCGCCTGCACCATTGGTTCCCGGTTGTGTTCAGCGAGCCGAGCGCCTACCCCTTTGTAGATTCGTTTATTATGGTAATGAGCATCATCACTACTTTTTACATGATCCAGAAGAAAATTGAATGCTGGGTAATATGGATCGTTGTGGACCTGGTGGCTACATACCTGTATTACATTAAAGGAATAAAATTCTACAGCCTGGAATACCTGATCTTTACGGGCATAGCGGCGTTTGGTTTGTGGCGCTGGATAAAGGAATATAGATCTTACGGGAAGCAAACTTCACACTAATATTTACCTGTTGCCGGGACAAAGTCCAGGAAGAACATAATGAGTAACGAAGTCAGAGACTTCGTACAGCAAAATAGCTGAAAGCTGACTGCTGATCGCTGATGGCTCTCTACCTATACTGGTAAAATATTCCTTTATCAAGTGCTGTCCACAAACAGGCGCGCTGATCGCAGGACTTTAAAGCACTGTTTGCCCAGGTATTGCAGGTGTGAAATAAATCGTAACTGCCATTGGCTTCGTAAAACGCATCGGTTGCACCATAACCATCATTAACACTCACAATATGAATGCTGTTTCCGGCAGCGTCTGTTTCGAAAGTATTTTTAATATAGGCTACCAGCTTGTCGTATTCGGCATAGCTGATTTTTATTTCTTTGCAATGATCGCTGGTTGCCATCCGATTGTAAAAAGTTGCGTGCACGGCAGAGCTGCCTAAATGAAACATGGCTTTAAAGGCAACACTGAATTTCAGATCCTTCCACTCGGGAGTTTCAAGGTAAAAACCTTTATCGCCCCAGCCAATGCCTACATACTGCAGCGTGGAATCCTTTGCATCTGTATGCTCGTATTTAATGAATTGCGACCAATCCATGCGGTCGTTCTTTACAGGAACCACAATGTCGGTATGTACGCCGTTGGTTTTAATAAAAATACTTACATCCTCATCGCCGGTAACAGCAGCGTTTTTATTAACAGCAACAAAAGGTAACAGCCAAACTGCCAACGCGTACAGTATAAGCAGCGACAATAATACAAGCACTGCCTTGCCTGTTCGTAACAATATTTTTCTCAGGGTCATAACAAACTTTTTAGGGTAAACGTAAATATAACGTCTAAGTTATATGACAAGCTATTAGTGCTGGTAATAATTTCTCAAAGTTTTAATAGAGGGTTGCAATTTTTAAAAAGCTGGAGGCCCTTCTTGCGATGAAGTTTTGAAAAACGATTATCAGTAATACTTGTCAAGACCCGATCCACCTTTCATCAATTTATTCTTCCGGCAGTTTTCAATAAACGTATTCAACCTTTTTTGAAATAAATTCTTATCGCCTCTTGCAAGCGCTATGGAGGCTACCCGAATTCTTTTATAAGCATCTGAAAATGTCTGGAAATTTTTCCATGCTGTTTTATCGGCCTTAATCGCAGCTATAATATCGGCAGGAAATTTAAATGGAGTATTGGCAACTTTTTCGAGCTCCGTTTTAAACTGCGGGTGTATGAGGTCTTGTTTCAACAACAGTATCAATCTTTCTATATTCAGTTGAGAAAACCCACCTTTGGTTTTCCGTGGGCTCATGCGTTGCGCGGTATGGTTTTCGTCGAGTGTTTTTAATGTGCTGTCTATCCAGTTAAAACAAAGGGCTTCTTCAATGATGTCGTTGTACTCCATCGTTTTGTTTTGTTTAGGTATGGCTACCCACACTTCCTTTTCGGTTGCAAAATTTTTGCTCAGCCACTTGCGCCATTCTTTCCTGTTTTTTGGATATACAACATTTGTAATTTCTATTGCCGCCATCTGTTTTTGTTTAGTGGGCTGTCGGAATCTGCTGTCAGCTTTCAGCCATCAGCCATCAGCATTTAGATACTAGTAAAGCAGTCGGATTCGGATAAAAATAACCTGTTTTATGTTTTCATGTCCTGAAAAAAGCAGACAGTTTTATTAATACATTTTGTTTCTCTCATTTAGCTGGGTCGGTCAGACCGCCCCGGTATCCTGCCCCCGCAGCTCGACCGTGGCGTGCCGACCGGATCTGAGTGCTTTTTCGTCTTCTGATAGCTGACGGCTGAATGTTAACCGGTGATAGCTAATCTGCTTATTTCTGGTTCAAAGCTTTTTTATATGCCTCCAAACATCTTTTTCGTGCAAACTCATGTTCTACTATCGGTTGTGGATAGGTGAGTTCTTCAAACTCGGGTACCCATTTACGTATGTACGTCAACTCGGGATCGAATTTTTTTGTTTGCAGGTACGGATTAAACACCCGGAAATAAGGTGCAGCATCGCCGCCAGTGCCTGCCGACCATTGCCAGCCTCCGTTGTTAGCAGCCAGGTCGTAGTCAAGCAGCTTTTTTCCAAAATATGCTTCTCCCCAACGCCAGTCTATTAAAAGATGTTTGGTTAAAAAAGACGCAGTGATCATACGCACGCGATTGTGCATAAAACCGGTTTCGTTCAGTTCGCGCATACCAGCATCTACAATGGGGTAACCGGTATTGCCCACGCACCAGGCTTCAAATTCTTTTTCGTTATTGCGCCATTTAATATTGTCGTATTCCGGTTTAAAGGAGTGCGTTACTATTTGTGGAAAATGCCATAAAATGCATTGATAAAACTCCCGCCATATCAGTTCGTTTAAAAAAGTTTCGTTCAACTCCCCCGCGCGTTTTGCCAGCTTGCGTATACTAACGGTCCCAAAACGTAGATGTACGCTCAATCGTGTTGTTCCGGCAATGCCCGGAAAGTCCCGCGTTTTGTCGTATGTCTTCATTTTTTCAGCAGCAGGGTTTGCCGAAGGAAATTTTGTGTTGGTGAAATTGAAACCCATCTCCGATAAGATGGGGAAGGGCAAGGCAGCTTGCTTATAAAAATGTTCGTAATATTTTTTGCAGGGATATTGCTTTAAATAAAAATTGGTGAGGGTTGCTTTCCATTTGCGCGCATAAGGCGTAAATACAGTATATGGTGTTCCGTCGTCTTTTACCACCTCCTCTTTTTCAAATATCACCTGGTCTTTATAACTGTGAAAAGTGATATTTTTTTTTCGAAGGAACGTCTCTATCTTCCTGTCTCTTTCTGTTGCATAAGGTTCGTAGTCGCCGTTGGTAAATACTTTTCCTATTTGATAATCTTTCAGGAGTGCATTAAAAACTTCTTCGGGAAATCCATATCGTACATCGAGGGAACTGCGCCATTCAACCAGTTCGTCCTGCATGTGCTTCAACGACTCGTAAATAAAACTAACACGTTTATCATCCTTATCGTCAAGTTCATCCAGTATGTTCCTGTCAAAAATAAATACAGGCACCAACGGCTGCCGGAGTTTTAATGCATGGTATAGCCCGGCATTATCATCCATGCGCAGATCGCGCCTGAACCAAAACAAATTCACAGAAGGCTTCATAATAATAATCACTTAAGCGGAACGTACAGAAAAAGTTATACCGCTTTTTCCTGCCACAATTTCTGGATGGCCCTGGTTACGTTTGATTGGTAGATTTTGTCTGCAAATTTCCTTACCCAACGCACCCCGCGAACAGCATTGGTTAAGAATACTTCGTCCATTTGCAGTAAATCTTCGGCAGTAAGGGGTTCTTCTTTCACATGGTATCCCTGCGAAGGCAAGTATTCCAGTAAAAACCTGCGGGCAACACCTGCCACGCCTCCTTCGCTCAAAGGCGGCGTATAAATGACTTCGCCTTTCACGCAAAAAATATTGGCTACCGTAGCGTCGGCAATGCGACCATATTGATTCAAAATAAGGCAGTCGTCGAGCGATTTTTGTCTGGCATACAGCACGCCCATAAAATAGGGCAGGAAGTTGTTTGATTTTATAGAGGAAAAAATATTACAGGCTTTGGTTGCATCGGGATAGATGTCTATTTCTATTCCCTTTCCATCATCGTTCAACAAGGGAATATTTCCCAATGCCATGCTCTGGATAATATAATTGGGGCGCATATTATCGAGGTCGTATAAACCTCCTTCGCTCCTGAACACCACCAATCGTATAACGGCTCCATCCTGCATTCGGTTTTTTTTGCTTAGCGCAATGATGTCGGACTCAAGATTGGCGGGCGTAAAAAATTCCGGTATATCAAACTGGAGCAGCTTCATTCCGTTGAGCAACCGGTCGAAATGAAAATTTTTTAATGGAATATTTCCATTAATGATGCGCATGGTTTCAAACAAACCGTCGCCATACCTGAAGGATCGATTATCGGGAGATATTACAGCTTTGCCTTCCCTGAAAAGTTGGCCATTGTGAACAAAGTAACCACCCGGCATAACATGAAGATTAAATAGAGGTATTGATAAAAAGTAAATTTACTTATTATCGATGATACCTGACTTAACCGCATACATTACCAAGCCTGCCATTGACTTAACACCGGTTTTTGATTTGAGCTTATCGCGTATAGCCTCTACCGTTCTGGGGCTTAAATCAACCATATCTGCAATCTCTTTTGTGCTCTTTTCGTCGCACATCAGCTTGAGGATATGTTTTTCCTTTTCGGTCAATTTTACTTCGGCCGGTGCAAATGAGTCGTTGTGGCGCTTGGTACGCAGCCCGTCAAGCAGTGCTTTATTGGTAAGATCGTTGAAATAATATTCGTTGGCGTAGCATGTTTTGATGGCTTCATATATTACTTCTGAATCGGAATTCTTGGTAAGATAGGCATTGGCACCCAATTCCATCAATTTCGAAATCATTGAATGATCGTTGTGCATGGTAAGCATAATGATCCTGATATCGGGATAAAGTTTTTTGATTTCGGGGAGGGTGGTAATGCCATCCATTATGGGCATTTGTATATCCAGCAAAATAACGTCGGGCTGCAAGTGCTTCAGCAAATGCAATAGTTGCTGTCCGTTATCGGCTTCCCCGATCAGCCTTACATCTTTTTTCATGCTTAGCGCGGTTTTAACACCCGCTCTAAACAAAACATGGTCATCGGCTATAATTACTTTCACAAAAGATCCTGGTTCCTGGATTTTCATTGATATTTCTTTCTATTGGCTCAGTGATATTTACCGTGTGATTTTACAGAAAACCACCATCGTACAATTACCTGAAAAATTAAAAAATAAATTTACGTTGCCAAAACAAGTATTCCTAATTTCTGGCAAAGATATCAGTTAATCAACTTGTTACGCATGCCGTACATCACCAGCCCGGCAATTGTTTTAGCGCCCACTTTCGTTTTCATGTTTTGCCGTACGGTTTCAATGGTGCGTGGGCTCAGGTAAACTTCCTTGGAAATCTCCTCCGTAGTTTTATCTTCTGAAATAAGCTTTAAAATTTTTAATTCCTTTTCGTTGAACTTAACGGGGTTGGGATAATATTGCTTTACCTGCTTTTTGTGCTGCAGTTTTAATAAAACCGCTTTGTTAACGAGGTCATTAAAATAAAAATCGTCGTTCATGCAGGTTAAAATGGCATTGTATATTTCCTCCGGGTCGGTGGTTTTGGTTAGGTAGGCATTGGCGCCCATTTCCATCATACGCGAAATCATTTCCTGGTCATCGTACATGGTAAGCACAATAATTTTTATCTGCTCATATTCTTTCCTGATAAGGGAAATGGCGTTCACGCCATCCATTTCAGGCATGCGTATATCCATCAACAATACATCCGGAAGCTTGATCTTCATTTTATGCATGAGGTCTTTGCCGTTCTCGGCTTCCCAAATAATCTTCAAATACTCCTTTCCTCCCATTGCCATTTTAATCCCGTCTCTGAAGATTTTATGATCATCCGCGATAGATACTTTGATTTGGTAGTTTGTGGTTGTTGACATGGATTTCAGTGATAAGAGGTTACATTTATTATCTATTGATATTGAATTAAATTAGTTACAAACTTCGCAAATCGACAGGATTGTGCTATAGTATTTATACCACGTTAAACTACCTAAATTTTATACCAAAAATGGTGAGTTTACATGGGCATAGTATGCATCCAATCGTATTTTCTGAAAACTGCAGAATGAGCAAATGTGCTATTGCAGTTGGGTAGCGGGTTAGCTACTTTTGCTCAAAAGTTGATTGTGGGGTTCAACCTCAGATCACAACCGAAACATTCCGGATTTCGATAACATTACAATTTACTTTTAATTCCTGTGAAAATCCCGGGGATACATTCGGTTGTCAATCAACTTTCATTTTTCCCGGAATTTTATATCATGTTAATTCCGGATATTTGCAGATTGAAACTGCATTTTCTATAGGCTGTAGGTTCAAATACCATGCTGTAACGTATACCAATATCCGGCAGCCAGCTTCACTTCTTCAGCATCTCCATTTCAGTGACTAGGGTTATTACAGATAAAAGTATCGTAAAAATACTAATTTACAAAAGTAATTATACCTGAATTTTTTTTAGTTTTCCTCCCGTTCTGATTAACAAAAATCAATCCCACAGAGCATTTGATGGATTTATATGCAGAATATTCGCTGCCTTACCCTGTTGCGTATGCAATAGTTATCGTTCAATTTTGATATAAATCAATCCTTAATTTTCTAAAACCACAAAAAACTTACAACTATGACACAGAAAGATGTACTGGTTCAAGACCCTCAAACACTGCATGCTAACATCGGAGAACACATTGGTTATGAAAAGGGAGCCAAAATGATTAAGGATTATTTTGACGCTTATGGCCCAAGCAATAGCCATTTTGTTGGCAAAAACATTCTCGAAAAACTGATCAATCAGCCAGATTGCATTGGTATCAACGTATATAAAGCGCTTAATGATAAAGGTGAGCAGACTTATGTATTTATCGGGGTAGACAGCACAGGCAAGGCATTGCTTGAGTACACAGCCGTTAACGACAATGGGGATCTGGCGAAAGAAATAGGATTGGTTACCAATAAATTTTCTCCGAAACCAGGTTGGTGGCAATGGAGTTTTTAATATTCGGGTTTAGTATTTATATTTGGTGAAATAATCCGATTATAGACACTATTCTACGAAATATCGCTTATTTATCTGATTTACTGCCCTTAATACTTTATATCTTTTTTGCTAAATCAAGAAAGAATATTGCATTAAGGGTTGTTTTTTTTTTAGTGGCGTACAGCCTTTTTATTAACCTGTTTGTGAGCTCTAATAAACAGTTGGTAGAAAAGTATTTCCTGATCGTACGCATTACGACTATCATTGAATTTTCTCTTTTCACATTTCTCTTTTACCGTATCATTGAATCGGTTCTTCTACGAAAAATTATATTGGTCATAAGTTCAATAACAGGCTTGTACCTGATTTTTGAACTGTTCACCTCCCCCAACACGGGCTTCGATTCTGTACCGTCTGGCATTACCTCGCTTATTATGCTGGTATATTCCATATTGTATTTGTTCGAACGTGTAAAGGATACAGATACCCTGTTCTTTTATTCCTCGCCTAATTTTTGGGTTGTTGTATCGATTATAATTTATGCGGCAGGTACTTTTTTCCCGTTTATTTACGCAAAAAACTATTTAAACGAACAAGAATTTACGTATGAATTTGACCTTATACACGACACTCTTTATATTGTAAAAAATATCATTTTCGCATTTGCCATGCTGGCGAGAGACAAACCCGATCAATCAAAATATCTTAAGAAAAAAAAACCTAACACCACGTCCATCAACCCACGATGAAAAGCTATGGTGCTACTTCAAATTTCAAATAATGTATCCAGTGTCCTCTTTTTCGGCACAATGGGAATGCTTGCCCTGGCAGTAGGGCTGGTTATTTTCATAGTATTTCACCAGCGCAGGGTAATACGCTACCAGATGCAGTTGCAGGAAATGGAAGAAGAGCAGCAAAAGATATTGCTGAATGCATCGATACGGTGGCAGGAGGAGGAACGGCAACGTATAGCTGCCGATTTGCACGACGATGCAGGGCCTTTACTGGCTACAGCTAGGCTTTACCTTAATGAAAACCTTGTTAACCAGGACGTGAGTACCCAACTGCAAGCCATTTATAATGCTAAACAAATTATTGACGATACTATTCAACTGATCCGGAACATTTCTCACAGCCTGATGCCGCCCACGCTAAAAAACTTTGGGCTGGAGTCTGCGGTTAATGATTTGTTTCAAAAGATCAGTGGCTCGGGAGTAGTGAATGCCAGTTGCCGCTTTCACGACTACCGCCAACGGCTAAGGCCCGAACAAGAATTGCTTGTTTTTCGCGTTATACAGGAGCTGGTGAATAACATTTTGAAACACAGCGGGTCTAGCTTTATTCATGTAACGCAAAATTATAATGAAGACCGCTTTTTTATAAGACTGCATCACGATGGAAAGGGCATTACGCAGGCGGATTTTGACAGACTGAATAAAAGCGCTTTGGGACTGGGATTAAAAAATATTCAAAGCCGGATTAAAGTATTGCATGCCCGGATAGAATTTGAAAAAGATTTGTCCCAAACCTATTTTAAAGTAACCATGGAGATACCCGTTGAAGACTATGAAATGATCAGTTAATCTTTATCAGAGCCAAACATCCCGCTATGAGCATTATTAAAGTTGCCATTGCCGACGACCACCAGATATTCCGGAAGGGAGTAATACTATCGCTTCGTTCGTTCACCAATATCAAATTTGTATTGGAAGCTGAGAACGGGCAACAGCTATTGGACGGTCTTAAGGAAGCCCAGCCCGATGTGGTGCTAATGGATCTTCGCATGCCTGTGAAAGACGGTATTGAAGCAACAAAGGTTATCAGCAAGGAATTTCCGAATATATATGTTATAGTGCTTACCATGTATGAAGATGAGCGCTTTGTTTCGCACCTGATGGAAAATGGGGCCAATGGTTACCTGTTAAAAAGCGCTGACCCGGCAGAAATAAAAAAGGCCATTATGGAAGTAATTTCCAAAGGCTACTACCTGAATAATTTTGTAAACAAGGTATTACTTAAAAAAGCGCATGCGCGCACCAGAATTGTTCCTTCTTTAACCAGCGAAATAGTAATAAGCGATAAGGAAAGAGAGGTATTGCGGTTGCTTTGCATGGAATTTACAGCTACAGAAATAGCGCAAAAAATGGACATCAGTCCACGAACGGTAGAAGCGATTAAAGACAGGCTGATGGAACGCTTTAATGTAAAAAATACGGCGGGGCTGGTGTTTTTTGCAGTGCGTAATAACCTGGTAGATTAATTGCCTCCCTTCCCCTTCTTTAGATAATCCTGAATAGTTTGCCAAACATCTATTTGTTGCCAGCTATAGTCCATTCTGTTAGCAAACACGGGGTTCACTTCGTTCATAATTTCATAACTCTGCTTCATAAAACCGTGAATCAATCGTGCGCCCTCTTTATTTAGGCCGGCCTCAATAATAGAGTTGTCTTCGTTCTCATCAAAATCTTTTTGAATGTCGTCCAGGTCATCTGTAATTAAATAGAAAGTCATGCACGCATGCCAGGCATCCACCAGCTTTTTTTTAAGCCTGTCATCAAAATCAAAATAGCAAAGCGTGAACAAATAGCTGTCTACACGGTTCAATGCTTTTAAAGGGGTACCAAATGAAATGCCGTTCTGCACCGCCTCTCCTCCAAAGCAGGATATCAGTTCGTTTAACAGCACCGGGTTTTTGCAAACAGGTTTCGTTATTTCAACACATTCTTCAATATGCTGCTGCATAGAAAGCTTTTCAAATTCCTGCCTTGCTATGCTGTGCATAATTTTTTCCATAAACACTATATGTCCTTCACTCAATAATTCCTGCTTGGGCAACCCTAAACGAAATTGAATATCGGTATACAATGGCACAAATAAATACCCTGGCATCGGAGTAATGTAGAGGTACCTACCCCTCCAATAAAGATTATCGGCAGGAATTTTTCGGTCTACAAAAAACTTTCCTATCTCCATGTCAATGCCATAGTTCAGTTTCAGTTCATCCTTGCTTGTAAACATGTAAGAAGATTTGAAATTTGAGATTTAATGGCTGCTTACTGGCCCTGCCTATGATGGCTGATGGCTGACCGCTGATAATCAGAGCGGCATTTTATATAGCTCATTTCTACGTCGTTGCGCCCTGGCATTTAAAGAATCCATCAACACTTTAAATATGTCTGTATGCGCTTTATAAAAAGCATAGCTTTTTTTAAACTGCTCTTCTGTTATATCGTGTAACAAATAAATTTTCTGATACTCTTTTTGCAATTCAACATCCCTGTTCTTAGTCGTATCCTTCACCACATACGATGACACAAACTCTTCAGCCATATTGGCTTCAAAAAGAATAGTGCCCATTTCGTCTGGTTTGATAACATCGTTGGGAATTTTGTTCTTCGAAGAGCAGGCTGCCAGAAAAACAATTCCTAATATAATACAGAAGTACTTCATTTTAATTCCTGCTTATAGTCTCCGGCCTTTGAAATATCAAGCCTTTGTAATAGTTCCGAAGCTCTTACTTTTTCCTGCGGAGGTGCTTTCTTAAACATTTTAATAAGCTCGTCGCTTTTACCTAAAAAGAAAAAATACAACCCCATCAGGTTCCGGTTATCGGTACTGAGCGTATTGAGCGCATTTAAACTGTTTATTACCTGTTGTCTGGCTTCATTCTCATCTTCGTACATTTTGTCGAGCCCAAGGTGGTAATACGTATAGTATGCATCGTGCAGCAGCGTATACTTGCTGTTGGTAAAATTTTCAGCCAGCCAATACCGGTTCCTTTGCCCATCAAAAGCTTTCCAGCCTGTTATATTCCTGCCATCGGGCGCATTCACCACAATGTTTTGAGCGCGTTTAAAATATTGATCGCCGCCACGGGGAGCAAACGAGTCATAATCCAGCCCGAGTATCAGGTATACATAATACGCCAATACCGCGGTAAGGTTAGCCGTTTGCGGATCGGATCCTGTAATGTTGCTTTCATTAAAATCTATTTGCTGAAACTCCACATATTTAAACGTAACATCATTGTCCTGGAAATTAACGAGGGGGGACACATAGTTGCTGTTATATACAGGACGGCCCGCCTGAATGGTGAGCATGGCTTTATACACATTTGGATCTGCATCCTGCGTAAGATTCAGCAAAAAATTGCAGACAATTTTCTCCTGCTGCTGATAGGAATCTCTCGTCCATTTACGATTGTTCAGGAAGTTGGTCAATGCTGTTTGAAGGGTTTGAAATACTTTTTTATCGGTAGAGCTGCTTACCTGCGCAGCAACCACGGTTACTTTCGCATTCAACTCCTGGCTCCATGCATATTGCATACAAATACATGCACCAACCAAACAAATTATTCTACGCATTTGTATAATCAATTAAATAGTTAACAATATCAGCAGCTACCTGGTTTTTGGGCTTTGCTTCAAACTTTACAACGTTGCCCTTTCTGTCGTAGATAGTTACCTTATTTGTATCTTTTCCAAAGCCCGCATCTTTATCCTGCAATGAATTTAAAACAATCATATCGGCATTCTTGCTTTCCAGCTTGGTTAACGCGTTTGCTTCTTCATTGTTAGTTTCTAATGCAAACCCTATCAACAATTGATCTTTTCTTTTTTGCCCTCCTAAAGTTTTTAATATATCGGTCGTTTTTTTCAATTCCAGCGCCCCATCGACTTGCGCTTTCTTGATTTTTTCATTTACAAAAACAGCGGGTGTATAATCGGCCACAGCAGCGGCCATTACTGCAATATCCGTTTGTGGAAACACAGCCTGGCAAGCCTCGTACATTTGCTGCGCCGATTGTACATGCACAACCTTTATTCCGTTCAATTCAATATTCCCGGCAACGGGGCCTAAAACCAGCGTTACCTCGGCACCCTGCTTCTGCAACGCATGGGCTATGGCTGTCCCCATTTTGCCGCTAGAGTGGTTGCCAATAAAGCGAACGGGGTCGATGTGTTCATAAGTTGGACCAGCCGTAACCAGCGCTTTTTTCCCAGCCAGTTTACCAACAGGCTTGGAAAAATAATTAACCAGGTAGTCTCTTATCGTCTCAGGTTCAGCCATGCGGCCTTCACCAACCAAACCGCTTGCCAGTTCGCCATTTTCTACCGGTATAACCAAATTGCCAAAAGATTGTACTGCTTGGAGATTGTTTTTGGTAGCCGGATGTTTCCACATGTCTTCGTCCATAGCTGGTGCCAGCACTACGGGGCAGGTTGCCGACAAGTATACACTCAATAAAAGATTATCGCACTGACCGGAAGCCATTTTAGCCAACGTGTTACAGCTTAGTGGAGCAATCAGCATTATGTCTGCCCATCTACCCAGCATTACATGGTTAGCCCATGCATCTTCTTTAAATATATCTACCAGCACCGGGTGTTTGGAAAGAGTTGAAAGCGTAAGTGGTGTAACAAAGTCTTTAGCTGCAGGTGTCATTATCACTTTTACTTCTGCACCTTCTTTAACAAGATACCGCACCAGTGTTGCAGCTTTATATGCTGCAATACTGCCGGTTAGTCCCAATATGATTTTTTTGCCTTGTAACATTAAGCCTAAAAATACAAAAAGCGGCAGGTATTAATTGCCGCAGTAATTAAATATGTTCAAAGGAGAATAAATTTAACTAAACAGATCATTATCGTTCTTGCGATAATAGATTTTATCGTCGAAGAACTCCTGGGTGGCAAGCAATGCCGGGTTAGGCATCTTTTCGTAAGCCTTTGATATTTCAATCTGCTCCTTGTTTTCATGTATCTCCTCGAGGCTGTCGGTGTGGCTTGCAAATTCTTCCAACTTATTATGCAGTTCTTCCTTCAATGCAATATTGATCTGATTGGCTCTTTTACCGATAATAGCAATAGACTCATACAGATTGCCGGTTCTTTGCTTAATATCAGCCACATTTTTGGTTTCAACCACATTAGCGGTAGTGTTGCTACCCCATTGTTTTCTTAATCTGCTCATTGCTTAATAGATTTTAAATTGTTCTGTGACAAAGTTAGGTATTGCTCCGCTTCTTTCAGCAGTTTACTTTCCGGAAAACGATCCTGGAAATCCTGCACTTCTTCAATTACCTGGTTATAACGCTCGGTTTGCTTATCAATTATACTAAGATTGGCAAACTTATAATAAGATCGTACCACCCACAGCTTAAACTCATCGGCATTGGGCGCATCGGGATACGTGTTCAATAAGGTAGCAAACGAAATGGCGGCCGCCCGGTAATGCCCCAGATTATAATACAATTCTGCACTGCTATAATCCTTCCTGATCAGCTTACCGTAGCATTGGGCAATAATTTCCTGCGCTTCTTTATTTCGCTCCGATCCTGGATGGGTATTAATAAAGGTCTGCATCTGCCCCATAGCGTTCCTCGTATTGGTTTGATCCAGTTCGGGACGGGGAGATTGCTTATAATAGCAATACGCATGCATATAATCTACTTCTTCGGCCTTGGTACTATTGGGAAAATATTCGAGAAAACTCTTAAACAGGTTTTCTGCACTTAAATAATCCTTGAGATAGTAGGCGCAATATGCAAACTTATAATGTATGTCTTCAAACCTGTTTGAGCCTTTATACACCGGGAAAAGATCTTCATATAACTGCTGGGCAAAACGATATTTCTTTTTTACAAAGTACTGGTCAGCCATCTTCAGCTTGTACTCATAATCTTTACTTTTCATCACTTTGGCGAACCTGGAGCAAGACGAAAGGGTGAATAATACACCAGCCAATAAAATCAGGTATTTGATCAGTCTCATAAAAAGGCGGACAAAAGTATGCTTTTTCAGTAATATAAAGGAATAAATATAGATACCGCGGTGATTGCACGTAGTTAAAGGCTTCACAAAAAAGGCTGATTCGTTTGAATCAGCCTTAATAATTTATTTATTCTTACTGTATTATCCTCTTCTTCTCAGGTTAGGATGTGGTGCAGGTACTGTGTTTGGACCTTCGTCACCAGTTTCTGCAGCTCTTAAATCTACAGTATTGCAATCGCCTCCGGTTTCACCATATTTGAAGATCAGGCGATCAGAACTAATACCTTGTTTTTCAACCAGGTAGTTAATTACCGTGTTAACCCTATCCCAGCTTAACTGTTGCGAAGATTTAGAAGGTTCGCAGGTATAGCTGGTTACAACGATCTTACAGTTGGGGTTTTGACGGAGCCTGTCGGCTACATTTGACAACACAGCTTCAGCGTCTTTGCTTAACCTGTACAAACGTGCATTGAATGAAATGCTTGGCAGATCACCGATTCCACAGTTGCTTTTCTTGCCAATATAACCTTCGAAGCAAGATTCATCTGGGCAAGGACATTTACCAACACCATCAGCATCAACAGGTTGACAAGTAGTAGGTGTGATCAGCTCTTTGTCTTTGTAATCAGGTACGCCGTCGCCATCTGTATCTCTGCTTACACCATGCGTGTCAACAGGTGAGCCGGCAGGAGTATTTGGCTCCATGTCAAACTGATCAGGAACACCATCGCCATCGGCATCATCCAACACAGGCTTTGGTATCTTCATATGCTTGGGAGAGTTCAGCTCACCATAAGCGTAGTCAAGCGGATTGTACCACCACAACGGTTGAGTAGCTTTTGTTTTAGAACCGATGTTGATGTTCAAGCCAAGACTCAGGTAGTTATATACATCGTAGCTTGATGTCAGTACACGACCAGTGGTTCCAGCGCCAGGTCCGGCAGATGTAGTTACGTTCTGCCAGCGAACACCGTCCAGCAAGTCGTCGCCGACCATTGTGAGCCTGTCTTCCAACGCCAGGTTTAACCTGTTGCTTAATTTAATTGCCAAACCTGCGCCCACAGTTCTTGAAAAACGCAGCGTTTTGCCAAAAAGTTTACCTCTGGCATCACCTTCATTTTCCGCTATAACGTCGTAGCTTCCTGCATCTAAAAGATTTTTTACATCTTTTATGGTTTGCCTCCTGTCTTTGTAAACGTTGGAGTTAGAAATTGAGCTGAAGTTGTATTTAGCCCCCGCGTCGGTCTGTACGTTTGTTTTAGTTTCATAAATGGTACCACCTAAACCGAGGATACCATACACCAAAAAGCCGGTTTTTCCTTTATGAAAACGAAGATTGTTCATGGTAAAAATACCCTGGAGCGATAAGTCCTGCACGGTAGCTTTGTAGTTGTCAAACACTCTGTCAGTGCCGCCGGTATAACCTGCGTCTATCCAGTGGTCTGCCAGGCCAGCAGTTCTGGCTTTCCAGTTCACGCCGCTTGCCTTACCATAAATGTATTCGGCACGCAGTGAGAAAACATATCCAAGCGCTTTTCTTACATGAACGCCAAAACCAGGAGTGGGTATCTGCGACGGCACATCACCAATAATATTAAAAGTGCCCACTTTTAAACCAACTTCCCATTGGTTTCTTGGTTTTGCAGGATAATTGTACTGGTTGTTTAAAAATTCGTTATGCTGTCCCAGTCTTTTAGAAGGTATTAAAGAAGAGTCTCTCCAATCGTAGCTTCCCGAGTTAGCTGTTTCTTGAGCAAGCAAGCTGCTGGTTAGCAAATAAAACCCAAACAGCAATAAGAACTTTTTGGTTGCCATAAATCCAAATATATTAGTGAATGAATAAGTGACGATGCATCTAGTATATGCAAAAGTATCAATTGAGTATTAAATACCAAATTTTTTAGAAATAATAAATTACACTGTTAAATTGCATTGCTTTTACTAAAGGCAACAATTTAGCTAAATAGGTTGCATGGGGAAGCATAATTTGATAATGACTATAGCAAAAACAATCATAGCTGATGAACTGGCCCATTTTGAAACGGCATTCAAAACTTCTGTAAAGAGCAATGTTCCGCTGCTCGACCGGATCATGCAGTACATCGTTAAGCGTAAGGGTAAACAATTACGCCCTATGTTTGTCTTACTGTCTGCAAAATTAGCCGGCGAAATCAATGAATCTACCTACAGAGCCGCTTCACTAGTGGAATTATTACATACGGCCAGTCTTGTTCATGATGACGTGGTGGATGAATCGTATGAACGACGGGGCTTCTTTTCGGCTTATGCTTTGTGGAAGTCAAAAGTATCGGTATTGGTGGGCGATTATTTATTAAGCAAAGGACTTTTGCTTTCGCTGGATGGAGGTGATTACCGGATACTTCATATTTTATCTGATGCTGTTAGAAAAATGAGTGAAGGGGAATTATTGCAAATTGAAAAAGCCAGGGGCCTTAATCTTGATGAAAATATTTATTTCGAAATCATAAAAACCAAAACGGCATCTTTGCTGGCATCTGCCTGCTCAGCCGGTGCATGGTCTGCCTGTCAGAATGATGAAACGGCAGAAAAATTCCGGCAGTTCGGCGAATATACAGGCATTGCATTCCAGATAAAAGACGATCTTTTTGATTATGGCACCGATGCGGTGGGCAAACCCACGGGCAACGATATCAAAGAAAAAAAGCTGACGTTACCATTAATATATACCTTGAATCATGTTGATTCTGGCAAAAGAAGAGAACTCATCTACATTTTAAAGAACCAGAACAGGATAAAAGTCAAAGTAAATTACGTAATTGAGCAGGTAAGACAAGCCGGAGGGATTGACTATGGTATGAAGAAAATGACAGAATACCGCGATAAAGCGCTGGCTTTGTTGCACGAGTTTCCTGCCACAGAAACCCGCAATGCATTGGAAGAATTGGTAAATTACACTACAGACAGAAAGCACTAGTAAAGACGGCAGAATGGAAAAACGATGGCATATACTGGAAACACCCAGGCAGGCGGCGGATCAGCTATATGCAACTTTAAAAATACATCCTGCTATATGCAACATACTTGCACAACGCGGTATTGCAAACTTTGACGAGGCTAAAAATTATTTTCGTCCCGATCTTAATCAACTGCACGATCCTTTTTTAATGAAGGACATGGATAAAGCTATTCAGCGTTTACTCCTGGCCTTTGAAAACCGTGAAAAAATATTGGTGTTTGGCGATTATGATGTGGATGGAACAACGGCTGTTGCCTGCATGTTTCAGTTCCTGTGTACTATTTACACACCTCAAAACATAGAATTTTACATTCCTCATCGGTACCGGGAGGGATACGGCATTTCAAAAAGTGGTATTGACTACGCTTTTGAAAAAGACATCTCACTGATTATTTCGCTCGACTGTGGCATTAAATCAACCGACCTCATCGGGTATGCGCAAACGATGGGCATCGACTTCATTGTATGTGATCATCATTTGCCCGATGAAACACTTCCACCTGCTGTAGCTATTCTCAATCCCAAACAAAAGGACTGTAACTATCCTTATAAAGAATTGTGTGGCTGCGGTGTTGGTTTCAAATTGATTACTGCATTATCGCGGCATTTTAAGTTGCCGGAATCTTACTACTACCGGTATCTTGACCTGGTGGCAACGGCAATAGCAGCCGATATAGTACCCATGACCGGAGAGAACCGGATACTGGCTTATTACGGCGTAACGCAGGTGAACGAAAATCCATCGCCCGGTATTAAAGCATTGATTGAGCTGAGTGGTTTAAAACAATCGGTTATTCATATTACCAATCTTGTTTTTGTGATTGCTCCGCGAGTAAACGCTGCAGGACGGATGGATGATGCGCGGAAGGCGGTTCAATTGTTTATTGAAAAAGATGAAGAAAAGGCAAGAGAATATGCCGGTTTTCTTCACAGCGATAACGACGAACGGAAAGAAGCCGACAGCAGTATAACGGAACAGGCATTGAGCATTATTGGTAACGATACTGTTTTGGTGCAGCGTAAAACAACTGTTGTGTACCAACCGCATTGGCACAAAGGAGTAGTGGGCATTGTGGCATCGAGGCTGATTGAAAAATATTATCGCCCCACTATTGTATTAACGCAAAGCGGTGCTATAGTGGCAGGAAGTGCCCGCAGTGTACCTGGCTTTAACCTGTACGAAGCTGTGCATGCATGCCGGCAACATCTCATTGGTTATGGAGGTCATTTTGCAGCCGCGGGTATGACCCTCCTGCCGGAACAGGTAGAACTGTTCAGCCAAAAATTTGAAGAGGTTGTATCTGCCCAAATAACGCCCGACCTGCTGATACCCGTACTAACCATAGATGCAGAAATCCGTCTTTCGGATATCAAACAATCTTTTTATAACATCATTTCTCAAATGGAACCTTACGGTCCTGAAAACCTCCGTCCGGTATTTGCCTGCAGAAATGTAATTGATACAGGAAATTCGAGGCTGGTAAAGGAACAGCATATCAGGTTTTCCATCAGGCAGGGCAACACTATTATGAATGGCATTGGCTTTAACCTTGCAGGAAAGTTTGAACTGCTGCAGCAGAAAAAGAACATCGATATCGTTTTTACGATTGATGAAAATGAATGGAACGGAGAAAAGAGCCTGCAACTGAAAATACTCGATTTTGCATTGAGCACCCATTGAGAAAGTGGTATGACTATATAAAACTTTTCTGGTATTTTGCTTCCAACTGGAACCCCAGGCTTGCGTGTTTTATACTGTATCATGAAATACGGGGTGAGAAAAAATATGGGCTTAGCACCTCTAACCCTTCAGAACTGAAAGACCTTACTATTGTAAAAGGCGATATCACCCAATCATCGAGATACGAAGCGGTTAATTATTTTATATTGGAAGCACTGCTTGAAAGAATGGCAGCACTAACGCCATCGCATAGCTTTACCGACCTGGGTTGTGGAAAAGGTCGCGCGATGGTAGTAGCAGCTCATTATGGCTTTACTAATATTACAGGAATTGATTTTGCAAGCGAGGTATGCGACAGTGCGCGGAAGAATATGCAGAAAGTAGCGGCAACTTTTCCCATTCAATACCAGGTGATATGTGGCAACGTACTGGATTATTCCATTGCAGAAAGCGACTGTGTATTTTTTATGTTCAATCCCTTTAACCAGCAAACCCTGTTTAATTTTCTTGAAAAAGTAGAGACATCCATAAAGGAACATCCACGCGTGGTATATTTTTTATACGCCAGTCCCCGGCATATTGAAACTTTTTTTGAATTTGAATATGAACCGGTATACCGGAAAAGAAAATTAAAATGGCTCGATGGTGTGATACTGAGAAAAGATCCGAAAGCGATTGTTGAAGAAATGTAAATGCTGATATACTTCCGTTATAAATGAAGGTTGCCAACCTTGTGAAGATTGGCAACCTTTTTTAAATTATCACATTAACTTTCCAGAATAATTTTACTCTTCTTTTCACCTCCGATCAATTCCACACTGCGGTTGATAAATTCTGTAAGATTATTTCCCTTCAATAATCCCTGCGACAGCAATGCAAGATCGGCAAGATTGTGAACGATCTTTTGCTTTTTTGCGTTATCATTCTCACTAAGAATATTCTGAAACACCGGGTGGTTTCCGTTTACCGTTAATGCCACCTCATCGGGCATATTAGCATAAAAACCAGCCATAGGACCGCTCACTGCAGCCATGTCTTTCATGCGGCGCATAAACTCGGGGCGCGTAGCCACTACCGGTGGCGCTTCGGGACTTAAGCCTTTCACTTCAACCGTTAAATTGATATCCTGCACTTTTAAATCGAACAAACTTTTCAATGTATTTGTTTCATCGTCCGAAAGAACAGAACTTCCTGTTTCCTGTTTATCTATCAGGTTATCTGCAATATCAGCATCTACTCTGGTAAAGATTACATTTTCCCATTTATGTTCAACCTGGTTAATAAAGGCTGTATCTACCAATGTTTCCATCTTCACCACTTTATAACCTTTGGCGCTGGCTTGCTGTATATAAGCATCTTGCTGAACGGGATTGGTAGTATACAATATTACCAGCTTGCCGTCTTTATTTTTTTGTAAGGCTTCGGTGGCTGTGCGGTATTCTTCCAGCGTGTAAAAAGTACCGCCCTCTGTTTCTTCAAATACGTGAAATTTACTGGCGCGCTCGAGGAATTTATCGTCTGTCATCATACCATACTTCACAAACAAGCCAATATGTTCCCATTTTTCTTCAAAGGCTTTCCGGTCTTTGTTAAAGATCTCTTCCAGCTTGTCTGCCACCTTTTTGGTAATGTGGTTGTTTATTTTTTTCACATTAGGATCGCCCTGCAAATAGCTCCTGCTCACATTCAGCGGAATATCTGGCGAATCAATTACACCTTGCAGCAACATCAAAAACTCCGGTACAATGTCTTTCACCTCTTCGGTAACAAAAACCTGGTTGCTGTACAATTGAATTTTATCCTTTTGTATTTCGTAGCTCTGTTTTATTTTGGGGAAATACAGTATACCTGTCAGGTTGAAAGGATAGTCTACATTCAAATGAATCCAGAAAAGTGGTGTTTCATTGAATGGGTACAGCTCTTTGTAAAAATTCTGATAGTCTTCTGTAGTTAATTCGGATGGTTTCTTGGTCCAGGCGGGATTGGTATTATTGATTTGCTTTTCTTCGAAAAAGATGGGTACCGGCAAAAAGCGACAGAATTTTTCCAGTATTTGCCTTAGTCTCGATGCGTCTAAAAACTCTTTGCTTTCTTCGTTGATGTGCAGTACAATATCGGTTCCTCTTTCTGCTTTTTCAGTTTCTTCCAGGGTAAAGGCAGGACTTCCGTCACACTCCCATTTTACTGCCGGCTTATCTTGCTGATACGACTTTGTAATTACCTCAACTTTATCACTCACCATAAACGACGAATAAAAGCCTAAGCCAAAGTGACCGATAATATTGGCTTCATTTTGTCCTTTGTATTTCTGTAAAAATTCTTCGGCACCGCTAAACGCTACCTGGTTCAGGTATTTGTCTACTTCTTCAGCCGTCATACCCACCCCCTTATCGGAAATGGTAATGGTTTTGGCATCGGTGTCTAGTTTCACATCTATCCTCAACTCTCCCAATTCACCTTTGGCTTCACCAATAGAGGAAAGTGTTTTTACTTTTTGTGTGGCGTCCACAGCGTTGCTTACCAATTCCCGTAAAAAGATATCATGCTCACTGTAGAGAAATTTCTTGATGATCGGGAAAATGTTCTCGGTTTGAACCCGGATATTACCTTTTTGCATAATCTTATTATTAGTTTTTTTAATAATGTGCGGTATTGGGAAATTGTCAAATAGAATGCCATCCATATGGTATATGACAGGTTGACAAGAAGTTAACTTCGCATCCGTTTAAATTGCAGCAGGAACAGTGGATAATCCAAGGAAATTCTTTCATATTACTGCCAAAACCACTACCTTCGCGCTCCATATTTTTTTAAACCAAAAATTCAGGGTAATGAACAATTATGAATTGATGGTGATTTTTACCCCTGTTCTGAGCGAAGAAGAATTTAAAGCTGCTCAGAAAAAATACACTGATCTGGTGGCCCAAGCTGGCGGCGAGATCGTGCATTCTAACCCCTGGGGGTTGAAATCACTGGCGTATCCCGTCCAGAAGAAGACCACTGGTATCTACTGGGTTGTGGAATTTACTGCGCCATCCAGCTTCAATGAAACTTTGAAGATTCAACTGCTTCGTGACGAGCAGGTTTTACGTCACATGGTAACGAGACTCGATAAATACGCCGTCGCGTACAATGCCAGGAAGAAAAGTGGTGTAAATTACAAAAACGAAAAAGTGGAGGCTGAATAACATGGCAAAAGCGAATGAAATTAAGTACCTGACGGCTATTAAAACCGAGAAGCCAAAGAAGAAATTCTGCCGCTTTAAAAAGTACGGCATTAAGTACATTGATTACAAAGACGTAGAGTTTTTGAAGAAATTCCTGAACGAGCAGGGTAAAATGTTACCTCGCCGCATTACCGGTAACTCATTAAAGTACCAGCGTAAGGTGTCGGAAGCAATCAAAAAAGCACGTCAGATGGCGTTATTGCCGTATGT
>JBQCGX010000071.1:0-19859 GCA_051955255.1 Agriterribacter sp. | reverse complement strand
CCTTGACTACTTTTTGCTTAAAGCTAATACTATACCGGATAACTTCCTTGGGAACTGTTGTCATGTTTTGCTGATTTTTGGTGAATTATTCTGTCCACCTATTTCAGGACAAGACAACCTTTTCCTAAAGCTGATGGCTGATAGCCAATAGCTGACCTCTACTCATCACCATCCCTTATTTTGCCCGAGGTTTGGATTTTTTACAAGATCTGCCGCAGGAATCGGATAGAAGTATAATTTATCGTCCCAGGTTTTTACCTGATCCTTCAAATAAACAAGCGTGTGCCCGTCGTCGCCCAACTGCGAATTATTGGGTGCCCCGTTTGGCAGCGTTGCGCCTACATATAACTTGTAAATTTTATTATCCACCTCCAGGTCTGCATTCTTTGTAAAAACCACATCCAGTTTGCCATCTCCATTCATATCGTAAGGCTTGTCAAACTCGGGAATGTATATACCGTCCCAGTCTTTCGTCACCAGTGTTCCTGTTTTCCAGCGACATATATCCGGCCACGAAAATCCTTCAAAAGAAAGTTCGATAGCGCGTTCACGGCGAATTTCCAGTAATGAAGGATCGCTGATGTTGGGAAAGAATCGGCTTTGCAGGTAAGGATCTACCGTGGCAGGCTTGGCGTTCAGTCCTCCCATTATACCCGCACGCGCACGAAGCACACCCACGGTTTTGCTCCAGTCGTCGTCAGACAGCGTGCCCAATTCCGTTTTGGCTTCTGCATAATTCAGCAGCACTTCGGCATAGCGAAACAGGACGATGTTGTTGTCGCAAATATCTACATTGTCGTATTGCGTGTCATCTAACGTGAATTTGCTGGTGTGGTATCCCGTAACAGCATAGCCATAATTGGGCGCAGTGGGCACGCTGGCTCCGCCTGTAATGCGGGTAAAGCCCGGTGTGCGGATGGTTTGTGCTAAACGGAGATCCCTGTTTTTGCATTCGTCTACAAAAGACATTGTTTTGTAATTGGCATCGTTGGTAAAAGGCGTGCCATCGAGCTTGAGATAGGTGTTTACGAAAGAGCGCGTTAATGAAGGACTGGCTCCGAAGGTAACCGATGTCCAACGGCGATTGCCGGAATGTACCACACCCAGCGATCCATCGAAGGTAACCGCATACAGCACTTCTGCTGCAACAGGCGCGCGGGTGATGAAAAGCTGGCGATAAGAATTGGCTCCGGAACCTGTGTAAATGCTATAGCCCGCACTCATTACCACCTGCGAGGCAGCTACCGCTTCCTGCAGCCAGGCATCGGCAGATGATTGCAATTGTGCTTCGGGATGATATTTGCGAAAAGTTCCTTCCCATAAACACACGCGCGATTTCAACGCCGCGGCTACTGTGGACGTGATGGTGGAAGCTGAACCATCTTTTGCCGCTTTGATGTTGGCAATGGCAAAGTCGAGGTCTTCTTTTATTTTGTCGGCAATCATGGCACGACTATCGCGGCCACCATACAAAATCGGATCGTCTACATCCATTGGATGATCAATCCAGGGCAGGTCGCCAAACTGCTTCATCATTTCAAAATAAAAGTAGGCGCGGAAAAAGCGTGCAATACCAGTGTAGTTGTTCCGTATTTCGGCGGGTACCGATTCGTCTGTGTTGTTCGCTATAAAATAATTGATATTGCGTAGCGGTACCCAGTTCCAGCCGCTGCTTTCTTCGGCACTGAAACCATTTGCGGTAAAGTATTTGATTACCTGGTTTAGCGCTATGTAATACGAATTGGTATAGATGGTAGTATTGCCTGGAAACTGGCTGTAAAACGAATTGGTATACAACTTTAAAGCTGCTTCCGAATTAAATGCGGTTTCTTTTGAAAGTTGGGACTGCGGCAATTCTTCCATTTCACAAGAACAAACCCCAATCATTATTATAATAGCAAATAGTATATTCTTCATAAAACTTCACGATTTAAAATGTTACCGATAAACCGATGCTGATGCTTTTCAGGGTGGGATAATTGTATATCTGTCCTCCATTGTTGATAGAGGTGTTAACACCATTATTGGTGGCTGCAGCTTGCGCTTCCTGATCCTGCCCGTAAATATTGGCTACATCAAAGTTTTTGGTACGTTTATACAAGGGAGACCAGCTCCAGAGATTTTCTGCCGAAAGAAACACGCTGGCGTTTTTCATTTTTGCGCGCGATACGAGCGACTGCGGCAGGTTGTATCCTATCTGCAAATTCTTTAAACGCACATAGGCTACATTTTGCAGGTAACGGGTTTGCACAACCGATAATTCGCGGGTGCCTTGCAGCGCTACATAACCACGGTAGCGCGGAAAGTATGCGTTGGGATTTTCTTCGGACCATATATTGCCGATCATCGAAGTGGGAATATTGTTATACGGCCGGTTGTATTGTCCCCAGAACAAAGCATTGTCGGTACCCGGCCACCAATCCTGCTTGCCTACTCCCTGGAAAAAAGCAGATACGAATATCCCGCTCCAGTCTGCGTTTAAGCCAATGCCATAGGTATACCGCGGTGTGGTATTGCCAATTACTTTCCTGTCGCCCGGATCATTTACTTTGTTAGTACCATAATCAATCACGCCGTCTTTGTTCAGGTCGGCAAACTTAATATCCCCCGGCAACCATTTGCCGGTGTTCGAGGCAAAATATCGGCTTTGGGAAGCGTGCGCCGCTATATCGGCTTCTGAAGTAAAGAATCCTTCGGTTACATAGCCCCACACTTCACCCAGCGTCATGCCCTCGTAATAATCCACCCGCGCATCGTTGTACACACCCAGTGCCTTTTCAATGTTAGTGTATTTATCAATTTTAGAAACATAGTCTGCCAGCGTAAACCGGACATTGTAGTTAAAAGGTTTACCGGCCAATGCAAACTCATCGCGCCAGCGCAATGTCAGTTCCCAGCCTTTTGTGGTCATATCCGCATAATTGCCTTTTGGTGCGGCAGCGCCGAAAGTACCGGGCAAATCCAACCCAACGGCAAACATGTCTGTTGTTTTACGGATGTATGCATCACCCGAAAAACGCAGTCTTCCATTCAACGAATTGAAGTCGAGCCCCAGGTTAGCAGTGGTAGAGGTTTCCCAGGTTAACCCGTCAGGAAGCACTTCGGGAGCCATTGTATACTGCCCTAAACCTTCACTTACCAGGCGTTGCATCTGCTTAATGTAAAGCAGTTCTCTGAACTGGTAAGAGGCGATGGTGCCATTTCCCAGTGAGCCGTAAGACACCCTGAGCTTTACGTCGGACAACGCTTTGTCGCTCACTTTCCAGAAGTTTTCTTTAGAGATCCTCCAGCCGGCAGATACCGACGGGAAAAAGCCCCATTGCTGGTTGACCGGAAATTTGGTCGATCCGTCCAAGCGCGCGTTCACTTCCAGCAGGTAGCGGTCTTTAAAAGCATAGTTCAAACGCGAAAACCCACCCGCAATGCGCCATTTTTCGTAATTGTTGGCAAGCAGTATCCTGCTTCCGTTGGTAAAATTGATATTGTTTGCGTCGGGGAACATCAATCCATTGCGACTGCTGAAAAGGCTGTTGTAAGTAGATTGTTCATAGTTATAACCCATCATCGCTTTAAAATAATGAGCATCGTTAAAAGTCTTTTCAAACTCACCATATATGTTGGTGGCAAGATATTTCGTATTGGCATTGGTTTCCGAAAGGTCGTCGGTAGAAGTTCCCAGGTAGCCTATAACACCCACTTGTGAGCTATAGGGAACGGGCACCCTGCGCGTTATATCTCCATTGTCTGCATTCCGAAAAGTAAAGTCGGCCTTGAACCGGAGCATATCGTTCAGGAACGAGGTGGAGAAGGAGGTGGTGTTGCGTAGCACCCGTTTGGTTGAGTTGGTGCCGCTTTTACCGTACCACAGGTCTCCCACGCTGTATGCGGCGGCCAGCGTTAAAGTACCGTCTGGATTAAACAAGGGGCTCATTGGTTCGGCTTCGCTTTCCAAACCATACCATACGTTTACGTCGGCTACGGTTAAGGGATTAAAATACTTCATGTTCGACACTTCCAGGTTGTTCTCAGCCTTCAACCAATCGAATATCTGAGCCGAGCCTTTGGCTCGGAGGTTATACATCGTGTAATCGTCGCTGTTATAGTTGAAAACGCCGTCTTGCTTGTAGTACCTGCCCGATATCATGAAAGCTGCTTTGTCTGTAGCACCCTGAATGGAAATATTATGATCGTTACCAAAGCTGCGGTCTTTATACAACAGGTCGTACCAATCGGTATTTGCGTAATACTGGTACATGCCATTTGCATCTGTCTCCACTTCCGGTTTACCCGAACCCGGACGTCGCTGCGCCATTTCATCGTGCCAGGCTTGCGAATAGGGCACAGCTTTGTGAAAAGCCACCGGCGTTCTTGCATAATCGTAAAAGGCAGAATATGCTTCAACAAACATATTGGCATACAGGTAAGAATCGGTTACCATATCGGGCACAACCGTTGGTGATTTTATGGAAAAGTTGGTGCTGTAGTTAATGGAAGTGCGCCCCTTTTTAGGATTTTTGGTAGTAATGAGCACAACGCCAAAAGCGCCGCGGGCACCGTAAATGGCTGCCGATCCTGCATCTTTTAAAACAGATACACTTGCTATGTCGTTGGGGTTTAACATAGCAGGGTCGCCTTCTACCCCATCAATTAAAACCAGCGCACTACCACCCTGCCCTATAGACGAAACACCGCGCACCTGGAAAGCGGCGCTCCGCGTGGGTTTGCCATCTGCCAGAGAAATATTGAGGTTGGGAATAACGCCCTGCAAGCCTTGCGTTGCGTTTGGTATCGAACGGTTCTCGAATACTTCGCTACCTACCTGCTCAATGGCACCGGTAAGACTCGATTTTTTTTGAGTGCCATATCCTACTACAACAATATCAGTAGCAACCGCTGCTTCAATTTCCATCAGCACCGTCAGGTCTTTTTTCCGTCCTACGGTGATGCTGGTTTTCTGGTATCCCACAATGGTAAACTCCAGCACATCGCCGGGGTTGGCTTCAATCGAAAACTTACCATCGAGACCAGTGCTGGTTCCTTTTGTTGTTCCTTTTATTATGACCGATACACCGGCAAGGGGCGCACCCTGGGCATCTTTTACAACGCCCGAAATACTGGCGAGCTCCGCTGCCACAACCGCAGGGCTACCAGAAGACATTGTCTTTAACCTTGCATCTGTCTTTTTAACAATGGTGATCGTTTTTTTTAAGATGGAATAATCAAGCGGCTGCTCCTTCAGTATTTCATTCAACACGGCTTCGATCGTCTCATTTTTTACATGAACGTTCACCGCACTCGTTCCTTCCAGCACTTGCGCATCATAGAAAAACACATAGCCTGTTTGTTTTTTTATTTCTTTAAAAACCTTGTCAAGCCTTGCATTATGCTCGGACAGGGTTACTCTTTGCGCCAGCCCGCCCGCACTGGCTGTAAGGCAGGCTGCGAAAAGCAGGAGGGTTACCGTCTTCATAATAACGAGTGTTTTGGTGATAAACGCACGCCGGTAATTGGCTCTTAAATTCATAACTTCGTTTGGTTTTAGTAAAGAAATAGATGTTCTGTCCGGTGTTTTCATCAGGACAACTAAAACTACCGTCAGGAAAGTGGTCTCAACACTTTCCTGCTTTGTTTTAGCCGTTTGTATACTATTGGTATTTTGCCTGCATTGTCAGTTATGGTTAGTCGGGTTTTATGGTGAGCTTTTTTCCTTCTATTGTAAACGACACTTTATTCACTTCTAAAATCCTGAGCATTTCAGAGAGGCTCAGTCCTCTTTCAATTTCTCCCACAAACTCGCGCGAATGATTGGCTCCTTCGTACACAACTTCCACATCATACCAGCGCGCCACCTGCTTTAACACACTTTGAAGGCTGGCTTTATCAAACTGGAAGAACCCGTTTTTCCATGCCATTACCTGTTCCACATTTACATTGCTCTTTACATTCACTTTTTCGTGTACCCATGCCTGTTGCCTCGGCTTTAATGAGCCATTGCTTTTGCCATTGTTTACATTTACCGAGCCTTCCAGCAGGGTTACTTTTATATTGTTGTCATCGTCTTCAAAAGCATTTACATTGAAATGGGTGCCTGTAACATTTACCTGCACCGGCCCGCTATGCACTATAAATTGCTTTTGCTTGTTATGCGCCACTTCAAAATAGGCTTCGCCGGTTACAGACACATCCCTGGTAGCAGCGCCAAAGGCTACAGGATAAACCAATGAAGACCCGGCATTGAGCCAAACCTTTGTACCGTCGCTCAGGAGAATGCTTATTACCTTGCTGCCGCGGGGATTTAGCAAAGTATTATTTTGCACAACCTCACCCGGCGTTTCGTTAGCCTCATATACAATTTCGCCGTTGGACAATTTGACCAGCTTCGCATCTCCCTGCAATACTTCTGCACCGTTAGTGATGCTATCGAGGTAAACAGTTTTTCCATTTGCCAGCTTCAAAAGCGCCCTGTTAGATTGCGGAGCCTGCACATCGGCAGGTAATGTTACCGTGGCGACTTGTGACGGAGCCGGGGCTTTATCAAAAACCAAAAAATATGCAGCTATACTGCATACAATTACCACCGATGCAGCTACCCACCAACGCCTGGGGTGTATGTGGCGAACAGTTGGCTCCTGTTTACCCTGCTGTATCTTCGATAGAATGGCGGCTTCGAGCGTATGTTGTATTTGCTCTTTCTCTCCTTCCTTCCAATCCAGTTCTCCTGTTTCTACCAATTGCCGGTACCAGGTTTCCACCAGTTCTTTTTCAGATTGTGTAACATTCCCTTCCCTGTACCGCTGCAGTAATTTGACGGCTTGTTTAATATCCATTTAAATATGTTCTTACTATATAGTCCGGCGGGAAAGGCAAAAGGGGTAAAAAAAAATTAAAATTATTTCCAGAACAAATACGAAAGCAGCATGGAAATGAAAGTGGGAGTATATTGCAGCGCAGCTTTTATTAGCTGCAGGGCGTGCTGGATGTGCTTTTTTACCGTTTCAACAGAAACGCTCATTTGCTCTGCTATTTCTTTATGGCTCAATTGTTTTTGCCGGCTCAGCAAATATACCTGCTGCATTTTAGGTGGCATATTGGTTACTACAGAGCTTACGGCTTTTTGCAACGCTTCTACCTGCAAATTGATTTCAGCATTGGGGGGCAGCCAGTTTACAGAAACATCGGCCAATAACGCAACATAGTCGCGGCGTGTAATATTTTTTTCTATATGGTGAATGGCTTTGTAGCGGACAGCCGTGTGAAGATAACCGGCAAGCGTGCCTTCTATTTTCAGTTCGTGCCGCCTGTTCCACAGAGAGAGGAAAACATCCTGTATCACATCGCCGGCATCGGCCTTTTCTCTGAGTGCTTTGGCGGCAACCACATACATTTCTTCCCAATAGCGACGGTAAAGTATGGTGAAAGCGGTGCTATCGTCTTCAGAAATTCTTTGCAGCAGTTCTTTATCCGTATACATACATAAATAGGAAAGCAGTTCTCAATTCAGTTTCAGCAGTTGTAAGATTACGGATTTTTTTTGGAAACGCAAGGGGGAGGGGGAAGGAGAAAGGTGAAGGGTGAAAGGTGAAAAATGGAAGGAGGCAGCAAAGGCAGGAAGGCGCTTTGACATTGATTGCTCAAAGCAGTGGCCGTTGCGGTCGGCACGCCCGGCCTGCTGCGCGTGCAGGATACCGGGCGGTCTGACCCGATCTGGCTAAATGAGAGAAAAAAACATGAATTAAAAATAGTGTTCACTTTTTTCAGGACATGACACTGATCGCTGAAAGCTGACGGCTGACTGCTTTACTCCCCATCAAACTCATTATTCCATCCCTGCTTTTTAAGATTGCCGGCTTTTTTCAGCACTTCTTCTTCGAGCGATTTTTTGTAAGCCGCTACTTTATTGCCAACCGCGGCATCGAAGGCACCGATAATAGAGGCTGCGAGTATGCCTGCATTTTTTGCGGCATTGAGCGCAACAGTAGCAACAGGTATGCCGTTGGGCATTTGCAATATCGACAATACAGAATCCCAGCCGTCGATAGAGTTAGACGATTTAACGGGCACACCAATTACCGGCAACGGTGTAAGCGACGCTACCATGCCCGGCAAGTGTGCTGCTCCGCCGGCTCCGGCAATGATCACCTTCAATCCTCTTTTCTGCGCCTCAGATGCATACGACACCATGCGCAACGGTGTGCGATGGGCAGACACTACGGTCAATTCAAAAGCAATGTCAAATTCTTTGAGTATATCTGCCGCAGCCTGCATTACATTAAGATCGCTGTCGCTGCCCATGATGATTCCAACAACGGGGTGCATGATTTGAGATTTGAAATTTGAGATTTGAAATTTACCTACCTTATACCTTACCCCCTACGCCTTACGCCTTACACCTTACACCTCTCCCCCTTCCCCCTTCACCTTTAACAGGTTCTTTATCCTGTTCTTTTTATAAATAAGGTCCTTTTTGTCGGCGTTGATGATGGTAACATGTCCCATCTTTCTGCCGGGCTTGGTTTGCTTTTTACCATAGATATGCACAAACACATTGTCCATTCTCAGCACCTCTTCCAGTCCTTCGTATACGGCATTGCCGCTGTGCTTGTCTTCGCCCAGCAGGTTTACAATGGCTCCGGGCAAAATGGGCGTGGTGTTCCCCAGCGGGTAATTCAATATTATACGCCACAACATATCAAACTGCGAACTGTAGTTTGCTTCTATCGTGTGATGACCACTGTTATGTACCCGGGGCGCGGTTTCATTTACGTACACTTCTCCTTCCTTATCTATAAATAACTCAACGGCAAAAATTCCGGGGCTCTGCAATTCCTTCACCACCTTTAAAGCTACCGCTTCTACCTTCCACAAAATATTTTCCGTTAAGTCGGCAGGGCTTATCTGGTAGTCGAGCAGGTTCAGCACAGGATCAAACACCATGTCTACAGGCGGGTAAAGTGCCGTTTGACCGGCATCGTTCACTGCTACTATCTGGGCTATTTCCTTATTAAGATTTATCTTTTTTTCCAGTACCCCCGGCTCACTGAACCCTTTGTCAAGTTCTTCTTTGCTGTTAATTACCTGCACTCCTCTCCCATCGTAACCGCCCGTTGCCAGTTTGTGAACGGCCGGTAAAAAACCTGCCTGCGCCAGTAATTCTTCTTTATTCTGGGTGATGACAAAGGGAGCCGTACGAATGCTGTGCGAGGCGTAAAACTCCTTTTGCTTTATTTTGTTTTTGATGATGCGTAACGCAGCCGGGCGGGGATATACTTTTACTCCTTCGTTTTCGAGCTTTTCCAGCGCCTCTTCGTTTACCGATTCAATTTCGATGGTAAGCGCATCCAACCCTTTTCCAAAATTGTATACATCATCAAAACTGCGGATGTCGCCTTTCACAAAATGATGGCATAAATGAGCAGCGGGACAATCCGGGTCTTTTTCTAATACGAATGTTTCTACTGGATAATTGGCAGCAGCCTGCAACAGCATACGACCTAATTGACCTCCTCCTAATATTCCGGCTTTCAACATATAAACTATAATCTTATATCAAATGCGGGCGTGAAGATAAATAATTGGTTGATTGGTTGATTGAGTTTGTTAAGTTGATTGGTGAATTGAGTTAATAGTTGAGTAGGTTAAATGGGTAGATTGAGTTAAAAGTTCAACAACTTACTTACCCTATACAACCTACTTAACATACGCCACTACTTAACTTACTCACCTAATACTTTTAAAAAGGCTTTAGCGTTTACCACATTAACCGGCTGTATATGGCAGTAAAAATCGTTCAAATGTTATATACATCTAAAAAATAACATGTAAAATTGATAATTTGAATAATATTCTCTGAATAATGCATGATATTTGTGCCTTGAAATACGCCGTTGATAAAAGCTTTACCATAAGATAAATGCAGCATCTTAATTAAGCATAATCAAGATTGATGAAGAAACTGAAGTCCATCCCCGTAATTTTTTTCCTGATTACACAAGTGTCTGCGCTGCTGGCGCAAAACTCCTTCGTCGACTACCAGAAATCGTTTGGAAAAGTAGCCGATGTATTCCGTCGCAAAGAAGATACCCTGCGCAGGCAATTTGAAGCGAAAGGGCTGCAATGGCCGGCAAAATATGTATACATCCGTTCTTTTAAACTCGACAGCCAGTTGGAAGTTTGGGTAAAGAACAATAAAAAGGACCAGTTCAAACTCTTTAAAACTTTCAAAATATGCGCCATGGCTGGCTCGCTCGGTCCTAAAAGAATGCAGGGCGATTACCAGGTGCCGGAGGGTTTTTACTACATCACCGAATTTAAACCCAACAGCGCTTACCATTTATCGTTAGGACTGAACTATCCTAATGCTTCGGACAAAATGCTGAGCGATTCCCTCTACCCCGGTGGCGATATCTTTATACACGGCTCCTGCGTAACCGAAGGTTGCATACCTATTACCAACGACCAGATAGAAGACCTTTACGTAATAACCAGCTATGCCCGTACGATGGGCCAGGAATTCATACCTGTTCACATTTTCCCGGTTCAGTTTAGCAACAGCCGCAGTGTAACCTACCTCGAGCGCTTTTTGCAAACTTACCAGTCGTACAAGCCGCTTGTTGCCAGTCTTAAATCGGCCTACGATTATTTTGATGCAAAAAAACAGGTGCCGGTAGTGGTGCTCAATCCCAAAGGACAATATATATTGGAAGAATCTGCCAAAGTTGTAGAGCAGCCGGTAGCGGCAGCCAAACCCCGAACGCTTACCAACCGCGAAAAAATAGTTCCCATTCCCGAAAGCGAACTGGCCAGGTTTGTAAACAATCAGCCTGTGTATCCCGGCGGTCCAAAAGCATTTCAGTCTTTTTTGGATGAGACCAGCAAAGAGCTGGCTCCTTTTCTGGATGAAGGCAAAAGAGCAGCTTACGTTGTTGTTGACTATATTATTGATAAAGACGGCAAACCTGTATATGCCAAAGTTGTAAAAGGCGGCAACGACGACATGAACGAGCAACTGGAAAAGAAATTTGAAAGCATGCCGCAATGGAAGCCAGCACTCCGCCAGGAAATGCCTGTAGCTATCCGGCTGAAGCAGACGGTAGTGGTGGAAGCGGTGCAGTAGGGCTGTGAGCGTGGCAATGTTTGGAGTTTAGAGTTTGAAGTTTGATAAACCGCAAACCCTAAACCGTAAACCCCAAACGCTCTTGTTTCTTGTTATTTGCTTTTTGCTTTTTTACTTCTTATTTCATCAACACCTGTACCGTTTCGGGCGATTGTTGTTTAAGCACGATTGTTTTACCGGCAGTGAGTTCTGTAAAAATTTCGTTGGTATAGTGCCTGATGGTGAGCAGGGTTAATGCTCTTTCCACCTGCACGTCAAAGAGCTCCGATGCCGCCGCTGCCAGGTGATCTACCCTGTCTTCCTTATCGTCTACACAAACCATTAAACGCACGGCGCCGGTTTGCACCAGGTTTGCCACTGTTTTGTTTTCCTTCAGCAAATGATATAGAGCAGTCATGTTGCTTTCTCCCATAAAAGAAAAGTCTTTTGAATGCAGGTGCAGCAAAGCCTGGCTCTCCTTTACTACAATAATGGGCGGAAGATCTTTAACGCTTTTATTATGTATCAGCGTGCCGGGTAGCGAAGGATCGAGAAAACATTTTACATACAACGGAATGCCATTGTTCTGCAAAGGCTTAATGGTTTTAGGGTGAATGACCTGCGCCCCGTAGTAAGCCATCTCAATGACTTCATCGTAACTCAGCTCCCTGATAATTTGCGCAGAAGCAAAGGCTTTAGGATCGGCGTTCATCACACCCTCCACATCCTTCCATATCGTAGCGCTTTCAGCCTGTAACAAAGCGGCAAAAATGGCGGCCGAATAATCGCTTCCCTCCCGCCCCAGCGTGGTACTCTCGTTTTCGTCGGTAGCGCCTATAAAGCCCTGCGTTAGCACAATATCGGTTGAGCCATACAACGGCACCACCACTTCTTTTACCTGCTGTGCAGTAACGTCCCAATCTATAGCGGCAGCCCTGAAAGTATCATCGGTTCTGAAAACATCACGCACATCGATCCATGAATTCGATACTCCCTGCTCGTTGAGGTATGCGCTGATAATGGTGGTGGAAAACAATTCGCCGGCACATACAATCTGGTCGTAGTAATAGTCAAAATCCCGCACCGGCTTATCGTGCAAAGCCCATTCTACTTCGGTAAACAACTGGCTCAGTCTTTCCAGGGCTGCGTTGTAATGAGTAATCAACAAATATTTTGCCGTGGTAAGATGATGCTGCTTTACCTGTTCAAACAGTTGCAGCGCATCGGTTTTACGTTCGTGAAAAAAAGCTTCCGCCACTTTTTCAAGCGCGTTCGTGGTTTTGCCCATGGCAGAAACCACCACCAGTAATTTTTCGCCTTTATATAACTTAAGGATAGATGCTACCTGTTGAATTCTGTCGATGCTGTTAACACTGGCTCCGCCGAATTTGAAAATCTTCATATGCTTTATAAAACAGGCAAAGATAACGGGGACGGATTGAAATCCGTCTCAACAATATGTAACCGAACCTACGGTTCTTGTTGTTTGTAATAAGACCCGGCAGGGCGGGCCGTTTCTGGCGCAGGTCTTGTAGTTAGGCCAGGTAGCCGAGCCAGACCTGTAACAGGTACATTACTTGTCTTTATGTTGGCATAGTTTCCACATACAAAAGATGCAAAGCAATTCCAAACAAGTAACGCGCCGCAATCTTTCATCTGCGAATCTGCCGCTCATTAATAGACTTTACAATTCCTGCTTTGATTGTCGTTTGAAGGCAGGAATAAGCTTACCTCAATTAAATAATATTGAAAACGAACAGGAGCAGTTAAGCCTCACCCAATTCCTCTTTTACGGAACGTTAACTATTGATAAGAAGCGCTTTAAATAGTTTGCTATAATACATAACTGCCTTAACTTGCCGGTCATGGACGGGAAAGAAGTGATTTCAGTAAGAAATCTCACCAAGAATTATGGCAGCTTCGAGGCTGTTAAGGGCATTAGTTTTGATGTATACGAAGGCGAGATATTCGGCTTGCTGGGTCCCAACGGCGCAGGCAAATCAACCACGCTTGAAATTATTGAAACGCTTCGTAAAAAAACGGGCGGAGAAGTGACGGTTGGCGGATACAATATTGATCGCGATGCAGACAAAATAAAAAAGCTGATAGGCGTGCAACTACAGGCTTCGGGCTTTTACCCGGGTTTAAATCTTACTGAATTAATTGCCCTGTTCAGTGGTTTATACAATGAACCTGTAGATGCAAAGGAGTTGCTTCGGTTGGTTAATCTTGAAGACAAGGCCCGCAACAAATACAAAGAATTGAGTGGCGGACAAAAACAACGTTTCTCTATTGCCACTACCCTCATCAATAAACCCAAGATCATTTTCCTGGATGAACCAACCACGGGGCTCGACCCGCAGGCAAGAAGAAATTTATGGGACCTGATAAGGGATATCCGTTCAAAAGGCACCACGGTGATCATCACCACGCACTATATGGATGAAGCGGAAATTCTTTGCGACCGCGTGGCTATCATAGACCAGGGTAAGATCATTGCCTTGCAATCGCCCGACCACCTGATAGACGACCTGGTAGCGTCGGGGTTTGAGCGACCTAAAGAAGTAAAGCAGGCCAACCTGGAAGATGTATTCATCCACCTTACCGGCCGTACATTGCGAAGCGAATAACTACAACAGCATACAAATCACACAAAATGAAGAAAGCGTTTTTAATTTTTCTTTTATCCGGGTTATCTGCAACCATGTTTGCACAAACCAAACCAGCACCTAAAAAAACTCCTGCAAAGCCAGCAACTCAGGCAAAAAAAACAGGCCTGGCACGTCCTCCCGTATTAAACAATGCGTTGGACAGCCTGAGCTATGCACTGGGCATGATCGATGCAACCTTTTTTAAATCGCAGGGCGTTGACAAGATCAATTACACCTGCATGAACAAAGGGTTTGAAGATGTTTTAAAGGGAAACAATACATTATTAACCACTCAACAGGCAGATATGACAGTAAGAGAACAACTGCAGGCCTTCATGCGCAAAAAGGCACAGGTTACCATAGACGAAGGCGAAAAATTTTTGGCAGAAAATAAAAAAAGAGAAGGGGTGAAAGAAACACCCAGCGGATTACAGTATGAAGTTTTAACCATGGGAACCGGCGCGCGGCCTGCGGACACGAGCACGGTGAAAGTACATTACGAAGGCTTTTTAATAAACGGGAAAAAATTCGACAGTTCGCGCGATCGTGGAGAGCCTATCTCTTTTGCTTTGAACCAGGTGATCAGGGGCTGGACAGAAGGGGTGCAGTTGATGCCGGTAGGATCAAGATTCAAATTTTACATTCCCTATACCCTGGGCTATGGCGAGCAGGGAGCCGGCGGCTCTATACCTGGCGGCGCTGCCTTAATATTTGATGTGGAGCTGATAGACATTGTGCAGTAGTTCAATTTACTTTCAGTAATCTCATTCAACAAAATGCAACAGAACGACCTGCGTTACCCCATCGGGCATTACCAGCCAGAACCTTTTTCGGCAGCCACCAAAGAGAACTGGCTGGCGGATGTTAAGTATTTGCCGCAACTGCTGGAAAATGCACTGTTAAACCTGGACGAAGCTCAACTGCTGACGCCCTATCGGGAAGGCGGCTGGACGGTACAGCAACTGACGCATCACGTGGCCGATAGTCATATCAATGCCTATTGCCGTTTCAGACTGGGTTTAACAGAAAGCAACCCTACCATTCGTCCGTACGACGAAAAGAGCTGGGCGCAGTTGTATGATGTAAACCATTTGCCGGTAAACATTTCTATAACGTTGTTGCATACCCTGCATGCGCGTTGGCATTCGCTGCTGGAATCGTTGAGCGACGAGGACTGGCAGCGTACGGTGTATCACCCCGAACAAGCTAAAAAGCTTACCCTTTGGCATTTGCTGGGCAGCTATGCCTGGCATGGGAGGCACCATACAGCACATATAACGGCATTGAGGGAAAGAATGGGATGGTAGAGAGAGATTTGAGATTTGAAGGTTATCACCACATAGGCACATAAGGAACATAGGGAGATGTAGTTTTTTTGATTTACACAAAGCTGATCGCTGACTGCTGACAGCTTTTTATTTCTCACTTTCTTTGAATTTTGAACTTTGTTTCTTGTTTCTTGTTTTTTGGTTCTTGTTTCTTGTTTTTTGGTTCTTGTTTTTTGGTTCTTGTTTTTTGGTTCTTGGTTCTTGTTTTTTGGTTCTTTGGATCTTGCTTCCTGAACTTTAATTTCCCGTTATGAAAGATATGAAATGGAAGACGCTTTCGTCGGAATACCTGTACAAAGCCACCTGGTTCACCATTCGTAAAGAAAGATGCGAAACGCCGGAAAAGAAAATAGTGGACCCTTATTATGTGTACGAATTTCCTACCTGGGTAACGGCGGTTGCATTAACAGAAGACAACAAAGTGGTGATGGTGCGGCAATACCGGCATGCGTTAGGCGAAACTATATTTGAAATACCTGGCGGCTGTGTAGACGATACGGACGCTTCGTTGCAGGCAGCAGTGGAAAGAGAACTGCTGGAAGAAACGGGCTATGCTTTTTCGTCGTACGAATATCTCGGCAAAATATCGCCCAATCCTTCTACCAACAACAACCTCATGCACATGTTCCTGGCAAAAGGTGGTAAAAAAATAGGGGAACAGCAGTTGGATCATAATGAAGAAATAGAGGTATATCTTTTTACAATGGACGAACTGAAGCAAATGATGAAGGAAAACAAGATTGTGCAGGCGTTGCACGCTACCTGTATTTTTTATGCGTTGAATAATTTGGGTGAGCTGGCGTATTAGTGATCTTTACAATCACTCCGCGTTTTTACCTTTTACTTTTTTATACATGCTGAATGCTGGCGCAAAACCAAATTGGTTGTAAAATGGAGCAAGGTATTCGCCAGTATGCAGGTATACGGAAGCGTTAGGTGTGGCATTGTTTTCCAGCCAGTCGTCAAGGTGCTGCATCATATCGGTGCCTATGTGCCTGTTTTGCCAGGCGGGATGCACAATCACGTTTTTCACGTAATAAAACCCCGAGTGATCGCTTAATAAAAATGCGCAGCCTATGGCATTGCCGGTAGCTGCCTCTTCTGCAACAACCGTATGTACAATGGCCGGCGTTGGAATTTCCGTTGGAGCCGGTTCTTCTGCCTTCGACCATCCAACAGCTACTGTAAGAGAGTGCAACTCCTGTGGCGTGGGTAACCGCTGTACCAATTGAACAGCCGCAGCATCCCCATCACCGTTTTCATGTCGCACACTTACCCCCTGTCCGAACCGTATTTTATGTCCGTCCGGCGTTTCAACCAGCATTTCCCGTAAGCCCCAATCGTAGGTTTGCGGATCGCTCAGGATTTTTGCGCCGCGTGATTTAATAAACTCGTAATACGCTTCTATATCATCCACATTAATAGCCAGCCATGTTCCCGGTTGCCCCTGCCCGTCTTTACAAAAAAACAGTCGAACATGCCCCTTATCTACGCCGCCAAAGCTGGGTGCCTCATCCCAGGTCCAGCTACCGGTAAAGCCAAGCACCTCTACAAAATAGCGTATACTGGCATTAACATCGGATGAATAAAGAATAGGAATGACACTTTGAAAATTCATGTCAATAAGGTTTATAGTAACAATATGCTAAGCTACACATTCACCAACAAATCGTCAACTCATATCCCTCACACACCTGAACCCGATTGTTGAGCAACGGTCAATTCCCGCATACATCAATAAAAACTTGGTAGAAATATTAGAAGGCTGTGGTCCGCCGGTAACATACCAATGCGAAGTGGTGGCTTTGAAATAAGATCCACCCTTCAGCATTAAAAAACGATTGTGCCCGTCGGAATATTCACTTTCAGTCATCTCCCAGGCATTGCCGCACATGTCCATACAACCAAATGGTGACGCTCCCGTCGGAAACGCATCTACAGGTGTTGTGTCATTTCCATCGTTATACCTGTTCTTTTCCAATTCATTTCCCCATGGATATTTGGGATAAGAATAGCCATGTGCCACATATTGCCACTCTGCTTCTGTTGGAAGTCTTTTTCCCGCCCATTTCGCATAGGCCCTGGCGTCGTGAATATCAACATACACCACCGGGTGATTTTCTTTCCCCGCAGGGATTTTACCGTTGTTCCAATGCTTTAAGAAATGAGTGCTGTCAATCGGTTTATATTTTGATGATTGAAGGAATTCCGCGAAATCTTTATTCGTCACCGGGAACCTGTCAATTGCCAAATGAGGTATTGTTACCGTTTTATCAAAAGGAATAAAAGTGCCCAAAGAAACAGCCACCATTGGCCCTGAAGTATAGGTGCCGCATTCACGGCTTTCAACCATGGTTATCTGTCGCGTAACAGCAGGTTTTATTTCTATCATTGCCGCCCCCGGCTTACCAACAGCAGGCTTTACTTTTTTTAAAATTGATCGATTGACAGGAGGCGTTGTATCGTGTTGGTAACCTGCTTTTATTGCCTTCATCCCTTGCAAAAACTTTTCGTCTATCTTTTCATCTGCAGCTATCAAACAGCCTACGCCGCGAGGCGGAATGCTGCCTTCAATCATTATTTTCTTTCCATCTCTTTTAACTTTTGCCGGCTCACCGGCAATTACATCATAATAATACCGGCTGTCATCATTCATCGCAATCAGCTTTCCCGATACTTCGTGATGGTTGCGGTTCACCAACGTATATAGCTTCAATCCTTTCTTTTCCCAGGCATTTGCAAATATTCCTTCTGCATTCGTTTTAATAAAAGGAACAAAACCTTCGCTGTTAAACAGCCCGCTGTACCTGCGCTGCACCGGCAATATGGTGCGTAACAGCGATTTGTCCCGTTCGTGCCACGGTACCCATTGTCCAAAAACATTTTCCCAAATCATAACACCGCTTCCATTCATCCATGCCTGGTGTATTTCGGATGAATGGTCGTGCGACCATCGCGATATCTGATGCTGGGTATGCCGGGGCTCGTACCATTTGTTGCGCAACACACCGGGAATGTATTTGTCTCCGAAATCCTGCGCCCACGATAAATGGTGCGTTGGTAAGTTTTCCAGTTCCAAAGCAATCTCCCCTTCTACTACAATACCCGGCTTGATGCCGTCCATTTTCCCCCTGAAGTCGAACGATGCATTTTTGAGTGTGTCGAGGAATATACCATCGGCATTGATGCCGCCAACAATATCCGCCAATGCATCCAGGTCAGATTTTCCCTCACTCCGCGTGCCGGTATCCCACGGATTGTAGTTGATAAACACCTGAATGCCTGCTGTATGAAACTGGTCAACCACCTTACGCAAACCCGGAAGTCCGCCGGGCATATCACGATAATAATCGAATTGGTTGCGCTCGTCAAAACCAATCTTCGGGTAGGCGTGCCAGAGCACCACGCTATCGTAACCGCCAAATTCTTTTTTGCCCCGCTCTATTACTTTTTCGATGCTGTATGTATTTTTCGTCCAATCAAAAAAGCTTTCATCGTACATAAACAAAAACAGGCAGGAGTAATTGGATTGCGTCCATTTGAATGCAGGATCGGCATAGGCTGCATCGTTATATGAAAGTTCCTTTCTTGTTTGCGCTCTCCATTTTATTAACTCCTCTCTGAAGGCATCCCACAATGCAGGATCGGTGGGTGCTTCAATTACATTTCCGTATGCTTTCAGGTTTTCGGTGGCAATAAAAGGAAATGATTGCACGAAGGGAAACATGCTTAGTGCCGACGTGCGCTTTAAAAAATCCCGCCTGGTAAAATAACTGCTCATCTGTTGTTGATTAAGTTCCTAATTTAGTTGTTTTGGTTTACAGCGCATAGCCTTACCGTTATCCATTTCTGTCCTGAAATTTGCATTATTCCTTTTGCACCCGAAGTTGCTATGAACTTACGGCGCGTATGACATTGCGATCAAAATACATGATTGGCTAAAAATGTAGTCGATTCTGATGGATATATGTGGGCTGAACTTTATATTCGCCATATAACCAACTATACATTTATACATTATGGCTGATACAACAAAAAAATTGCGCGTGCTGGTGGTGGGCTGCGGCAATATGGGCGCTTCGCATGCCACCGCTTATCATACCGAACCAGGTTTTGAAATATGCGGACTGGTTTCATCGGGCAGTACTAAAACGATCCTGAATGAAAAACTGGGAGGCGGGTACGACCTGTATAACGACTATGAGAAAGCGCTGCAGGCTACCCAACCAGATGCGGTGTGCATTTCTACCTACCCCGACACGCACGAAGGCTTTGCTGTAAAGGCTTTTGAAAACGGCTGCCATGTATTTGTTGAAAAGCCAATAGCCGACTCGGTAGCAGGTGCTGAACGTGTGGTGGCAGCGGCAAAGAAATATAAAAAGAAGCTGGTAGTAGGATATATTCTTCGTCATCATCCGTCGTGGCAAAAGTTTATTGAACTGTCGCACCAGATGGGCAAGCCACTGGTAATGCGCATGAACCTTAACCAGCAAAGCAGCGGTAAAATGTGGACGTTGCACAGGAACCTGATGAAGAGCCTGAGCCCGATAGTAGATTGCGGCGTGCATTATATTGATGTAATGTGCCAGATGACAAGATCGAAACCGGTGCAGGTGAATGCTTTTGGCGCACGGCTTACAGAAGAAATTCCGGCAGGCAATTATAATTATGGTCAATTGCAGATAAGGTTTGAAGATGGCTCGGTTGGATGGTACGAAGCTGGCTGGGGACCGATGATGAGCGAAACTGCTTTTTTTGTAAAAGATGTGATTGGTCCTAAAGGATCGG
>JBQCGX010000070.1:0-41989 GCA_051955255.1 Agriterribacter sp. | reverse complement strand
CGCCCTTTGGGCGGGCCGATGGGGCAACCGGTCGTCCCACCCGAACCGGCATTGGGTGCGGCCGGCAGTCTGACCGACAAACCATAAATTTTGAGAGGATCAACATAGATTGCTGTGCAATGTTATGCATTGGATTAAGATCAATGCTGTTTGGTTAATATGTTTTAAAGTGCAACAACATCCATCAGACCACCCTTTGGGCGGGCCGATGGGCAACCGGTCGGCGCGCCCGAACCGGCATTGGGTGCGGCCGGCGGTCTGCCCGACAAACCATAAATTTCGGGAGGATCAACATAGATTGCAGTGCAATGTTATGCATAGGATTAAGATCAGTGCTGTTTGGTTAATATGTTTTTAAGTCCAACAATATCCATCAGACCGCCCTTTGGGCGGGCCGATGGGCAACCGGTCGGCCCGCCCGAACCGGCGTTGGGTGCGGCCGGCGGTCTGACCGACAAACCTCAACATTTTAACTACTAAGCAACGTGTGATCTTCGAGGCGTTTCAAAAACTTGAAAAGTAATACCTGATTAAAACAACATAACAATACCTTACAGGACCTACGATTGTTCAGGTTGCTTTTTTAACCTGTATCAACCATTGAAATGCAGCCCTGATTGCTTCATTGTTATTTTTTTAAAAAGCATTTTTAATTTAATGCTGCTTGAGAAAGGCAATCAGATCGGCCATGGCTTCTTTGCTGATGTTTTTTTCCAAACCGGCAGGCATAGCCGAAATGCTAAGTGATTGAAGTGTTTTTATTTCCTGGCGGTTGATTGTTTTTTCAGTATTGCCCATACCTTTTATGGTAATGGCAGATGGCGTTTCCATTGCAATAATGCCTTGCAGCGATTCGCCATTGTTCAATTCAATTTCCCACAGATCATACCCTGCCATAATGGATAAGCTGGGGTCGAGAATATTGGCCAGGATATCCTGTTTTTTCCAGTTATGGATGGTGCCAAGATCGGGACCGTAAGCCACCCCGTATTGCCCTTTTACCTGGTGGCAAACAGCGCAGCTCTGCATATACACGGTTCTACCCTTTTCAGCATCGCCGTTCAAAGCAAGTGCAGCCTGGTATTCCTTATTGATCTTCGCGGCTTCTTCTGCATTTTTTGTAAACAGTTTTCGCGCACGGGCACGCAACTGGTCGTTGGCTATCTGCATTAATTGCACACTGGTATGAAAAGATATGCTGCTTACAGGAATCTTGTTTTCGTCCATTGCATTGATCAGTAATCTCATGCGGATTGTATCGGTCATGAATACACGAATAGCTGCATCGCGTATCTCTTTGGTGAGCTGCGGCCATTGAGCTACCAGCCATTCGCAGGGAACAGTTGAGGGAATGGTATTCATTATTCTGAGCGCTGCTAATTTTACGGCTGGTTGTTCCTGCGGTGCAAGCAGTTGCTGAAGCAAAGGCAGGTGTGGCGCAGGATCGCCGAGGGCCAGAAAATCAACAGCATCCGATCTTTTTGCATCAGATAGCTGAGTGTCTTTAGCAACAGCAACCGCTTTTTCAATAGCCGGCGTTAGTATCGCCTTGTCTGCTATGCGGGAAGATTGCAGGAACTGCAGCGATGCCTTTCTCAGCTCGTCAGAAGAGCTGTTGAAAAAAGTGTTCAACAATAACTGCTGCTCTTTTTCGCTTATCGCCAATTTATTTTCCCTGCTGCGCAGCCCCTGTGCCAAACCCCTTAATATTACAGGCTGCCATTCTTTTTCTTTTGGAGTTTGTGGCGATACTGATTGCTGCATCAGTTTGCGCACCGTATTTTCATTCGCAGCGCTTACAATCATAGAAGTTACCCTTTGCACCATAGAGGCATAAGCAGCATTACTGCTTTTGGAGGCAGTGGTCAGCAGGTTAAGCAAGGCATCGGCGCGGGGCGACGTTGCTGACAGGGCTGCAAACTGGAACCACCTGTTTTCAATATCGCGGAACAATAAATTGTTACGCGCTTCAAATGCAGCGTCGGTATTTGAAAAGCCTAATGTTAAAAGCAGTTGAAAACGCACTTTTGTATTGGGGTCGTTCTGAAGCGCCAGTAAATCCGGCAGCAACCCGGGATCGTCATTTAAATGCAGCTCAGCCAGTTTAACCGCATTCTCTCTTATGCCGGCTACAGTATCTTTCAAGGCAATTTTTATAATACCGGGCTGCAATGCATTCAATCCTTGCAACGTCCATAAAGCATGAAGCCTGCCCATTGAAGAAGCGCTTTTTGTTGCCATTTCAATAAGACCGGGTACGGCATTTTTATCTGCACGGTCAACGAGCAGCCTTTGTGCATTGATGCGCCACCACGCATTGCTATTCTTCAATTCGTTGATCAGCGCTTCGCTGGTTGCCTTGCCCAATTGCAGTCCCTTCGTCCAATCCGCTTTTTTTCCATTAACGGGTGTAATGCGGTAAATTCTTCCTTTATCAATTCCGTCATACAAATTCCCGGCAGCTATTGCTTCGTCCGACATCCACTCGGGCGATTCAATCACCCTCCTGTAATAATCTAAAATATACAAAGCACCATCGGGGCCTACATACATATTTACGGGGCGCGACCATGCATCTGTTGAAGTAAAAAATTCTTTCTGCTGAAACAGGCGGCTCGCGGTATAACTTACACCGCTGTCTTTTAAAACATCCACATGCACCAGGTTGCTAACGGGTTCTGCAATAAAGGTGGCGTTGTTGTAGGGCGCGGGAAAATCATCTGCAAGATAACTGGTAAGCCCACACGCAGAAGTCATCACACCTACATCGGTAAGTATCTGCCTGTCGGGATTTGTGGTGGTGGGAAAAACCTCGGGCGCGTTCAAATGATCCGACATGGATTGAACAGGATCTATTGGGGGAAGCTGTGCATTGCGTTGCAGATAGCGTCCGGCAATCATTTCCTGGTAACCCTGGTTGGAGTTGTTGCAGCCAAACCAGCGCCCCCATGCATCAAAAGTATTCCCGAACTGGCAATTGCTGGCCAGGGCCTCCAACTGTAACTGATCGGGTCGAAACCGTACCGATTTTCCTTTGGCGTTCTTCGGCAAACGAATAGCGCCGGGTTTTGAAGGATAATATATTTCTGTGCCTTCATCTCCAAACTCGTTCACATAGTCTCGTGACTTTACAATGCCCTCGTGAGCTGCATATATCCAGTTGTCGATACCATACACAGGATTGTTCAGGTTGTGCTGGGGGTTGGTTAATGCAAAACCTGTGAGCACAGTATCCATAATGTCTGCTTTGCCATCGCCATCCGAATCTTCGAGATAATAAATATTAGGCGAATCTGTCACAAGCACCCCTTGTTTCCAGCGGAGTATACCTGTGGGCAACAACAAGCCTTCTTTAAAGAGGGTGCGTTTGTCCATAGTGCCGTCGCCGTTGGTGTCGGATAAGAGCACAATGTTTCCGCTTCCGCTTTTATCTAACGGGTAGCCATGCATTTCTACCACATACATTCTTCCATACTCATCTATTTCCATATCAACCGGGGAAGTTATCACAGGCTCCGCTGCAATCATTTCTATTTTAAATCCATCAGCCACCTGTAAAGTTGCCAATGCGTCTTTAGCAGCTATTCCGCCTTGTATATGCGGACTTGTTTCTTTTTGCTGGCAGCCGGCAATAAACAGTATCAATAAACTCATCCATTTTCCTGCTGCCTGCCTGATTGAATAATGCATGTATGCCGACGATTTTATTATAGGAGCGCGTAATTGATATAGTATACCAACCCCGGATTATTTATTTTACAGCATTGAACCAGATGATCTGCAAAAAAGGAAATAATTTATTTTCGTTTTCGCTTAATCGCGGGTGTTATAGCCGGCGGTGTCTGCATGGTACCATGCAAATAATCTACTACCGCTTCTGTAAGATCGCCTGCCGCCCGTGGGGTAAATGGCGATACAATGTCTACCTCGTAACCGCCGTGTTTCCATTCTGCTTCCGTAGGCAAGTAGCCAAACCATCCGTTGGTATAACCAAAATAAAAAGTATAAGGGAAGGGTGACCTGCTTCTCACCTCATTGGATACTTCGCAGAATAATTCAACGGGAGCGCTCCACACAGCAATGGCATTGTTGATTTTTAAAAAGCGCACGGGCATGCGAACAAGTGTATCGCCGGATGTTGAAATAACGGAGTACCTGCTCATATCGTCCGTCCATGCCAGCCCGGGTTTGCGGGGTGTTTCAACTGTAAGTTCGCCGGCAAACAGCTTTACATCATCAACCGGTGCGCTAATCTTACTGTTCGCTTCTATTATTTTATCGCCAAGCAATACACGAAATTCGCCGAGATGACCGGCTTTTGCATTTGGATATACACTATAGATTGGTGCTATATTTCCTGCTGCACCATTCACAAAAAGTACGGGCGCTCCAATTTTTTCCTCAACATATTCCGACACCACGCCTGGTGCATCGCCACTTATTTGCAGGTTGGCACCGCTCATTACCGTACCGTGTATGGGATAGTTTGCAATCAACGCCAAAGGTTTTCCGTCGGGTTTATCAATCCTCAGCAACCCTATCCGCCTGTCAACGGGCCCGTCGGGATTCATGCCCAACGATGCTTTGCCATTTACATCAATTGCCCTGCGGTTGATATTTGCCTGCGAAAAACCCCATCCCACGCTCAGCTTTGCATCGGTTAATTTGCTTCTTGCTTCAGCAATGCCGTCAATTAATTTTTGTTCAACCAGTTCAGTGTATGCCGCATCTACGGTATGCTGTATGCGGTCGCCCATATACACACCATACAACCCGGTTGCACCAAATTCAGGCGCCGAGTGTGTATGCGTTACACTCCACCAAACATTCAATGGATTTATGCCGAAACGTTTATGGAGCATTGCAGCCACCTTATCATATTCTGAGGGTGAATAAAGACATACATCTGAAGAAATGAGATAGAATTGCGTGATGCCGTCATCCAGCATAACAATTTTGTGATAGATAGGGTCCAGCACGCCTGTTGATTTCCGCTCCTGGTAACCCAGCAGGTATTGCGCATCGGCGGGCGTAATGTCTATTTTTGCTACCGAAGCTTTTAATTGAGCAACAACATTGTTGCTTAGCAGGCAGGTTCCGCACAACAACAAAATGCCTGCGTTTTTCTTCCAGTTAAAAAAAATACGTTGTATGCGAAATGCATTTTCCTGGCTGAACGTGCGCATATGGTAGTTGTTTTTATCTTGGTTTTCACAACTAATATCGTTCGGAAATTTTTAATAGCCCGGATGTGAGACAGATTTTTATTTCCGTCTGTTGTGGTTGGGGAACAAAACAGGCATTATTTTTAAGAGAGAAGAATGCTGTTAGCATCGGCAGCCTCCATTACAGGCATTGAATCAATAGCTGCGATTTACTTCTCATTCGCCTGGCTTTATTATCCTATGAGCCAGCCCAGCAATACACATAATGCTACCAAGATCACAAAGAATACCTGGTGAATGAATGGGGGTTCGGAGTTCTTGCTCATTTCAGTTCAGATTAGGGTAGAGATTAGTGTGGCGAATTTAATAAGCCAATCTCAATATATACTGCTTCAACCTGTTGGCAGTTGGCTTTAATTAACAAAAGCTAAAAAGAATGGAGAACAGCATTTTACAGGGTAATGCAGGAGAATTACCGAGACGTTCTCTTTCTCCGCAGTGTGTTCCCGTGCAGCGTCTTGTGCGTAAGCTGGTACACTGCCATTTTACGCAATCGGTGTCTTATTAAATCTACGCTACGCATCAAACTATGCTGCATTTCTGTTCATATGCCGCAGGATTCTGCCAACACGCATGGCTTAAAGAAGAGACTTTGCCGGGAAAGAAAAAGGCCCCAAAATTGCTGTTGAGCAACTCGACATTGAGGCAATGGGAAAGCAGGGCAATGCTGGCCAGCTTATTGATGGTGAAAAACCGGCCTGATGCATTATTAACCTGGAGCGGAATTCAACTTTGATTGGCTTGCCCATTGCGTTTGTGCATGTTTGTTAGCATCCGGAAAATACAGTAAATTAGTTTTTATGAAATGGATTGGAAGAAGAGAAAGTTCAAACGTAGATGACAGGCGGGGCATATCAGGCAAAGGACTGGCAGCCGGCGGCGGTGTGATCGGCGTTGTTATTTACCTGGTTTATACATTTATGAGTGGCGGACAAATAGATCCCTCTCAGCTTGACCAGGTAGTAAACCAGGGTGGACAAACAACACAAATGACGCCTGAAGAACAGGCAGCGGACGATGAAAGGGCGAAGTTTGTAAAAGTTGTATTGGCTGAAACGGAAGATGTGTGGAACCAGGTTTTTAAAAACAATGGACAAACCTACCAGGAACCCGTGTTGGTTTTGTTTAGAGGAAGTGTTGAATCTGCATGCGGCTTTGCACAATCTGCCACAGGCCCTTTTTACTGTCCCGGCGATAATAAATTGTATATAGATCTGTCGTTTTACGAGGACCTTCAGAACAAATTGAACGCGCCCGGCGATTTTCCTATGGCTTATGTGGTAGCGCACGAAGTGGGGCATCATATTCAAAACCTCAACGGAACGGCGGCCAAAGTAAACAAGCTCCGGCAGCAAATGAGCGAAACAGAATTTAACCGCTATTCGGTAATGATGGAATTGCAGGCCGATTTCCTGGCGGGGGTATGGGCGCATCATGTTCAGCAAAAACAGATCCTGGATGCGGATGATATAGAGGAGGCCTTAACAACAGCCAGCGCAATCGGAGACGACCGGTTGCAGCGGCAGGCCGGGGGCAGCGTGGTTCCGGATGCGTTTACACATGGCACCTCTGCGCAACGAATGTATTGGTTTAAGAAAGGATATGAAACAGGCGATTTGAAACAGGGTGACACTTTTAGTTCGCCTGACCTGCAATAGACGAAAGTACTCTTCCGACTACTCTTTATACATAAATCAGCCTCCAACTGTCTTCAAATATCAGCAGCCACAGCCAGCCAGGTTTGCCTGTAACTGGTGCAAACAAATTTTTAGTTCTACGTACCAAAAAACTAAAATATTTAGTAATTTGCAGCTTCTAGAAAGCATTATATGTCGTTGTTTGAAGAGGTTGAATTATTTGGTGAAGGAAAAAAGCGATTCGTGGAGTTTTGTTTGCCGGGAGCGGAATTAAAGCTTTGGGAACAATTTTTTGACAAGCAAACTGCGGATGCTTATTTCAAAGAATTATTTCACAACACGCCGTGGCAGAACCGGGTGAGAAAAATGTATGACCGGATGGTACCTGATCCCAGGCTCACCGCCTACTATGGCGGTAATAACGGGCTGGAATGGACGCCCTTGTTGCTTGAAATAAAAGAGCAGGTAGAAGCAACCTGCAAAATAAGGTTTGACCGTGTTTTATTAAACTTCTATCGCGATGGCAACGACTCGGTAGCCTGGCACAGCGATACATTGCCGGCAGATGGCAAGCACCATGCAATTGCATCGGTAACCTTTGGCGAAACAAGGCTTTTTAAAGTGAGGAACAAAATAAATAAAGATGCCAATCGCCTCGATATTCCACTTACACATGGCAGTCTTTTACTGATGGGTGATACTATGCAGGATCATTACGAACATCATGTTCCTAAAACCTCCAGGAAGATCGGGGGACGGATCAATTTAACCTTTCGTATTTCCGAGGGAGGCAAGCCTTTTTACCCGGTTCATTATGTTCAACTCAAGCCTGGCAATTCACTACCCGCCTAACATCGTAGCGGTTAACCAGCATTCTGAAATATGTTCCCGGAATACTTTTCAACAGGCATTATAATATTTTCCTCCCCCGCACCAGGTCATCAAATATTTTCCCGCGTCCTACACCTTTGCGGGAACTATTGCCCATGTTGTACTCCCCCATAAAATCCAGGTGAAAAATAAATTTCTGAAGTAACTTTGTATTTCAAAGTACTTTTAATAATTTAGATTTCAAATAATTTTCACTGCTCATTATTCAATTATGAAAAATAAAATTGGAAAAATTGGTGGTTTTTTGCTTGGAGCACTATTGGGCTTCCTGGCAATAGTAGCATTGTCTCGTCTTCATCCTGAAGAAGATTTGGCAGGAATAACAATTGGTGCGCTATTGATCTCCGGTTTAATCTTTGCTTTCATTGGTTCGTTCATTCAAAGCCATCTTGCAAAGAAGCATTAAACCAGGATCAACCCATTGGCATTGACGCACTCCGATGAGCATTATCAATAATTGAATGGGTATACACTAAATAACAGGCAATCAATACGAAAGGCCTTACAACACCCCTGCCCCAACCCGCTACGCTTTAAGCATTAACGCAATTAGCAAACACAATTAAACTGATCGCCGTGAAAACAAAACACAAAATCAAAGCGATGCTAGCATTTGTATGCCTGACGCTGTTGGGAACAAGTTACGGTCAAAACTTTGACAAAGCCAAACTGGACCTGCTGTTCGATCGCCTGCTCGAAAAGAATAAAGGCATGGGCAGCATAACGCTTGCCAAAGACGGAAAAATCGTTTACTCCCGCTCGTTTGGTTATGCGCAGATAAACGACACGCTAAAGAAACCGATCACGGGTGATTCTAAATTCCGCATTGCTTCTATTACCAAAACGTATACTGCGGTAATGATCTTTCAGTTGGTTGAAGAAGGGAAATTGAAATTGACCGATCACCTCGATCAGTTTTTTCCGCAGGTTCCCAATGCCGGTAAAATTACCATTGCGCAAATGCTGAACCATCGCAGCGGCATACCCGAACTTACCGTTGAGGCTGGCTGGAGAGCGCAGCACAGAACACACGAAGAGGTGGTTGCCGCCATTGCCAAAGGGAAGCCGTTGTTTGAGCCCGACAGCCAACACCTGTACAGCAATACCGGCTATGTGCTGCTGGGGTATATCCTGGAAAAAATAGATGGCAGATCTTACCAGGAAATACTGAAACGACGAATCACTGATAAGCTCCAGCTTAAAAACACCTATATGGGGTTGGGCAATTCGAATGTTGCTGACAACGAAAGTCTTTCTTACCGGTATTTAGGTTCATGGAAGGAGGCGCCGGAAATCAATCTCAGTGTTCCGGCCGGTGCTGGCGCCATCATTTCCACACCGGCAGATATGTGCCAATTCATACAGGCCCTGTTCGATGGGAAATTGATTTCGAAAAGCAATCTTGAGCTGATAAAAACCATGCGCGACGGGGAAGGCATGGGGATGGAACCATTTTCTTTTGCAGGCCATACGCTTTATGGTCATACCGGGGGAAGCAACGTTTCGGGTTCGTGGCTGGCTTATGAGCCTGTTGAAAAACTGGCGATGGCTTACACCACCAATGCGAAGATCTATCCGGTGAAGGATATTATTACAGGTGTTTTCGACATTTACTGGAACAAACCTTACCAGGTGCCAACTTTCAACGCACTGGAGGTTAGCCAGGAACTCCTTGACCAATATGTGGGCATTTATGTGGTGGCGGGTACACCGGCAAAAATGACGGTGACTAAAACCGGCAATACTATCGCTATCAGCAACAACGGGTCGCCTATTCCGCTTGAAGCCACAGCACCTCATAAATTCAGCCTTGCTCCCGGAGTGACGGTGGAATTTGATACTGCAAAGAAACAAATGATCATCAGGCGGCCACAAGGTGAGCGGATATTTACCAGGGAGGAACAATAGAGACGGGACAATAACGCATTTCAAACCTGCGCCGTTCTTATTTCACCTCTATCGTTTTTTTACTCACGCTAAATCCGCTGAAACACCCTGTTACATGCTCGCCTGTTATGGTATTATCGAGCATCACCGGCGTTGAAAAGGGACCTGCATTTTCTTTGGCTTTGTTGAAGCTGTTCCAAAAGTTATAGACGCGGCGCTCCACGCTTACGAGGTAATACTCTACGTTTTCGCCAATGGAAAAATCGGAGGAAAGCGTAACATGCAGGTACTCCCCGTTAATAAGATCGTCTGTTCCATATATATACCTGCTCAATCGCAAGCCGCCCCAGCCAAAGTTATTACGGTTGTCATCGCTGCGTAAATATATCAACTGCGCATTGCCCAAAGTATCGGGGTCTTTAAAATGCAAGGTAGTCAACGCCCGTTCTTCATTTCTTTCCGCATCCCTGAAATGGTTCTCGCTCGACAGACTATCCAGCACCACAGGAACCGGCAGGTGGGTAACGGACGTGTATACATTGCCATCCACTTCCACTTTTAACCGGTAATAGTTTCCGGGTTTGCCAATAAGTGCATTGGCTGAATCGGACACCAATCTTTCGTCAAAATAAATACCGTTCGAAATAGTGCGGGAGCTGATGGTAACAGTTGAAACTTTGCTTTCGCGTAAGGTAACGGCGTGGGCATCGTCCCACGTTATACTATCATTGTGCGCTGTGCCTTCTGTTATGGTTACTTTTGCCCCCGCCACAGGAAGGTTTTCAATAGTAGTGGAATAATAATCCTGGCTTCTGCTCAACACAACATAGTTGTATTCCCGCATTTCGTTGTTTATATATCCCTCCACAATCAGCATGGGTTGGTTGGGCTTGATATCAATATCAAAATCACGCTCGCAGGATGTTAAACAAAACTGCGCCATTAAAATCATTATTATAAACAATAGCTGCCTCATCCTTTCAAAAATTGAAATTCCATGTCACAGAGGGTATAACAGGAAATAGAAAGACCTTCTTTCCTTTTATTTCCTGCTGTTTCTCATCAACACTCATATAAATAAAATAGGGATTGTACCGGTTGTACACATTATACACACTAAAGTTCCAACTGCTTCTGAACTGCCTGGCGCTGTTAGGCCTCGGCGTATAGGTAGCAGATACATCCATGCGGTGATAGGCCGGCATCCTGTAGTCGTTAATTTTATCGTATTGATTAATATTGGTAAATATGGTTCTATTCTTTTCGGGATTTGTGCCAATACTATAAGCAAATCTTCCGGTAGGCATTGTAATGGCATTGCCCGTTCCGTATACAAATACACCAGAGATCTCCCATTTTTTTCCTAATGGATAATTCATCACAACGCTCAGGTCATGTGTTCTGTCGTACCTGTAAGGAAAGGTTTTGCCCTTGTTCATTTCCGGAAATTTTCTTTCTGCACGACTCAACGTGTAGCCGATCCACCCGGTAAGCTTACCGGTTTTCTTTTGCGCAAAAAGCTCGATGCCATAGGCTTTGCCACTGCCAAAGATCATTTCGTTCTCAATATTCTGGTTCAGCAACAGTTGAGCACCGGGTTTAAATTCCAACTGGTTCGACATTGTTTTATAATACGCTTCAACGCTTATTTCGTATCTGCCATTTTTTATCTCTTTAAAATACCCTGCGGCAACCTGGTGCGCAACACCGGGTTTGATCAGTTGGCTTACGGGTGTCCACAGATCGCTGGGAAAGGTGGCGGCGCTGGTGGTGGCAAGATGCAGGTACTGAATGGTGCGTGCATATGACAATCGCAGGCTTGCATCGCTCCCTAATTTGTACAGAGCGCCCAGGCGAGGTTCGGGATAGTGATAACTTGCAATACGCTCTCCTTTTTTATACTGCTGTGTTGTGCCGGTAAATACTCCTTCTTTGGTATATACGTTTTGCGTTGTTGGACCAACCTGGTTAAAATAACTGTAACGAATACCTGCAATAACATTCAATCGTGGCGTAATGTTCATATCAGCGCTGATATAAGCCGCAGCTTCTCTTGCATGCCGGTCGCTGATCTGTGATTTGAACTCCTGCATACCGGCGTTGGAAGCACCCGCGCCGGGCTTGAACTTATGCCAGATATATTGCAATCCCCATTTCCACTTTACCCGCGAGGAACCGGGAGCGTATGTCCAATCGTTTTTTAACTGGTAATCTTTAAGACCAGAACTGAATATAAACCCTGAAGCACCAAAATTTATTTTGCTGTCAAGATCAAAACCATTGTAAACAACAGACAGTTCCTGTTTGAGGCTGGAATGAATTTGCTGTTTCCAGTTAATGCCGGCAATGGTATTGCCCCATACAACGTTGAACAATTTTTCGTTCCCTGCATTCTCTTTATTTACATAAGTGAATTTGTCACTCCCCTTATAAAAAGTAAAGTTGATGCTGTTGTTTTCATTGATATAAATATTGGCTTTGGCGTTTACATCATAAAAATAATAACCGTTATTGCCTATGCTGTCTTTCGCCAATAGTTTTGCCAGTTGATCAACGTAGGTTCTCCTTCCACTTACAATAAAAGATGATTTGCCTTTGGCCAAAGGACCTTCGATAGAGATCCGCGACGAAAGCAACCCAATGCCACCACTCGCTTTTACAGAATCCTTATTGCCTTCGCGCGAGCTGATAGCGATCACACTGCTTAACCTGCCGCCATACTCCGCCGGAATGCCGCCTTTTATGATCTCTACATTTTTGATTGCTTCGCCATTGAACACACTAAAAAACCCGAGCAGGTGGTTGGGATTATATACCGTAATACCGTCCAGCAACACCAGGTTCTGATCTGGCCCTCCTCCCCTCACGTAAATACCCGGGCTGGCGTCTCCGCCACTTTTTACACCAGGCAGTAACGTAATACTCTTCAGCGGATCTATCTCTCCCAGGATAACGGGTAACTTTTTTAATTGGGCGATGCCAAGCCCCTGTGTACTCATTTGATTGCGGTGCACATTGCGTCGTGCCGCTATCGTAACGTTTTCCAATACCCTTTCTTTCGACCTGAGTTTTACATATATCGTTGAATCGCTGTATAGATCAACAGCGAGTTCGGAAGACTGGTAGCCTACCGCACTCGCTGTAATTTTATATTTCCCCTTTTTAAGCAGGCTGAGGAATACGCTCGAAGAATCAACAACGATCCATTTTTTATTAATGCTGAGTGTTGCGTTGGGCTGCGGAATATCGGCAGTATCGGTTATCCTTACCGTTAGCCAGTAATCCTGGCCATAGGAGGTTTGCCCGGCAAATAATGCGCACACAAAAACCAATATTCTCATAAGTCCGGGCATCGTTTAGGGATAAATGTTAGGAACATTAAAGTAGGTAATTTCCCTAAGAAAAACCCCTATATCTCTAAAATGTGCAGAAAATTTGAGGTAGGTTAAACCTGCTTACACAATAATCGGCAACAAAAGGAGTTGAGCCAAACCACCTTTGATGCCTGTTACAGGCAGGAGTGTTAAGTATTGTACTAAAAAATTTTCGAAATGGTGCAGAATGCCCTGTGACTACAGTGTTCGGGCAGACATCTGCAATTACCTCTTTCCAAAGGTATGGCGGGAAAGGCAGCTGGCTCCACCACAATTTCAGTTCTTCATAAATCACGGCTTCGGATAGCCGCAGGTGAACACATCAGTAACAACCAGCGTTGCAGCCTCCATCTTATATCTCCGGGAAACAAAACCTTCGCCGGCAGCAAGGCGTTGCTTTTTCAACGGTAACAAAAAAAGTCGTATTTTTTCCAGTCTATATTTAATATTCTATGCCCTATAATATTCCTGCTCATCTGAAAGGCCTTAGCGATCAACAAGTAGCAACGTTGAGAAAACAATACGGCTACAACCGTATAGATGCAACACCCAAAAGCAACTGGCTGGGGTTGCTCGTCGACATCCTGAAAGAGCCTATGCTTATACTGCTGTTTACCATTTCAATCATTTATGTAATCATTGGCGATTATGGAGAAGCGTTGTTTATGTTTGCCGCAATTGTGGCGGTATCTGCCATTTCGTTTTACCAGGACAACCGAAGCAAAAAAGCCCTGGAAGCTTTAGAGAAGCTGACTGAACCATTAAGCACTGTAATCCGGAATGGGAAGGTGATTGATATACCGACAAAAGATATTGTGGTGGGTGATTTATGTATTACTGAAGAGGGAAAAATGATCAATGCCGACGGGCACATTGTTCACAGCAATGATTTTTCAGTAAACGAGGCTTCCATAACCGGCGAAAGCCTGTCGGTTTTTAAAAGCAGTGAAAGCGAAGACAACAAAGTATATAGCGGAACAGTTTCCGTATCGGGGTTGGCTGTTTTTGAAGTAGAAAGGATTGGCAAAGATACCCGGCTGGGTAAAATTGGTGCTTCTCTATCCGGCATAAAGGAGGAAGCATCTCCTTTACAGCTTCAGATCAGGAAGTTTGTAAGAACAATGGCAGTGATTGGCATCGCCATTTTCCTGGTGGTTTGTGCTGTTAATTATTATCATACGCGGAACCTGCTCGATAGTTTGCTCAATGGGTTAACGTTGGCCATGTCTGTGCTGCCCGAAGAAATTCCGGTAGCGTTTACCACTTTCATGGCATTGGGGGCATGGAAGCTTATGCGGGAAGGCATCATCATCAAACGAAGCAGCGCCGTGGAAACACTGGGCAGCACTACTGTTATCTGCACCGACAAAACGGGCACCATCACAGAAAATACAATGCACCTTAAATATTTATACGATCATAAAACGGATAAAACTTTCGGGGAAAATGATTTTAACGATGCTGCACTTTCGGAGCTGATCGATTATGCTATGTGGAGCAGCGAACCGGTTCCATTCGACCCAATGGAGAAAACACTGCATGCGGTTTATGAGCAAACACAGAAAGACGACCTTAGAAAGCTTTATACCATGGTTCACGAATACCCGTTGGAGGGTAAGCCGCCGATGATGACCCATCTTTTTGAGGATGCAGCCAAACACCGGATTATTGCCGCAAAAGGTGCGCCGGAAGCCATTCTCAAAGTATCGTCGCTTTCGGATACTGAGCGCAATAAGGTCAGGGAATTAATCCTGGATTTTGGCAAGCAGGGATACCGGGTGCTGGGCGTGGCAAAATCCGGTTTTGCAAGCAATACGCTCCCTGATAAACAGCAAGATTTCCCGTTCGACTTTCTGGGTTTGGTAGTATTTTACGATCCTCCCAAAAAAGGCATCCAGGATGTGTTCCGCCATATTTACAACGCCGGAATTGCTGTAAAAGTGATTACAGGCGACAACACGGAAACTACCAAAAGCATTGCGGCACAAGCGGGGATAGTGAATGCGAACATCACGATAGAAGGAATGGAAATTATGCAATATTCGGGAGAGCGGCTCATGCAGGAAGCAAAGGAAAAGATATTGTTTACCCGGATGTTTCCGGATGCGAAGCTGGCTGTGATCAATGCCTTAAAACAAAACGGTGAGGTTGTGGCGATGCTGGGCGATGGGGTGAATGATGCACCTGCTTTAAAAGCTGCTCATATAGGCGTGGCAATGGGCAATAAAGGAACAGAGGTAGCAAAGACTGCTGCGTCGCTGGTTATAATAAGCGACGACCTGGGAAAACTGATTACAGGAATAGCGGCGGGAAGAAGAATTTATGCCAATATCAAAAAAGCCGTTCAGTACATCATTTCTATTCACATTCCCATTATCCTTACGGTATCGTTGCCTTTGTTTTTGGGTTGGATATTTCCACAGATATTTACACCGGTGCATGTTATTTTTTTAGAACTGATAATGGGGCCAACCTGTTCCATTGTGTACGAAAATGAACCGATGGAAAAGAATACGATGTTGCAGAAACCAAGAAAAATGACCGATACCTTCCTGAACCGAAAGGAGCTTGGAATAAGCATTGTGCAGGGATTGATCATCACGATCGGCGTGTTGTTTTCCTATCAACTAATGGTACAAAGAGGAGGTAATGAAGCGCAGACAAGAGCAATGGTTTTTACAACATTGATTTTTGCCAATATCCTGCTGAGCTTAACAAACCGTTCCTTTTATTATAGTTTGTTTGAAAGTTTTAAAAACCGGAACATCCTGCTTGTGGCTATTACTACAGTAACGTTAGTAATGCTTTTTGCCATCTTATATTTTCCATCGCTTTCCGGCTTCTTTAAAGTTACAGGGTTAAGTGTTGCAGAATTAGCAATGGCGGGCGCTGTGGCCGGAGTTTCGGTACTCTGGTTTGAGTTGTATAAATTATTAAAGAGAAAACGATAAGAATAAATAATGCGAGCACCATTCGTTCACCTGCGGCCGACGGGAAGAATTAACGTGAGTAAACGAGCCTGTCAATTTTATGATCATTTTACATTCACCGCGGCCAATACATCGGCAATATGCAATGTTTGAATGGGAAGTTGGTGGTGCCGGATATAGCCCTCTAAATGCATCAGACAGGAAAGATCGGTAGAGATGATATAGTCTGCACCTGCGGCAATAGCATTTCGCACTTTTTGTTCGCCCATGCTCACCGATATTGGTTCATACTTTACTGAAAAAGTACCGCCAAAACCGCAACAGCGTTCGGCATCCTCTGTTTCTATGATCGTTAAGCCCCTCACATTTTTCAGCAATCTCCGGGGCGCGTCCTTAATGCCGCATTCTCTTAAAGCCCCACAAGCATCGTGATACACTGCCGTGCCCTCGAAACAGGCATTCGTATCTTCAACATCCAACACCTCTGTAAGAAAAGCACTGAACTCATAAAACATCCGCGATTTTGTGACAGCCTCGTCTCTCAACGGCGGTTCAGATAATACCTGGCCGTAGTAGTTTCGCACAAAGCCCGTACACGATCCTCCCGCTACCACCACATAATGCTGACCCGAAAACCCTTCAATGAATTTTTTAGCAACATGGCTGCATTCCTTCTTGAATCCTGCATTGTAAGCCGGCTGGCCACAACAGGTTTGCGCTGTATTATACAGCACCTTGCAACCCGCCCGTTCCAGTATACCCACCATGTTGAAAGCGGTTTGAGGGTAGAGCTGATCTACAAAACAGGGTATAAAAAGTTCAATGGTCATTGTTGTGTTTGTTTTTTCTCCATAGCTCGTTAAAAGACTGAGGCGCAAAACCCGGCAGCGTCCGGTTGGGGCCCCAGGCACGCGAAAACAAGGTTCTCACCAGTTTTTCTTTGTTTTTTCCTGAAGCTAGGTTCATGAACTTCCTGCTGCTGACAGCACTGGCCCAAATACGCCATGCTATTTTTTCTGCCACGCCGGCTTCCTGCGCGGCCATTTGCCTGTTCCTTAATAACAATTCGTGAATGGGAATGCCTACCGGACATACTTCGGTGCAGGCGCCGCAAAGCGATGAGGCTTGCGACAGATGCCCGTATTGCGCCATTCCTTTAAGGTGGGGCGTGATCACCGATCCTATAGGGCCACCGTAAGTGCTGTTGTAGGTATGCCCCCCGATGTTGCGAAACACAGGACAAACGTTGAGGCAGGCACCGCAACGGATACAATACAAACTTTCCCTGGCCTTAGGATCGGCCAGCAACCTAGAACGGCCATTGTTCAGTAGAATAACATACATTTTTTGAGGACCATCGGGTTCATTCTTTTTTCGTGGCCCGGTAAATATGGAATTATACACCGTAACCTGCTGACCCGACCCATGCGTGGCGAGCAGTGGCCAAAACAACGCCAAATCTTTTACAGAAGGCAGTATTTTTTCAATACCCGTAATAGCAATATGCACTTTTGGAAAACTCGTGCTCAACCTGCCATTCCCTTCATTTTCGGTGAGCGCCACGCCGCCTATATCGGCCAACAAAAAATTAACGCCTGTAATGCCCACTTCCGCTTTTACATATTTTTCTCTTAGCAGCCGCCGGGCAAATTGCGTGAGCTCCTGCGGGGAGAGTCCTTCAGGCGCTCCCAGTTTTTCATGAAACAGCGCCGCTACTTCTTCTTTGCTTTTGTGCATTGACGGCGCCACGAGGTGATAGGGCGGCTCTCCTGCCAATTGCTGAATATACTCGCCCAGGTCGGTTTCTACCACTTCAATGCCACGCGACGATAAAAAACTGTTCAAATGAATTTCTTCCGTAACCATCGATTTGCTTTTTACAACAGATCGCGCCTGCACGCTGCCGCAAATGGCTCCTACTGCGTTCAGCGCATCCGCCGGTGTAGCAGCCCAAATGACCTCTCCCCCGTTCTGCATAAATTTTTTTTCAAATTCCAGCAGGTAGCCATCCAGGTGATCGATAGTATTTTTTTTAACCCCGTTTGCTTTTTTGCGGGCGGCTGGCAAATTGGCAAACTGGGGTATCCCTTTTTTAAAAGCAATATCGGATTGAAGCAGGCTGTGATTGATCTTACTGCGATGGACCGCATCCACTGCTTTCTCCGCGCTTTTTTGAAGGAACAATTGTTTGTAGTTGGTCATTGATTTACCAGTTGAATGTTGTGATATTATACCGGTGGAACATTTACCGGCAGGTATCCGTTACGGTAAGTATAAGTTTAGTTTACCCCACGGGCGACAGCCTTCACTTACAGGTTTAATCGGTATGAAATACTTCTTCCATCTCCGTCCACGTTTCCGATCTGGCAGCAGCTTCCGGCAATGGGATCTGGCAGGGAGCGGTTTCTCTCCACCATCGTTGGGTAACCGAATCTGCGGCAATCTTTTTCATATCAGCCGCATAATTGTTTCCAACATATTCATAGTGGCTGAACAAATAATACGCTGTATCAATCTTTTTCAGGTAGATGGTGTAATTGCGGATATGCGCCGCATGAATGGTTTTAAGAACACCTTCCCATGCAGCCGCATGTAGCTGCTTGTAATAATCAATCTTTTCCGGGCGAATGCCTGTCACCATGCCCACTCTTTTCACCAGCACGTTTTCTTCGGGTACAGGGTTGATACAAGCCGAAAATAATAGCAGCAGCCCTATACTGCAAAGCCTTTGTATGTTTACCATTGTTTTTATTTTATCAGTTAACCAAAAACGGTGTATAACAAAATCATTATGCCGATCAACACCATTGCCTGGAGCTTGTAATTTGCCATGCCTTTCCAGCCGCGGGCCCTTAAAGGTTCCAGCGGATGTTTCCAGTAGAGCTGGCTGCTTTCTGCCGTATGCACAACCGGAAACAGGTAAGACAATACAACTTGCAGTAACAGGCAGCAACATAAAAGATAAAAGGCCATCATCATAAAAGGTGTTTGTCCAAACCAGCTTAGCGGCATTAATTTGTTGAGGGTGAAAGCCAGCACGCCCAGGGCGGAGCCGACCCATAACGTATATTGGGCAGCCGTTGCAGACGCCTTCCGCCAAAAAATACCCAACAGGAATACAGCCGTAATAGGTGGCGCTATATGGGCAATCACATCGTTCAGTCCATTAAAAAGACTTTCGTAACTATTGAGGAGCGGAAGCAACATCAACGAAAATACCAATGCAACAAACACCGCTATTCTTCCCAGCAACACGAGTTTTCTATCACTCGCTTCGGGTTTGAACCTCTTGTACAAATCATAGCTTACCAGCGTTGAAATAGAGTTCAATGCGCCTGCTACCTGGCTCATCAGTCCAGACAACAATGCTGCCACCACAATGCCCACCAGTCCCGTGGGTAACAACTGCGAAATCATCAGCGTATAAATGCCCTTGCTGTTTACCACGGGCGATCCGTCGGTAGCCGTAGCCGTTATGCTGCTTACATCCAGCACGCCTTTTTGCACAAGTGCATACGCAAACAGCCCCGGCAACACAAAAATAAACACGGGCAAAATTTTTATGAACCCACAAAACAAAGCGCCGGCTCTTGCGTGGTTTTCGTCGCGCGCGCCTAACACCCTTTGCACAATGGTTTGATCGGCGCACCAGTACCAGATGCCTAAAACGGGATAGCCTAAAAAAACGGCATACCAGGGCATACCGCTGCTATCGCCATGAGGCCGCAACATAGACAGCTTATCCATTGCGTTGTTTTGTTGTAGTGTAGTCACCAACGCCTCCCAGCCACCCAATGTAGAAAAAGAGATAGCGGTAATGATAAATGCTCCTGCTACCAACACAACGGTTTGAATAGATTCTGTTACCACGACAGCTTTTAATCCACCCACCATAGTATAGATGGCTACCACGAAAGCAATAATGCTCACACTGATGTACATGTTGATGCCAAAGAGCGTTTCGAGCACAATGCCGCCGGCCAACAAAGAAAATGCAATGTGAATGATTACGGCAGACACGATGGAGATAATGGTGAGCCAGTCGCGACAGGCCTGGTTATAACGCCTGAGTAAAAATACAGGAAGTGTAGGCACTCCTGAACGGATATAAAAAGGTGCAAAAAACAAGGCCAGCAATATCAGCACAAAGGATGCCATCCACTCAAAATTGCCGTTGAGCAGCCCGGTATCAAAGCCCGATTGGGCAAGGCTTACCAGATGGATGCAGGAAATATTGGTGGCAAAGAGCGCCAGCCCTATCATAGGCCACCGCAACGATTTGCCGGCAAGAAAATATTCTTCTGAAGCGCTGCCGGAGCGTGTTCTTTTCTTTCGCAACCCTGCCCAAAGTCCTACGCATACAATGGCAGCAATATATCCAACACAAATTATAAGATCAGGTATTGCTATCATACAGTCAATCGTTGTTTTTAATCCTTTCCAAAATGTGTTGTCGGCATTGATTCCGTAGTGTGCTGCCTAATAAATGGCTATGCGCTGCACCGGTATCTCCGGCGAATTGCTTTCGATGGTAAGCCTCAGCTCATTGGTATCAACAGGTTCAATTGCCTGAATGCGTTTTCGCCCTACGGTGCTGCCCGAAGCCACGGTTTTCCAACCGCCACCCGTTTTCGCTTCGAGCCTGTAAGCGGTGATGTGTTGCCCCCTGGCAATGTCTTCTTCCAGCTCCAGCCAGGCTGGTTTTTTCTTTTCCTTCCAGCGTATGTATTTTTCTTCTGCCGCATTAACCGCAGTTAGCTGCACGAGCGGATTGGAGAACATGCTTTGTATTTTTTTACCGAAATCGGCCAGTCGTTGTTCTTCTGCTTTTACGATGATGCCGCTGGTGTCTGGCGTCATATTGATGAGTAAATTAGCTCCTCTGCCGATAGACTCTAAATAAACTTTTGTAAGAAAGTCAACGCTTCGCAACGTCTTATCCGAATCGGGGTACCAAAACCATTTGTCACGGGTATGGATATTCGCTTCAGCCGGTAACCAACCTGTATTTTCAGGTCCCACCCACATAGATGACCAGTTTTGATCCGTTACCAGGTTAGACAAAGGATAGTCTGCCCATCCCTGTTCGCTGCCCGACCAACGCACATCTGGCCGCGTGCCACCCATTACCACAGCCTGCGGTTGCAAATTATTTACCATGGTACGGATAGCATCTCCATAACCGGTGCCCATGCGTTCCATGGTAGACGCATTCATTACATCCCAGCCAAACGGATCGTAAGCGCCATCGAACCACAGGTAATCAATGGGCCCGTAATTGGTGAGCAGCTCACGCAACTGCTCAACAAACTTTGTGTAATACGCATTTACATCACCTGCTATTTTACGTTTGCCCATAGGGTCGGGAGTGCTGGTGCATTGCTCGTTTTTGTCGCCGCCCGAAACATACAAACCGGGCTTTACCCCGTACTTCCTGCATGCTGCTACAAACTCGGCCACCACATCTCCCTTGCCATTTTTCCAGGGAGCTTGCGCAACAGAATAAGTGGTGGTTTTGGTGGGCCACAAACAAAAACCATTGTGATGCTTGGCAGTCAATACCACATGTTTGGCGCCAAAAGATGCCGCCGTTTTTACCCATTGTTCTGCATCCAGCTTTGCCGGGTTGAAAATACCGGCATCCGGCACCGTCATAAAATCAGATGCGGTGTAGGCTGCAGGTCCAAAGTGGATAAAGGCGCCGAGTTGCCGCTGCTGAAATTCCAGTTGCTGTGCCGTTGGCAGATTGCCGTGCCTGAAAATGGAGCCTGCTTCTGCCGAAAGCGTTGCGTCGGGTGCAATCAGCACCGGTGTCCAGTCACCTTCGTGTATGGGTGTACGTTGCTTTGCAGTGGAAAGGTTGCTAAAAAAATGTTCAAACAATTGCTGCGGCGTTCCTTTGTAAGTTGCCCATTGCAGGTCGCCGGCCGTGGTTTGATCGCTGCCGGTAAAGTACAGGATCGTTTGTCCTTTATAGTAACAAAGCTCAACGTCCGACGCGTTGCTTTCCGGTATGCCGGGATCAATCAACGGGATATTCCTGATGGAAGGATCGAAGGTTACAAAAGGTCTGCTGGCCGGAGCATCTTCCCAGTTCACCAGGTCTTTAGAGCGGGTGATCCTTGTTTCATATCCCATCTTTATACTCTCAAGATACAGGGTATAATACCAGCCGCCCTCGTAATAGAGCGCCGGACCACCCACATATTTTTGCTTGCCGTAAATGGCACCGGGAATTTCTTTCCAGTGAACGAGGTCCTGCGATTCTACATAACGAAAGGTAAAAGGCTTCCAGGTGGGATCGTTGGTTTCGTACAACAAAATGAACTTGTCTTTCGCTCTACACACAGCAGTATTGAAAAAATATTCTTTGGCATTGGCTTTGAGAACAGTTGCCGGTTTGCTCCAGGTTTTCAGGTCCGAAGTGTACGTCATGGTTATCTCCGCCATTCGCCGCCAGGGTTTACCCGCCCCATAGTTGCCGGCAAAAATGTATAATTTATTGTCGTGCACGAGCACTGTTCCAAAACCATGATTCTTCAATGCAACCGAAACAATTTTACCAGTGGCAACATCGCGTATTCTTATTTCATCGTCATGAAAAAAATCGCCGGGCTTCGCCCCCTTCACATCCCAGAAGCGCTGGTTGCTTTCCATGAGGTATAAACGGTCTTTAAACACAAACGGCGAAGACTCTACCAGCGGAGAGCCTAAACGTCCTTGTTTTACAATGGGATTTTGCCAGTTATCCTGGGCTGAAACATTTGCATGGAGCAGCATCGTGATGAATAATAATCCGATAAGGCTGCCCCGGTTCTTAATTTTTTTACAAGCCATGTTGAGTGTAATACTTTGGTATAAAATTCAGCTTTCAATATCGCCGTGTCAATAGAGTATCAAGGGATAAGAATGGATTATTCTATGATTGCAATAAAAGAACTTCGGAAACCTGCCGGTAGAATCAACTTCTTCACTATCCACCTGATGCTTACCATTGGGCGGCACCGTTAGCTACTGCATTATCGAACTTATTATTGAGATAACACATAATTTGCGGCTATGTACACAATATTTTCCTGCCTGCTGACATGTATTTTATTAGTCAGTTGCTCTAACAGTGCTCCTCCTGCCGAACCTGTTGATTCGATGCAACGCATTGCAACGGCGCGATTGGAAGGCGATACATTGGGTACGGTTATTCAGCGCATACGCTTTAGCGTGGCAATGACGGACCAGGAGGGCAGACTGATTGACTATGTACCGTGGATTGGCATAGAAAAAGCGGCGGAACAGCTGCCCGGGCTACAGGATGCAGACATGATCGTACTTCCCTATTCTACAGTCAAACTCATCATCGATTATCCTTTGTTACACCCTGCTGTCATTGAACTGAAAAGCGATGGGCAGGGCTTTTCCAACAAGACATTGATCTTAGCCATTAGTGAGCAATACCAGGAAATTTACAAGGAGGAAGAGGCAACAGCAAGCACCAAAACAACTCCTGCAGGCCAACGAAAAGAACTGTTGAACCGGAATGAAACGGATGGAAAATACGGCATCTGGGGCCACGATCTATCCGACCTTTCTTTAAGTGAAATCGAAGTATATCAGCATACAAGCGGAGTGATCTATCTAAGGCTTGGGATCGAGTCCTGATGAGCTGGTGTATCAATCTGCTACTACCAGCAACATCTGCCAGGCTTCCAGGTTGGGAAGTGTAAATTTTTTATACATGCCTTCCTCTCCCGAAGCGGATATGGTTGTAACGCTACCATCCATGTTGTAAACAGTAACCGCAGCCGATTGTACCCTGAGCATCACTGTTAGTTCCTTTGCCACATCAAATGAACTGTTGGTGATGGCCATCGCCAGCTTGCCATCGCGGGTATGGCGCATCCAGCAATTTACTTTATGAAAGGAAGCTACATACCCCGGCAGCTTATCGCGGCTCAGCCAGCGGAATACATTTTTCATTTGGCTGGATTTGGAAAGGCTGCCCATGCTGTGCCACGGATAATAACCCGACACTGCAATTCTTCCACCCAGCTCATTTTCAAACACACCCATCGTTGCCCCTGATTTTTTTTCACCAGCATAATCCACGAGACAGCTCAACACCTCTGCTCCTTTTTGGGTGGCGCGTATGCCATAGGCAGCATCACGGTTGAAGGATTGGCGGTTATCGCGTTGACGATTAGCAAAAGGCTGGTTGATTGGATGAGGTGTAAATGCTTCTATGCGGTCTTTCAAAGCAGTATCGCTCACGGTAAAGCCTGTTAACTTTCCGTACCCTAGTTTGTTGAGCTGCTCCAATGCGGGCACATCCAGGTATACAGCTTTTGATAACAGTTCGCGTATCATACTGTCGGTTAAAGTGTAAATATTATTGGCGGTAAGCATGGCTATTGCTGCCTGCCGGTAATCGTAACTGGCAGGAATACCCAGTTCATACTGTTCCGGCCGAATTACCGGGCTGCCGCCGCCGGGCCAGGTATGGTTGCTGAGCGCTGTGGTGGCAAAACTATTGCGGTCCCATACCATAGAAGCGCCCAACAAAGGCTGTCTTCCAAAAACGGCTACCAGCCTGTTGAAGAACTCCCTGGTTTGCTGAAGTTTTTCAAGCAACGGTTTGTATTCATCGAGTGGCTCATCATAAAAAGAAAGCACATTGAAGGCGGCACCGGTGCAACCCGCAGCTATATGCGACGCGGCTTCCAGCGCAGTGATGGATGCGGCTTTTTTCATTCGCTGATAAGGAAAGTTTTCGATTTCAGATTGTATCACAACAACCTCTTTGGGCAACATGCTAACCTGCCTGCCAATGTCGTGAGACTTCCCGGCGAGCTCGGCAGTCTGTCCATCGTGGTAATAACCACCGCCAGGCCGCCACCATACGTTGGCCCGGGATTTACCGGAAAGTGTAGCAGCCCAATTGTCAAAAGCATAGCCTTCATAAAAACGGTCTCCGGTCATAAAGCCTAAAATCAGATTTGGGTCTACTGCATGCACTGTAGTTTCAATCAACCGGAACAAGCGTGTAATGGTGCCGCGGTTATGATCGAGCCATGCATTGCGCCATTGCAATTTTTCCTGTTGCGTACCGGTACTGAAAGCTTTTGCTAATTTTTCGCGGCTCCACTTCAATTGGGTTTCTGTTTCAAAAATGGATAAGCAATGATGGCAGAAGCAGGTATAGGTAACGGGCATATGACCGGCCAGGCGAACATCGTCGTCTATCCAGATGTAATCGGGATTTGCCTGCGCTGCAAGCCGGTATATGGTACGAATGTATTGCTGAAAGTTTTGGTCGTTAGGGCAATAAGCACCTTTGGATATATTGCCCTCCATATCGGTTACAGGTGTATAATTTCCTTTTAAAGAATGATCGAGATCTTCCTCATGATGTCCAATGGTAGTCAATATATTTATGCCCGCCTGGTAACCGCGGCTCCGTGTTTGCGTCAATCTTTTTTTAAGAATTTTCATGCGGCTTTCAAAATCCTTCAGGGGTAAGGGCGCATGGGTTACAGAAGAAAAAAAAGTTACCTGGTCGGTAACGCCTTTATAATGATCGAACAGATCGAGCAATGCTTCGAAACGCTGATCGGACATCCATACGGCAGTGCCTACCCGAAAACTGATGCTTGCTTTCGACCAATCCTGCTGAGGTTGGGCGTTGCAGTCATTTACGTATGCCACATGAAGCATCGTTGCGAAGACGCCAATACCAATGAATTTTGACAAGCAAGAAGAATTCATACACTAAAATTGTTTGGGAATGCCTATTTGAGCCTTGCCGGATTTATGAATCAATGGGCGGTTGTTTTGCCGGGGATTTTCTGCCGCCACCTCCCATTTAAACGCATCGCTACCGGCAGGTAACAGTAGTAAGCCTTCTCCTTTTTTTAAAGACAACTTCAGCAAACCTCCGCTTTCGCTGATGACTGTTTTCTTTTTTCCCTTCCATGCAGCAGCCTTTGTCCATGGATTTTTTACCGTGCATTGGGTTCCCCAAACGCTTTTGATAAAAACCCATAAAACGTTTCCTTCTTTTATTTCAGCGCTCACTATAAAGCCACCTTCAGCGTGCAGGGAACACCGTGCATATTGGCTGTTGTGAGTAGCTGCAGCTACTACTATTACACCATTGCAACTTTGCAGCAACGCTTCGTTCATAGCAGCCGTCATTACCGACATGGACTCCATAGACATATGGCGGAAGGGCCACATGCGCAGCGGAAGTTTTGCAGCATCTTTAAAGCGGGTATCCGTTACCGTATTGGTTCGAAAAAACAGCTCTGCATCCTTATTGATCTCGCCTTCCACTCCCCAATGCCCCCACCCGTTTGCATAGATCTGCCAGCGTGCGGGAAAAACCTCCAGTGTTTTTTGCAGCGCCTCTTTCATACCCAGCCGTGCCATTACAACAGGTACCGGGTCCCAGCCGGTTATGCCCGGGCCATACAACAGCATAGAGGTTCGCATCGCATCCAGCAATTCTTTTTCTTCGCTTTGCTGACTGATGGATAGCCTCCCCGAAGGAAACACAGGCGAACTGGGTACGGAGGGAAAGATGCCATCCAACAATTTCATTCCAAAATATTTGGCTTCGGGATGGGGACTGTAGGTGGTGAGCAGTTTTTGCTCTTTAATACCCCAACCGGCAGCAAAGATCTTTTTCGACGGTAATTCCATTCCCTTAAAAAAGCCGGTTAGCAACGTAGCTGTATTGCCGTCTTGTTCCACCGCTTCATATGGCAGTTCAATAGTGGGAAGCGGTGCAAGATGTTGCACTATCTCTTCCCAGCTCTTCATTTTTGGATGATGTTCTCCCAGTTCCCTGTATACTGCTACAACCGTGCGAAACAACCTGTCGGCATATACCAATTCGGTTAATCCGTCTTTCAACAAGATCCAGCCTTCGTACCCCGATCCTTCGCGTGCATGATATTTTCCATCTGCCTCTTTTACCAGCAGGGTTTCATAAAAAAATGCAGCTTCGGTTACAAACGGCAACACCTGCGTTTGTAAAAAATGCCGGTCGCCCGTGTATTGATAATATCTCCAAAAGTCGAGTGCGATTTCGGCAACAGGCGTATGGTTATGCGATTCATTAGAAGAGTTAAAACCTCGCCGCTCCGTAACATCTGCTATAAATGCGCCGGGTGCTTTGAAAAATGTGGCTGCATCTTTTTTGGCTTTGGACAACGATTGAAAACGAAAATTAAGATAGGGAACAACCAGGTCGTGGTGCCCGGCCGCATGCAGTGGCCAGTATAGTTGCTGCTGATTCCAGTGAAAATAAAAATTCCAGTTTTGCACATCCCTGTTCCAGCCCCATAACCCGTTGTTGAACCTGCCGGGATAGGAACCGCCCTGGCAACTCATGGCATAATACATGGTGAGATGCCAAAGATGGTTGAGATAGCCATCGCCGTAATCCATAAAACTGCGCATCCATTTTTCTTTCCACTGTTGGGCATTCATTGCCCGCACCTGTTCAGTGTTCCAATTTTCAGCTTTGTCTAAAAGCGCAATGGCTGCGACTTTGCTGTCTTCCAACACAGGCGAAGTAACTGAAACGAACAAACGAAGCGTGCTTTTGCGCGCCTGAGGCACCTGGACTGCTGATCTGCGGGAATGTTCCCTAACTGTTTTTACAGGAGTGCTGCCACCCGATTTTACCCGCAATGCCGCGGTAAAATTCCGGTTGTTCAACTGTTGCGTAATGAATATTTCATCGTCGTCTGCTGTGCTGCTTGTTCCGCCAGTGCCAATAGTAGCATCACCATTAATCTGGGCATACCAGTGCGAATAGGTGCGGGAGCCAAACCGCTCCAACACAATTTCCAGCGGACTTGCTTCTTTGAAATCTGTAGCAAGATCAATGCTTAGTATACCCGATGGCTGATCGATAAAAAAAGCCAGTTGAATGTTGCCAAAGGGCGAGGCAGCCTCGATGGTAGCACGCCCATCCGCTATTGAAAGCCGCCCGGAGAAAGCTGCCAGATACAATGTATCGAATAATGGATATTTAAAATCGATGATCAAACGCCCCGCATGCCGTTGGGTAGTATTAAGATCTTCCTGTTCTTTGTTCCAGTTGCCAAAGCTGCCAAAGCCTGCATCTTCCCAAAGGTCTGCCTTGTTCAGCACCACTATAAGTGTTGACGCTTCGCACCATATAAGCGCTGTTGCTTCACCGTTACCTAATGCAATCCCCTGCAAAGGGTCTACCGGCGGGCTCTGATACACGAGATCGTATTGCGATATACGCCCCGGCCATTCTACCTGCCAGTTGCCGGTTTGCCAATTGAAAGCAGTAAGGATATTGGCAGGCTCCTGTTTTGAAGAAGCTGCGGCTAAAAGAGCAGGCAGCGGAAGGCCCGAAGCCACCGCCGCCATACTCATCAATCGAATAGCCCCTCTCCTGGATGTTGTCATAAATATTTCTATTGTTACTGTATGGCAGACGCATGCTGGAACCTGGCTCCCTTGGGAAAATAAGACTCAAAGAAACTTTTGATGTTACCATCGTACATGGCTACCCTAACTGTGCCCCAGGTTTCCTGGTCGCCGGTGGCATAAAAAAGATAAGTTTTTCCATCCACTTCCACCAGGTCTACATCCGAATTGTTTTTGCCCTCGCCTGGCCCGGCTTCCAGCACCGGGTTGAAAGGACTCAGTTCCCAGGTTTTCAAATCTTTTGATCTTGCCATATAGGAAATCCAACCGTTATGTCCTTCCAACGGTGCATGCAAATAAATTACATAATACCAGGGGGCGATGTACCTTATTACCGGGCAGGCTGCATACTCTTTTTTTTGCCCCGTAAAAGCAATGCCGTTTATCTTTTCCCATTTTTTAAGATCTGTTGAGCGGGCAAACTTATAACAAAACTGAACCGGCTTGTCCGACTCATATGCCATGATGTATCCCCGATCGTCTTTACAAACCGATGAATTGAACAAGTGCTCTCCCGGTTGCGGTGTAATGGCTATTTCCTGCTGCCAGTTTTTTAAATCGCTGCTGGTAAAATGATTGATGGTGGTTGAGTTCATTATCCTTCCGAAATCTTTAAACTCCAGCGCAAAAACGTGTAATTTTTTGCCTTCAGAAAAAGCAGATACAAAGGAATGCCCTTTTCCAAACCTTGCCACTTCGCTGCCACTTCTTAAATCTTCGATGTACAGAAACGCATCTTCTCCTTTCGATTCCAAGCCAACGGTTCTGTAGTTAGACACTAACAGCAAACTGGAATCGAACCATACCGGTGTGTTTTCCATGGGCGTGCGGTTGGCCTGGGGAAATGCAAAGGGCAATTTTACCAACGTTGGTTTGTTTAAAGACTGCGCATAACCAGCACCGAACAAAATAGAACAGTGTATACAAACGAAAAGAAGTTTCATACTTTTTACATGCTTTAAAGATTCCTGCCACGCTATTGTCTCAATTAGTATCCGTCGTTTTGTTCCAATTGTGGATTGTTGTCCAACTCTGCCTGTGGGAAGGGGAAACGGTAATGCCGTTGCTCAAACACGAGATGAACGCCGCCGGGATTTTGTATGGTGGGCAATTTCGTATGCGCAATGCCCCAACGTTTGATATCGAAATAACGATGCCCTTCTAAAGCTAACTCTACCCTGCGTTCATGGCGGATAAAATCGCGCAACGATTCTTTTGTATTGTATCGTGCCTGGTCTACCGGCGGCATGTTCACTCCGCTTCTGCCACGAATGTCGTCCAATGCATCATAAATGCTGGCATCGGGCCCCGTCGCTTCATTTTTTGCCTCTGCATACATCAGCAACACATCTGCATAACGTACCCAAACCATGTCCTGGTCCGAATCTGTTTTAGCATAGCTGAAAGGTGCGTGCGAAAAGTCGGCGTATTTACGCATCACATATCCTGTTTGCCCCGGATGCTGCGGATCGGGCCAGCTTTCTTCGGCTACGCGGCGCATATTCAATACCAGCCTTGGGTCGCGGTTTGCAAAAGGCGTGGCGGCATTGTAGAGCGGCGACTCCCCTATCATCTTACCATCAGTACATTCAAACTCATCCACCAGGTCCTGGTAAGGGTTGATGCAGCCATACCAGCCAATCTGCACATCCATACTCTCCGTAAAAGCCGTGGGGTTGGTAGGGCTTAAGTATTGGGTTGAAAATAAAATTTCGGGATTGCCACCTTGCGAAGCGGTTAAAAATATACCGAGGTAATTATCAGCAAGACCAAATTTTCCCGACTGCATGATCTGCTGTGCAACAGTGGCTGCTTCGGGCCATTTCTGCTCATACAATAATATTCTCGCCTTAATGGCCATAGCACTGCCTTTTACTGCATGACCACTGTACACATCTTCGGGTAGTGCGCTGATGGCTGCATCCAGGTCTTCGTGAATAAAGGCCAGCACCTCGGCTTTAGGACTTTTGGCGATCTTAGCAGCATCGGCACTTTCGGGTGTTTCGCGATACAAGATCACATCTCCAAAAAAATCTACCAGGTCAAAATACATGAGCGCCCGCAGGAAGCGCGCTTCCGCTTTGTACACCTCCAGCTTTCCTGCATCCAGTCCTGTTACCTTGTCTACATTGGCAAGAAAATAATTGCAATTGGCAATGCCCCTGTAAGGTGCGTAGTAAGCCATGTTTACAGCGCCTCCCGAGGTGGCACTGGTAACGCCGATGGTCATTGCCGGTATGTTGAAATAAGCCCACTCTGCAAAAGCATTGTCCGACAGGCAGTCGAGCCACACCCTTCTGTAGCTGAGGAAATCAGATTGCAACTGACGGTAACATCCGGCTAAAGCCATTTTTACATCGTCTTCCGTTTGCCAGAAAGTACCGCTTGACACCTGGTCTAACGGGTTCCGATCCAGAAAGCTCTTCTTACACGAAAAGAAAGCTAGTATGAATGCAGCCGTAACCAGAATTCTAAACTTATATAAGCGTTTCATATTTTTCTTTTTTAAACAGTTAGAACTTTACATCAATACCAAAATTGAGAATGCGCACTTGCGGAAACTGCGCAAATCGGCCCCATCCGCCAATGGTACTACCGGTACGGGATAGGGTTTCGGGATCGGCGCCTTCAAATTTGGTAAAGGTGAGCAGGTTATCTCCCGATACATATACTGTAATTCCTTTCGACCAGATTTTGTCTGTTACTGTTTTGGGTAAGGTGTAAGAAAGGTTTACGTTTTTCAAACGCAGGTAAGAGGCATCCTGCAGGTAATAGGTAGATGGATAGGCAGACACGCCACCGTATGTCCACGATTCGTAAATAGCCGGCACTGTGTTGCTTGGATTGGTGGGGCTCCATGCATCTCTGAATTTGGTAGTAGGTGGTGTGCCTTGTATGAAAGGATCGATGCCCCAACCATTCAATGGCATTTTGTTGCCCTGTGTTCCCTGGAAGAACGCGCTCAATGCAAATCCTTTCCACGAAGCATTCACTCCAAATGAATAGGTAAAATCGGGAAAGATGCCTTTGATGGTTTTGCGGTCGTCTGCATTCACAACACCATCGCCATTCTGATCTTTAATTTTCAGATCGCCCGGGCGCGGCGGAAAGAAAGGCTGATCGGGTGATTTATCAATATCGTCCTGGCTTTGGAAAATGCCGATCCATTCGTACATGTAGTAAGAACCATAAGGCAAACCAACTTCATTCACACCCTTGGTTGGCACTCTTATTTTAAGCAACTTGTTTTTAAAGGTGCTGAATAAAAAGTAAGCGCCATAACTAAAATCGCCTATCTGATTGTTGTGCCTTAGTTGCGCTTCCCACCCAATGTTTTGCAGCTTGCCGTCGTTGGTAACGGGACCGCTCATCCCAAGACTTCCGGGAACGGGTTGAGTGGTGAGAATATCGAAAGTATTTTTCTTAAACCAATCCAGCGTCAACCCAAACAAGCCTCTTGCTATTTCCAGGTCAAGCCCAATATTCATTACACGGGTAGATTCCCATTTGATGTTTTTATCCGTTAAGCGTGTTACCACCGCAGCGGGTTGCAAGGTTGAACCGTAGGGATATTCGGAAAGATTGAGAATGTCCTGGTAAGGATAGAGCCCGATCTCCTGGTTACCTAACGTGCCCCATGAGGCGCGGAATTTTAAATCATCGAGCCATTTGAGATTATCCTCGATAAACGACTCACGCGAAATTCTCCATCCGGCAGATACGGAAGGAAATGCACCCCAGCGGTTATTGCTGGCAATTCTTGAACTGCCATCATAACGCAGGTTGCCTTCCAGCAAATATTTTCCTTTGTAATCATAATTGATCCTTCCAAAGTAGGATCGCAAAGCCCATTCTGTAGACGTGCCTGAAAGACTTTGCCCCACCGGCGAACCGGCATTGATCTCCGCCAGCGATGGCGTTGGAAAGCTCAGGCGTCCGCCTTGCAAAAACTGTGTTTTAAACGATTGCTGCTCGTAACCGACCAGTATTTTTAAATTGTGCGCAGTGCCTATTATCGTTTCGTAGTTCAGCGTGGAAAATACAGAAGGCAACACGTTTTGACTGTAGCGGTCTGTTACCCCGCCACTTTTACCCCCATCGTCGATGTAAGGAAAATCGTCGGCACCTGCCGGTTTTATATAAGCATATTGATTTACTACCTGCTGGTGACTTTTGTAGGTTTCTCCATTATAGTTAAAACCACCTTTCACCTGCCACACCAGGCCTTAGAGTATCTGCACATCTACATAACCCTGTGCATTGATGCCATGCGCATTGGTGTGTTGATAGTTTCCCGGATGCAGATCTGTTTCAGGATTCCTGTTGTGTCCTTCCCCCGCATACGCATAGCGCGCAATGCGCCCGCTGCCATCGGGCAAAAAGGGCATAAAGTTGGGAGCACCCTGGTACACCAGCAACACCACATCGGAGTTGACAGAACGCGGTTCGGCAATTCTCTTTTTGGTCATGTTGATGATGGTGCCTACCCGAACTCTTTTATTGATCTGCGAATTGATATTGATAATGGCATTGTATCGCTTATAGTTGAAAGAAGGCAATACACCGTCCTGGTCAAGATACCCCAGCGAGATGCTGTAATTGGTTCTTTCATTGCCGCCGGAAAAACGCAGGTTGTGATTGATAACAGTGGCGGGATTGAAATAGTGGTCGGTCCAGTTGAAGTTGGGATACTGAATGGGATCTGAGGGATTTTTATACGCGTCAATCTGCTCCTGTGTGTAAAGCGGCGGCAAGCCCACTCTTTCTTTTGCTGCATTATACATGGTCATATACTCTGCGGAGTTGTAAATAAAATCGGGCACACGCGTAGCTGTGTGTGAACCGATGTCTACGCGATACTCCAGCAAAGGCGCTCCCTGCTTTCCCCTTTTGGTGGTAACCAGTATAACGCCATTGGCTGCACGTGAACCATAGATGGCAGCAGAAGCTGCATCTTTTAAAACAGAAACACTTTCAATGTCGTTTGGATTGAGATTGGTGATAGAACCAATCAAACCATCTACCAGCACCAGCGGGCTCGAAGATGCACCGAAAGATCCCAATCCCCTGATCTGGAACTGAGGATCATCGCGTCCGGGCGATGCAGTGGGTTGAATCACCTGCAGACCGGTAACCCGTCCCTGCAAAAGATTGGCGGCATTGGTAGCAGGACGCTCCACCAATGTGCTGCCACCTACAGTAGCTACCGAACCAGTGAGATTGATCTTCTTTTGCGTACCATACCCCACTACCACCACATCGGAGAGCGTGCTTTTATCGGAAGAAAGTACGATGGCAATATTTCCTGAACCCGACACACGATGTTCGAGCGTTTGCATGCCTACATAACTAAACACCAGTATGGAATTATTTCCGGGCACATTTATTTGAAATGATCCTGCCGCATCTGTTGTGGCAGTGGTAGTGCTGCCTTTTACCTGGATGGTAACGCCCTGTAAGGGCTCGCCTGCTTCATTGGTAACTTTACCGATTACCTGGAGGTTGGATTGAGTTGGGTTCAATTTGTATGAAATGTTCGCGTCGTTGGCTTGTGGTGAAAACGGTAACATTAATAATGTTGGCAAGGCAAATATTACCCACGACGTTTTTAAAATACCGCTCAGCCTACCGGTACAATGATGCGCTTTTGCACGGCGTGTTTGCGGAGACAGCGCTGGAAACTTTTGTTTAAACAATAGATTCTCCATATACAGTTAATTTTTAAGTGAAAAAAATTCCATTGCGCCCATGAGGGCACAAGACCAGTAATCCGGCGATGACAGTCAGAAAATCTTAATTCATTTGAGGTGTAGTAAAAAGTCTATGCCTGTTGGCAAATGACAACTGCCGTAAGACTCTTTGTAAGGTTAAAGAAAAACGATGTCGCGGCGACAAAGTAAAATTCATCAATTGCCTATCGGTAATCAATAGAATATATGCTTATCTTAATGGATTATTCGATTATGAGTTTTTAAACGGTTGTTGTTTTAATCTTTAACCTGGGATTAAAATCCCAGGCAACAATATGTGACCGAGCCGATGGCTCTGCCTCACCACAAACAGCGAGAGCCGTAGGCTCGGTCACATATTGTAAGGATGGATTTCAATCCATCCTAAATCTGCTTCCTGTCCATTCAAAAATTTCAATCCTTTTGAATTACTAAACTCCATTGGATTAAAATCCAATGTCATTTAGTTAGTGAAAGTTCATTTTTGCCGCAGATTCGCAGATCAAGGATCATCTGCGCATCTGCGGCTCATTAATATACTATATAAAATTCCCAACCCTGATCGACTTGACCAAACAGCATGGGTTTTTAAATGGTTGATCTTATCCTTTTACCAGCAATACAAAAACTTCACCCGGGCCATGCACACCCATTACCAAAGTTTTTTCAATATCGCCGGTTCGGCTTGGACCTGCAACAAAATGTAGAGAAGAGGGAAGTTGCTGGTCATATTTCTTCAACAAAAAATCAATCGCATTTTCTGTGTCATAAAGCAGTTGAGATTCTTTCGCAATCGTAATATGAACAGGTGCATATACCGGCAAGGCCCGCCCGGCCGGTTGTGCGGCGCTTAATACAACCGAACCTGTTCGGGCTACCAGGCATTCACAATCAGTCACCAACACTTCCGCCATCATTCCGTCATCCGTCGTGTTTATGCCGGCTTGTTGCACAAAAGGCAGATATTCCGCTGCAGTACAAGACCAGTTTTTTGCCAGCAGCGCCTGCGGGAGCTGATTGAAACAATGTGGAATCTCTGTCAATGATGCGCATCTAAGTATATGCCCCTGCAATCTTGCAAAGGAGCGCTCAAATATTTCTACATCCGTGCCATTCTCCCGTACAAAAAAATCTGCTTCATCCGTAGATAGTTCGACCCCAGATGTTTTTTGCCCGAGTGCCAACTGAATGTGTTGTAAAATTTCTGAGCGGGAAGAAGTGCTGTTCATGCATCTGTTTTATGTATTCAAAGTTCTGCGTTCTATTGATTTGAACAATAGATTATCGGACCGTAACAATGGACAATCGTATTATCAACCAGTCTTATCCTTTATTCGTCTTCCGGTATTCGGAGGGAGATGTTCCGATTATTTTATTAAAGGTGCGGTTAAAGAAATAAGGATCGTCATAGCCCACGGCGGCCGCGATCTCTTTGATTTTCATTTCCGTTAAATCCAGGAGCTGGCAGGCTTTCTGCATTTTAAGATGGATAAAATAATCCAGCGGTGCAAAGCCGGTTTGTTTACGGAACAAACTGGAGAAGTGTGATGCAGAGTAGGAAAATTTGCCTGCTATATCGTCGATCCATAAACGCTGTGCCAGGTTTTCGCGCATGTACAGGATAGATTGGGTGATGATATTATCATCCTTTTTCTGGAAGCTGGAAAAATTATGATTGCGGAAAATAAACGAGGCAACGAAATGGTAGAGACAGAAGTTAGCGTAACTCAGATTATCGAGACTGTATCCCATCTCCAGGGTATTGTACATTTCTTCCCACAAACTGATGCGCCGTTCATCGGGCCGCAATACAGTCGGTGTCAGAAACTGGTCTAACTCGTAAATATGGTTGAAATGGGGGATCTGCGTTCCGCAGAAATGTACCCAGTAGAGCGACCACGGATCATCGGCATGCGCACCATAACGGAGATACTTATCCGTAGCCGGCAAAATCACAAATTCATTGGCTTTGATCTCGCAATAGCCCGACTTGTTTTCATACCAGCCTTTTCCATCTACACAGTAAAACAGGATATTGTCGTTGCAGCCCCAGCGACGTTCGCGGTAGTGGAAGGATGCTTTGGGAAAATAACCGATCAGCGTGATATAAAGATTATTGAGCAGGGGATCGTTTTGAATGCGTTCCGTTAATAATTTGTTGGGCAGGATAATTTGCTTTTCGCCAGTAAAGCCATCTCGTTTCCTGATGGCAAGTCCTTTATATCGTTTTTCTCCGGGCATAAGATCGTTGAATTATCCATCAAAGTACATCGATACTCTATTTTTTTTGGAGTACCCATGACTGTACTTTGTTTGCAAAAATAAAATGCTTCTTAAAGATAAGGTATTATTTCTCACAGGTGGTTCCAGCGGCATTGGCCTGGAATGTGCTAAAGCTTATTTAAACGAAGGCGCCACAGTAGTGGTGGCAAGTAATACCACCGTTGAAGAAGATTTTGGCAAGCCTACAGCAGATAAATGCTTTTTTATTTTGTGTGATGTATCATCAGAAGAAGCGGTGAGGATAGCGATAGAACAAACAGTTGAACGGTTTGGAAAACTGGACGCCATTCATAACAACGCCGGTATTGTAACTCCTTCTGCCATGCTGCATGAAACGACTACGGAAGAGTGGCACCGGTTAATGGATGTGAATATGAAGAGCATTTACCTGACTACCAAGTATGGTATTGAAGCGCTTCGCGAAAGTGAAGGCTGCATACTGAACACCAGCAGCCTGGTGGGAGAAATAGGGCAGGAAATGCATGCAGCTTACACCGCTACCAAGGGTGGCATCAGCGCGCTTACCAAAGCGATGGCCCTGGATTATGCAAAGTACCGCATACGCGTAAACGCTGTTTGTCCTGCATGGGTAAAAACGCCTGCCGTACAATCCTGGATCAACAATCAGCCAGATATAGAGGAAGCAGAAGCATACATCAGCACCATTCATCCACTGGGTTATTGCCCCGAAGGAGACGTAATTGCCGACGCATGCGTTTTTCTATTATCCGACAAAGCCCGTTTTATTACCGGCTGCACCATGCCGGTGAGTGGTGGCGCAGAATTGGGCTACAGGCGATAATGCAGACGATTGTAAAGTGTGCTGCCGTAAGCGTTAAATAATTGCCTAATTTCGCCGGCATGAGAATGTCGCCAACACTTTAATACTTTCTCCTTCCATTTTATTCGTGATAGCTATCGCTGTTGCAGGCACTGCTATTATTATTCATCTATTTATCCTCCTCTCATTTTATGGAAGAAGTATTGAACTCAATTCAGATAAAACAATTTATTGAAGAAGGTTTTGTTCGCCTCGACAACGCATTTCCCGCGCAGCTCGCCAACGAAGTGCGGAATATTTTATGGAAAGATATGGACGCTGATCCTGGCGATCCATCCACCTGGACAAAACCGGTCATCCGTTTAGGAATGTATTCGCAGCCTCCGTTCATACAATCCGCCAATACCCCGGCATTGCATGCAGCCTTTGATCAATTGGCAGGAAAAGACAGGTGGATACCCTGCATGGCCATGGGCACTTTCCCGGTTCGTTTTCCTTCAGCAACAGAACCAGGCGATACCGGTTGGCATGTTGACGCGAGTTTTGGTGACCACCCAACGAATTTTTTGGAATGGCGGGTAAACTGGCGTTCGAAAAACCGGGCACTGTTGCTTTTATTTCTCTATTCGGATATTGGAGAAAAGGATGCACCTACCAGGATCAAAGTGGGCTCACATCGGGATGTTGCCCGGCTGTTGCAACCTCACGGAGAGCGGGGCATGTCTCTGTTAGAAATGGCTGAGCAATTTCCTTTATTGCCCAATAGACCGGAGGTAACCGCTACAGGCAAGGCGGGTACAGTATACCTGTGTCACCCGTTTTTAATACATGCAGCACAGCCACACAGCGGCACAGCACCCCGGTTTCTGGCGCAACCGCCGTTACTGCTTAAGAGTGACTTGATGCAGGAAGGTGAAGCAGCCCGTTTTGCTCCTGTTGAAATTGCCATTCAACTTGGCATAAACGGGTAACGTATAAAAGAGCGGTCATTGAAATACAATCCGGGCAGTGCATTGACTGCAACCGGCTTAATCATTTTTTATTTCTGATAACCGGCGCTTGAGGGGGTGATAATATCATTTCAGACCATGTTTTATCATCATCCCCTTTTCCGTAAATAAGCAGGTGACCACCATATTGGCCGCCGTCAGGATCTGTGTGAACAATTTCAACCCTGTAAACATCGCCAACACGCGGAGGTTGCCAGGATGGATCGCTTATACCAAGTGTTTGTGTCATATTTACCCGTGCTTCAATAATGTAATTTCCCTGTTGTCCCATTTTCAGGGCAAACGAATACGCATTGCCAGGCAGCGCTTGTTCTATAAATGTTTTGTCGGCACTTCCATGTCTCCACCAAACGCCGTAGGGCGGTTTGCGTTTATCGGCAATAAAACAAAATGCATTGTCGCCTCTGCCAAATGATTCAGCAATCGTATCTGAAGGCGCTTCGATAAACCAGCACACACAATCTTTATAATACCATCTTTCCGGGTTGTGCAAACTGTCATTCACATCATTCACATTATCGGTTACCTCGGCGCCAAAATATAAGTAGGTGCTGTCCCACGCCATGTAATATCCTGATGCAAGGTCTTTATCCGGCGATGGTTCGTTACCGTGATCAGTCAGCCTGTTGCGTTTTGGATCATACCAATGGCTGTTACGTACCCGGTAAATATCCCATACGCCATCATGAAATGCATATTCTTTCCATTCACTCAGATTACCATCTATAACGGGTGGCTTTTCAAGCCTGGGCAACCTGATCTGCGCATTACCGGCGCAGCATATTAAAACAAATACGAGTGTGGCAAAATGCTTTTTCAAGGGCAATTAATAATTTAGGTCAATCGCGTTATCAGTATCATATCATCCTGCTATTACTGTTCTGTCACCGTTAGTAGCAGGCTGTGAAATTACAAGAAAGTCAAGTGGCCCGGCACTCTCGTTTGCTACATAATGTTTTGTACCAGGTCGAACCAATATCCCTTTTTGCGCTGTTACAATTATTTTGTTTCCTTCCAAATAAAAAGTCGCCGTACCTCCCAGTACAAAGAAAAACTGTTGGGCCTCAGTATGAAAATGTAGCTTCTCCATTGCACCGGCAGGCATACACTCTTGTTTAACCGACAATCCGGCTGTGTCCACTAACACCCAACTGTCGCAATTGTCGCCCCATACATAATGGGCTGCTGTGTTCCTGTCAATTATTTCTTCCATTTCTTTTTTATGAATGTTTTCTTATTAAAGCTTTTATCCAGTTCAATCGCTTCTTTTATCAGGCCTGTTAAGGCTGGAATGTCTATTTCCTCAACTGATTGATAAATTTTATAGAAGATCTGTTTATTGGTTCCGTGTTCCAAATAGTTGTTTTTATCTTTCATACGATTGCCATACCAAAAGCCAAACAACACACCGCTTTTTACACCACTTCGGGGAACGGATGCGGGAAATATCAAACAAATAGATCTATTGCCGTAGAAAAACGGAACATTGTAGGACAATTTTTCCTTTCCGTATCCATTGAAGGTTTCTATAGTTATCTGCCGTAAAATATCTGTCAGCAAGGCTTCCTCCCGTGGAAGAAATTCAAACAACGCTACCAGCGACCGGAATTTTATTGGTTCTTTTATCATTTTACTTTGCTGCGATTTGTATTGTTGTACAGCGTTTCCTGATAATGCTTCCGGGCAAAAGATACCAGGGGAAAACCAATGGCAATAATCAATATTATAGCACCTTTGATTGCCCCAGTCCATTGAAAACCGGATTTTGGCACATTGGTAAGAGGTAAAATCAACAGGTTCATCACTAACCAGATAAAAAGTCCGTAAAAAACACTTTGTAAAAAGGCTGATCGTACAACCCTTTTATAATGATTATAGATTGCAAAGAACAAACCCGTCCAAACGAGGGTGATGATAAAATGTATTGCCAAACCAAGCAGGGCACTTCTGTAAGATTGTTGAAACGCTTTCTTTGCCATTACCGCACTTGCTATAAACTGCAAAACCCGCATTGGCGAAACACCGGAACTGAACCATGCGTTGGCAAAAGCGAGCAGTATGTCGAGGCTGCCGGCTACGATGCCTGCTTTTAGAATTGCTTGCAGGGTTTTATTCATTTGCATATGTTTTTTGTGGTTCCAAACTTATGATTACATAGAGCCGGTAGTTGCCTTTCCGAAATTCATTGTTTTGTTTCAGCTAGTCACGGTAGCTTTTGCAAATTTATGTGTGATGTGAATGGCTTTGTAATAATACCAGGCTCATTTTATTTATTTTTTAATGCCTGTAATAGTTCGTCCAGGTTTTAACTTACTCTTCCACGTTATGGGAAAAACCTAAGAAGAAGGGGAAAATCAAACAACAAAAACTCAAAACAAAGACGGCGAACCTGGTTCCTTGAAAAGCTATTTATTCACGGAAGAAAATTGTATATTCTTTTGTAATTTAGTTGATGTTTACAACCAGTGAAAGTTAAGCCTGGATTTGCTTCAGTTACCAATTTCAACTATCGCACCGGACATTTTCCTTCTTCGACTAATTGAGATCATGATCTTTTACACTTTACAAACTTGCAATAGAATGCAACGCAAAAAATTTATATTAACAACACTTGCAGCCATTCCGATTGAAGCATTTTCCAAAGTCATGTCTTTAATGGCCGTGCGGAACGGCCGCGGATTCAAGGTTGCTTCAGGTGAGGCCAGGTTTGGCACTCATTATAAAATGAAGGGCATTACTTTAAATACACTCGACATCAAGATATCCGGCAAAGACACGGAAAACGATCTTACTGTTTTTGAGCAAACGGGTTTAACACCGAAAGGCGGGCCGCCTCTGCATATTCATGCAAGCCAGGATGAATGGTTTTATGTTGTGGATGGCGAATATCTTTTTCAGGTTGGAGAAGACAGATACCAAATGAAACCCGGCGACTCTATTTTTCTTCCCCGAAAAGTGCAGCATGCATTTGTTCAGCTTACAGACAAAGGAAAAATGATTGTATCCTACCTCCCTGCCGGAAAAATGGAAGATTTTTTTGCGGTTACCGACAAGTGGACCGTTCCTCCAACCAAAGAAGAAATAGCAAAAGTATTTGCCGATCATGACATGCAGGTTGTTGGTCCACCTTTGAAAATAGACTAAAGCTGTTTTTCACACAGGCACTCCTGTTTTGCTGAGGGTCTTATTTGAATCAGTCCAATTATAAATCCAGTCAAGCTGTTGAATTTGCTTGCCGATAAAGAAGCCTATTAAACGATCGCGGAACCACGCTGCTATTGGGTTTGTTTTTGTTTTGGTGTGACCTACCTTTCTGGCAGTTTTTATTATTTTTCCCACTCTGGGCTGGCGTTCGGATTGAAAAATCTCAAATGCAGTGCTGTAGTCTTTATGCAGTTGTAACAACCCGGCAATTACAACCGTGTCTTCTAATGCCAGGGATGCTCCCTGCCCGACATGTGGAGAAATACCATGTGCAGCATCTCCAATAAGACAAACACGGCCTTTGTACCAATGCGAAAGCCTGGGCACATCATAAACAGGATAGGCAATAATCTCGTAACTGTTTCTGATTATTTTGGAGAATAAAGGATCATCGTTCTTATGAACCGTTGCCAGATGCTCCTGGATTTCAGTTTTTAATGTTTTCTCTATTTCCTGTGGTTTTGGCTGTTGCTCTCTGAAATAATTATTGAACCACCAAACTTCGCCTTTGTCAGAAACCGAATAAGCAAAAAAACCTCTTTCGCCAAAGGTCATTCGTATAGAATCCAGCGG
>JBQCGX010000069.1:0-34747 GCA_051955255.1 Agriterribacter sp. | reverse complement strand
TAGAGACAAGGCATGCCTTGTCTCTACACCCTATACCTCAAATCCGCCAATACCATCCTTATTTCCCCGTACGAATAATCGTCGCCCAGCTTTTCTTTGATGATGGACGAAGAAGATGTTTCGCCGGCTTCTTCAATCGCCTGTTTTATTTTTTTAATTTTTTCTTCCGGTAAAAGTTCGGCAAGCGTTATTTCTCCCGTGGGAATAAAATAAGCCAGGTGTCCTTCTATTGTTGCCGGAGACAGTTGCCGTTCAGTAGCAATGTCGCGGATGGTTTTGCCATCCTTGTACATTTCAAGGCTCATCCGGTGCGAATCGCCTTTTTTAGCTTTTACTTTTACAGGTTCTTCTTTTACCACTATTATCTTGTTGTGCTGTTGTTGCAGCAGCAGTAAATCGGCAAGCCTGGTTCCCTTCAGCAATCCCTCCGAAAGCGGCGCAGCCTGTTCTACCTGTATTTTTTTGCGAATGAATTCCACATCCAGTTCCCGAAGTTCTGCCAGGTATTTTTTTACTTTCGATAAAGGTTTAACAACCTCAATATGTTCTTTTACCAGGGCTTGCAGGTTAGCAATGGATTGTACAAAATAACCAGATGCTGCACTCACCCGCTCATGCAGTTTTTCATACCCCGCATCTGCTGCTTCGGCCAACAATACAGAAAGTTGTTTTTGAAATTTTTCACTCACATCCAGCAATGCTTTGCATTGTTGCAGCAGTTTTTCAGCCCATGCAATACTATCATTCTTGTTGGGCAACTGCCGGTGTTCATACGCTTCAAAATGCTGCTCCACACGGTCGAACAATTTTGAGAAACTGAAGGTTTGTGATAGCGATGCCGTCAGGAAGATCCGCTGGTCTTCTTCCAGTTGCGTGTCCAATTCAGTTTCATCCGCTTCGGTTGCGGCAAAACCAATCACCCTTGGGTCTGTATGTATGCTTTCCGGAAAAATGCGCGAGTATAAGATCAATCCATTCAGCGATGTAAGCCTGCTCAATGCCACATATACCTGCCCCGCAGCAAACGAAGCTCCCGCATCAATGATCGCTTTTTCAAAAGTCAATCCCTGGCTTTTATGGATGGTAATGGCCCAGGCAAGCTTTACCGGATATTGGGTGAACGATCCCAGCTCTTCTTCCTCAATGCTATCCTTTTCATTATCGTACCGGTAACGAATGTTTCTCCATGTTTCCTTTTCCAGCAACAATTCCTCCTCTCCGGGAAAATCGATGTATATTTTATCCTTGTCAATTCTGCGCACTGTACCAATCTTACCGTTGTAATACCTTCTTACTTCACCCTTGTCATTTTTTACAAACATAATTTGCGCGCCCGCTTTAAGCTGCAGGTTCATATCGGCAGGTATGGCTCTTTCGTTAAAGTCGCCGTTGATCTCTCCCTTAAACTCATACACTTTGCCGGTAAGTTTACTAAGCTCCTGCCTGTTAATGCTGTCGGCTCTTGCATTGTGCGTGGTAAGCGTAATATAATTTTCATCCTTTACCGGTTCAAAACCCGGTTTGTAATAGCGGTGCAGCGTTGCAAGATCAGCTTCTGTTGCCAGGTTGTTGCGGATATTGTTGAGTATGTTGATGAACCCCGTTTCGTTTTGACGATAGATCTTTTTAAGCTCCAGGTATACCGGTGGCGACTGTCGCACCGCGAGGGCATCAAAAAAGAAAGGACTTACATATACTGTCTGTAAAATTTCCCATTCCTCTGTGCCAACCACCGGCGGCAATTGAAACAGATCGCCGATGTACAACATTTGTACGCCCCCAAAAGGAACCAGCAGTTGTTTGCGGAAATGCCGGAGTATGGTATCAATTGCATCCAGCATATCGGCACGCAACATGCTTACCTCATCTATAATAAGCAGCTCCAGTTCCTGCAGCAACTGCCGTTTGTCTTTATTAAAACGAAGATTGCGAAACAAGCCATGCTCGTTGGTGGCAGCGGCGCCGGGCTGTGTTTGCCGCGTAGGCAAAAAGGGACCAAAGGGCAATTGGAAAAAGGAGTGCATGGTGGTGCCTCCCGCGTTAATGGCAGCTACACCCGTGGGCGCAACAATTGCCATTTTTTTAGTACAATTTTCTTTCAGGTAACGTAAAAAAGTGGTTTTGCCGGTGCCTGCCTTACCCGTTAAAAAAATATGTCGATTGGTATTGCATACAAATTGTAATGCCCGTTGAAAATACAGGTTCGATGTATCGTAGTTGCTCATGTGTTTCACAAGTATAAGCTAACAAACTAAATATTGCTCAATAAAATAAACCGGTTAGTGCTGTAAGTTAAAAGAAACAATGGAATAGTAAAGCAGTTGCCGGAATGTTTTGTAGTAAATTATCTACATCATTGCTGTAATATTTTTTACGAATTAATAATATAATTAACTATGTTTTTAAAGTGATATAGCGCTTTACTTTGTGGCAACAAAATCCAACGCCCCTCGATCCTTTTTCCGGCTTACCTCTGACAACACAACCCCTCTAACCGGTTTTACTTTTGACATAGAAAGATCATTACTAAATAATTGTAATACGACCCGAAACCAACTGTGCTTTACCTCGGAGCCCAAACACCGGGAAATGGAAGCTGATTTCTATTTTCTGGTGTTTTTTTTAGCGGTGAGCCGTCAGCTATGTTTGAAGTTTATTGTTTAGTGTTTGAGTAACGATCAACATCAAACAAAAAACGCTAAACATCTCCATTCCAATCTTATATGCTGGCTTCTGCTTCTTCCGTCATTTCGCCGCAAGAGTAATCCTCTTGTACTTTTTGTTTCCTGCTTTCTGCACCTTGTTTCTTGGCTTTTTGTTTCATTAAATTGGAATTGTTTTTGGTATACATACAAAGCATGGCTCTGTTACAGCCTTTTTTGTAGCGGAGTCAATGCAATGTTGTGCCTTGCACAAGGCTATTGTTTACTTTAAGCACCACTATGTATAAAGTTCAATTATTTGACGGCAGTATACTGGATGTGTTGCAGCGGAGCGTGAATGAATGGATGGCTGAGCACAGAGATATAACGATATTCAAAGCTGCATTGAATACGGTTGCAGAAAATTATCACACTTTTTTTATATTGTACACAACTGCCAATGCGCAGGAGGAGGAGTTGAAGGAGCTTGCCGCAGAAGTGCAACCCGAGCAATCGGTTGAAGCTGCTGTTATAAATCCTGAAGTGCTGAAACCAACCAGCTAGATTGTGTACAATGATGAATATACTTCCATTTGACGGAGAAGCTTTTTTATACAAAGACATTTTTTCTGCTGGTGAAAGTGACAACTATTGTATGTTGCTTGCAACCAACATTGCATGGAAGCAGGAGGCAATTACAATGTTCGGCAAAAAAGTAATGCAGCCAAGGCTCACTGCTTTGTATGGAGATGCAGGCAAAGCGTACCGGTATTCGGGCATTACCATGCATCCCTTACCGTGGAGCCGCGAACTGATGGAAATTAAAATCAGGGTGGAGGAATTGTGCGGGCACAAATTTTCTACCGCGTTGCTGAATTATTACAGGAATGGACAAGATAGCATGGGATGGCACCGCGATAATGAAAAGGAACTGGGCAAAAACCCTGTTATTGCTTCTGTAAGTTTTGGTGCTGAAAGAATATTCCAGTTTCGCCACCACAAGGAAAAAAGCAATGTTCAATCCGTGCTGCTTACGCATGGAAGCCTGCTGCTGATGCAGGGTACTACGCAACATTGCTGGTATCACCAATTACCCAAAACCAAAGTAAGTATGGGCGAGCGGATCAATATTACTTTCCGGCAGATACGGGATTAGACAAGCTGCGCCAGAGATAAAATACCAAATAGCTTTCCCAGCCGCTGAATTGTTTGAACAGTTTTTCAATCTTGTCTGCTTCCGCCCTGCTTTGTATAAGGTTGAGTGCTGTCAGCGCATTCAGCAGCCCTATATCACCCACAGGAATAGCGTTCGCATCTCTCATCGTTTTCATCAGCACATAATTAGCGGTCCATGTGCCAATGCCTTTAAATTGTGTTAATGCCAGTTGCCTGCTTTTAAAATCGGGCAGTGCCGAAAGTTTTTCTTTACTGATTTCCCCACTTGCAAAAGCTTTTGCGGTGCCTATAATATAATTGGCTTTGCTGGTGGAAAACTGCATTTTTTTCAATGCTTCTGGATCAAGTTGCGCCAACGCCTGCGGCTCGGGGAAAATATACAAAGGTTCGTTGTTGAAATGAAGTGTGGTGCCATAGGCTTCGGTTAATCGCCGTTTAAGCGTATAGGCAAATTTCAGGTTGATCTGTTGCCCGGTAATGCTCCATATCAGCGCTTCAAACAAATCGGGAATGCCCACCGCACGCAATCCCCAAAACTCATTTTGCATATGCGCCAGGCGTTTGTTTTTTTCCAGCAACCGGTAAAAAGGAGAGAGGTCTCTTTGCAGGTCGAACCAGTCTGTTATATACTCCGAAACATCGTTCATCACTTTCTTGCTTAAAGTGTTGCCGTAGGCTGTAGCTTCCATATGATTGTTGGAGGCGCTTACCGAAATAACCAGGTTTTGATTGTTGATGCGAACGGCTTTTACAACACTGCCTGGCTGCAACCGGTGCATGCAATCGTCGTAATTCCGGTTAAGGAACCACAAACATTCTTTAAAGCTGAATAACGGAGGAAGGGGAATGGTAAGCGTGGCAGAATTCATTCCGCAAAAATACCGGAGTTCGCGGACGGATTAAAATCCGTTCTTACAATATGTGGCCGAGCCTACGGCTCTTGCTGTTTGTGACGAGGCAGAGCCGTAGGCTCGATTTAATATTGTCGCCCGGGATTTTAATCCCAGGTTAAAGGCTAAGGAGTTTCTATACTAATACCTTCATGCACCAGTTCCATGGTTTCTATAGCCACTTCGTTGGCGTCTGCTTTCAGGTCGGAAGATTGCAGCTTGCAAGGCCAGGCATTTTTTATTTTCCATACTCTTACCGGTTCATGCGCCTCGTTCAGCAGTTTTATCAAAACATCCCTGCGTTCTACCTGGTTAAGCGATATGGAGTTGAACCAGTTGAAAAAGTCGTTGTCGTTTTTCGTTACGCCCCGCTTTAATATGATGTTGGTATACTTTCGAAGCCCCGGCATTTTGATGGCTGAAGATTCAAGGGCGCTTCCTTCGCGGTATTCCACTACCTGGTGTTCCATACCAAGCCCGGATACCTCGGTGAAACCAATATTGTTTCCTCCCCATTCCACAATAAAATGACTAACAGGCAAAGGATACTTTCCCATAATAAAAGCAGTTAAATGTTTAAAATAAACCCGGATTTTCGGCGTCATGTCACTGGTAAGATAAAAAACGTTTCCCGGTTTTGGAAGAGGTACTTAAGATTTGAGATTTGAAATTTGTGATTGGAGATTTTGCCGCCAGAACGATGATTATTTTTTCGCATCCATATATTGCCATTTGATTTGAGTTTTCGCCCTTTCTCTTTCACCTTTCATTTTCACTTTCTGACAGCCAACTGCTCATAGCTGCCCGCCCCTCACTGCCCCGGCAGGCTCATCATTTTATAACCGCTTGTGTTGAATTCTTTTCCTGCTTTATCAACATTGGTGGCAACAATAACGGCCACTTCGCCAGACGATTTGTTTGCAGATTCCATTTTTAACATAACCCCGTTGCCAAGCTCTTTAATATCGGGCAGGTTTATGCCACCGGCATTTTTCATTCTAGCCCCGTTCATAGCGGCGGCCATGCTTTTGGCAAAATCTCCAAACCCGCCCCCCAATTCGGTCGTGATCCACATCAGCGATTCCGATTCATCGCTTACTACCTGATACTGTTCGCATTTATAGCCCAGTATCGTTTCCTTCTTCCCCGTTTTTGTCACTTTTGCATTGGCAATCTTATCCTTATTTTCTTCGTTTGCCATTTTATCTCCCATGCGCTTCATATCGATCACCATGGCCATTTTTTGCGCTTCCATCAGGGTAATCAGCTTCATGGTTTTAAGATCGTATACCATAAACATGGCAGTATTACCCTTCAGTCCAAAACCAGTATAACCCAGGTCGGAGTACCACAGGCTCATATCCTGGCTTTTTTTGAGGTCGTTCTTTTTGCCCGCCGATATTTCGTAGGTAATACCCAGCCTGAACTTATACTTATCGGCCAGCGAAACGCTTTGCTGCGCAACAACCGTAGTAAGCTGAAATGCCAGACACAGTAACAATGCGATTGTACTTTTTTGCATATAGTAAATTTATTTAAGAATGTTTCTTTTCTGAATGCCCCAGGTCTTTGGCCGGATTTACAATATCGCGCACCAGTTGTTTGAGTTCTTTTATTTCGGGGAAGCGACCTTCTGTTTTCCGGTCGAAGATCATTTTGTCGTCTATATATACGGTGTAACGCCCCGTAGTTTCCGAAGGAAGCAGTGTTACCCCCTTTATATCTTCGGTAAAGGTAGTAAGCAGCTCCTGCGCCATATAGGTAGCGCGAAGCATCCAGCCACATTTGGGACAATATTCAATTTGTATCGTTTTCTTCATTTAAAATATTTTTTAGCTATGAGCTCTCAGCGATCAGCTTTGAGCAGAGGTAAAGGTGAAAAGTAAAAAGTGAAAGGTTGGTCCCAGGCTTTTAATTTTTAAATATGTTGTTTTTAATTCTTCTTATCCGAAAGCTGACGGCTGAAAGCTGAAAGCTGATAGCCATCAGCTTTATTGCCGGCGCTTTTTATTTTTTCTTCCCGGCTCAGCCATAATCTCGTCTACCGTTTTAAGCGGCCCATCGTCGGCTTTTTTCTTGATAAATATAGTGCGGTAAATAACCTGCGATGGATTTTGCCTGTTTTTTACAGTAATATTTATTTTTTCTTCTTTGGTTTCGAACGGCAGCCACAAACTGTTTCCCGAAAATTTTCCATAGGAGCTGGCAAAGACCAATTGGGAACTGTCGAGCGGGCGGATCTTTCCGTCAGACAATTTTCCTTCTACGTTGATGTAATTATAGGTGCCTTTTTTAAGGCTGTCCGTATACAGGTTAAAGTAAATACTGTCTACCTTTTGGGCAAAAAGTATAACGGGGAATGATATTACTACCAGGATGAGTATCGTTTTTTTCAAGCGCGTATATTTAGTAAACCTAAGACGGCGGCTCCGCTATAAAATTACATGCAAAGCCGGCAAATAAACAAATGTTTGCTTTTTTGTAACAATTGTGCCTGCAAACCTGAAGTTGTCGTAAAATGCCCCCTTATTGTCGTTACAGCACACTGTTTGTTTAAAAAACAAGTCGGATGTTTGTGTAACAAAACCAATCAATAAAATCTAACAAAACTTATTACGATGGCAACGCACGAAAAAACAGTGATCACAATTGAGAACACAGTAAATGCCCCGGTTGAAAAAGTATGGAAATACTGGAACGAGCCCGATCATATTACAAAATGGAACAGCGCTTCTCCCGACTGGCATACGCCTTGGGCTAAAAACGATTTGAGAGTGGGTGGAACTTTGACAGCACGCATGGAAGCACGCGACGGAAGCTTTGGTTTTGATTTTGCAGGTGTATACGATGAAATAAAGCCGAATGAATACATAGAATATACACTGGGTGATGGGCGGAAAGTAAAAATCAACTTTACATCGTCGGGAAATGCTACCCGTATTGTAGAAAGTTTTGATGCCGAAACAGAGAACAGCGAAGAAATGCAGCGTATGGGCTGGCAGGCCATTCTCGACAGCTTTAAAAAATATACAGAAGCGAACTGATACCGGGTTGAAATGTATTTGCGGGGCGCTGGTTTGTTTCTTATGGCGCAGGTTTGGTAGCGGTGCTTTTGTGTGTAGCCAGACCTGTGCCAAACTGTTACTTGTTTTAGTGGCTAAACAAGTAACAATAAAGCACCGGTCGGCCAACGCACAATTGCCTGTGCTACAGACCTGCGCTGGTTTTTGTCCGAAAATTATTTTACCCCAATTGCTCAATTGCACTGCTGATAGCGCTTATAATCCAGTCGCAGTCGTTTTTTGTAATCACCAGTGAAGGGCGCATGGTGAGGATGTTGCCTTCAATTACTTTCAACGCCACACCCTGTTGCAGACAGTGGTACATAATAGCCTCCGCAGCATCATTCGCTCTTTCTTTACTAACCGGATCTTTTACCAGGTCGATGCCAAGGTGAAAGCCCCGCCCCGCAATATTGCCAATAATGGGGTATTGCTGTTGCAATTGTTGCAACTGCTCTATAAGATAGGCTCCCAACTGTTCAGCATTTTGAACAAGTTGATTTTTTTCGATGTAGTTGATAGCTGCCAGTCCCGCCGCGCAGGAAAGGGGATTTTTCTCGTGGGTGAAATGCCCAATGGAACGATGCTGTAACACATTGTACTTTTCTCTGGTAACGATGCCGGCCAGGGGCACTACGCCGCCACCTAAAGATTTACCCAATACCAACACGTCGGGCGTAACAAAATGTTCGCTCGCAAACCATTTGCCTGTTCTACCAAATCCTTCAATAATTTCATCGAAGATGAGCAGTATGCCGTAGTCGTCGCAAATTTTACGCACCTGCTGCCAGTAATATTCCGAAGGCACAACCGGCGTGGCAGAAATAGGTTCGGCTATCAGCGCAGCAACGTCCGGGTTGCGTTTAAGGATGTTCGTTATCTGGCGGATATATTCATCGTCAACCTGTTTTTGATCGGTAAAGAAGCCCCAGGGATTGCGATAATAGTTGGGAAATTCAACATGGAAAGCGCCAGGCACCATCGGTCCCTGGCCGTTGGTAAAATGTTCTTCACCTCCTACAGTTGAAGCCTGGAAGCCATTGCCGTGATACGAGTCCCAGTACGAAATGGTTTTCCATCTGCCGGTAACCTGTTTCGCCAGTGCAATCGCCATTTCTATCGCCTCCGATCCGCCGGGGCAAAACAATACCCGGTCCAGTCCTTTGGGTGTTACTGCTACCAGTTTCTTAGCCAGTTGCACTGCCGGCACATTGGTATAACGGCGTGGTGTAAACGCTAAATGTTCCTGTAGCTGTTTTATTACCGCAGCTATTACTTCCGGGTTGGAAAAACCTGCGTTGTGCACACCGTTCCCGTGCAGGTCGAGGTACTTTTTGCCATTCAGGTCGTAGATATATGCACCTTCTGTTTTGCTCAGCACATTCATTACAGGAGTAGAGAGTGCCTGGTGCAGAAAATATTTCGCATCTTCTTTTATCCAGTACTGTGTATCATCGTCGAGCGACTGGTTGTATAGCTTTCTTAATTCGCTGCTGTTGTTATCGCCTTGCTCAGTTGAAATTTTCAGGGATTGCATGGGAGTATTGAGTTGATGGAGTTAATTTGGTTGATTGGCGGAGTAAGTTAAGTAAGATAATTGGTAAAGGATTAAGAGTCCCTGTCTTTTCATGCCGATATATCTGGCTATTTGTGATGCTCCGGAGGCCAATAACCTGCAACCTCTACCCTGCAACCTGTCTATTCCTCTATCTCCACTATTTCATAAATGTTTACTTCGGGTATGGTAAGCCGTAACAATCCGTTTTCGAAGCTGGAGGGGAGGGTTTTGTTGCCCGGTTGCAATACAACCTTCGAAGGTTTTTTTGGCAGGCGAAGCGAAACCCTGATGTCTTTTAACGGAGCCACCTCATCGTATACCAATACCGTAGGATTGTTATGAGGCCCGTTGGTGTTGATGAGATGCACATATAGTCTGCCGTTTTTCCTGGTAAGCACCTGGTGTACGTTGGACGATCCTTCTACAGTTGAAACAAACGACGGCACCATTTCTTTGATCACTGAGCTTACCAGTTCTTTGGATAATGCATTTTGATTGCTGTTGTAAAAGCCACCCATGTTCATGTAAATCCCTGCTATTTGTCCTTTACCATAAGAACGGATGCTGGCAAGACATTCTTCCGTTTTAAAGCGCCAGTCATCCGCTTTCAATCGAACGCCTATCTGGGTTGCATTTGCACTTAGTTTTACCGGCTGGTAATCGGTATGCATCACTACAATGCGATCATTCAAACCAGCAAACAAGGTTGTTTTCTTTTGAACAGAATCCGAAAAAGATATACCCAACTGGTTTTTAAAATCAGCTACCGCTTCGGCGCCAATGATCAACAGCTTGCCACCGTTGTTTACATATTCGGTTAGCTGTGCCCGTATGGAAGGATCGATGTGCGGCCATTCGGGAACCACCAGCATGGGATATTGGGACAACCTGCCGGGCAACTGGTGATCCATCAAAATATCTACCGGCAGCCGGCTGTCCAGCAAAAGATTCAACACGCCCTTCAGCGCTTCCTGGTAATGAGCAGTATACAGGTTGTTTGTTTCATTTCTTTTCCACGCGTAGGTAGAATAGAGCAATCCTATTTGCGGCACGCTTTCGCCCTTAAAAGTATAAGCTTTGCGTTCGTTGCAAAAGCGAACGATGTCTGCCATTTTCCTGAACTGGTAAGGCTCGGGCGATCCGTCGCGGTTTTGTTGCCAGTAGGTTTGAAATCCACCGCCCTGCGCCAATACCTCGGCAGCCTCCTGTTGCAACTGCGGCAAGGATTTGGTGCCTTTTGAATTATTTTTCCATGCAAAGGACCACGACATCAGGTCCCATGGTTTATCTTGTAATGCAAGACAACGACTCTCAAATGCCGAACTATACAGGCTATTGGAGCCTGCTACATCTCCCGATAAATAATCAACGGGAATATTAACCGGCTCCGGCATCATAGAGGAGAAAGACCAGTTGCTCGTTACCATAAACTTCGGAGCAACTTTGTGCACCGCGTTTGCATACTTAGTGATATAATCGCGGAAGGCTTTCCTGTGAAATTCCATCCACTCAAAATAGTAGGGCTCGCCTGGTTTTTGCGGAACAACACTGATGCCGGTAGCTTTGGTGAAAGCGGCTTTGGCAGCAGGAGCATAATCGGTGCCCAGCACCCAGCAGTCGCCATCTACCCAAACGCCATCCAGCTTGTAATCGACAGCCAGCTCTTTTAGTTGCGGAATCAATAACGAGTCTGTATAAGCGCTAAAGAGAGAAGTGGCGGTTTCGCTCCGTCCGCCGTCGGCATTGGTGCGCGCCCAGTGTGGATGAAGTGCCAGCGCCTGGTTATCCCATACGCCCGAATAATGCGCAAACAAAGGTACTTTATGCCTTGCCGTTACTTCGCGCCATATTCTCATAATATCTTTGGCAAAAGCAGGAGCGGGGTTTCCCACTTTGGTAGGATAGCTGGATATGCCTGCATGCCCCTTACAATCAACCTGTATAAAATCGGGCTGGATTATCCGAAGCATAGAGTCGATCATGCCGGGTGTAAAGGTTTTGCCAATGCCCGAATCGGAAAGACCTGCATGAAAATCGAGATGCAAACCTGCAAAGCGCTCGCGTGGCTGAGCCTTTACGATTGAAATTCCCAGCAGGAACGCTGCCACTATTGTTGCACATTGTTTACCAAACATCATTGTAATCAGATTTTATTTCCGTTGTATACCGTTATTGCCGATCCCTGCGCCAGCAAAATGCTGAGTGGCTGCGACTGTTTCAAAAAAGCAAAGTCTTTTCCATACAATCCTTCAAAATCGCACACCACTTTGTATTCTTTTACAGGATACACATTCCAGCGCGGGTGTTCTACTTTGTATTCCTTCGTGGTATTGTTTCTTTGTTTAACATAGCCCCAGTAATGCTCTGTGATGAACTCTTCCTCGCTGCCTTCGGCAATGGGCAAACTTTGCGACGATGCTGTAATGTCTATTTCATTTACCAGTCGTCGGCCCCACCTGTATTTTACAGCCAGCGATTCCGGCAAATGCGTAACCGACGACCAGGTGGGCATAGTTTGGTATTTTTCCTGGTAAAAAGCATTGGCAATAAAGGTAATGGTAAACCGCGGCACAATTTCTTTAATAAACACCACGCCTCTTTTCCATTCTCCGTTTTGCCGGAACCGCACATAAAACCGAAGGTTGATCTCTTCGAAATTGGTATGAAAAGGCACCGCTATTCCCTTCACCTTGGTATTGAAAAACCGGAAAGCCACCAGGCTCACATAGCAAATGTTATTAAAGGTGTCAAGCTCTGTTTTAGGTGGAAGATAGGGCAGCAAAGTAGCCGGAGCTACTTCGTAATTTGCCATTGCGAGATTTAGCCATTCGGCTGTAAGAAAGGGTTTCAAGTTGTGAAATTTGAAATTTGGGATTTGAAATTGTGGTTCTCAATTTCAAATCATAAATCAGCAATCCTCATATGCTTCTTATCTCCGTGCTCAGCCCCCAATTGCCTTTTAATTTTAATACTTTTTCTATCACATCGCGCACGCATCCTTTGCCTCCATTATAAGGAGAGATGTAGTGCGATATGCTCTTTATTTCGGGCACTGCGTCTGCCGGGCAGCATGCCAGCCCCGATGCCTGCATCACATCATGATCAGGAATATCATCGCCCATATACAATATTTCTTCTTTTGTAAGATTGTGTTTGGACATGTATTCGTTGAAGTGCTCTATTTTATTATGCACTTTGTGATATACATCGTGTATTCCCAAATTGGCCATGCGCTCTACCACCGCAGGCACGTATCCCCCGGTAATGACGGCAATTTTATATCCCCTTTTGGCGGCCAGTTGCAATGCATAACCATCTTTGGTGTTCATGGTTCTGATGTATTCGTTGCCAATTACAATGCCTATCGATCCGTCTGTCATTACGCCATCTACATCAAAAATAAAAGTGGTGATCTGCTTAAAATGTTCCAGGATGTTCATAGCGACAAACTTATAATACAAATGCTGTATTACCAACTAGTAGCTATCAGCGGTCAGCTATGAGCTATCAGTGAGTTGTGTCTTGCTGTTTATAGTTTACAGAACAATAAACCCCAAACAATAAACCCCAAATTGCAACTGACCGCTATTACTTCACCAACAGCAACAGGGAGGCTGGCAGCGGACCGTTGAGGTTGGCCTGTTCCAGAAAAAGCAACACAACCCGCGTATCTCTCAGGAAAACTCCTTCCCATGAACTGACGGGGCCATTCAACCAGCTTGAGTAATATGGTGACTATCCGGGCCCGTTGGTGCTGTTGTAGAGATCAACGAGCGCCAGGCTGTCTTGTGCGTTAACCTGGGCGTTGATTTGTTTTGTTGCAAGCGACAACAGCAGAGAGAAGAGTAAAATTTTTTTCATGGCAGAATGATTTAAGGTTAAACCAAAGGGAGAGTGTAAAAAGCAGCGATTGTTCATAGCAAGGCCTGCCATAGCATGATTCGTCTATGCGGTAGGAGAATGGATAAAAAAGCGAAGGATATCAGGTTCCTGGTTCAGAGACGCGAAGGGATTGAAGAGATAACGGTGCGGCTTTAGGGAAGCAAGGCTATCTGTGCGTTATCGTAGGGGATAAGGATGGGAAGAGAGTGAAGTTACATATTAGTTTTATGAAAAAGAAGCATTTGCAGAAAAATAGTTGCGTGAGCATAATGGAGTTAACAGGCGAACAATCCACCTGTCAACTTAGTTCACTCATTCAACCACCTACTTCTTCCTGAAAAATATTCTCACCGGCACGCCTGAAAAATCAAAATGCTTTCTAAGCTGGTTTTCCAGGTAGTTTTTGTAGGGCTGCTTAATATCATCCGGGTAGTTGGTAAAAAATGCGAAGCTGGGCACGGCGGTTGGTAGCTGCGTAACGTATTTTATTTTTACAGAGTTGCCTCTTACAACCGGCGCGTGGTATGCTTCTACAGCCTTTAGCATTACATCGTTCAACTGGCTGGTGGGCACTTTTCTGTGCCGGTTTTCATATACCTGCAGCGCTGTTTCTATTACCCTGAAAATGCGCGTTTTTTCTTTGGCAGAAATAAAAAGCACCGGCACATCGGTAAACGGAGCCGTTCTTTCTTTCAGTTCTTTTTCATAATCGCGGGCAGTATTGGTGGCTTTTTCTACCAGGTCCCATTTGTTCACCAGCAGCACAACGCCTTTGCCTTTCCGTACAGCCAGTGAAAATATGTTCAGATCCTGGGCAGATATTCCTTTTTCGGCATCCAGCAACATCAGGCAAACGTCGGCTTCGTCCATTGCTTTAATGGCGCGTATTACCGAATAAAATTCCAGGTCTTCCTCTACTTTGTTCTTGCGGCGTATTCCCGCGGTATCTATCAGCACGAATTCTTTCTGAAAAAGATTGTAATGCGTATGAATAGTGTCGCGCGTGGTGCCTGCAATATCGCTTACAATGGTGCGTTCCTCGCCAATCAGCGCATTCAGCAGCGATGACTTGCCTACATTGGGTTGACCAATGATTGCAAATTTGGGCAGCTCCGGTTTGCCTTCGTCAGCTCCTTCGTTATCGGGTATCAGTTGCACCAGTTCGTCCAGCAGCTCGCCTGTGCCGCTGCCGCTTATGCTCGAAAGAAAAAAAGTATGGTCGAACCCCATGCTGTAAAATTCCGTGGCATCCAGCATTCTTTCCGGGTTGTCTACCTTGTTCACTACCAGGAACACCGGTTTGCTCGTTTCACGCAGCAGTTGCACGATTGCTTCGTCCAGCGTGGTAATGCCGGTTTCCGCATCGCACATAAAAATAATCGCATTGGCTTCGTTCAGCGCAATTTTTACCTGTTTGCGTATTTCGGTTTCAAACACATCGTCGCTGCCCGCCACAAAACCTCCTGTGTCAATCAGGTTAAAACTTTTTCCATTCCAATCCGCCACACCATACTGCCTGTCGCGTGTTACGCCACTAATATTATCAACAATCGCCTTACGCTGTTCCAGCATGCGATTGAAAAAAGTGCTTTTGCCTACATTGGGTCTTCCTGCTATTGCTACTGTAAAACTCATATTTTTTAAGGTGTAAGGTATAGGGTATAAGGTGTAGGGTGTGGAGCTGTTTTCCTTCTACCTTACACCCTACACCCTATGCCTTCTTAATACCCGTATTCTTTTAAATGTACATCGTTGTCGCGCCATTTCGGGCGCACTTTCACGAATAATTCTAAAAATACCTTGCTGTTTAAAAATGCTTCTATTTCTGTTCTTGCCAGTGTGCCAATCTGCTTTATCATTTTCCCCTTTTCTCCAATAATGATTGCTTTCTGCGTTTCGCGATGCACAATTATTTCAGCGGCTATTTTAATAAGCCCGGTCTTCTCTTTAAATTCCGCTACAATCACTGCGGTATGATAGGGTATTTCATCTTCAAATAGCTCAAATATTTTTTCCCGGATCATTTCTCCCACAAAAAAGCGCGTAGGTAAATCCGTTAGGTCGTCCTGTTCGTAAAACGGTTCTCCCTCCGGTAAAAAGTCAAGAATGGTATTTAGCAGAACGTCTGTATTTACTTTATGCAGTGCCGATACTGCCACTATTTTTTTGCAATACCGCTGTGCCTGGTAAAAATCGGTCATCTGCTGTACCCGTTCTGGTTTGGCCTTGTCTGTTTTATTCAGCACAACAATGGCGGGCACTTTCAAACGCAGTTGCGAAAACACCGCATGCGTTTCATCCGGATTGTCGTTAATATCGGCGATCAGTAAAGCAAGATCTGCATCTTCCAACGCACTTTTCACCGACTGCATCATTTTTTCGTGCAGCTTATAGCGTGGGTCTATAATACCGGGAGTATCCGAAAAGATCACCTGGTACTCATCTGTATTTAAAAAGCCTTTTATCCGGTGGCGGGTGGTTTGCACTTTGGGAGACACAATGGCCAGCTTTTCGCCAATCAAAGCATTGAGCAGCGTACTTTTACCGGCATTGGGCTTTCCGAAAATATTTACAAATCCAACCTTCATCATGTGCAACGAACCTTGTTTAAAATTTGCGCAAAGGTAGTTCTTTCTTTGCAAGGACGGATTGAAATCCGTCCTTACAATATGTGACGGAGCCAATGGCTCTGGTCGTTTTTTGTCCCAGCCAGCGCAGATCTGTAGTGCCGGCTAAAGAGAGCAGGCCTCCCGCTGTGCGGGACAGGTTGTACTTTGGCGTTACCGTGTTTGAATTAAGGCAAATGGACTTTCTACGGCTTTTGCCCCGGTTTTTGCTGTTATGGTTCAGCGTTAGTTATAAATAAAATTTGTGTAACCAAAAGGTTTCATATAAATTTGAACCTGATCAAATGAATATCAATATCAAACCAATAAAATCATTACCATGAGCAAAAATGAACCATTCGTTATTGAAAGAGTATTGCAGGCTCCCCTCCAGAAAGTATGGAAGGCAATAACTGATAAGGATCAAATGAAAGAATGGTATTTTGATCTTGCTGAATTTGAACCGGAAGTTGGATTTGAATTCAGCTTTACAGCCGGGGCCAAAGACAAGCCATACCTGCATTTGTGCAAGGTGATTGAGGTAGTGATGGGTAAAAAGTTGAGCTATAGCTGGCGGTACGATGGTTACGAAGGAAATTCGGTTGTAACATTTGAACTCTTTCCCGAAGGCGCGAACACTCGTTTAAAGCTCACGCATGAGGGGCTGGAAACATTTCCTGCCAGCAACCCCGATCTTGCCAAACACAATTTTGCCGAAGGCTGGAATGCTATTATTGGCAAATCTCTCAAAGAGTTTGTGGAAACAGGTATTATACAAAAGGCTGTTGATATAAAAGTACCCGTTCAAAAACTGTGGGATCTGCTGGTGAGCACTTCTTTTACCAACCAATGGGCAGCAGCATTTGGCGAAGGAGTGTATATTGAAACTTCCTGGCAGGAAGGCGGCGAAACCGCGTGGAAGGACAAGACAGGCGATACAGGTGCCAGAGGAGTGATCAAAGTAAAAAAAGCGCCCCACGATTTAATTATGCAATATTACGACGATGTAAACGCCAAGGCCGGAGATCCGCTGGGCGAGTATGTGGAAGCGTATCGTATAGATGGAGACGGTCAATCTGCCAGGCTCAGTATTACTGCCGGTCCGCTTGCTTTAAAGTATATTTCCATGCACGAACCAATGTGGGATGCTGCTGTAAAGAAGATAAAGGAGTATGCGGAGAAGGTGGTAGGTGGTAAGTGATAAGTGGTAAGTGAGAGTGCTTTTTGTTTCTTGCGTTTTGTTTTTTGTATTTTGGTTCTTGGTTCTTGTTTTTTTCACTTCAATTCCATCAGCACGTTCTTTATTTCATCATATTGTTCCCATGGAATAAAATGGCGGGCGCCATCGAGTATCAGCAATGATTTGGATGAAACGGCAGTTAATTTTTTATCGAGGTACGAAGCGTTGCCAACAGGTACAAATGTGTCTTTGTTGCCATGAACAATCCAAACGGGGCAGGTAATGCTGTTCCATCGGTTGTTCATCGCCGTAAGATCATCTTTTAAATAGATCAGTTCCCGGTTGCTTGGTTTAAATGCGCCGGGAACCAGGTACAGCAACGGTGTTTTGTCGAGCACATATCTCCATTGTTCCTTTTTTTCCTCTGCCGGGTCAACCGAAGCTGCAAGGAACACCAGCCCTGAAAACAATCCCGGGGTATCCATTTGAAGTTTGGCTACCAGGGGACCGCCAAGCGAATGACCAATGCCATATATGGGTTTTGCGTTGCGAAGGGATTGTATGAAGGGAGTAATAATGGCAACCTGGTCTTCAAGATTCATTGCGTCGCCGAACTGGCTATAGCCAAAGCCCGGGCGGTCTACCGCAATCATCCGGTATTTGCTGAGCAGGTCCTTGTCGCGCATGAATCGCTCAAACGCACTCCAGGCACCGGGAGAGCCATGTATAAAGAACAAGGTGGGCAGCGAATCGTTACCGGTTTTTGCATAGTGCAGTGTGAAGTTGTTGGCGGTAAAATCGGCAGTGGTGAGTGTTATATCTGAATGCGCAAATCTTTCTTTCGCATCACTATCGCTTATCCTGAATTTCATGCAGGATTGCGCCACCAGTAGCCAGGAAATAATGATTGCAAGGCAAATGAGTTTCCACCTTTTAATTTTTTTGCGCATTTGAAAGCTATGAGCTTACTGGTGTTAGGTAAAAGTATAAAGGAAATAATTTCCTTTTTGAGTAGTTAAGTGTCATACAAAACATACTTATGCTAAAGATAACTTTTTTATGGAACAGCCTGTTCCTTCCGGTTATTTGATGTGATGCTTTGGCAATTGACATTTTTCCCGCGGATGTTGAACGCCGGTCACGGCAGAACAGCGTTTATCAGCGGATAAATATCTGCGGTTATCTGCAGGCATTTATCCGCTAGCGGTTTATAAGCAGTAACGCTGAGCCATAGGTCTTTTGCAGACCGCCAGTCCAAAAACCTACTCTTGTTTAGGTTCTTCTTTTGTTTCCGGCGGAGTGGCTTCCAGTTCCTCTGCCCGGCGCACATGTTTGTTTTTTAAACGTACCGCCGGGTTCGTCATTGGGCTAAGTCCGGGTCGTTCATCTCCCAACAAAATACCCCAATGGCGGAAGTCGGTTGTATGGTCGAAAACGATCTTGAAAATGGCAATCAGCGGTAAAGAAAGGAACATGCCCGAAATGCCTGCTACCGAGCCGCCAACAATCACCCCAATAATACTAACCAATGCGTTGATCTTTACTTTAGACCCCACAATGCGCGGCATCAGGATATTGTTATCGAGAAACTGTACGGCTGCAATGGCTATCAATACCGTAACCACCTGCGATAATTCGTTAGATGATGTAAGGGTTAACAATACGCCGATAACGTTGCCGATCAGCGCACCCACATAAGGTATGAGGTTCAGCACGGCAAAAATAATGGCAATGAGCAGGGCGTGCTTAATGCCCAGGATCATTAATAATCCCCCCAGTAAAATCGTCATGTAAGTAACCTGTATCATTAAGCCAATGAGGTAGCTTTTGATAATTACTTCTGTACCGCGCAGTGCAGATTCTACCTGCGGATGATCCTCTTTTTTAAACCATAAAAAAATAAAGCGCAGCAAAAGGTTTTTATAAAAAAGAATAAGGAATACATAAATGGGTACGAGACCTACAAAAACAAATACACCTGTAAGCGATACCGCAGCACCGCTTAAATAGCTGCCTGCATTGCTGAGCAGGTTGTTGCCCTGCTCCTGCAGCACTTTTATCTGGTCGTCGGCCGACATGTTGAAGTTCCGGTTCATCCAGTTGCTCAGTGTATTCCAATGTTGGTTAAGATTTTTCTCCAATTCGGGAAAATCTTTTACAAGGTTGGCTACCTGCAACGAAAAAAAAGTAAGTATGCCAATTATTACCAGTGCAGCGGCGAGTATAGCCAGTACAATTGCAATAACCTCTGGTATTTTTATTTTAATGAGAAAACGATAAAACGGCAAGAGCACCAGGCTTACAAAAAAAGCCATCAGCAATGGCATAATAATACTGCTGGCAACCGATAATACAGCAATCAGCAGGCATAGTCCCAGGAGTTCGATGGAGCGCTTTACAGTCAGGGGAAGTTGCTTCATATATAGATGTTCTTGAAAGAGCTTGTAAAAATTATACCAAACATTGCCGGAACAAAAACAAAAGGTGCGATAACGCAACAAGAAAATCCGACAGCATTTCCTGTCGGATTTTTTTATGAAGCAAATATTGATTGCTTATACTGCTTTAAGCATTTTTTCGAGAAGCGCTTTTGTTTTTTTTATGCCTTCGTTTTCTTCCAGCTTGCTGCCTTCATATTCAATTCCCACATAGCCTTTAAAGCCCGAATCCTTTACGATCTTCATCATCTTTGCGTAGTCTGTTTCAATACAGTTGCCTTGTTCGTCAAAGTCGTAGGTTTTAGCGCTGGCGCCCTTGGCAAAAGGCATCAGTTCTGCAACGCCTTTGTAACGGTCGTACTCTTCTTCGCATTTTCCATTGGCCCGTTTAATGCAGAAGTTGCCAAAATCGGGCAAGGTGCCCACATTCTTTTTATTCACTCCTTTCATTACGGCAGAGAGCCAGGTTCCGTCGGACGAATAGCCGCCATGATTTTCAACAATGATGTTAATGCCTGCCTTTTCACCGTATTCACCCAGCCGGCCCAAACCATCTATAGCCGCTTTTTGCACGTCGGCCGCGCTTCCTTCGCCATAGCTGTTAACCCGTATGGTGGTGCAGCCCAAATATTTTGCTGCGTCTACCCATTTGTAATGATTTTCTACCGTCTTCATTCGTTTGGCATCGTCCAGGTCGGCAAGTCCGCCTTCACCATCAATCATTATCAGATGATTTTTTACACCATTGTCTTTGCACCGTTTCAGCAACTCGTTCAGATAGCTGGTGTCGTTCGCCTTATCTTTAAAAAACTGGTTTACATATTCCACCACATTAATACCAAATTCTTTTTTGGCAATACCCGGAAAATCGAGGTTGGTTATTTTTTTACTGAACAAAGTTTTATGAAGCGACCATTCTGCCAGCGAAATTTCGAAGAAAGGTTTTTTTGCAGCAAAAGCTCCGGCTTCAAAAGGTAGAGAAGATGCTATGCCTGTTCCGGCAGCCAGTGCGCCCATTTGCTTAATAAAATGTCTGCGGGTAAATGCCATACCTGTGTTATTTTTTGATAAAAAAGCAAATTACTTATTTTTAAATAAATATAGCCGGAATGAAAAAGCTGAAACGTATATGGCTGCTGTTGTTTTGGGTGTGCTGTTTATTGTGGATGCCCGCTATGGGGCAGGAGTTACAGGCAGGTGCAGCCGAAATAAAAATAAATCCTCCGTTGGGGTCTTACCTTGCGGGTTACCAGCAAAACCGCAAAAGCACTGGTATACACGACGATCTTTTTGCCAAAGCAGTAGTAATATCCAATGGAGAAAATGCCATTGCCATCGTTACCATCGATTGCATAGGGTTGCCTTATACGTTGGTACAAAAAATACGCGATGCAGTAGAGCAAAAAATTCCCGAGGGCGACCTGAATGCCAACCAGGTAATAGTTTCGTCTACCCACACTCACTCGGGCCCCGATGTAATAGGAATATGGGGTGAAGATGCCATGCATACGGGAACAGACAGTGCTTACCTGTCGCAACTCGTTAACAATGCTGCCAGTGCGGTGGCGGAAGCCTGGAAAAGCAGGAAGCGGGCTACGGCAAAATATGCAGTGACTGCTTTTGGTGAAGGATGGGTTGAAAATATTTCAGACAGTTTGGAAACAGATCGTGAGCTTACCATACTGCAGTTCGTAAACCGCCGGGGAAAAAACATTGCCACTTTAACCAATTTTGCCTGCCATCCTACTATTTTGGGAAATGAAAATACATTGGTGAGCGCCGATTTTCCGGCAGGAATGTATCAACAGCTGAATGCAGGTTTAAAAGGCACGCACTTGTTTTTGCAAGGTGCTATTGGTGGATGGGTTCAACCCGAGCACGTAGCCCGCAACTTTGACGACGCATTGCAAAAAGGAAAAGAAATTGCCAACGCGGTAATAGCTGCGCTGCAACACGCAAAGCCATTAGAAAAGCAAACGATCCGTTATGCTTCGCAACAATTTGAAATGCCAGTAAGCAACCAGGCATTGAAAGAACTTGCAAAAGCCTCGGTTATTAAACGCGATATCGTAGAGGGAACGCCAACAGAAATAGCCTGGTTTTCGATAGGGGAGGCGATGTTTGCCACCCATCCCGGCGAAAGCTCTCCGCTGTATTCACTCAACACTAAATCGATGATGAAAACCACGGGGCCTAAATTTGTGCTGGGACTGGGTTTAGATGAGTTGGGTTATATTATTAAACCTGAGTTTTTTACCCCTGGAACAAAATTGCATGCAGCTTCTTACCTCACCAGTATGTCGCCCGGCAAAAATGCAGGTGCTACTATGATGCAGGTGCTGGCAGAACTGGCGGAGAGGAATTCGGTTGAGTAAGTTAACTGGGGATTGGGTGAGTAGTTAATTGGCTTAATTGAGGGATTAAGTTGATTCAACCTACTTAACTTATTCAACCACTTTACCTACTTAACCACTTTACTTACTCAACTTATTCAACTCACTTCCCCTACTCAACTATTCCCCAGTTTCACTGCGCTTGCCACGCTAAATGTGCGGGTTACTATTTCGCCTGCGTTGCTTTTTACTGTTTCTTCTTCCTGGTGATTGTTTTCAGGAGTAAGTTTTGCAGATGTTAATAATTGCTCTACAGACGAAAGGTCGTACAACTCAAACCCATACTGCACAAAAGGCAGTTTTTCCATGAAAGCTTTGTCGGCAAATGTAATACAGCATCTGCCGCCGGGTTTTAATACCCTGTATATTTCGCTCACATACCGTTGCGGATCTTTCCAGAAGTAAATGGTATTAACCGTAAATATTTTGTTGAAAGTATTATCAGCAAAGGGAATGGTATTGCCATCGGACAATATGAAGTAAGCCTCTTGTTTAGAAACAGCTTCCGTATTGATTGCCAGCGCCTGTTGCAGCATGGTTTCCGAAATGTCGATACCGGTATAGTGTACGCCCTGCGCTTTGTTCAGCAGATAGCCAACGTGCGCTCCATTGCCAAATCCAATTTCCAGTACTTTTTCGTTTCCCTGAATGTTAAGTGTGTCGATAGTGCGCATGATCATATTGGCATTGGTACGCTCCATCTGCTTACCTGTTTCAATGCCTGCTTCTCCCTGCGGACGACTTAGTTGGCCAGCTACGTCCTTCCAGTTAATATCATTGTGCATCTTGGAATTGAAATTTGAGATTTATGATTTGAAATTTCTGGTTTATCGTTTGTCGTTTATAGTTAGCAAAGCTATGCACTCAAACCCAAACAATAAACTACAAACCTCAAGCAATAAATCATTCTGCCAGCGACAGCTCGGTTGTTTTGCGGATGATGCGTTTACGGTGGTTTTCTCCCCACTCCATCATCGCCGCTATAATGTGCTGCAGGGTTTTACCATAGTCGGTCAGTTCATATTCAACAGTAACGGGTTTGGTATTGTATACCGTGCGCGTTACCAGTTCGTTTATTTCAAGGTCGCGCAATTCCTTCGACAGCATTTTTGCGCCAATGCCTTCTACTTCACGCTGCAGTTCCATAAATCTTTTTTTGCCAAAGCCCAGGCAGCCAATAATGGAGATCTTCCATTTTCCACCTAAAATATCCAGTGTGTCTTGCACCGATCTGATCTTTGCCTTGCAGGCGTTGTGATCGAAATGTTGCTCTTTCATTTGCTATAATTTATCGTGTGAGTTTCGTATTGGAAATCAGTTTATTTTTGGAAACCACTTTCAAAAGTAAAGTGAACTGCTGAAATTTGCAAATAAAAAATGCATATGTCACCTAAAACAAAGAAAATTATTGCGATTGTTTTGATGGTATTGCCTGCGGCGATGCTGGTCATAAGTGGTTTGGCAAAACTATCTGGCAGCGAGGCTGTAACAAATGGTCTTACCCAAATGGGTTTCGGCGGGCTCATTAAAATTTTCGGTATAGCAGAAATTATTTTCGCTGCCTTGTTTTTAATTCCGGCAACATACAAGACTGGTTTTTTTCTCATCCTGTCCTACCTGGGCGGTGCGGCGGCTGTTGAAATTGCTGCTGGCAGGCCTCCTATGGGATTGTTGCTGATTGCTTTGGCGTGGATAGGTGTGTTTCTGCGCGATAAAAGGAATTTTTTGCCGGCGTAGGGTGGAGGGTATAAGGCATGGTTTGCTGAAAAGTGCAAAAAAATTACGCAAGCGAGCTGCTCACTATCCCCCGCAGGCGGGGGAAGCGATTACACCTAAGATCTGTTTGAATGGGGGTGGATTGAGTTCCTCCCCCGGCGTAAAAGTTATTTAAGTCAACGCGCTACCCCCTCCAGAGGGGGATATTAAAGCTGTTTCAGGTGCAATTGTGGATGTTGATAATTTGAAAGAATAGGAAGAAATTTTACGGAAGCGATAATAAAAAAGAGGAATACGGATTTGACAAAAGGGTCTGCATAGAGGTACGGTGAGTTAGCAACGGCTGCGTTTATGGTAAGCAACAATAGGGTTATGTTTACTTACTGGTGTAACGGCAAATATATTGCCTCAGACATAACGCCAACTTAACCCAGGTCAAGAAATCAACTGATGGGTTACGAACGTTTAAACATCGATTGAGCTGTTTTTCCCACCTGCACTCTTTTGCGGATTCTGCTGAGGCTTTCGGGCTGAATACCGAGCATGGATGAAATGTATTTAAGAGGAATCTTCTCCAGCATTTCCGGACGTTTGGTAACAAGGTCGATATAACGTTCTTCAGGATTCTTAATTAAAAAAGAGGCGCTCCTGCTTTCAAATGCTATGAACAACGATTCGGCGATGATCCTGCCCAGCCGTTCAAAGGTTTTCGACTTGTCGTAAGCTTTCTGTACCGAATCGTAGTAGAGAAGAAATACCACACTGTCTTCCAGAGCAGAAATGTTGAGGGTGGCTGTTTTTTTTCGAAGAAAGGAAGTGTAATCGCCTACCCATTGGTTGGCAAACACAACACTTGTGGTGTATTCCTTTGCGCCATCATTGTAATAATACCTTAGCAGTCCGCTGTCTACATAGCCCAGGTAATCGGCGCGGGAGCCGGCGCGAATAAAGAGTTCGTTCTTTTTCACAAACCTGTATTCAAGCATCGGCAAAAAGTAATTGAGTTCTTCTTCGGTCAGCGGCAGCGATTGCTGTATGTTCTGAATTAGTTTTCTGAACATATGTGTTATTCATTTTTTAGCAAAAAATCTTCGGTTGCTTTACCACGTTATCATTTTCACAATCTGTTCCAGGTATAGCTGATCTGTCTCATCAAATGCCGCCAGGTGTTCACTGTCAGCATCTAAAACGGCCATAACCTCGTTGTTATATATTACGGGCAATACAATTTCAGATCTGGATCGACTACTACACGCAATGTGCCCCGGAAACTTTTCAACATCGGGCACTATCAACGTTTCAGCCTTTGCCCAACTGGTGCCGCAAACTCCCCGCCCTTTTCGGATACGGGTGCATGCCACCGGTCCCTGGAAGGGCCCAAGTACAAGTTCGGCTCCTTTAACAATATAAAATCCAACCCATAACCAGTTGAACTGCTCCTTTAAAGCACCCGCAATATTAGCCAGGTTGGCTACCAGGTCGGGTTCCGTTTCTACCAGCGCTTTAATTTGAGGAAACAGTGTTTCATACTGTTCAGCTTTTGTTCCCGATGCAATGTGTAAATCTTCGGCCATAGTATATTAGCGGATTGTGCAACATTAAATTACATAGAAACACCTATTCAAAATTCAAAGCCTAAAAAAACCGGATCAAATTTTTTTCGATCCGGTTTTGCTTATTTAAAATAGTTTACAATCAGATCGGACGTATCCAGATGTTCCTGAATGCAACAGGATTGCCGTGATCCTGCAATGATAAAGGTTCTTTTGCACCGTGCGTTTCGTAAAGCGGTGTGCCTACATATTGCGTAGAGCCCCAGATGGTAGTATTGTTTTGAACAATCACTCCATTATGAAATACAGTGATGCGCGCCGGAGACTTGATGCTGCCATCGGCATAAAACTGTGGAGCGGTAAAAAGAACGTCGTAGGTTTGCCATTCGCCTGGTTTGCGCGATGCATTTACCAATGGAGGCGTTTGCTTGTAAATGCTGGCAGCCTGTCCGTTAGAATAGGTACGGTTGTTATAACAATCCAGCACCTGCAATTCGTATTTGCCCATTAAAAAAATACCACTGTTGCCGCGCCCCTGGCTTTCACCTTCTACCTTAGCCGGCGTGCGCCATTCAATGTGCAACTGGCAATCGCCAAAACCTTCCTTGGTTTCAATGCCGCCTGTTCCTCCCACCACTACAAGCGCGCCATCTTCAATTTTCCATTTTACTGCGCCTCCGTCTTTTTGCGACTTCCACTTTGATGCGTCTTTGCCATCAAACAACACGATAGCGTCCGATGGAGCTTCCGAGGCTGTTTTCCCCGGGGTAATTACTTTTACCTGCGGTTCCCAGTATTCTGTAAGCTTAGGGTCTCCGTTGCGGGGTGCGGTTTGAGCAAAAGAAGCAATAGATACCGTACTCAAAAAAGTGCCCAATACAATCTTTGGCAAACGATGGATCATAATTGTAATTATTACATTTTTTAAAGGAGGGTACAATTTAGACAAAAAATTGAATCAGTGGTTTGCGGTTTATGGTTTGGGGTTTATAGTTAATTAAACCCTAAACTAAAAACACAAAACCCAAAACTGTCCTCTGCTATTTTAAATTTTGCCGGATAAAATGTGTGCCTTATTTTTGCGCCGTCTTTAAAAAAATAAAAATGATTCATCAAACACATCATCACCATCATTACTTACCCAGCAGGTAAGCCGGTGCTGTATGTGCAAATAAAATACATCATATTAAAGGCTTACCGTTTGGTAAGTCTTTTTTATTTAATACAAACAACCTATTCATGTTAAAGCTGGCGATTCAAAAATCAGGACGACTGCACGACGATTCGATGCGATTGCTGAAGGAGTGTGGTATCAATATTTCTAACGGGGCCAACAAGCTAAAAACCGAGGCAAGCAATTTTCCGCTGCAGGTGTTTTTTTTGCGCGACGATGATATTCCGCAATATGTTGAGGATGCGGTAGCAGATATTGGAGTGGTGGGCGAAAATGTGGTGTACGAAAAAAATAAATCGGTTGATATAGTGGAGCGGCTGGGGTTTGGAAAATGCAGGTTGAGCATAGCCGTGGTGCGCGGCGAGCAATATACCGGCGTTCAATCTTTGCAGGGACGCAAAATTGCTACCAGCTATCCATATTTAACAGAACAGTTCCTTCTTAAAAATAAAGTGCAATCGGAGATACACGAGATCAGCGGATCGGTTGAAATTGCACCGGGTATAGGATTGGCAGATGCTATTTGCGACCTGGTGAGCAGCGGTTCCACTTTGCTTACCAATGGACTAAAGGAAGTAGAAACCATCCTCAACTCCGAAGCTGTTTTAATACGTCATAAAAATTTTAATGAAGCACAAATTGGTTTGCTGAACAAATTACTGTTCAGGATACACGCCGTTAAAAAAGCGCGCAACAACAAATACATCCTGCTGAATGCACCGAATGATAAACTCGATGAGATCATTGGCTTGTTACCTGGCATGAAAAGCCCAACAGTATTGCCGCTGGCAGACAAAGGTTGGAGCTCTGTGCACAGTGTGTTGAACGAAGATGAATTCTGGGACAAGATAGAGCAGCTAAAAGATGCAGGAGCACAGGGTATATTGGTAGTGCCGATAGAAAAAATGATTATCTAACGAATTTGAGATTTAAAATTTTAAATCTCAAATCTCAAATCTCAAATCTTCCGTGAATATCATACAGAATCCTCCTCGCCAACAATGGGATGATTTGCTGAAGCGACCAACGCTCGATCATTCAGCGCTTGAACAATCTGTAGCCGATATATTGGCTGAGGTGAGAAGGGGAGGAGATGCAGCGTTGAAAGCATTTGCGAAACGTTTTGATGGAGCAGCGCTACAGGATATTAAAGTAACTGCTGCTGAAATTGACGTGGCAGAAAACGAGTTGTCTCCGCAATTAAAGGAAGCAATTCTCCAGGCAAAAGAGAATATTTACGCTTTTCATAAAACGCAGCAAATAAAAGAAGCCAGGGTAGAAACAATGCCCGGCGTTGTTTGCTGGCGCAGAATGGTGGGCATTGAAAAAGTTGGCTTGTACATTCCAGGTGGATCAGCGCCATTGTTTTCTACGGTGCTGATGTTGGGTATACCCGCTGCCATTGCAGGTTGCAAAGAAATTATTTTGTGTACACCACCCAACAAGGAGGGTAATATCAATGCCGCCATATTGTATGCCGCTAAAGTGGCAGGCATTACCCAGGTGTTTAAAACAGGAGGGGCGCAGGCCATTGCAGCAATGGCTTACGGAACGGAAACCATACTGGCAGTATATAAAATTTTTGGGCCGGGCAATCAGTACGTAACCTGCGCCAAGCAATTGGTGCAACGCAGCGGCGTAGCCATTGATATGCCTGCCGGTCCCAGCGAAGTATGTGTGTGGGCAGATGCTACGGCAAACCCTGCTTATGTGGCAGCCGACCTGTTGTCGCAGGCTGAGCATGGCGCCGATAGCCAGGTATTGCTGGTAACCAGCAGCAACACGGTTGCCGAAAGCGTAATTGCCGAAGTATACCAGCAGTTGGAGCAGTTGCCGCGAAAAGAAATGACAGGGAAAGCGCTGCTCAACAGCAAAGCAATAGTGATAGATGATATGGATGCGGCTATTGACCTTATTAATGCGTATGCGCCAGAACACCTCATCATCAGTTGTGAAAATGACGAGCAATTGGGCGAACGCATTATCAATGCCGGTTCTGTTTTTTTGGGGAACTATTCGCCCGAAAGCGCAGGCGATTATGCCAGCGGCACCAACCATACACTGCCTACTAACGGTTATGCACGCTCGTACAGCGGGGTAAGCGTTGATAGTTTCGTTAAAAAAATTACCTATCAAAAGCTGAGCAAAGAAGGGCTTGGAAATATTGCCAATACTGTTATTCATATGGCAGAAGCCGAAGGGCTGGAGGCGCATGCGAATGCGGTGAGAATACGAATTTGAAAATTGGGCAATTTGAAAATTTGAAAATGAGGGGAATGTGGAAATGTGGCAAATGTGAAGAATTTGAAAATGAGGGAAAATGTGATAAATATGGAAATGTGAAAAATGCAAAGAATTTTAGAATTTCATCAACCACAAACAATAAACTTCAAACCACAAACCCTCTTCCTTACACCTTACACCTCAATTATGACATCATTCAACATAAACGACCTGGTAAGAGACAACGTAAAAAAGCTGGTGCCTTATTCATCGGCCAGGGATGAATTTAAAGGAGAAGCATCGGTATTTCTCGATGCCAACGAAAACAGTTTAGGATCGCCCTATACCAAATGGTATAACCGCTATCCCGATCCGCATCAGTTAAAGATCAAAGAAAAATTAGCTGCCATAAAAGGCGTTCCTGCCGAAAATATTTTTATTGGCAATGGAAGCGATGAGTGCATCGACCTGTTGTTCCGCGGCTTTTGCAATCCCGGTAAAGACAATGTGATTATCTGTCCACCCACTTACGGCATGTACCAGGTTAGTGCAGAGATCAACGATGTGGAAATTAAAAAAGTGCCGTTGCTTGATAACTTTCAGCTCGATCTGATACACCTCGAAAACCAGGTGAACGATTTTACCAAGATCATTTGGTTGTGCTCACCCAACAATCCTACCGGCAACTCCCTTAACAGGGAAGATATAGAAGTAGTGTTGAACAATTTCCCCGGGCTGGTGGTGATAGACGAAGCCTATATCAATTTTTCGCGCCACCGTTCTTTTATCCAGGAACTGGGCGAATACCCCAACCTGGTGGTGTTGCAAACATTATCCAAAGCCTGGGGACTGGCGGCTTTGCGGTTAGGTATGGCTTTTGCGTCTACAGCCATAATTGAGGTATATAACAAGATCAAACCGCCATACAATATTGGGCAGGCTACGCAGGACATTGTTTTGAATGCGCTGGACAATGTGGAAAATGTGAATGAAATGATCAGGATACTGGTACAGCAGCGTGAGTTTTTGCGTGAAAAATTAGAAAGTCTGCCGCAGGTAGAGCACATTTATCCCTCCGACGCCAATTTCCTGTTGGTTAAAGTAAGAGAAGCCAGGGCCGCCTATAATTTTTTACTTACCAAAGGAATTGTAGTGCGCGACAGGAGCAATGTGCAGTTGTGCGAAGGTTGCTTACGCATTACTGTAGGATCACAGGCTGAAAACGACAGTTTGATAAACGGTTTAAAAGAATTCAAAGCTTAGTTGTAATTTTATTAACCTGTAAAATCAAATAGTATGACCAAAGTGATTGCCACCCTTTGTCTATTTGTTTTTGGAAGCATTTTTACACTCCCCGTATATGCTTCAAATTCGGAAAAAACTTCAGACACTACTCATAATAAATCCCGCGCGGCGGTTATAACCGTGCCTGAAGGATTTACCTTACAGGTAGCAGCAGAAAACCTGGGTGAAGTGCGGCACATTGCGGTAAACAGTAACGGAGACATATATGCGAAACTTGGAAAGCTGAAAGACGGCAAGGGGATAATAAAACTGGCGGGTGGAAATGCCACCGGCAGCAGCAGCTTTGGAAATTATCCAGGTACCGGCATCGCCATAAAGAACGGGTACTTGTATGCCAGCAGCAATTCAGAAATATTCCGGTACAAGCTCAACGATAAAAATGAAATAATCGATCCTGATAAACCCGAAAAAATTGTATCGGGCTTAACAGACAGGCGGCAGCACAATTCAAAGTCAATTGCCCTCGACGATGCAGGAAATATTTATGTGAATATAGGAGCACCTTCCAATTCCTGCCAGGAGCAGGACAGGGCGGTGGGTTCCAAAGGCAGGATGCCTTGCCCTATACTGGAATATGCAGGTGGAATATGGCAATTTAAAGCAGATAAAGCCGGGCAAACGTTTAAAGATGGCGTGCGCTATGCAACAGGCATTCGCAACACTGTTGGACTCGACTGGAATACCAGTTCTAATGAATTGTATGTGCTGCAACATGGCAGAGACGACCTGCACCGCATGTTCGACGATAAATACACGGTAAAAGACAATGCAGAACTGCCAGCCGAAGAATTTTTACTGGCAAAAAAAGGCTCCGATTTTGGTTGGCCCTATTGTTATTACGATGGAAGGCAGCAGAAAAAAATGCTGGCTCCCGAATATGGCGGCGATGGCAAAACGCAGGGGCAATGCGAAGGCATAGAAAAACCTATTATGGCATTTCCCGCCCACTGGGCGCCCAATGCGTTGCTGTTTTACACAGGCAACCAGTTTCCCGAAAAATATAAAAACGGCGCCTTTATAGCTTTTCATGGTTCTTGGAATCGTGCACCTGAGCCGCAGGCTGGTTTTTTTGTGGCTTTTGTACCCATGAAAGATGGCAAGCCCAGCGGTAACTGGGAAGTTTTTGCCGATGGTTTTGCGGGAAGCGATGATAAAAAGGCTTCGGGCAGGGTAGACTATCGCCCTTGTGGTTTAGCCCAGGGACCTGATGGCGCTTTATACATTTCAGATGATAATAAAGGAAACATCTGGAAAGTTACTTACAACGGTAAATAATATGCGAAGACGACTGATACCCATTAACGTGATCATTGTGGCTGGCTTGCTGGTGTTGCTGAGTCTGGGACCAGACCAAAGCAAACCGCCCAAGGAAGTAATGGAAAGAGGAAAAGCTTTATACGAAAAGGAATGTCTTTCCTGCCACCAGCGGGACGGGCTGGGCGTGCAGCGCTTAAACCCGCCACTCGCCAATACGAAATGGGTGCTGGGTCCCAAAAATCAACTCATCAAAATAGTATTGAACGGATTGAATGATCCCATTGAAATAGATGGCGAAACTTATTACAATCCCATGCCTGCTCACCACCATTTAAACGACCAGCAAATATCTGATGTGCTCACTTACGTGCGCAACAGTTTTGGTAACACAGCCGTTGCCATTACGCCTACAGAAGTAAAAAAGGTAAGAGCCGCAGAAGCAAAGAAAGCGAAGAAGTAAGTTTGAGGTTTGGAGTTTGGGGTTTTGAGTTTCAGATTACAAGTTTCAATTGGATCTTGTTTCTTGCTTCTTGGTTTTTGTTTTGGTTTCTTGTTTTTCTACCGGGTAATAGCAAAAAAAATGCATCCGGTCAGGGATGCATCTTAAATTTGTGCGCAAATATTTTATAAAGCTGGCAATTTTGCATTTTGCAAATATTTTTTGGCTTCTTCCACCTTTTCCGGAAATAAGTTCCTGCCTTTCAGCCTGTCTGCAACCAGGGATAATAATGCAGCTTCCGATACCTTCACCAGCTTTTCATCCTTATTATCTTTTCTTTGCATTGTTTTCATGATCACAATATTAAACATTTTTCTTTAATAAAAGAACCGTATCATACTTTTTTCTGCATTCATACTCTTCCAGCATTATGTGATTTTCGAAACTTTTAATACCTCCCATAAACTGAAAATCAATGCTTAATTCGTTGTAGTTCTTATCTAAATGTCCTCTGTAAATGTTTATTCGTCTGTTTGCTTTTTTACATTCTTTTTCGCACTTTCTTGAACAGGCTTGCCTGCATTTTTCAATAAAGTCCAATTTGCTGTCACTTCCCTGAACAAGCAGTACAGCATCCTTATTGTTTTCAAAAAAGATGGGTATTGTGCTTAATACTGTATTAAAAACTTTGTAAACATCTCCGTTATTATCTATGGTGTCATCAGTCATTGTATCTGTATCAACATCATAATTTCCAAATCCGAGATTATAAACTCCTCTGCCACCTAGTTCATTTACATATTGGTATTGAATCGCCTTAACTATTTCTTTATTTCCCTTGCTCATAAAAATGAACAAAAGATTGGTGTCTGATTTTGTAAGGTTAAATTCATAACAATCCTGGGTGTTGCTCATAAAAGTTAGTTGATCTCCAATTTACCAATAATCTAAAATTGTGCAAACATTTTTAACCGGTATTGGAAATTACAAGTTTCCGGGTTTCAGGTTGCATGTTCCGAATAGGTTTTTGAAATCCGTTCTAACCTTCTCAAGGGAAGGAACGCTGCGCTCAAGGCCAGTTTGTGCAGAGTTGTTATTTTAATCAAGACTGATTGCTAACGAAATGCTCATTTTGGATTTTGCTTCTTGGATCTTGTTTTTCCTGCTTTGCATCTTGAAAACTTGAAACTTGCATCTTGAACCCTGTATCTCTTTTCCTTATCTTGCACTCCCTTTTACAGGTTCATTTATCTTAATCAACACTCATGGCTAAACGCGTTTTATTCATTGATCGCGATGGTACTTTGATCAATGAAGATCCACCCACTTATCAACTCGACTCTTACGATAAGCTTACCTTTTATCCGCACATGTTTGAATACATGACAAAAATTGCAAGGGAGCTGGACTATGAACTGGTGATGGTTACCAACCAGGACGGCTTGGGCTCGGAAAAATTTCCGGAAGATACGTTTTGGCCTTTGCACAACCTGGTGATGAAAACGCTCGAAGGCGAAGACATTCATTTCAGCGCTGTGTTTATTGATAAAACCTATCCTCATGAAAATGCGCCTACCCGCAAACCGGGCATAGGAATGTTAACAGAGTATCTCAATAATCCCGAATACGATATACCCAATTCATACGTAATTGGCGATCGCATAACAGATGTACAGCTTGCAAAAAATCTGGGCTGCCGCGGCATATGGTTGAACAACGATGCTTTGCTGGGGGCAGATGAAATTGCTGATAAAGTAGCGGCACTGCATGCAGATGGCACCATTGCTCTTGCTACTACCGAATGGCGCGGCATTTATGAATTTTTGAAGCTGGGACTCCGGGTGGTAAAACACGAACGCAATACCAACGAAACCAAAATAGCCATTGAGCTGAATGTGGATGGCAACGGCAAAGCCGACATTGCCACCGGGTTAGGTTTTTTTGATCACATGCTGGAGCAAATAGCCAGGCATGGCAAAATGGATATAGCGATTCGCACAAAAGGCGATTTGCATATAGACGAACACCACACTATAGAAGATACGGGGATTGCATTGGGCGAAGCGTTTGCAAAAGCGCTTGCCGACAAAACCGGTATGGAACGCTATGGCTTTGCACTGCCTATGGACGAAGCCGATGCAAAAGTGCTGATTGATTTTGGCGGTCGTAACTGGATTGTATGGAACGCTGAATTTAAAAGAGAGAAAATAGGAGAGGTGCCTACGGAGATGTTTTTCCACTTCTTCAAATCGTTTTCGGATGCTGCAAAATGCAACCTCAATATTGAATGCAGAGGCGAAAATGAGCATCATAAAATTGAAGCCATCTTTAAAGCATTTGCAAAGGCCATTCGTATGGCAGTAAAACGCGATCCATTGAGCAATTATCTTCCCAGCACGAAGGGGGTGTTGTAAAGTGGTAGGTGGTAAGTGGCAGGTAGTAAGTTGTAAGAAAGTGGCGATAGCCTTTATTTTTTGCCACACATTTTAAAATTTGTTTGGCTGGTAAGGTGAGTATGCTTACCTTTGCGCTCCACTTGCGAAAGTGATAACTGATAAGAGTACAAAAGTTTAAAGATATTACATCGCGAGGTAGAGCAGCGGTAGCTCGTCGGGCTCATAACCCGAAGGTCGGAAGTTCGATCCTTCCCCTCGCAACCAAAAAAGAAGTCTCCATTTGGAGGCTTTTTTATTTTAACAATGCTATAGAAATTCAGCCGGTCTCATCCTGTAATCAGTAACAGCGCGGCATTTATATTGTCACAGGTAAGCAGGAAGGTTTATCTGCGGATCTGCGGCTCATTCCCCTTTTTGTTGTTTGCCATTTTGCAAGTATTTTCGCACATTCATTCAGGACGGTAATATGTATCATCATCTGCATGTTGCGCCTGTATCATTCTCATAAAACCTACAATCTCTTATGGCATACGACGTAATCGTATTAGGCAGTGGTCCCGGCGGATACCCGGCCGCTATCAGGGCTTCACAACTCGGCTTTAAAACAGCAATCATAGAAAAAGAAAGTTTAGGTGGTATATGTTTAAACTGGGGTTGTATTCCTACCAAGGCTTTATTGAAAAGTGCGCAGGTATACGAATCCATGAAGCATAGCAAGGATTATGGACTGGAAGCATCTGACGTAAAACAAAATTTTGAAGCGGTAGTAAAACGCAGCCGCGGTGTGGCAGATAAAATGAACAAGGGTGTTCAGTTTTTGATGAAGAAGAACAAGATAGACGTGATAATGGGGTATG
>JBQCGX010000068.1:0-22572 GCA_051955255.1 Agriterribacter sp. | reverse complement strand
CTTACCAGTTGTATAAATATTCGGAATAGTTTAGGTATTTGCTTTCGGAATATGATAGTTAATCTGTTAACGATTTTGTTAACTTTCTAACTAATGTGCTGCGAACATGCCTGAAAATCAAATATTTAAGAACTAAAAAAGCGGAGAGTGAGGGATTCGAACCCCCGGACCTGTTACAGTCAACGGTTTTCAAGACCGCCGCGTTCGACCGCTCTGCCAACTCTCCGCGGCAAAAGTAGGGTGACAGCTTTAATTCTCAAAAAATCTTGAAAAAATAAATTGCAGTTTGGTGAGGAGTTGCGTATAACGCAGTGCCAGCGTGCATTACAGCCGGTGAATAATTTTAAAATGTATTGTAATTTGTTTGAACAGGTTTAAATTTACCCCAGGTCTATCTGGGTATTGTCGCCAATATTCAGCGAGCGCGTTTCGCCTTTAATCTCTGTATCGCTGCCAATAAGGGAATCGTGCAGCACCACATCGTATAAGTTTGCAAAATCACCAATAATAGAATCCCGTACAATGGAATAAGTAATCCTTGCTTCTTCGCCAATGGCTACATTGGGGCCTATAATTGAATTATTGATTTCGCAACCCCGTGCAATGCTTACCGGGGGGACTATAATTACATTTTCGAAAATATGTTCCTGCGAAATTTTCCCTCCAAATTTTTTCATCAGCGTGGCATTGCTTTCCAGGAGGGTTTCAATACGTCCGCAGTCGAACCAGTTCTGCACTTTAAATGGTCTAAATTGTACACCCTTCCTGATCATGCACTCCAGTGCATCGGTAAGTCCATATTCGCTTTTACCGTTTTGCTGTCCGTTCATCATTTCGGCCAGGCAGGTAAATAAAAAGGACGTATCCCTTATTTTATACAATCCTACCAATGCAAGGTTCGATTTGGGTATCTGCGGTTTCTCCACCACTTTGCTGATCTGTCCTTCTTCTCCCATTTCGGCCACGCCAAAATTCCGGGGGTCATCTACTTTTTTAACACCCAGCATGGAGTGTTCGCTGTACAGCATTTCGGGCACATTGTATTCGCAAATGGTATCGCCCAATACAATGAAAATCTCGTCGTCACCCACTATGTCTTTCGTAAGAAAAATGGCATGACCCAGCCCGTGGCGTTCATTCTGCAATACAAAGTAGCATTGCAAATGTGGATAATGCTGCTTTACATAGTCCTGTATCTTATCACCCAGGTACCCGATTATGAAAACAAATTCCTTTACGCCGGCTTCTGCCAATTGGTCTACGATAATGCTTAGTAAGGTTTTGCCCGCCAGTGGAATCAGAGCTTTGGGTTGGGTATATGTATGTGGACGTAGCTTGGTTCCTGCGCCTGCTACCGGAATAATAGCTTTCATGAATGCTATGCATTGAACTTTGAAAACGTGAAAATAGGAAAAATCAGGCTATAAGGTGTAAGGAATAAGGTTTAAGAATCAACTCGCTCAACTTAATTGACTACTAAACCTACTCACTAAACAGAAAATTTGAAATGCTCTATCGTTGTCCTATTTTTGCGCCATGCAAAAAGATACACAAGTATTTGATCTTATACATAAAGAACTGGAACGCCAGAGAAATGGCATTGAACTGATTGCTTCTGAAAATTTTACATCGCTGCAGGTAATGCAGGCAATGGGCTCGGTACCCACTAATAAATATGCCGAAGGTTACCCAGGGAAACGTTTTTATGGTGGATGTGAGGTGATAGACGAAATTGAAACCCTGGCTATCGACAGGTTAAAAAAGGTATTCAATTGCAGTTGGGCCAATGTGCAGCCGCATAGTGGTGCACAGGCTAATACAGCAGTATTTCTGGCCTGCTTAAAACCGGGCGATAAAATACTGGGGCTCGATTTGAGCATGGGCGGGCATCTTACACATGGCAGTCCCGCAAACTTTAGTGGAAAAAATTACCAGGCGCTGTTTTATGGCGTAAAAAAAGATACCGGCACTGTAGACTATGATCAACTGGAGGCAACTGCCAGGGCAGAAAAGCCTAAAATGATCATTTGCGGTGCATCTGCCTACAGCCGCGATTGGGATTACAAACGCATACGGGCAGTGGCCGACGAAATTGGCGCATTGGTGCTGGCTGATATTGCACATCCTGCAGGCTTAATAGCAAAAGGATTGCTGAACGATCCGTTCGAGCATTGCCATATTGTAAGCTCTACTACTCACAAGACATTGCGTGGTCCGCGCGGAGGCATCATCATGCTGCGTCACGATTTCGACAATCCGTTTGGTGTAAAAGATCCCAAAGGAAATATTCGTCCAATGAGTGCTTTGCTCGACCTGGCGGTATTTCCAGGTATGCAAGGCGGGCCGCTGGAGCATGTTATTGCTGCCAAGGCGGTTGCTTTTGGCGAAATACTTACCGACAACTATACAACCTACGCGGGGCAGATCATTAAAAATGCACAGGCAATGTCTGCAGCATTTGTAAAGCGTGGTTACAATCTTATCAGTAATGGTACCGACAATCACCTGATGTTGATCGACCTCAGGAACAAGAACCTTACCGGCAAAAAAGCGCAGGAAACGCTGGATAAGGCGCATATTACGCTTAATAAGAACGCCGTTCCGTTCGACGATAAAAGTCCCTTTATAACATCGGGCATACGGGTAGGCGTACCTGCTATTACCACGCGTGGTTTGCTTGAGGCGGACATGGAGCCGATTGTTGAAATGATAGACACCGTGCTGTCGAACGCCGAAAATGAAGGCAGCATCAACGAAGTAAAAAAACAGGTGCATGCCTTTATGAGCAAGTTTCCTTTGTATCCTGAACTGAGTTAAGTATAGTATAACAAGAAAATACTAAGAATTATGCTGCAACGTATGCAAACCTTATGGATGTTATTGGCTTCAATATTTATGTTCCTTACCATTCGCTTTGTTGTATATACAGGAACAAGGAATATTGATAACGTTAACGAATACACTGCTCTTACTGCCGGCAGCAATTTCTTTTTACTCATTTTTACCATTGCCGCGGCACTGGTGGCTTTTATCGCGGTTTTTTTATACAAGAACAGGAGCCTGCAAATGAAAATGTGCATTGTAGCTTTGCTCTTGTATATTGTTTGTGCTGTATTCTACTATTTACAAATAAGGCATTTTTCCGACGGGGCTTTCAGTCTTACTTCGGTATTTTTTTTCCTGGTTCCCATTTTCCTCATACTGGCCATCAGGGGTATTTATAAAGACCAGAAGTTAATTAAGAGCATTGACCGGCTGCGGTAAAAGGAAAGGTGTAGGGTATAGGGTGTAAGGTATAGGGTGTAAGGTATAAGGCGTCTTTTCCTTACGCCTTCTGCCTTACACCTTCCACCTTTGCAGTTTGGTCGCTCGCCTTTTTTGAACTATATTTGCAATGCATTTCAACCAGCCTGGTCCCTAACCTGTACGGTAATTACTCCTATAGTGGAATGTCCCTTTAATCCCAGGCTAACAGAAGTTTTTAATGTTTCAAAATACCCCATTATGACGAAAAACACAGCAGCCGTCGTGGCATCCTCCTGTTCTCTATCTGAATCAAACTGCCTCTCCGTATCATATGTCCGGCGTTAAACCGCTCATCTTGCAAACTATCGGTACCCTATAATGTTATACAATGCTTTCCTGTGTTGTGGTGAAGAGCATTGACGAAGTAATTTTAATGAGATAAATTGTATAAATTTTAAAATCTGTTATGGAAGTAAAAGTGCGACCTCTGCAAGAAGAGGATTATAAAGGATTAAAAGAATCGATGGCTGCAGCTTACGAGGGTGGGGGAGCCGTGTGGCGGGAAACAAGCATACGCAAGCTGATACAAATTTTTCCGCAAGGACAAATGTGTGTGGAAGTAGACGGTATTGTGGCAGCTTGTGCGCTGTCGATTGTGGTGCAATACAATTTGTTTGGCGACGATCATACCTACGAAGAAATTACGGGTAATTATAGTTTCGATACTCATTTTGAAAATGGAGATGTATTATATGGTATAGAAGTATTTGTGCATCCCGATTATAGAGGAATGAGACTTGCGAGAAGATTGTACGATGCCCGCAAGGAACTGTGCGAACAAATGAACATTAAGGAAATAAAGGTAGGTGGACGATTGCCCAATTATCATAAATATGCCAGCGAGTTAAGTCCCAAACAGTATATAGAAAAAGTAAAGCAGAAAGAGATCGTTGATCCGGTATTGAGTTTCCAGTTGTCGAACGACTTTCATGTGGTAAAAGTGCTGAAGCATTATTTGAAAGGCGACACAGAGTCGATGGAATATGCAGCCTTGCTGGAGTGGAACAATATTTATTATTCGCGCGAAAAAAGTACGGTCAGCGACAGCATCATTCGCCTCGGGCTGGTTCAGTGGCAAATGCGCCCCTTTGCTTCTATAGACAAATTTATGGAGCAGGTAGAGTTTTTTGTAGATGTGCTGAGCGGCTATAAGTCGGACTTTGCGCTGTTCCCCGAATTCTTTAACTCACCGTTACTGGCACCCTATAATCATCTTGACACCAACGATGCCATGATCGCGTTGGCGGAGCATACGCAGGATATTATACAGCGCATCTCAGAACTGGCTGTAGCTCACAATATCAATATTATTGCCGGCAGCATGCCCCTGGTAGAAGACAGCAAGCTTTACAATGTATCGTACCTGTGCCACCGCAACGGCAGTCGCAGCGAATACCGGAAAATACACATCACGCCCAACGAAGCAAAATATTATGGTATTACCGGTGGTGATAGAATTGCCGTATTTAATACAGACTGCGGTAAAATAGGCGTGCTTATTTGCTATGATGTAGAGTTTCCCGAACTGTCTCGGCTGCTTGCGCTTGACGGTATGAAAATACTTTTTGTGCCTTACCTTACTGATACGCAGAATGCATATACACGCGTTCGCAACTGCGCCATGGCACGCGCCATCGAAAATGAATGTTACGTAGCCATAGCAGGTTGTGTAGGCAATTTGCCGGGCGTTAATAACATGGATATCCAGTTTGGACAAGCGGCAGTATTTACACCTTCTGATTTTGCTTTCCCCACCAATTCAATCAAAGCAGAAGCCACACCCAATACAGAAATGACGCTGATTGTGGATGTGGACCTGAATTTATTGAAAGAACTGCACCACTACGGATCGGTTAAAACCATTAAAGACAGGCGAACAGATATTTACGAGGTGAGAAGGGTGAATGGGAAGTGATAGGTGGTAGGTGGTAAGAAATAAGTAAAAAGGCAGTAGACTACAGTGTTTGGCGTTTACTGTTTACCGTTGGAAGAGCCAAAAACGACAAACGATAAACCATAAATTGACCAATCGCTTACTTCAACGCCTCCTCAAAATATTGCTTTTCTTTTCTGAAGTCGAGTTGCGGGTATTGTGCCTGCAACTCATTTATTTTTTTCAGGTTTGCCTGTAAAAAATGTTGATGAGCCTGCGATGCTTCATTGAATGGGCGATGCTTTATAGCCACGTTTATTTTTTCCATTTCTTTAATGAGCGGAACCGAAGAAGGGTTGATGCACGCCGACCGGAATTGGTCCCATACATAATCGGTTGCCAGGTAATTGGGATGCACCATGTCTTCAGCGTAAAAACGGTAATCGCGCAAATCGTCTATTACCAGCTCGTAAGCCGGGAAATAAAAAAGTTGTTCAAATTTTTCCACCAGGTGGTGTACTGCCTGTATCAAAATGGCTTTGCTTTTATTGTTTTCAACAAAGCCATCGCGTAAATGCCTGACCGGGCTGATGGTGAATATTATTTTAATGCCGGGATTGAACAAGAATAAGCGATAGAACATATTGCCCAATACAGACAATACTTCTTCTGTTGTCAGAAGCCGCTTGGTAAATTGATTGGCGGGCACCTTATGGCAATTGGCAACGATGGCGGATTGACCGGCGCGGAAATTATCTTTATTGATAAGCTCGTACACCCAGGCAGAACCAAGCGTTATAACAACCCAGTTTGCTTTTTGCAGGAAATGATGTGCTTTATCAATAGAATGGTTGATCTTATCCAATGCTTTTTCTGCATCCGGGTCGGAAAAACGGCTGTGATGATCCCAGCTATGCCAGCCTTCGTTGTGGTAAAAAAGATCCTCCTTATTGTAGGTTTTATTTTCTATGTAAGAAGTTAATGAACCTGCAATGCTATGTGGATTGAACAAAATGCCATTCGGATTTTCCAGCACCGAAAATTTAGCGTTGGCAAGATGGGTTGCCATATGCTCCGTAAAGCACGAGCCTGTTAAAAGAATGGAATGCCCGTGGGAGATGGTTTCGCTAAAAGGCGGTACTTTAAATGGTAATCTGAAATCCATCTAAATAAAAATTGAATTAGCAGTTTCAACGCACTGTTGCAGGGCTGCTTCGTTTATGCCTGTAGTTAAGTTTTTTTTGTGGAAATAACGGATCATTTCAACGGTATCCATATTTCCTACCAGTTCGTCGTTCGCCATAGGACAGCCACCTATGCCATTCAGAGCGCCATCAAATCTTCTGCAACCTGCCTCCAGCGCCGCATCTGTTTTAGCTTCGCGGTTTACCGGCGCCGAATGAAGATGAACACCCGTTTCAAGCCCCGGAAATTGTTCTACAACATATTTCGTCATGTTCAGCACCTGCTCAGGTGTTGCAACGCCAACGGTATCCGCAAGCGACACAATCGCTATACCGAGGTCGCTCATCTTTTTTATCCAGTTAAAAACGGTTTCTTCACTATAGGCATCTCCATACGGATTGCCAAAGGCCATAGAAATGTATACGACCAGTTGCTTGTTTTTTTTAATGCACAGCTCCTGTATCGTTTCCACCCGCGTCAGCGATTCCGCGATGGTACTATTTGTATTGCGTTGCTGAAAAGTAGGCGATATTGAAAATGGAAAGCCCAGGTACGTAATTTCGTCGTATTGTATGGCTTCTTCTGCACCCCTTACGTTTGCCACAATCGCCAATAGCCTGGTGTTGGTTCTGGAAAGATCCAGTTGTGGAATAACCTTTGCTGTATCTGCCATTTGAGGAATGGCTTTGGGTGAAACAAAGCTTCCAAAATCCAATGTGTCAAACCCCACTGCTAACAGCTCATTCAGGTACTTTATCTTTTGATCGGTTGGTATAAAATGCGCCCATCCCTGCATGGCATCGCGGGGACATTCGATGAGTTTTATGTTGGAGCGATTGACCATTTTGTAAACTGTTATTTATCGTTTTTTGTTTACTGTTTGCCGTTGGTTGTTACACAACCCGTATCATCAAACAACAAACTCCAAACCCTAAACACCCAAACTATTGCCTTCCTCCCAAATACCAACGCAATAGCCTGATGCTGAGAAAAACATTTACCGCGATGCCAATGCTGAAGATCAGCGAGAAAATACCCGCGGCTTTAATAGCGGTTACAAAGTCTATGCCCTCCGGTTTCATCTTCATGTTCGTCAGTGCCTGTTTTGCTACTTCAGGCGCATTCTGCACTATCACTGCAGCATTACCAATATTAAGAATGGCAAAAAACAAGGCAATAAATCCAATCATGCGTATACCCACAGGTGTTTGACTGCCTAACGGCACGTCCGGGTTAATGATGCTTTTCCGCAATTGCAAAGTTGCATAACCATGCAATACAATAGAAGCTGTTAATACAACAGATATCAGCATCATTAATGCACCGCCGGTCACCAGCATGCCCATTAATCCACCCATTACCAGCATACCGCCAATTACAATATTTACCCACGATAAAACCGTTGCGGTTTTCAAAACACCTTTCATTAGTCTTATATTTTATTATAATTCCCGCAAGGCAATAGCGAGTTCCTCCAATTGTTTTTCATCTATCGTTGATGGGGCGTCGAGCATGGTATCTCTGCCGCTGTTGTTTTTGGGGAAAGCAATGAAGTCGCGTATGCTTTCACTGCCACCCAAAATAGCACACAGCCGGTCGAACCCAAAGGCAATGCCACCATGAGGCGGCGCACCATATTCAAATGCACCGAGCAGGAAGCCGAACTTATGCATTGCTTCGTCGTGGCTCATGCCTAATGCGGAAAACATTTTTTCCTGCAGTCCGCGTTGAAAGATCCTGATAGAACCCCCGCCAATTTCATTTCCATTCAACACCATATCATAAGCGTTGGCTTTAATGCGGGCATAGGGATGTTCAAGATATTTGGCTGCGTCGGTAATTACCGGCGATTGCGATATCATCGTCTCTATATCCTGTGGCTTGGGCGAAGTAAAAGGGTGGTGTCTTGCTACCCAACGGTTTTCCTCCTCTGCATATTCAAACAAAGGAAAGTCGAGCACCCACAGCAACTTGAATTCGTCTTCTTTTCTTAAGCCCAGGCGTTTTCCCATTTCAAGCCTTAGCTCACTCACGGCTTTGCGGGTTCTTTCTTCCGCGCCGGCAAGAATTAATACCATGTCGCCAGGTTGCGCGCCGGCAGCATTGGCCAATGCCTTCTGCTGTTCCTCGTTGTAAAATTTATCAAAGCTGCTTTTAACCGATCCGTCGCTGTTAACCTTAATAAAGGCAAGTCCTTTCATGCCTATCTGGGGGCGTTTAACCCATTCCGTTAGTTCGTCTGTTTGTTTCCTGCTGTATTCGCTGCAGCCCGGCACGGCTATTGCCAGCACCGTTTCTGCTTCGTCGAACACCTTAAAGCCTGGCACCAGACCTTCCACCGGCTTTTTTTGCGGGAAGGCGTAGCCTGGAAATTTGAGGTTGGCTATGCGCATGCCGAACCGGATATCAGGCTTATCAATTCCGTACAGCCACATCGCTTCTTCCCAGGTCATTCTCTCTACTGTATCGGTATAGTCGATGTTCTTTACATCTTTAAAAATCCTTTTTACCAATCCTTCAAACATGTTCAGGATGTCTTCCTGTTCCACAAAGCTCATTTCGCAGTCGATCTGTGTAAATTCAGGCTGGCGGTCGGCACGAAGGTCTTCATCTCTAAAGCATTTCACCACCTGGTAATATCGGTCGTAGCCGCTCACCATCAGCAATTGTTTAAACGTTTGCGGACTTTGGGGCAATGCATAGAACTGCCCGGCATTCATGCGCGAGGGCACCACAAAATCGCGTGCGCCTTCGGGCGTAGATTTTATAAGGAACGGCGTTTCAATATCCATGAAACCCTGCTCGTGCAGGTAGTTGCGCGCAGAGCGGTTTACGGCATACCGCAGCTCGAGGTTGCGTTTTACAGCGTTCCTCCGCAGATCGAGATACCTGAATTTCATGCGAAGATCATCTCCGCCATCTGTATCATCCTGTATCGTAAAGGGAGGCGTAGCCGATTTATTGAGGATGGTAAAGCTGGTTACATTTATTTCAATGTCTCCTGTAATAATATTGGGATTTTTATTACTGCGTTCTCTAACGGTGCCTTGTACCTGCAGCACAAACTCCCTGCCCAGCGGTGTGTCTTCCAACTGGCGGTTCAGGGCTTCGTCGAACAATAATTGTGTAATGCCGTACCTGTCGCGCAGGTCAACAAAAGTAATGGAACCAAATTTCCGGACGGTTTGTACCCATCCCGCCAGCGTAACTTCTTTGCCTGCATCCTGTAGTCTTAATGCTCCGCATGTATGTGTCCTGTACATTCTCGTGTTTTTAAAGGACAGCAAAGGTAAATAAAAGCGGGCAGCGTTCAGCAATGAGCTTAAAAAGGTGTAGGGTGGAGGGTGTAAGGTGTAAGGAAGGAAAAAAGACGTAAATGTATAAACACTATGCCCTATACCCTACACCTTATACCTTACACCTTATGTCTTCTACCTTTTGCCTTCCTCCTCCAGCACTGCTTCTTTCTCAGCTTTCATTTTTTCTCTGAATCGTTTACTGGGTGCAAGAAAAAGATAGAAGTAGCCAAGTACCAGCAATCCAACTGAAAAGGGTATCAGTGCCAGGCGGCGGGCGCCCCATGTGCCTTCGTCCCAACCGTAAAATTCACCGGTCATCCATAAGCAGTTGGCGGATATCCAGCATACAACTGCCAGGTTGTGTACCAGTTCGGCTATCATTTTTCGTGTTTGCCAGGTAATTAATACGGCCACAGTAATGGTGGGTACGATCATGATCATGCCCATTACCCGGAAATTGAGCGCCCAACAAACATCTTTTAAAAGCCAGAGCAGGATATGTAAATTTTCGATACGCCTGAAACGTGCAGGAATGCTGTAGATTTGATCGTTGTTCATGCTAAAAAATGGAAAGACTGTGTGACGTGCTGAGCGTTTTGACGATCAAAAATAATTTTTATTTTTCAGCTTCAGCCATGGACCTTTGGAATGTTAGTAAGGTGGAAGGTATAAAACATAAGGTGTAAGGTATAAGGTGTAAGGTGTAGGGGGGAGGGCAGCTGTCAACCAATTTATTCGTTTACTCCCGCCTTAATCGGTTCATCCGGCAGATAACTGTTTAACTAATAAACCAGACGTAATGAGAGTATTGGTGTTACTGGTTCTATGTTTTTGTACGGCGTTGTCAAACAGTATGGCGCAGAAGAAGGAAGTGCCAACCGTTCCTCCTCCATCGTTAAATGAGGGAGAATCGTTGCGTGTGCTGAAGCCTGATTATTCGGTTACTACCGCTCACGTTGTAACTATAAAGGGGCAACGTGTTCCCTACAAAGCCATTGCAGGCACAATACCGGTTTGGAATGAAGAGGGAAAGCCCATTGCAGGTGTTTTTTATACCTATTTTGAAAGATCGGATATTACAGACCGCTCCTCTCGTCCGTTAGTAATTTCCTTTAACGGCGGCCCGGGTACGCCATCCGTTTGGATGCAAATAGGATACACGGGACCGCGTATACTGGAAATTGACGATGAGGGCTACCCGGTGCAGCCTTATGGTTTAAAAGACAATCCGCACTCTATTTTAGATGTAGCCGATATTGTGTATGTTGATCCTGTCAACACCGGCTTTTCGCGGCCGTTGAATAAGGATGTGCCCGGTTCAAAATTTTTTGGCGTAAGCGCCGATATTAAATACCTGGCAGAATGGATTGGTACTTTTGTTAGCCGTTATAAACGCTGGGCGTCTCCCAAATACTTAATTGGCGAAAGTTATGGTACCACCCGTGTATCGGGTTTGGCGCTGGAACTGCAAAATGCACAGTGGATGTACTTGAATGGTGTCATCCTGGTATCGCCTACCGACCTGGGTATTGAAAGGGGAGCGGTGATGGATGCAGCATTGTTGCTGCCCTATTATGCTGCTACGGCGTGGTACCATAAAAAATTGCCTGCCGATCTGCAACAGAAAGATCTGACCAGCATGCTGCCCGAAGTGGAGGCGTTTACGATTGATCGTTATTTGCCGGCATTGAGCAAGGGCAGCTCGTTAGACGAAACAAAAAGAAAAGAAATTGCAGCTACCGTTGCCCGTTATTCCGGACTGTCCGAACAGGTAGTGCTTAGCAATAATCTTGCTATCGGCACCAATCTGTATTGGAAGGAATTGCTGCGCGATCAGGGGCTTACGGTAGGCAGGCTCGATTCAAGGTATCGGGGGCTGGATAAAAGGGATGCCGGCGAAAGACCGGATTACAATGCAGAGCTTACCTCGTGGCTGCATTCGTTTACTCCCGCTATTAATATGTATGTGCGCGATGAGCTGAATTATAAAACCGACCTGCAATACCTGATGTTTGGCAATGTGCACCCTTGGGATAATAAGAACAACCAAACCGGCGAGAACCTGCGCCAGGCAATGGCTCAAAATCCCAACCTGCATTTGCTGGTTCAAAGCGGCTACTACGATGGGGCTTGCGACTATTTCAATGCCAAATACAATATGTGGCAGATGGACCCTGCGGGAAAAATGAAAAACCGCATGACATGGGAAGGTTACCGGAGCGGGCACATGATGTATCTTCGAAAGGAAGATCTGGCAACCAGCAACCAGCACCTGCGCGAGTTTATTTTGAAGAGCATACCCAAACCGGGACAGGGGGCGAAGTATTGAGGATTTGAGATTTGAAGCCCCTCCAACCTCCCCAATGGGGAGAAACAGCCCTCAGGGGCCTGCTTTGCAAACCTAATCGCCGATTGCTGATTGCTGATAGCTGATAGCCGAAAGCTGACAGCCATTTGCTTCTTGTTTCTTGTAATTTGAATTTTTGATTTTGATTTTTCATTAAACATTTGCTGCTTGACTTCCACCAAACCCCAACGCATACTGTCTATAGACGCGTTCAGAGGCATTACTATTATAACGATGGTATTTGTAAATGAACTGGCAGGTATACGCGATATTCCGCAATGGATGAAACATATGCCGGCAAGCGCTGATGCTATGACGTTTGTGGATATGGTGTTTCCTACATTTCTCTTTATTGTAGGCATGTCTATACCGTTTGCCTTAAAGAACCGGTTGCAAAAGGGCGATAGCTTTTGGCAACTGCAAGGGCATATATTGTGGCGAACTATAGGGCTGCTGGTGCTGGGCGTTTTTATGGTAAACGGAGAGGGCGGATCTGCCAACGCCCAGGCTATGGGTATGCCGGTGGCTCTGTGGCTGCTTTTATTTTATACCTGCATTATATTGGTTTGGAATGTGTATGCTTTTAAGCGTAAAACTTTGTCAATAATATTTCGCCTGGCAGGAGTAGCGGGATTGCTGGCGCTGGCTTTTATATACAGGGGAGGGGAAGACGGAACAGAAACATTGCAACCGCGTTGGTGGGGTATATTGGGATTGATCGGTTGGGCTTACCTGTTTGCCTGTATTTTTTACCAGGTGTTTAAAGGCAATATGATAGCTATGATGGGGATGATTGTGTTTTGCATCTTGTTCTACATTTTTGCCCGTTCATCGGCTACAAAAGAATACATGGGTTGGTGGGCCGGACAGGCAGGGCATGCAGCACATACTTCTATTGTGTTGTGTGGAATTGTTTTATCGCGCATTTATTTTGGAGAAAAAAAGCTGGCATTGTCTTTTTCCCGACGATGTACGGAGGCGGTGCTGTTTGCAGCGGCTTTATTTATCGCCGGCTATTTTTTACGTCCGTGGTTTAAAATATCGAAAATATATGCAACGCCTACCTGGTGTTTGTGTAGCGCGGCGGTATGTTGCCTGCTGTTTAGTTTTCTCTACTGGTTAATAGATATTAAAAAGACGAGCAGGTGGACGAACTTTTTTAAACCCGCTGCTACCAATCCGCTGCTTACCTATATCCTTCCCGGCATTTTATACGCTTTGTTTTCACTCTTACACATAACAGTGTTCCCACACAGCTTGCGGTATGGCCTTCCCGGAATAATATGGTCGGCTTTTTTTGCAGTTGCAGTAATGTACATAGCGATGGGATTTAACAAACTAAACATAAGGTTGCAGTTATAGTTGAGTGATCTTAGTTAAGTATGTTAAGTGGGTTAATTGAGTCCCGGTAGCGACTCAACTTATTTAACCTATTTAACTTGCCTACCTACTTAATTGATTCAACAAACTGCTCCACGCTCATGGCATCGTTTACAGTAAAATCGCCGATGCGGGTGCGGCGAAGGCTGCTGAGGTAAGCGCCGCAGCCCAGCGCTTTGCCATAATCGTTGGCAAGGCTGCGTATATACGTTCCCGTAGAGCATACCACCCTGAAGTTTACAACGGGCAGGGCTATATAGATAATTTCAAATGTGTGAATGTGTACGGTTCTAGGATCGAGTACCACATCAATTCCTTTTCGCGCCAGTTCATATACCCGCTTGCCATCTTTTTTAATGGCAGAGTGTGCGGGTGGTATTTGCTGAATGCTTCCGGTAAAGGGTAGGGTAGCTTGTTGGAGTTGTGCTGCGGTAACAGCACTATAGTCTGCAAAATTACCAGGCTCACTTTCAAGATCGTAGGTAGGAGTGGTGGCGCCCAATGTAAAGCTGCCGGTATATTCTTTTTCCTGCGCCATGTACTCGTTTATCTTCTTGGTAAACTTTCCGGTGCATACAATCAGCAAACCGGTGGCAAGCGGGTCGAGCGTGCCGGCATGTCCTACTTTTTTGATGCGCAGAGTCGATCTTATTTTCCTGACAACATCAAATGAAGTCCATTCCAGGGGTTTATCTATCAATAACACTTTTCCTTCTTCAAACACATTAATATTGTTGCCAGACATGAATACAATACAATTTTGCGCAAATATAGGGAAGAGATGTTTTGAGTTTGGGGTTTATCGTTCGTTCAACTGCAAACTCTAAACTCCAAACTAATTTGCCGAAAGCTGATCGCCAACTAATTCAACTGCACAGCGGGCAAACGATGCAATTGACCATCCACCACTACCAGTTCTTCAATTTCAAATTTCCAGTACTTGTATATGGGGGAACCAGACAAATATTTTTTTACTTTTCTTTTATTTTCTGCAGAAACCGTAATCCATATTTTTTGCGACTCCATTGTTACAACATACTGATCTATCACATTGTCTTCGATCAACGAGTTGATGTATTCCCGGTGCTTGGGAATGAGCGTCATAAACTCATCGTCCATGCTGAACTTTATCGTAACCTGGTACTTTTTCATCTTAGTGAACCTCCTTTGGGTTATAATCCTTTAACGCTTCTAAAAAAATGTACGTAACAAGGTTAGCAAAAGTATGTCAAGCAGGTTGTTAAATTTTCCATTGCCGGGTGGTATTTACCCAGTCTTGTTGATAAGGTGCAGTTACTTTTATATAATTGTCGGTATACCCTTCCATCATACCGTTTTTATTATTGCCTTCAAACAAAACATGCCTGAGCTGGCCGGTATGTTGCTCTGTAAAATATTGCATCTTTTTGTAAGAAAGATTGCGCAATATTTTATTGCGTGCGTGGCGGGTAGAAACGGGTACAACTGGTTGTATTTTCAGGGCATGCGTGTTGGCTCTTTCGGAATAGGTAAACACATGGAGATAAGAAATGTCCAGATCATGCAAAAAGGCAGCGGTGGTATCAAATTCCTGGTCGGTTTCGCCGGGAAAGCCCACAATTACATCTACCCCAATGCAACAATGCGGCATGAGGGTTTTAATGGTATGTACTCTTTCCGCATACGATTCTCTGCGATACCTTCTGCGCATCAACCCTAATATATGATTGCTGCCACTTTGCAACGGAATGTGGAAATGCGGCATGAACTTTTTGCTCTGCGCCACAAACGTGATAATGTCGTTGCTTAACAGGTTGGGTTCAATAGAGGATATGCGGAACCGTTCGATGCCATCTACTTTTTCCAACGCCTGCACTAGTTGATAAAAACTCTCGTTGCGTTCCCAATTTTCTTGCCCGGGTTGCTGGTTAATACCAAAGTCGCCCAGGTTTACGCCCGTTAATACAATCTCCTTTACGCCCGATTGGGCTAGTTGCTGTGCATTGGTTACCACATTGGCAATGGTATCGCTCCTGCTTTTGCCTCTTGCCATAGGGATGGTGCAAAACGAACAGCTATAATCGCAACCGTCCTGCACTTTTAAAAAGGTGCGGGTACGATCATTAACCGACCACGAACTGTTAAAACCTTGTATCTCCTCAATATCGCAACTGGAAATTTTTGCTGAATCTCCTTTGGTAAGTTCTTTTAAATGAGTGGTGATATTGAATTTTTCGGCAGCGCCAAGTACAAGGTCAACGCCTTGTATTTCAGCTATTTCCTTGGGTTTCAACTGTGCATAACAACCCGTAATCACCACCAGGCTTTCGGGTGAGCGGCGTTGTATGCGCCTTACCAGTTGCCGGCATTCCTTATCGGCATTGTCGGTTACCGAGCAGGTATTGATTACATACACGTCGGCAATATCATCAAACTCTTTTTTCACAAACCCATCATTTTCAAGCAACCTCGACAGGGTGGAGGTTTCTGAAAAATTGAGCTTACACCCCAATGTATGAAATGCCACGGTTTTCGCTAACGCCATAAGGGCGCAAAGATACTTGAAAATGATTAGCTGTCAGCTATCTACCGCATCACATGCTTCAATGTTTCCAGCTTGCCATTTTCCAGCCTAATAGCTATCAGCAACTGCTTGGTACCCCTGAATTGCAGGTGGTTGTACTGAAAAGTATTGGCTCCTGCCACCAGTTGTACCGAAACCTGGTGTAAGGGATGTCCTTCCATATCCATAAAAATGATATTGGCTTTTTGCCGGGAAGCACTGCTGACAGACAGTGTAAACTCATTCACCGATGGGTTGGGGAAGCTTTTAATGTTGGTGATCCTGGTTTTTTGAAGCATCACCCGTACGGGGCCAAAGTACTGGTATTTGCCGTCGAGGTCGCTTTGTAACAAGCGATAATAATTGGCGCCTTCCTGTGCATCGTGGTCCAGCCATTCATACTGCTGCTGGGTATATGAATTTCCTACTGCAGGCACACGGGTAATTGCCTCAAAGTTTGTAGCATCGGCACTTCTTTCCAGCACAAAATCTTTTGCATTCCTTTCCTGGCTGGTAGCCCATTTTACCTGTACTGCATCGCTGCCTGCAGGGGTAGCAGTAAAATCAACCAGCATCACCGGCAATACACTGAAAGAGTTGTAGCAGGATGCGGGAGCGACGTAGGCGGATTTTAAAACGGGTGCCTTGTTATTTATGAATTGCGAGGTTAAAGCACTGCTCACCACGGCATCATCAACCGCTAAAAAGTCTTGCAATAAGGTAGCGTATACCGTTCTGTAATCGTATTGCAAATCTACACAGCCTCTGTCTTCCACTTTTGTTAAGTCGATCGGGTTGCCGGTAACTCCGGGCTTTACTCCCTTGCCAATAATGAACATGGGGTTAACGCCTCCATGGTCGGTACCGGAGCTGGAATTTTCATCAATTGTTCTGCCAAATTCAGAATAAGTGCTAGTAATAACTTTGTCTTCTATGCCCAGCGCAGCTAAATCGTCCTGAAACGCTTTTACAGCTTCGGATAAATCTTTCAACAAATTGGCATGGGTTCCTACGCTTGTATTTGTTGTGTCAACTTGTTGGGCATGTGTGTCATATCCCATCTGGTGGACCAAAAAAACTTTTGTTTGTGAGCCGCCTTTAATTAAGCGGGCAACCGTTTTAAGCTGATTGGCAAAGGCGTTATCGGGGTAGGTTGCAATATTACTTCCGGCATTAAAAACGTTGGTAATCCTTTCTGAAAAGGTGTTAACAGATTTTTCTACTGAATTAATATATTCAATTTCATCTCTGAACTGGGACGGTGCATAATTTTCAGGAAATGGTGCACCAACATTTTGAACAAAGCTGTAATATTTTGATGCGTTGACTGTGAGTATCACATTGGAAGACTTGCCATCACCTGTTTTAAAAAGTACAGACGACGACGGCGATCCGAGTTCCAACCCAAGAGGGTCCACGAAGGTATCTGTGGGCTGAAGGATATTATTTGGATAAACACTTTGCAAATACCTGCCAATCCATCCAGATTCCAATCTGTTTAGTTGAGGAGTTGCATCACCTCCCGTTACCCAGTGATCGGTTGCTTTAAAATGCGATTTGCTATTGTTAAGATAACCTGCGCCTTGCAATACATTCAGCTTGCCTTCATCATATAAATCTTTGAAACCTGTCATTACGGGGTGCAATCCTACTTGACGGGATTCTGACAGCGCTGAATCAAGTTTAATCGCTCCTGTGGTTCCCGACTGCGGAATTGCTATTTTGGGACGATTGGCTTTATAAAGAGCATAACGAGACTCTTCAAAAGGGATGATTGTGTTGAGACCATCATTGCCTCCGGCGAGATTGATAAAAACCAATGACCTGCTTTGAACTTCATCACAGCTCAGGTATTCAAATCCCATGAGGTTATTATGAGCCTTGAGCAGCGTGGAGTTGAGAAATATGGGTGTGAAGCCTAACCCTAAGCTGTTTCTGATAAACCTTCTTCTGTTCATAAGCAAAATAGATATGGTCGTGTGTTAATGCAGTTGATATTCCTGGGAATATAAAATGCTTATAAAAAGAGATTTTAATTGAGGAAGAACGGAATCGCTTACGCCTGTACTTTTATAATTGTTCCATTCCATTTGCCAGTTTCGCAGGCTTAACCCGCCTAGCAATATTTCGTTCAGGAAAAAATTAAACCTCTCTGTTCCAAAAGGATTTTCGGGGAAGAGATAACGTATCATTTCATCTACTAATACGGTACCATCGGCGGGGTTGGAAATATTTTCGGGATTATTTACCCACGTTAAAATATCAAACGATGCATAAAAGTCACCATACAAAATGACTTTTTTGTTTTCAAGGAACATTTTGGGTAATGTATATCTTGCTACTATCGACGATGAGTTGATCCACAATCGATCAAAATCCGGCTGTTGATAATAAGGGGTGTACCCCGCAACGTTATCGGGCTTAAATATTCTGAACCCGGTATTCTCAAGGAAAAAATCCTGGATGGTCTTCCTGTAAAAGTGATAATAATTTGCTTCAATATCTTCATTAACGTTCGGAGGATGTATGTCAAAAAATCTCATCGTACCGAAAAGAAGATCCAGAGGCGATTTGATTTTAGCGCCTATTATTTCATCTTTCTTGTTGGCATCATCTTCATCAAAGAAATGTTTGCTTTTTAAAAGCTTTTGCAGAGTTACACCAATCTGGTAATCCTGCTCCATTAAAAAGGAGGACAGCGGGGAAATGATATCGCTTTCAACTTCACTTGTGATGTTGGGATGAACAAAAAATCTGTACATCTTTCTGCATATATTTTTTGCCGTTTCGTTTTGACTGAATACCAGGGCGACAAAATCGTCTACTTCCCGATACATATCAGCCGCATTTTTTGCTCCGGTTATAGTAACGTTCTGGAAGTGCGAGCTGAATGTCTTGTCCGTGACGTCGTGTCTCCAATACTGTTCCGAACCAGCCCTGATGCCTGTTTCAGGGTCGATATAATCATTATTTACCTGCATTTTATAGCCTGTGAATAAGCTGGAAGCTAATTTTATATCGTCTTCGGTGTAGTTAGCGCCTCCTTCTGCGTTTTCTTTTCCAATTGTAAATAACTCAAGAAATTCGCGGGCATAATCTTCAATAGGTGAATCAGGAAAACTATAGCGCCCGTTAAGATAGGAGAGCATTGAGTTATTAAAACACATTTTCTTTGCAAGTGTTTTATAATTCCCGGTTGCATAAAACTCAATAAGTTTCAGGTAGTCGTAATATATCGCAGAATCGACGGTTGTGTAGTTAGTAATCCAGTTTTGGTGCAGGAAGAGAATGCATTTGTGCAGAACGGTATCATCTCTGTAGGCATTGTCCAGCCACCAGCTAATAACATACCGTTTTAGAAAACTTTCATCTGAATTTTCAGGCTTTCTGAAATCATCCACCCAGGTTTTTGCTGTGAGCGGGTCGAGTGGTTTAGACGTAATTGTTTTTATATTAAATAATTCGTCTACCGCCTCATCGCAGGTTTTTGTTGCAAAAGTTTCAATTTGTTTCCTTGTTGGACCAAACGTTGTTCTTCTCAGCAAATGTGCTGCTCTCCGCGTGCCTAATACGCCGGTAAATGGATTTAGTGATGCCATTGTACTATTCTAATACAGATTTAAAAGGGTGGCAAGAAAATAGCGACCGTTAGCAGATGAATGCAATGGGGCCAGCAGGAATTTCAGAAGATGAGGTTGAATCAAAAAACAAATAGCGGACAACCACTATGAATGTTCGCAGAGTTTTTGCAAAAATCAGACCAATAGGCTTTTAAGATGAAAATGTGGAAATTAAAATCGACTTCAGCCAGTACTGAGAAAATGGTGCGGAGTTTATTTCTGCCGCAGATGCGCAGATGAAATCCTCGTCATCTGCGCATCTGTGGCTAGCCAATAGTACCTGGCTTGTATTATAAATAAAAATGGGCGCAAACAAAATGTGCGCCCACTTAAAACCAGGGAATGTAAACTTTTATTTTCCTATTGCTTTCTGAACTTCTGTATTGAAATATAGTTTTCCATTATAAACATCATGGATCGCTTCTAATAATTCTTCGGCAACATTGTGTTTTATTATATATCCCTTTGCACCTGCATCTATCATTTTCTTTATATACAAAGCAGAACCATGCAATGAAACGGCTATTACCTTGGCATTCGGATGCTGCTGTGTAATGATTTTTGTTGCATCTATACCGGAAGTTTGCTTCATGTTGATGTCCATCAGCACAATATCGGGTTGATGGTCGGCAACTGCTTTTACCACTTCAATGCCGTCGGTACACAGCGCAACCACAGTCATATTTTCTTGCTCGGCAAGAAATGCTGACCAGGCATTCCTTACTTCAGGGTGGTCGTCAGCAATAACAATCTTTATCATCAGTACTAATTTAGTGTATTTACGATATTGTAGTCGTAGAAATACTCGTAAAAGTTCCAATGGTAAGAAAGAAGAAGCTGGAAAATTTTAATTATTTACCTAATGTCAATTGCATTATGTTAATCCGATATCTAATACCTGTTGCATGGTTTTTACAAAGTGAAACTTAATGCCTTTAATAAAATCGGAGTTGATTTCCCGTACATCCTTTTCATTTTGCCAGCAAAGCACCACTTCGCGCATGCCGGCGCGCTTTGCAGCCAGTATTTTTTCTTTTATGCCGCCCACCGGCAGCACCTGGCCGCGCAGGGTAATTTCTCCCGTCATGGCCAGGTAAGGCTTTACCTTTCTGCCCGTTAGCGCCGAAGCAATGGCGGTCATCATGGTAATACCTGCACTGGGACCATCTTTGGGAGTGGCACCTTCCGGTACGTGAATGTGAATATTTTTCTTTTGAAACACTTCGGGATCTATACCATATTTTTTGGCATTCGATTGCAGGTAGGTTAAGGCAGTGGTAGCGCTTTCCTTCATCACATTGCCCAGGTTGCCGGTTAAGCGCAGTTCTCCTTTGCCATCGCTGTGCGTGGTTTCAATAAAAAGAATATCGCCACCTACATATGTCCACGCCAGTCCTACCGCCACTCCGGGAATATTGGCAATTTTGTATAATTCGTTGCTGTAACGCGGCTTTCCTAAAATTTTCTCTATGTCTTTTGCAGTAAGCGTTGGTTTCAGTTTGTTTTTCAGCGCATACTCCTTCGCCAGCGAACGCATGATAGAGGCAAGCTGCCTGTCCAGCTCCCGAACACCGCTTTCACGCGTATATTCTTCAATAACTTTTTCTAACACCGCATCGCTGATCTTAAAGCTAACAGGTTTTAAGCCATGCATTTCTTTTTGCTTGGGTACCAGGTGGCGTTTGGCTATCTGCACTTTTTCCTCTACCGCGTATCCATTCAAATCAATGATCTCAAGCCGGTCTCTCAATGCGGGTTGTATATGTTGAATGTCGTTGGCAGTTGCTATAAACAATACCTTGCTGAGATCATATTCAAGCTCAAGGTAATTGTCGTAAAATGTGTGGTTCTGTTCAGGATCCAGTACTTCCAACAATGCCGACGAGGGATCTCCCCTGAAGTCGTTGCCTACCTTATCTATTTCATCGAGAATAATAACAGGATTGGAAGATTTTATTTTCCTGATGGATTGCAGGATACGGCCGGGCATAGCGCCGATATATGTTTTACGGTGTCCCCTTATCTCACTCTCGTCATGCAAACCGCCCAGGCTCAGCCTCACATATTTGCGGTTTAACGCCGAGGCAATGCTTCGTCCTAAAGAAGTTTTCCCAATACCGGGAGGGCCCACAAAACAAAGGATGGGGCTTTTCATGTCGCCCTTCAGTTTCAAAACAGCCAGGTATTCCAGCAGGCGCTCCTTTATTTTATTCATGCCGTAATGATCGCGATCCAGCACTTTTTTGGCTTTTGTAAGATCGTACGAATCAATGGTGCCTTCTCCCCAGGGCAATTCCAGCATCAGGTCCAGGTGATTGTAGGCTACGGAATAGTCGGGCATAGATATATGCATCCGTTCCAGCTTTTCTATTCCTTTCATGAACATTTCTTTGGCAGCATCGGGCCATTTCTTGTTCTCTGCTTTTTTCAGCATTTCCCTTATCTGCCGCTCATTGGTATCGCCGCCCAGTTCTTCCTTGATGCTTTTTAGCTGCTGCTGCAAAAAGTATTCTTTCTGCTGCTTATCAAGCTCGGTTTTGGTTTTGGTGGTAAGCTGATTTTTCAATTCGGCAAACTGCAGTTCGCGGTTCAATATATGCATCAGCTTTTCAGCCCTTACTTTAATATCATTTATTTCCAGTAACTCCTGCTTTTCTTTCAGATCGCTGTTTACATTACTGCTTACAAAGTGGATAAGAAAGGATGGGTTCTCAATGTTTTTAAGAATTACCGATGCTTCCGATGGCATATTGGGGGAAAGGAGGATGATCTGTCCCGCAAGGTCTTTAATAGAACTTACCGTTGCCGCAAAATGCTGATCGTTTTCAATATTGATCTTCTCCTCCTCCAATAATTTTATAGAGGCTCTGAAATAAGGTTCTTCTGAAGTAATTGCCTCAATGGCGAACCTTTTTTTGCCCTGGATGATGATGGTGGTACCGCCATCGGGCATTTTTATGAGCTTGATAATTTTTGCTACCGTACCAATACTTTCTATATCCTTGGTGGTAGGATCTTCT
>JBQCGX010000067.1:0-5210 GCA_051955255.1 Agriterribacter sp. | reverse complement strand
ACATCAAAAAAGTGCGCGTCATTCCAAAATCCTGTTGCCAAAAGTTGGCGTATCCTCCACTGCCGAATTTGCCATCACCGCTCCGTCAAACGCGGCTGCATTTGTGGCATATGCCGAAGCCTATTATAAAAATGAACTGCTCCAGAAAATTTGCATTGAAATAAATTTGCGCGAACCCGGAAAAGACAATGGCAAAGATGGCATTAAGGTTACAACGGTGTATAGTCCCGTAAAGCAGCTCGCTGAGCTGGCAAGCCGCACGCCCTGCGTTGCTACCATTCAATACAAACAACAATCAACCGAAACATCGTTAACCGGCATGATGGAGGCAAAACCCCTGTCGCTTTATTTCAGCAGTGAGCTGAGTGGTTTAATGGAAGAAAAAAAAACCTTATCCAGTCTGCCTTAATAAGCTATGGTGATAAGCCAGCGCCATTGCACAGCGAAAATAATACAACGTTGCTCAGAACCCTGGCAATAAAAGGCAATAAGTTATTTGTGCAATACCTGAAAAAAGAAAAGCTGCCGGATGGGGCGGTACAGGTTGTAAGCGACAGACCAGGTTTTGTGCCGCTTGACTTTGTATATGAACTGGCGCCGCCCGGTTTAGATGCGCCACTTTGCGAGCATGCGGTCGATGCACTGAATGCTGGCAAGTGCGCAGGCTGCTACGACCGGATGCGATCTCCCGCAACGCATGTTTGTCCCTTTGGATTTTGGGGTTTCAGCAGGATTATTGAACGCTATGCGCATGAAAAAAAGGGAGGCATTAAAGGCGACTACCAGATATTGCAGGAACCAGTCGCTGCCCGCAACATCCTGGAAATAATGAGATCTACCTTGTATGCATCGAGCAGCAGGGTAAACAGCACAGCCGCTCCTGATATACGGGCGCAGGTTTCCCTGGCGATGCAGAAGTTTTGTGTAAGTTCAATAAGCGCCGACGATTGGGATACATGGACAAATCAAATTAAGGACAAAAAACCAGACAGCCTGGTCCTGATTGTGCACGTTGAAAAGGAACCGCAGGTAAATGAAGACCAGGTAGAAATTGGCGACGGAAAATTTTTGCTGCAGAATTTCCTAGACAGTTCGAGAATTATGCCCGAACCTCCTGAACATGCACCCTTTGTAATTATACTCGGTTGCAGTACTTCAGACGTTTTGAATCAGGGCTTTGATCTCAGCGATAAATTAATGACCGAGGGCGCCGCCATTGTAATTTCATCCTTCACTAAAATACGAGGCAGGCAGGCCGGTCCTGTTGTTATCAAGCTGCTGGAGCTGCTTTCACAATTAAAGGGCAAAGAAATTATGCTGGGCGAAGTGCTGCTGCATCTTCGTCGCTACTTCCTCGCCATGGGCAGTATGATAAGCCTGGCATTGGTGGTGCACGGCGATGCAAACTGGAAAATAAAAACCTGAGCTATGTATAAAGTTCACCTGCTTCCGGCGTCTTTTGGCGACTCCATTTTGATTGAGTATGGCAATGAACAGCTTCACTACATTCTTATAGACGGAGGGCCTTATTATATGTTTGGCGAAATAATGCAGGCTATAAAAAAAATTGCTCCGGGTTTGAAGGAATTGGAGCTGCTGGTGGTTACGCATATTGATATAGACCATATAGACGGTATTGTAACACTGCTTAATCAGAAGCCTTTGCCGTTTGCCATAAAAGATATATGGTTCAACGGGTATAAGCAACTTACGGAAGACGAAGATGTATTAGGCGCATTGCAGGGCGAATACCTTACAAGGCTGATTGAAGAAAAGAAGCTTGTTCATAATGAAAGTTTCAAGGGCAAAGCAGTTTGCTGTTTGCCTAACGGGAACCTGCATACGATAAAACTTGACGGAGGTATGGCAATTACATTGCTGGCACCCACCCGCGATGGCCTGACAGGGCTGATAGCTGCCTGGGATAAGGAAATGAAGAATATTGATGTGGAAAATAAATGGGCAGAAGAGCACCGCTACGACGGAGATATACTTGGAGAAATTGGTATGGAAGAATTGCAGGCGTTTACTCCCGCTCCCGATAAAAGCGCCGCCAATGTAAGCAGCATTGCTTTTTTGGCCAGCTATGATGACAAATCCTGTTTGTTTGCAGGCGATTCACCCACCCACATTTTACTGCCCGCCATTAATCAATTGCTCAAAGAAGAAGGAGAGGAAGCAGACCGGCTGAAAATAAATGCATGGAAGCTGGCACATCACGGCAGCAGGAAAAGCACACACGACAGCCTGATGCAAAAACTGGATTGCAGGCACCTGCTTTTTTCTTCCGATGGCAAAAGGTATCATCATCCCGAACCCGAAGTTCCAGCCAAGTTAATTAAGCACAATGGGCCGCAGCTTCACTTTTACTTTAACTACCGGTCGGAGTATACTGCGAAATGGGATGACGACGAACTGAAAACGAAACATCGCTATACAACTCATTTTCCCGAAAATGGCAGCGATTCAGGAATATCAATTGTATTGTAAATGAATCCGTCGTTCTTTTTTTATTTGCAGGATACTCAAAAAAAATGCAAGAGCGCGTAAAACCCTCTTCGTTGTCAGGAAACTTTTTTATTCAGGATGGCAATGATAAAAAACGAAGTGCTTGCTATGGTAAGGAATGTCCTCATGGTATGATAATGCTCCCAGCGATCCCGTATGTCTTCCCAATTGGCAGGAGTGGTAGTGGCAGTCCAGGTTTTTATCTGGTTATCGATAGGTACTTCAATGGTAAGGGTAATGATGAGCGCTGTTATAAACAGGAGCAATGCTGCTAAGATGCAGTAGAAATACAGGTTTTTTACTTTCCATGAATCGATCAGTAAAAGGAGCAAACCTGCAATGGAAGCCGGCATGATGATGCTCATGGTAAAAGCAACATTGTTCATGATCTGTTTGCCAATGGTAATAAAAGTTTCCGAAGGCAGCACGTGCATTGTCCTGCTGAGCGAAAACCAGGTGCCCCAGAAAACACCTGTAACCAGTATCAGCAATATAGCTGTGATCAGTTCAAGCGATTTTTGTTTCATAATCCTGCAAAGCGATCAAATTCCACACCAAAAAAAATATACTCCAACCCCGTCAGCCAAATAAAGTACCGCCCCGCCATTGTCGCTGTTGGTAAGCATTACAAAGACGTTTTCTTTTCAGGAGAGAAGACAGCCTGATTGCAGAAATCTCCGCCTTGCATTCAAGATTAGTTTTGTGCTTATAAATATAACAAATAAGGATAAACGAAATGTGAAGGAATGTTGCAGCATTTGCTAAGCCATGGCTGTTAAAGTTGCTTTGAAAATGCCTTTAAATATTAACCATTGATTATTATGAATGCTGCTTTTTGTTTTGTAGCTTTACTGTTCCCTCGTTCCTCCCCGCTGTCACTCCGCACTCTTTGCATTCGCATTTTTAATTTTAAAACTACTGGTATGTATTTACACCTCAACTGGAAGTCCGATTTCCTGACAGGGAAGGTATTTTATGCTCCCAAGGCTATCAAAAATCTTATTCTTGTTAAGTTTGATCAGCTCATCAACCGTCATCCCAAAAACATTCTGCTGTCGTATAAGGATGGTGAGTGGAACGATTATCAGTCTTTGCAGGAAAAGGCATTTATTGCTTTGCTCATCCGCAAGTTAAAAAATGTGGTGCGGCTTGTGCAGTACGATGATAAAAACAAAAAAGTATTGTGATAAGCCGCTATTATCGCTATAAAACTACTTCGATACTCCATCGGTGAGTATCTTAACCAATAGGTGTTATAATTTAAAAGCATTCAGTGAAACCGGGCGTCTTATTTTTCGACATGATAAGCAATAGTAAATAATGCAAAGCCCAACATTAGTGCAATTGCTTAACCTAACCAACAGGCATCTTCACACTTTTTTTTCTAAGCCGGCTCAGCGTTTCAATTGTCATATTGAGATACGATGCAATGTACTTGAGTGGTATCCGGTTGATGAGATTGCCTTGCGTGAGCATGAATCTTTCATATCTTTTATAAGCATTGTTAATACGGCAGATGAAGGCGCGCTCCTCTGCAGCCCTGTACGACTCTTCCAGGATGATCCTGCCTATGCGGTTAGAGGCAGGGAAATTATCGTATAAATATTCAATAGCACTGTAGGCTATGCCCGTAAGCTCACAATCTTCAATTGCATGGAGATATTCTTCGCTGCATTTATCTGTTCCAAGGTTGCGTATGGAGCTTACAACCTCTTTTTCTTCGTTGATCCAGGTAGTAACTTCCTTGTCATCTTCAATAATAAATCCCCGGATAACCCCTTTTTTGATCAGGTATAAATGGTTCGTTTTTTCGCCCGGCTTTATAAGAAAGTCGCCTTTTTTAATAGCAAGCGGATAGCTCATGCTCTTAATAAAGCTGGTTGCCTTTTTGCTTAAGGGATAGATGGCATTAAAAAAATCAGCGAACGAATCATCTTTTTCTAACGGAGTATTATAAGCGATTTCTTTTTTATTCATGCCGGAAGTTCTTGTCAATTTTAAATAAATCTTGACAATTGTCAAAAAAATCAATCTTTGTACTGATGCAACTGCTGTAGAAACCAAAGCTCAAATCCACTGCAGATAAGGGATACATGAAAACCAGGTTTGTATCTTAAAAAAATCAAATAGTAGAAACACCTATTGGATTGAGGCGGAAGATGTTTTTCTTTTGCGCAGTTTTTATGAATAAACCCAAGCCCACCACCTGATTCCCGTGCCGCAGTTCACATCTCTGCCGGAATAGTGGAAAAAATATAATTACCTCAACTTCTTGAATACTCATGAACGCATTTGAAGATCCGATACAATTTGATGTGCAAAAGAAGATCGGAGATATAGAGATCGCCTATTCCGACTTAACGGAAATTGTTCAGGGTGGTCCGCAGGTCGGCATGATTTCCATCAATGGCAGAACAATAGACTCGAAGCTTTTTGGGGGACCTTGTTTGTATGATGATGAGTACTGTTATGTTCCGATATTAATAAAAAGATTCTTAGGCAACGGATTTAAGCTCGCTAAAATAAATATGAAAACCTTCCACATTGAGCTGATCGGCAAAGCCCGTGATTTAATTTTTCTGGAGACAATTGAAAATAATAAAATATTCTTTTTCGAAGACCTGGATAAAACTTCCTGCCAGTTTTATGAAATCTAGCATGCGTTCGCCTTTTGTCGGTCAGACCGCCGGCTGCGCTCAACG
>JBQCGX010000066.1:0-19307 GCA_051955255.1 Agriterribacter sp. | reverse complement strand
CTATTGATTCAAGTAAGTAAATTGTAAATAAGGATATTCAACTGGCGATTAAAAAAGAAGCGTTCGATCTTAGCCTGGTAAGGCTGAACGAAAACAGTTTCCTGCAAACCCTGCGCAACAAGCTTTCGTGGGGGCTGGATAAACGGAACTGAAATTTTAAGATTTAATTAAAATGGTACAATATAATATTGCGGTTAGGAGGTAATCTTGTACTTTGCATAAAGGACTGAGTGACGGGTGCGGAGGTTTATAGTTCTAAATAATCAAAGCCAAACAAATAATCGTTCTGATGAAGAAGTTAACCGTGTTGCTGCTTGTAAGTGCAGCTTTTTTGTCGACCCGTGCCCAACAGGTTGATGGTGTAGTACAGGAGGGTGAATTTGGAGTGACTGTGGGAGCTGCGCATTACTTTGGCGATTTGAATACAAATGCCGGGCTCAACCGCCCCAAGCCGGCGATAGGAGTGTTCTTTCGTAAACAGTTCAGTGAATATATTGCATTACGATTAGGCGTACATTATGCGCAATTAGGCTATTCCGATGTATACAGCAAGAACAACTTTCAGAAAAGAAGGAATTTAAGCTTTAACACCAATATATGGGAAGCCACGCTGCAGGGCGATTTCAACTTCATGCGCTTTGTTCCCGGCGATCCCTATTTGAGATTTACACCCTATGTTACATTGGGTGTAGGAGCTTTTAACTATGATCCTTACGCTTATCTTGGCGGCAAAAAATATTTTCTGCGCCCCCTGGGAACCGAAGGGCAAGGCTCTTCGACATACCCCGGGCGTAAGGCATACAGCGCAGTTGGTTTATGTATGCCACTGGGTATGGGTATTAAATACAACATCACTCCCAATATTAATTTCTCTTTCGAAGTAGCTTATCGCTTCACCTCTACCGATTACCTCGACGATGTAAGCACCAACTACGCGCCCGATGCATTTGCTCAAACCCTGCCTAGCGGCGAGCCTACTGCATGGTATCAGTTGCAGGACCGTTCTTACGAAACAGGCGATGGCATTCGCATTGGTACCAAAGGAAGGCAAAGAGGTTTCAGCGCTCAGCGCGATGCTTATGTAATTGCCGAAGTGGGATTGGCATTTACATTAACCTCCTACAAATGCCCCACTGCCAAATGGTAGAGAGCTGTCAGCCATCAGCTTTCGGCAAATCCATTTGTCTTTCAGCAGATCAAAAATCAATTGGAACAGTTGTTCTATATTGTGACAAAACGCTAGGAGTAACAAACAGGTTATTTTACCAGAACATAATACCTGAAAGCTGATGGCTGACAGCTAATTGCTCTTTCCTGACTTCACATCATAATGCAGTAATTTTGCAGTTTCTGCAAGAGAACACTGCTGCATGAACTATATCACCGAATTCAAAAAGTTTATTACCGGCCAATACCTCACCAAAGGTATACGTGTTACCGTTGGTGCTATATTACCGGCGTGGGTGCTTTATGAATTTGACTGGCTGACGATTGGTATTGCATTGCCATTGGGTGCATTGATGGTTAGCTTAACCGATTCGCCGGGGCCCATACATCATCGCAGGAATGGAATGCTGGTAAGCAATGCACTCAATTTTTTTATTGCGCTGGTAATCGGGTTTACCCGCTACTATCCCTGGTTGCTGGCCATAGAGCTTACCTTGCTCAGTTTCTTTCTTTCGTTCATCAGCATTTATGGCAACCGCGCCAGCTCCATAGGTTTAATCGCCATTATTGTAATGGTATTGAACATCGACGTGCATCATGCGCAGGAGCGTGTGTTGTACGACGCATTGTTTATGCTGGCAGGCGGCGTGTGGTATATGCTGCTAAGCCTGGTGTTGTATACATTGCGGCCTTACAGGCTTATTCAACAGGCATTGGGCGAGTGCATCATTACTACCGCATCTTATCTCAAAACAAAAGCAAAGCTGTACAAAACCCCCACCCGTTACAACGAAGTATACGAGGAACTGCTGCCATTGCAGATTAGCATACACAACCAGCACGAGCAACTGCGCGAACTGCTTTTTAAAGCAAGGGGCTTTACACGCGAATCAACCACAAAAGGCCGCATACTGCTGATGATGTTCCTGGATTCGGTAGATCTTTTTGAGCATGTAATGACATCGCAGCAAAACTATAAGGAGCTGCACGATTATTTTGATAACGGCAATATGCTCGAAAGATTTCGCGTGCTGATAACCGAAGTGGCCAACGAGCTTGATAAGATTGGATTAGTAGTGCAAAGTGGTTTCCCCTCGAAAGATACGGGCGACCTGGACGAAATGATATGCGAAACGGATGAAGCATATACTGCTTACCGCAACAGTGTTATTACCGCAGAAAATATTGAAGGGTTTATAAGCCTGAGGCATATCCTTAATTCTATTAAAGATATTTCAGAACGTATAAAAAGATTGCATCGTTACAGCACTTACAGCAGTGAGGCTGGCAACGAAGCCAAACAGGATATAGACGTTGAAAAATTTGTATCGCGCCAGGAAATTGATGTTAAGCTGCTGGCAGAAAACCTGTCGCTCAGTTCAAATGTTTTCAGGCATTCGCTCAGGGTGAGCTTATGCATCCTGGCTGGTTATATTATAGCCCAGTTTTTTCCCTTTGGTCACAGCTACTGGATATTGCTTACTGTAGTTACCATTTTAAAGCCTGCCTACAGCATCAGCAAAAAGAGAAATGCCGAAAGACTGTTTGGTACCCTGGTGGGAGTGGGCATTGGTTTTTTGCTGCTGTACTTTGTGCACGACGATACCGTTTTGTTTGGGTTCATGGTACTGTCGATGGTAGTGGGGTATACTTTTTTGCAGATCCAATACCTGGTGGCAGTGGCCGGCATCACTTTGTATGTGCTGCTTTCTTTTCATTTTCTTCACCCGGTCGATTTTCGCACACTTGCAACAGACAGGGTGATAGATACCGCCATCGGATCGGCACTCGCCTTTATGGCTTCATTATTTTTTCTTCCACGCTGGGAGCATGAGCAGGTAGACGAATACATAGAAAAGCTGATGGATGCCAATATGAAATACTTTACCGCGGTGGCAAAAGCATTTTATGGTGCTCCGGCCGATGTTATAGAATATAAGATGACCCGCAAAGAGGCCTATGTAGCTTTGGCCAACCTCTCCGATGCGTTTCAACGCCTGCTGTCTGAACCTAAAAAAAATGAGGTGTATCCGCAGTTGCTGCATCAACTGGTAGTGAGCAATCACATGCTTACTTCGCACATTGCTTCGTTGGCCATTTATGCCAAATCGCTCGCACCAAGGTATCAATCCGACGCTTTTAAACCTGTGGCAGAAAGCATAGAAGCCCAAATGAACTCGGCCCTTCACCTGGCCCTGGGCGACAAAACACCGCTGGCAAACAATACGGACCACGGATTTTCAAATCTCCGCTATAAAATACAGGAACTTCTTACCATGCGTATTGGTGAGTTGAAAGAAGGTGCGCAGCACAGCGATGTACGTAAAACCCTCTCTGCCTACAAAACCATTACCGATCAGTTCGAGATCATTAATACCATTACAGCCGACATGAATAACGTGCTGCGGAAAATGCGGGCGTGATTGGTTATTAGTTAATTGGGCTGATTGAGTTAGCGGTGGCGTTGCCTTATTAACTTATTCAACCAATTATCCAACTTAACCCCTCAACAATCTGTTAATCTAATCCCCTCAGCCCTGTATTCAGGAAAACGAGCATAATTTTTGTTGATTCAGCCACGCGTTTCAGCATGCTAACTGCAGAAAGCGTTAACCTGAAGTACTGCCTATTCTTTCTGTTATTTTAACAATATTAAAAAGCTAATATCGTTTATAGTGTGGTTCAGAAATTTTAAATCCAACAACATCCGTCCCATGTCAAAAACCTTGGCCTATGCCCTCCTTTTCCTGTTGCCGGTGCTGGCAGCGGGTACATTCAAAAAAAACTTTACGGCTCCTGTACTCCCGGCAATCACTTATTATCTGCCCGCCGATTTTCATAAAGAATCACGAGCAATTTTTGCGGAAAGACTGTACGACAGTATTCACCTGAACGAACTGGGGCTCCAGAAAAAAGTACTTGAATTGGCATTGAAAGGATTCAACAAGCTGTCTGTAAGAGGTAAACTAAACAGGGACAGCATTCTAAGCATTGTAGATTTTTCAAAATCTTCGCGCGAAAAAAGGCTATATGTCATTGATTTAAAGAATGCCAAACTCCTGTTTAATACCTATGTGGCTCACGGACGCAACTCGGGAGCAGAATTTGCCCGCAGTTTTTCAAACATCATGGCTTCCAACAAAAGCAGTCTTGGCTTTTATATTACAAATCAAACATATAAAGGGGAAAACGGCTATTCACTGCGATTGCAGGGGGTAGAGAGAAATATAAACGACAAAGCCTACCGGCGAGCCATTGTTATGCATGGTGCGGCATATGCCAATGAGCAATACCTGGCAGAAAGGGGTATTTTAGGACGAAGCTTCGGTTGCCCGGCTATTCCTATGGATGAGCATGCGGCTATTATTGACGCTATTAAAGGTGGGTCGTGCCTGTTTATTTACTCGCCCGACAAAAAATATATCAAACAGTCTACGGTCCTCAACGGTTAAGGACGAAAAGAGAATGGTTAAGGTTGAAGCCCTGGTCTGCTACGGAGACCGGGCTTTTTTGTGTGAGCTATGAGCGATCTGCTATCAGCAGTCAGCTATCAGTTAGCCCCGCTAAGTCAATGACTCAAAGCTCATAGCTGATCGCTGACGGCTGTCCGCTCAAATAAACCACGCTGCCAGTAACTGGCAAAGAAATCCAGCCACTACTCCCCAGCTTATTTCATTGGCGGTATGGTCAGATACGAGCAAACGGGCGGTGCAGGTAATGCCCGCTATAAGAACAGCGGCCGCCAGCGGAAGATTCACCATGCCGGTTGTAGTATACAGGAGGGTTGTAAAAAAGCCGATCATGCCACCCACTCCAATGGCATGCATACTTATTTTAAGATAGATGTTGGCAATAAACGCGGCTACCGATGCAAAGAAAATTCCGAGTGACATCTGAGCCATCACGATTGGCACACCGGCCTTGTTTTTAAAAACATAAAACGTCCAGAAAAAAAAGATCATTGTAATGGAATACAATACGATCCTTTCTTTTTGGGTACGCAGGTAAAAAGATTGAACAAAGCCTAATGCTTTACAAAGCAACACCGATACCAGGGGGAAGAAAACACTGTTGATAATATAAATGAGCAGGGTTTGAAATTTTACGCCAGCGCTAATGCCTATAAAATAATCTGCTGTGCCATAAATCAGGAACAATGCCATGTAACAGCCCACCAGTAAGGGATGGAATATCCACGAAAAAAAATTACCGAACAGTTTTGCAGCGGGAGACCGTTGAATGCCGGCGGCTGGATTGTGGTATTGCGTCATAGTTGCTTTCTTAACCGTGCTACGGGAATGTTTAACTGCTCCCTGTATTTGGCAACAGTTCTGCGTGCAATATTATAGCCTTTTTGTTGCAATAGCTCCGTAAGTCTTTCATCGCTCAAAGGCTTTTTCTTGCTTTCGCCTTCCACCATGTCGCTCAATATCTTTTTTACTTCACGGGTCGACACTTCCTCGCCGCTTTCGGTACTGAGCGATTCGCTGAAAAAGAACTTCAGCCTGTAGGTCCCGAACTCTGTTTGCACAAATTTGCTGTTTGCCACGCGGCTTACGGTGGAAATGTCCAGACCTGTACGCTCTGCGATGTCTTTCAGGATCATGGGCTTCAGCGTTGTTTCGTCACCTGTCAAAAAGAAGTCACGCTGGTAATCCATGATGGCGTGCATGGTTGTAAACAGCGTATTCTGCCTTTGTTTAATAGCATCAATAAACCATTTGGCGGCATCAATTTTCTGCTTAATAAAAATTACCGCTTCTTTTTGACGCTTGTCCTTTTTACTACCCTTGTCGTATTCCTTCAACATGTCGCGGTAACCCTCACTAATGCGCAGATCCGGAGCATTTTTCGAGTTAAGGGTAAGCTCAAGGTTGTTGTTGTTATTATGGATAAAAAAGTCGGGAATGATATAACTCTCAGCCTTGTTCACCTCGCCTATGTTGCCGCCAGGCTTGGGATTCAGTTTAATTATCTGGCTAATGGCGTTTTTAAGATCGTCGTCGGTAAGGTTTAGCCCCCGCTGAATTTTTTCGTAATGCTTTTTGGTAAACTCATCAAAGTATTCCGACAGAATGCTGATGGTCATGTCCACATCTATCCCTTCTTCCTTTTTACGCTGCAACTGAAGCAACAGGCACTCCTTTAAATCACGCGCACAAATGCCGGGGGGGTCAAAGCGCTGGATCTGCTTTACCAGTGCGTCAATTTCTTCTTCGGTGGCCGAAATATTTTGTCTGAAAGCCAGGTCATCGGCAATAGCGCCGTAGTCTCTCCGAAGGTATCCGTCGTCATCAATACTGCCCACAATATGCTCCGCAATTTTCCTTTGCTGCTCACTCAGGTTCAGCATGCTGAGCTGTTCCAGCAAAAATTCGTGAAAAGTGCTTTCTATTTTAAAAGGAAGCGTTTGCTTTTCATCCATTTCAGGATAGTTGTCATCCTTTAGCTTGTAATCGGCAATATCGTCGTCGTCGCTAACATATTCACTTATGTCGAGGTTGTCGTATTCATCCTCACTGCCATCCGCCTCAAATTCATCTTCCGTATTCGATTCAAATTCTTCCTGTTCTCCGTCCTGCTCCTCATGGTTTTCATCTGTTGCTTCGAGCGCCGGATTTTCTTCCATCTCCTCTTTGATGCGTTCTTCAAGATTGGCCGTAGGCACCTGCAGCAACTTCATTAGCTGAATTTGCTGGGGTGATAGCTTTTGCAACAATTTTTGTTGTAAACTCTGACTAAGAGCCATAATAGATACTAAATATTAAATGAAAAAGGGAGTGCTTTTTTCAAGAGGCGCCGGTTCCACAAAAATCAGGCCGTAAATTTACGGACAAACAGGTTATATGCTCATTTAAACTTCCGGTTTATTTCCATGTTAACATTTCCTTTATACTGTTGCGGAAAAATTATGTACATGCGGCCACCCTGTTTACCGCTTCTTCCATTGGGCACTCATGCAGCTTATATGCCGTTTGCCGTTCAAAACTGCCTATGTTTCAATAACATATGGAATTCGTTTATTCTTTGCCGATAGTGACGTCAATTTCGGCACGTTTTTATATTTTTGAAAAACATCATTTATGTTTGGCGAGGTTTTAAGGACAGATGTAGGAAAGGATTTTTTCGGAAGTTGATGTTTAATACCTTATTATGAGTGAAAAGCCTTTAAAAGACGTATCAATATTATTAGTAGAGGATAACGAAATGAATACATTGCTTGCTTCGTCTATTATTGAAAGAACGGGCGCCAGCATTACCGAAGCAGACAATGGGAGCGCCGCTATTGACCTGCTTCAAAAAAAATCGTTCGATATTATTTTAATGGACCTGCACATGCCGGGAATGAACGGATTTGAAACCACGAAATACATCAGGGAAAATCTTGGGCTTGCTATTCCTATTATTGCTATTACCGCCAATGTTATTAACGACGAGGAAAAGAGATGCCTGGAAGCAGGTATGAATGGATTTATTTCAAAACCTTATACGGAAAAGGCATTGCTGGATAAAATGGCTGCCCTCCTTTCTAAACAGCAGCAAACAGACACAAGCGGCACCGATGCGGCACCGGCAACAAACAGCCGGTTGTACGATCTTACCCTGTTAAAGGACATTACCAAGGGCAACCAGGTGCTGCTGCAGAGAATGCTGCATGTTTTTTGCGAGCAGGTGCCGGCTATCATACAGGAAGTAAAAAGCGCCTATGCCGCTAAAAGCTTTAAACAGGTGTCGGAACTTGCACACAGTATAAAGGCGAATATAGACAGCCTGGGTATTTCATCGCTTAAAGAAACCATCAGGCAAATAGAATCTACGGCCGGCACTGACGCTCCGGGTGCAGAACTGGGTGGGCTGATCGCCAAACTGGAAGCAACTACCGATATGGTGGTAATGCAGTTGCAGCTTGATGAGCTTTCCTGACCGGCAGGCTATTATTTACCAATATGAATTTTTGCCCCGCCTTTTTTGATCGACTCGTAAATGGCGTCGATCACAAGCATGTCTTTCAAGCCTTCTTCGCCTGTTACGTTTGGATCTGGTTTCCCGTTTAAAATACAGTCGGCTATACCATCCATTTGTAAGGTTTGGTGCGTAACGCGGGGCTGATTAAGTGGCCCGAGATGGGTAGCGCCATCGATTGGTCCATACCCAAAAGCAGGTTTCAGCTCAGCAAACCCTTTTTCACCGGCAAGAAAAAGCCTTTCGGCATAATTAAAATTGTAAGTACAGCCGCAGGATGCTATGGCCCCACTGGGAAACCCAAGTTGAAAATGAACTGTTTCATCTACATCGGCAAACTTTACCGGGTCGGTTTTAATTTCCTGCGCAGTTACCCAAAGCGGTTCTTCGCCGGTAGCGTACCGGGCGCCATTCAGCGAGTACACGCCTACGTCCATCACAGCGCCGCCGCCGGCCAATGCCTTTTTCAGCCGCCATTGTGTGGGATCGCCAATAGCAAAGCCCATGAAGTTGTTTACATATTTTATGGCGCCAAACTCTCCTGCTTCGCGCATGCGAATGACTTCTCGGGTATGAGGTTCAAAATGCAGCCTGTATCCCACATAAAATTTCACTCCTGCCTTTTTGCAGGCTTCAATCATTCCCTTTGCCTGTCTGGCATTGTCGGCCAGGGGCTTTTCGCATATAACATGTTTGCCGGTGGCGGCTACCTGCAGCACATGTTTATAATGAAGCGAGTTGGGGGTGGTTATATATACCAGATCTATGTCCGGATTTTTGGCAATGTTTTGCAGGTTGTCGTAGTTGTATACATTCTTATCTGGTATACCGTAATTTTTTTTCCAGGTGTCGATTTTTGAAGGAGTGCCGGTAACAATGCCCGTTAGCACGGCCAGCTTGCAATCCTTCATGGCGTTGGCAACTATGGTTGCATAACCACCCAGCCCCATTAAGGCCACCCTTAACTTCCGATCGTTTGAGGAGGGAATAAACAGGGGAGAGCCTTGTGATGCAAGCGGTGTGAAGGCCGCTGCGCCGATACCCATTGAAAGCTTCTGCAAAAAATCGCGTCGTGTATGCATGTGTGTGAGGTTGGTTTAGACCCAAGTTCGCAAATTTTTGCAACAATCAGCAGATTAAGCGTGGTTTGCTGTGTACAATGATGTTTAGTTAATACTATTCAAGGCAACGCCATCTATCAGACCGCCCTTTGGGCGGGCCGATGGGGCAACCGGTCGGACCGCCTGAACGGGATTGGGAGCGGCCGGCGGTCTGACCGACAAACAGCGAACGTTTTTACTGATTAAGTAAGATGCTGTAATTATGAACTAGGAAATGGGAACTGTGGCAATCTTAGCTAAACAACATCGGTATAAATTTATGATACCGGGTTGTTCCGCCACACAGCCGCAGATTTACAGATAGTATGCAACTTATCTGCGAATCTTCTGCGGCTAAAACAATTGAATCGTTAAGGATCATTTTTGAGTAGCCGCACTTTTCAGCCCTGCTTTTTTTGCAATATCGGCCCAGCTATATAACTGGAAAGTTCCGTCGGTACTCATAGCTACAAATAAGCCATCTTTAAAACCCGGCAGAGATACCGCAGTTACATCGCTGCCATCGCTTTGGTTGGTAGAAACAGGTATGCTGGTGATCAGCGTATGCTGATGTGGGTTTCCGTTGCTGCCCTCTCGGGGATAAATGTTAAAACGATTGGCTGCCTGGTCAGACACCAGTATATACCCCGTTCCGTCGGGAAGTTTGTAAATAGAAATGCCTTCATTATCCTCTTTGTATTCTCCCTGCCCGAACAAAGCCAGTTCTTCATTTCCTTTTTCGGGGTCGGCGTAATATTTCCTGATTCCGGTTTGTTCGTCGGAGTAATATACATACCCGGCTTCATTGTCTACCGCTATAGATTCTATTTCTTTCTTGCCTGAATACTTTCCAAATTTCCGCACCAGTTCTGCCTGCACCTGGCCTTTACCGTTGGGTTTTAAAAGATATTGAAATAAGTATCCCTCAGCCGGGCCCGATTTACGGCCCACTATTGCAAAGACTGCACTGTCCGATGCTCGTTTGTACAACGCTATGCCCATAGGTGAACGTTCTGCTTCTCCGGCAAACACTTCAATGCCGCCATTGTCGAGCGGCTTCATATCGGGCAGACTAAAAATACGGATGCTGTTGCGTTCTCTTTCTGTTGCGGCAACTATATCGGTATAGCCTGTGTCTGTCTTGAACCCGTATGCCACGTCTGCATTGTTCATTCTTTTTAAACCCAACACTGTTTTTTCGCGATTTATCTTTCCGTTCAAATCAAAAACATACAAGCCTCCGTTGTCATTATTTTTATCTGTACCAATAATCAGGCTGCTGTGTGGGTTGGCAGCATCTATCCAAATGGCCGGATCATCGCTGTCGTCCAGCACCTTTTCTGTTACAACAACAGGTTTTATGGCGGTAGTATCGCCAATAGTGTGTTGTGTGGTATGTTGAGAATTGGAGCAGGAAGAAAGAAAAAGCAATGCTGCCGGCAAAGCGCTTATCCAACTTTTCATCTGTTTATTTATTGTTTTATTGGTTAGATGTTATAGTCTTAAATGATCATCTTTTAGGATACGCAGCCCGTTTGTCGCTGTTTCGTAACTATAAAGTTGATCCCCGGTAAGGTTATTACCGGGGATTTTTTTCGTAAGATCGGTTTGTTGTTATTTGCTAAGGTCGAATTTAATACCCAGGTTAAACCTCGGACCATAAAACTCCAACTGGGTGGTTCTGTCTTTTATGCCCTGGTAATATCTAAGCGGCTGGTTGGTCAAATTATTTGCTTCGGCAAATATTCTCCACTTGCTGTTCAACGCGTAGGAGGCATTTGCATCAAGGAAGAACTGTTTGTCGTAATACCGGTCAAAAAAAGCATCTTCATTATAACCACTGTCGTCACTGTCATCCACATACGAAGATGTATAGTTGGCAGACAGGCGGACAACCAGCTTTTTATTTTCGTAAGAAAGAGAGGCATTAAAAATATGAGGCGCGGCGCCAGGTAATTTTACATCGCTGCGTATTTTTTCGCCGTCAACATATATGCCATCGGTTTTGGAATGCGTGTAGGTGTAGTTAAGATATACACCCAACCCTTTCCAGAAGCCTGGCAAAAAGTCGAACTGGCGCTGAAAGGCCAATTCTGCACCCCATACATCAGCACCTTCGCCATTGCGGCGTTGAGCAAAATCCCAATTCTCTCCGGTAGCGATTGGATTGTTAATCCCGGCAAAATCTTCGGCAAATTTTTCCTGCGTGTAATTTTTGTCTATATAGGTGTAAAAGAATTTGTCTATTTTTTTATAGAACACTCCGCCGGATATCAAGCCTATTGATTTGAAATAGTTTTCCGCCATCAGGTCGATGTTTGAAGCGCGTACCGGTTCCAGTTTAGGATTACCCGCAGTTAACTCCAGGTCGTTAGGATTGATGTTGAAATAAGGGACGAGGTCATAATATCTTGGCCGGGCAATTGAATTGGTCCAGGCAGCTTTCAGCACAAAGCTGCTGGTAACATTGTATTTCAGGTTAATGTTTGGCAATACATCAGTATAATTATTTTTAAGCGTAGCTTCTCCTTTCAAATCTTCTTCATCTTCCACAATATTGCCCTTATAATCAATGCTGGTATGTTCTACCCGAACGCCGATATTGGCAGAAAATTTATCGGTGAAGTTTTGCTTTAAAGCGATGTAGCCTGCAGTAATATTTTCCTTTGCTTTGTAATTGCCAGCAAGATATTCAGCCGGTTCATCTGTTTCTTCAAAAGCAGCGCTGTTTTTAAAATTCAACCCGCCTAGAAATTTCGGATCAATAAACTGGCCTGCTACGTATTTGGAACCGGGGTAAAAATCACCGGTTTTGTCTACCAACGGCACTGCGGTTATGTTGTCAAAATTTGCTTCGTTATCACCAATAGGCTCATACGAAAAGAAGTTATTGTTCCGTTCTTTGATCTTAGTGCGCAAACGACCACCAAATTTTAATATGCCGTTCTGCCCGCTGATGATGGAAACCGGCAGGGCAAAATTCAGCTTTGCGTTCACATCCTGCTCAAACTGATCCTGGAACTGTTCTGTTAATTCATTCAGCCTTGTGTAATCTTCAAGCGGCGTATTATCGGTAAGCAAGGGGCGTTGCGGATCAAGAATATCCTGGCTAATTGTTATACCTCTTTTACCCAAGGCAATATATCTTTCATTAGGTCTTTTTTCAGAAGCCCGCGCATACTGTACGCTCCAGTCCGTTTTAAGATTGCCAAACAAATGATCGCCTTTTAACGCCAGTGAGCGAACGCGCTGATCTTCGAGCCTGCGATTCTGATTCCGGTTATTGTCAAGCCCTCCCTTCGTTTGTCGTAATACTTCTCCGTTGGCATAGCCGGTAATGTTGCCGTTGCCGTCGTATATTAAGTCGTCTGCCTGATCCTCTTCATCGCCACGGTAACGGTGCCGTAAACGAAAGCGATTTTCCCTGTCATCGCGCCAGTTATAATTTCCTATTAAATAAAGTGTGTGGCGCGGATTTATCTTAAAGTCTATATTAGCCGACAAACTTCTTCTCACTCTTGTAACATTATATACCCTTACATCGTGGTCGTCTACAAAAGGCTTACCGTTCACATCCTTATTCCATGTGGCTTCCACGTTGTCTGAACCATATACATTTTTATTGTAAGAGCCGCTTACAATAAAACCCAGTTTGTCGTTACGAGTGCGGGTACCTGCAATAAAGCTCCCCGTTCCTATAAAGCCATCGCGAATGCTGTTGTACCCACCCGCAAGCGTACCCGATAAACGCAAGCCATTAGGTGCAGCGCGGGTTACAAGATTTACCGAACCGCCAATAGCGTCGGCGTCCATATCGGCAGTAAGCGTTTTATTTACTTCCACGGTTTGCACCATATCGGCAGGTATCAAATCCATCTGCACTCTCCTGTTATCGCCTTCGGCAGAAGGTATTCTTTCGCCGTTCATGGTTACCGAATTAAACTCGGGTCCCATCCCCCGCACTACAATATTTCTTGCTTCACCCTGATCGTTTTGCATGGTAATGCCCGGCACACGCTTAATAGCGTCGCCAATATTGGCATCGGGAAAGCGGCCAATCTGGTCGGCACTTACAATGTTGGTAATGTTATCGCTGTTCTTTTGCTGATTCAATGCCTTTGCCTGTCCTTTCAACCTGTCGCCCATTACAATTACTTCTTTACCCGTAACTGCAGCAGGTTTCAGCGTTTCGGACAAAATATATTCCTGTCCCGCAACCACCAGTTCCTTTTCAATAGTTTCGTATCCTATATAACTGATGATGAGCGCATAGGTTCCTTCGGGAATATTTGAAAACAGCAATTCGCCGTTTTGATTGGAGATACCGGAGTATTTGCCGGGAGACAGGTGGATAGACGCACCGGGGAGATTAAGGTTGTCTCCGTCTTTCAATTTGATCTTTACAACACTTTTTTGAGCTGCTGCATTTACCGCAAAAAGCAGCAACAGGCTGCAGCCTAACATGGTTACAAACTTCTTCATAAGCCGTTAATAATTTCGGGCGAAACTACCGGCGGCGTATAAATGGCAGGTTAAGGATAGATCATTTAATTGTTAACAGTACATTCGGATACTTATTCACCCTTGGGTGTTTCTACTTCGTTCTCATCCGGCTTTTCAGGCATTTCCTGTGGCGGCTTTTTATACGATTCATCGTCTGGCGTATCCGGAACTTCGGTTGGCTTTTTTTGATTATCAGTCTGGATTTTCTTTTCAATTTTTTTTACATCAGGAAGATCGGCTGGCGCCTTTTTTCCCGGATCATTCTGCTTTTTCATACTCTACTGTTTTTGAGGTTAAGCTAATGAACATGGTTGTGGAATGTTCGCCACGCATGCATTATCCAATTTATTCAGGTTGCGCAGTATTACTCCGCACTAATCTCTCTTCCTGAATTTTGCAAACAGCCATAATATCAAAATAATACCCAGTCCTACCAGGAAGAAAGCCCACCACATACCCGCTTTAAAGATGGCTTCCACTGCCTGGCAACCTGAGCAAACCGATAATACGAAAAGAAAAATAAGTGAAACGAGCTTATTGTTCATAGCCATAGTTTATAGTATCGTTTCAACTATTGTACCATGGGTTCCCGGTGAGTAAGTTAAGTGAGTTGATTGGGGTAGCAGGGTAACCAGGTTTCAACTCTCTCAACCTATTTAACTATTTAACTACTCAACTACTTAACCAACTACAAAATATGGTCTTTTACTTTTTGGATCAGATCCTTTAGTTCAAAGGGTTTTTCCAAAAAGTCGTCTGCGCCACACTCCATGGCAATTTGTTTAATATTGGTGCTTGCCGACATGAGTATAACGGGCAGGTGCCGGGTGGCATCATCGGCTTTTAGCTTTTTGCAGATTTCGTTGCCGTTAGTAACAGGCATCCACAGGTCGAGGAGAATAAGATGGGGAGGATGTTGTTGTATTTGAGGAATTACTGACGTACTGTTGCAGGTAGATACGGCGTAACCTTCGAACTGTAACATGATTTCGATGGCTTTAACAATTCCGGCATCATCGTCTACGATGATTATTGTTTTTATTTGCGACATTCAATGGCTTTCGGTAAAATATTGGGATAACGCTTTCAGACGGACTTCTAAAAGTAAACTATTGTACTGCAATATGTGTACCACGGTAACAAAATTTCGGTTAACCAGCCCGTTTGTTTAAAGAATCACCGTAATCAGGTGCATTTAACATTGCAGTTATTTTAATTTTTCAGTCAGGGAGGCGCCTGCCTGCAATAATTTTAATTATCCTTCGCCGTGGTTCGTGAGACACGAACCGGGGCTGTTCATATGCGGCAACTTGCCTCTGAGGTTGGAGGCTACGGCGCGGGACACCGACCGATATGGGATCATCATGAATTCGTCTGCAACATTTTTAAATTCACCTTATCAATTGCCATATCGTTTTGATTTTCCTTCGCCGTGGCTCGTGTCCCACGAATCACGAGTAATACCTCGTTCGTGAGACACGAAACCGGGGCTGTTCATATGTGGCAACTTGCCTCTAAGGTTGGATGCTACGGCGCGGGACACCGACCGATATAGGATCATCATGAATTCGTCTGCAACAATTTTAAATTCACCTTATCAATTGCCATATCGTTTGCCCGTAATTATGCGTTATCTTTATAAAAAACACTTAACTATGTCATTGCTGAATCAACAAAGTAACAAAGGCAAAAAGAAGGGGAATAAAAAAAATCAGCCTGCCAACCAGGGATCTAAATTCATTCAAAAGCCAAAGGCAACCGGTTTTGTAAGCAAACAAATGAATACTGGTTCGCAGAGAGGCAGTTGAGTTGCTTTAAAGGAATACATAAAAGAGGGCAGGCTTTGGGTTTGCCCTTTTTTATAAAATTCACTTCGCTATTTCAATTTTCACCTTCTTGTTTTTGATCTTTTCTTTCTGTATCAAAGGCAGGGCAGCCGACATCTTACTTTTTCGTACCGCAACAAAGGAGAAAAAATCTTTCACTTCCACCAGTCCAATATCATCTTTTTTCAGATCTCCCTTTTTACTCAAGAACCCTACAATATCAATTTTATTGACTTTGTCTTTTTTGCCTGCCCCAATAAACAAAGTAACCCATTTAGGCTTTTCGGGTACAGTGTATTCGGCAGGAAGCGTCAATGTTTCTGTATCCGCACTTACATAGGCAGGTAATTTTTCGTCGGGCGATAGTATAAGCATCGCCGTACCGCTTGCATCCATGCGGGCGGTTCTTCCGTTCCTGTGCACATAACTGTCTTCGGTATGCGGCAGGTGGTAATGAATGATAAAACGAATGTTCGGAATGTCGAGCCCCCGGGCTGCCAGGTCGGTTGTTACCAACACGTTTACACTGCCGTTTCTAAACTTGCTCAACGCAGCGTCGCGGTAGCGCTGTTCCATCGCACCATGGTAAAAAACATTGGTAATTCCCTTTTCCTTCAACAAACCGCTGGTGCGTTCCACTGCTTCGCGGTGATTGCAAAACACAATAATGGAGCGATTGCCAATAAAACAAATCAACCGGAACAGGGTATCTATTTTATCATTTTCCGGGCTTGTTACTTTGTATATTTCCAGTTTGCCGGGAGTAAGTTCTGCTGCTGTAATAAAGTTTAACCGGGCGGGATTGGTCAATCCCACAAACTCCGGGATTTCAACCGATTCGGTTGCCGAAGTAAGTATTCGTTTTGTTACTGCGGGAAGCGACTGTACAATAAATGCCATCTCTTCGTGAAATCCTGCTTCCAGCGATTTGTCAAATTCATCTAATACGAGTGTGCGTATGGCTGCAGTGGTAATATTACCACGGCGTATATGATCTGCCAGGCGACCCGGCGTGCCCACCAATAAAGCAGGCGGTTCTATCAGGTTGTTTTCCTCCGTTTCCCTCAAATGTCCGCCGTAACAACAGGTTACCTTAAACGAAGTGCCCATTTGCCTGAACACTTTTTCTATTTGCTGGGCAAGTTCGCGGGAAGGGGTGATAATGAGCGCCTGTGTTTTTTTATCCGATGCATCGAACAGTTGCAATAGCGGAAATAAAAAAGCCAGTGTTTTACCCGAACCAGTTGCCGACAGCAGTACCACATTGTTGTGCTGCTCCACTGCTTGTATGGTGGCAAGCTGCATGTCGTTCAGTGCATCAATTTTTAATTTGCTGAGTATATCCTCGGTAGATGGAACTGTAGATTTCATTGGCGCGAAGGTACGTAAACTAACTCCAGCCTGTGTTCAGGCGCATGAAAGCTCAACACTGTTCCTTAACTTGCATATACAAAACCACCTTGACATGCACCGCAGAACTTTTTTACAGCAAACCACATTTGCATCGGCTGGCATCCTGTTATCTTCCCACACTCCCGCCCGCCCCGATTTTCCTATAGTGCGCATACCGGTTGCAGACAGAAAGTTTAAAAGTGTGGCAGTTGAAAAAACAATTGAAACCATTAAAAAGAATATTGGCAACAAAGAAATTGCCTGGCTGTTCGAAAACTGTTTTCCCAATACGCTTGATACAACCGTTGTGCACAAAACCGTGGACGGCAGGCCGGACACATTTGTAATTACGGGCGATATACACGCTATGTGGCTGCGCGACAGCACTGCGCAGGTTTGGCCTTATTTGCCGCTGATGAGGGAAGACAATGCCCTGCGCGAACTGGTTGCGGGCGTCATCAACCGGCAGAGCCATTGCATACTGATAGATCCTTATGCCAATGCATTTAATGACGGACCTACCGGCAGCGAATGGGAAAAAGACCATACTGCCATGAAACCTGAACTGCATGAACGGAAATGGGAAATAGACTCTTTGTGTTACCCGGTGAGGCTGGCGTATCATTACTGGAAGATTACCGGAGATACTTCTCCCTTTGATGAAAAGTGGGAGGAGGCCTTGCGCTCTACCGTTAAAACATTTAAAGAGCAGCAGCGGAAAAAAGATCGCGGACCTTACACTTTTGGAAGAACGACTTCCTGGTCTACCGACACTGTTCCGGGAGATGGATACGGCAATCCTGTTAAGCCTGTGGGATTGATCGTATCGATCTTCCGCCCTTCAGACGATGCTACGATTTTTCCTTTCCTTATACCTGCTAACTTTTTCGCCGTAGCCAGCCTGCTGCAAATGGCAGAAATGAGCACGCGTATCTTAAAAGATGCATCGTTCACAGCCGAATGCACGGCCCTAGCAACCGAAGTTCAAACGGCCCTGCAACGCTATGGCATCGCCACACATGGCGGCTTTGGTAAAATATACGCGTACGAAGCAGATGGATTTGGCAACCATTTGTTTATGGACGACAGTAATGTGCCCAGCCTGTTGGGATTGCCTTATTTCAGCAATGTAAAAACCAGCGATCCTGTATACCAGAACACACGCAGGTTTATTTTAAGCAACAGCAATCTTTATTTCTTTAAAGGTGCAGCCGGCGAAGGCGTAGGAAGTCCACATACACTGATAGACATGATTTGGCCAATTGGAGTGGTAATAAGAGGATTGACGAGCACAAGCGATAAAGAAATTAAACTATGCCTCGATATACTTCAGAAAACACATGCGGGAACCGGGTTTATGCACGAAAGTTTTCATAAAAACGATGCCTCTAAATTTACCCGTAAATGGTTTGCCTGGGCCAATACGCTGTTTGGGGAATTTATTTTAAAAGTATATAAAGAGCGACCGCATTTGTTGAATGGTTAATCAGGTTGAGCGAGTGGAATAAGTTAAGCGGTTAAATGCACTATTTAACTTACTCAACTCGCTTAACTTACTTAACTTACTCTTCCAATTAAACAAAACGATGAGTGCCACTAACATACCATCCCATCCTTTGCTCACAGCAAAAGATTTTGCTACCGACCAGGAAGTGCGCTGGTGCCCCGGTTGCGGCGATTATTCCATACTTGCGCAGGTGCAACGAGTTATGCCAGGGTTAGGCGTACCCAGAGAAAACATTGTTGTTATATCCGGCATCGGTTGTTCGTCGCGGTTTCCTTATTATATGAATACTTATGGCATGCATTCCATTCACGGACGGGCAACGGCCATTGCCTCAGGATTAAAAGCTACAAGGCCCGACCTGTCGGTTTGGATTGTGGCGGGCGATGGAGATGCCCTGAGCATTGGAGGCAATCATACCATACACTTGCTCAGGAGGAATTTCGATGTAAATTTCCTGCTGTTCAACAACCAGATCTACGGCTTAACAAAAGGCCAATATTCGCCCACTTCGGAAGAGAGGAAAGTTACCAAGTCAACGCCATTAGGCAGTATCGATCATCCATTTAACCCGCTAGCGCTTGCTATGGGTGCAGATGCAAGTTTTATAGCACGCACCATGGATCGCGATCCCAAACACCTGCAGGAAATATTGATCAGGAGCAGTCAGCACAAAGGCTCATCGTTTACCGAAATATACCAGAACTGTAACATTTTTAACGACGGTGCTTTTGAAGTGTTTACCGAAAAAGCTTCAAAGCCCCAGCATGCCCTGTTTCTTGAACAGGGAAAACCGCTGTTATTTGGGGCCGATAAAACCCTGGGCATAAGGCTTGACGGGTACAAACCTTT